>NKIZ01000001.1:1585000-2213745 GCA_002256425.1 Alphaproteobacteria bacterium PA2 | reverse complement strand
TGGATCTCGCGGATGATGGCTTCGGCCTTTTTGGGCTTGAGGTCGCAGTAAGCGCCAAACCTCACGAGGTCGGCGAGATCGAAATGGTCCCGCTTGCCGTTCAGGCTCATCTGGTGCTGGTGGGTCCAGCTGCCATCGGGATTGTAGGCGTAGCTGACGTCAAAGGCCGGTGACAGGCGCCATTCGCCCTTGCGGTTCATGAGGAAGGCGATGTTCTTGACGTGGTCATCCTGGTTGCGGATCAGGATATTGAAGACCGCCCGCCGGAACTGCTGCTCGATGTCATGGGCGGGCAGGCCAAGCCGCCGGATGGTTTCCACGGCCTGCTCATAGGAATGGGCGCCCGCCGCATTGAAGTCGTAGTGGCGCAGGGCCGCCAGGGACTGCATGTGGAGCTTCTGGCCGCTGGCGGTGCGGTCGAAGCGCTGCGTCATGAAATGCGATCGGCCGCCCTCATGGTGGATACGGCATGGCGCCATGTCGATGCCGGCGGCGCGGGCCAGAAGATAGAAGCCGTATTCGATGAGGCCAAAGCCCTGGGGATCGGCCAGTTCCTTGTCCCGATTGTTGGAGACGCCGTCGAACTTCATCAGCCAGTAGGTGAAACCTTCCCCCGCAGCGACCTGGCCGGAGCGGAACTCCCCGGTCTGTTCGTTCCAGGCCAGTATGGCCTTGGCGCGGGCGCCGCCGGCTGATGTGCCGACGCGCAGGATCTCCTGCAGGGCCTCATGGTCATCCTCGCCCTTGAGGACGCCGGTGAGGTTTGTGCGGCTGTTTAAGACATCATTGGCCAGGCGGGTGAGGGCGTCGATCTCGAGACGCCGGGATTTGCGTGGCTCCCTCAGGATTGTCGGGTGAAACTCCAGGGCGCCCATGCCCCGCGTCCCGATATAGCAGAGGCGTTCGACCGGATTGAAGCTACCGGCCGATCGGCCTTGCAGGGCCAGCCAGGCGTCGATCAGGGCGTTGCCGAACCTGTCGGGCAGCGAGTCCGCCAGCAAGCCCGGAAGGCCCTTGAAGGCCTCCCGGGGCAGGCCGGGAAACTCGTAAGGGTCGGGGCTCGACGGCATCATGAAGGGCGCCAGCTCAATCTGGCTCTGGACGAAATCGGGCATGTACTGGAAGACGCCGATGGCTCGGTCATCGATCCAGCTGACCGCGCCAATGTCTCTGCCCCACAGGCGGACGGTGGCGTTGGTCATTGGTCTTCCCCATCGCCCCAGGCCCAGTCCGTGGCCCTGGGCGCCTCCGGCTGGCTTCGGGCGCGACGGCGCTCATGGCCTTCATTCTGAACGCGCTCCACCGGCCGGACTTCAGGATTGGGAAGGATGTCGAGGATTCGATCGCCGAGGTTGAGGGCGCGCAGGACCCGCAGGAAGGTGTCGAGCGAGATGTTCCTGCCGGCCTCCAGCCTCTTGATGCTTGGCAGGGAGGCGCCAGCCTCTTGCGCCAGTCGCGCCTGGGTCAGGTTGCGGCTCAGGCGGACCTTCGCCAGCCGCAGACCCAGATCCTGAAGGCTGGTCTCGACGGTTCCGGATACAGCGGCCTGATTGAGGGGCATTTATGATCTCTAATTCGCTATAATCGCATTTGGAGTATCATATATAATCCATTAAAAATCGGTCAATTCCTTAAGTGGTAAGGATCAAATATGATCCATAAGGCATGCAAAGGCACGATTGAGGTCATATTTAATCCCTTATAGGATCTGGTGACCTGAAATGGGAAGTGCAGGGACGCCGAGGATCCTGGTCCCGATCGCCCCAGGCCTGAACATGAATGGGCTCGCACCGGAAGCTGCTCTGGCCGGGAAGCCAGCCTACCTCGACAGGATGGTGATGGCGCAGGCCGCTTCCTCAATGCCCCAGAGACCGCCGCCGTTCTCAGCGATGGCGACCTTGGCGTTCGGGACCTGACGCGACCCGGCCTCTCCCCGAAGCTGGTCGACCAGTTCAAAGACCTGTCCGAGACCGGTGGCGCCGATCGGATGGCCCTTGCTCTCCAGGCCGCCGGACGTGTTGACGGGAATGCGGCCCCCCAGGGCTGTGTCACCCCTGATCGCCGCCTTGCCGCCTTCGCCAAACGGGACAAGGCCGAGGTTTTCCACCTGGATGACTTCTCCGACCGACGTTGCGTCATGGACTTCCGCCAGGTCGATGTCTTCAGGGCCAAGGCCAGCCGCTTCATAGGCCTTCAGTGCCGTGATCCTGCCGAGGTGGTTCTGCAGATCGTCGGGCGCCCGGTTGATGGAGGATCCAAGGATGCAGGCCCGGACCCTGATGGCACGACCCGCAGCGCCGAGCCTTTGCAGGCCTCTGGCATTACAAACGACAGCGGCGGCAGCTCCATCCGAGATGGGCGCACACATGGGCAGGGTGAGGGGCCAGACAATGCCGCGCGCCGCCTCCACCTCATCTACGGAGAAGGCCTGCCGAAATTGTGCGCGCGGGTTGGCGACGGAGTGCCCATGGTTCTTGGCTGACACCGCTGCAAACTGTCTCTGTGTCGAGCCATAGAGCCGCATGTGCTGGCGGGCGAAGGCTGCGTAGACGTCCATGAAGACACTGCGCCGCGCCGCAGGCGGCGGCAGGTCAGCCTCATCCATTCCCCCTAAGGCGAGGAGTATCCGCCGGTTGGCGTCAGGATCGCTGACATCCCACCCGGCGTCGAAAAGGGCGAAGGATCGGCTTCGGTCGGGATGGGTCATCTTCTCCGCGCCAAGGGCCAGGACAATGTCAGCGGCGCCAGAGCGGAGATAGGTGATGGCGCCGTGCAGAGCGGTCGTGGCGCTCGCACAGGCATTTTCCACATTGACGATGGGGCCGCCCTGAAAACCCAGGGGCCGCAAGGCCACCTGACCGCGGATCATGTGCTGGCCTTCGAGGGCGCCCTGTCCGGTGTTCGCAAACCAGACGCCTTCTATGGCCTGCAGATCACATCCGGCGTCAGCAAGTGCCTCTGTCAGCGCCAGTTTGGCGAGCGACCCGGCGCTGGACGCGGGGTGCTCGCCAAATGAGGTCATGCCGACGCCTGCAATGAAGACGTCCACGCCTGGCGCCTACAGGACCTTGTCGAGAGCGTAGAAGCCGGCCCAGAGATCAGGCATGGGGTCCCGCATCTGTCCAATGACCGGCAGATCAAAGCCCACATAAACAGGGTCGTGCGGGCTCCGGGCGCCCCGGTCAGTCCGGTTCTCTGGCCCACGGGTCTCGACGCCAGAGAACTGGTCCAAGATCGTCCGCATGTCCTTGGTGCGGACCAGGCGATCCATATCCCCGGCAATGGTGCGGGTGAGGATCTTCCACTCCCCATCGCGCTTTTCGAAGATGTCGATATAGCGGCCCTGGTGCCAGTAATCGAGGAACCCATCCCCCTCCGGATTGCGCAGGCGGTGGACCACGGACCACTGGCTTTCGCAGAAGGCCCGGTCGCCCTTGAGATCAATGATGGTGTTGGTGATAGCGTGGATGCTGGAGTCGACCTGCTTCAGGACAGGGATCACATACTCGCAGAATTCGTGAGCGTTGCCGCCGAAGAACCCGTGGTCGTCATAGCCATCGGGCCAATAGCAGGACTTGAAGGCTTCCAGGTCGCACCGGTCTGCGGCCCGGCAATAGCGATGAATGATGTTGCGGATCGCTTCGCGGTCCGAGAGGTCTTGCAGCTGGCGTTCGAGGGCGGCCAGGCGCGTTTCAACTTCCATAGTCATGTGGTCCTCCGTCTGTTCAGGTCTTGGGGGAGGCGACGACGCGGTTGGCGAGCCGCCCGATGCCAACGATTTCGAGTTCAATGACATCGCCGCTCTCAAGAAGTCGGTCCTGTTCGAGACCGCATCCGCCGCCAACTGTGCCCGACCCAAGGATCTCCCCGGGGTGCAGGGTTTCGCTGGTGCTGATGAAGCTGATCAGGTCCTCGAACGAATAGGTCATGCTGCTGGAATGGCCCTCCGAGCGGATCTCACCATTCACGCGGGCGATCATCGCCGCGTCATAGGGATTGAATTCATCGGCGGTGACAATGCAGGGGCCCAGGGCGTTGGCGTTGTCGAAATCCTTGGACTTTGACGGTCCAAGGCCGCTCGCCATCTCTGCGCCCTGGGTGTCGCGGGCGCTGAAGTCATTGAAGATGGTGAACCCGAAGATGTGGCTGCTGGCCTGATCGTGGGGAATATTGACCCCGCGCCGGCTGATGACGCAGCCCATTTCGAGCTCATAGTCCATCACCTTGGAGTAGGGCGGCCAATTGACCGTGGTGTCAGGGCCCGTAACCGCGAAGCGGTTGGCCTTGTAGTAAATGGGGCGATCCTTGAAGGCGGCCGCCATGGCCTTCTGCCGCTCCGTCGGCTCATTGGCGCCTGTGCGGCGCATCACTGCCTCGGCTGAACCCACGAGGTGACCCTCAAAGCACATGCAGTCACGGATCTGCACGGGCCGCGGAAGCGGCGCCAGCAGATGGACTTCGGCCCTGGGCAGAAGTCCGGACTCCGGCAGGGCCGCAGCCAGGGCTTTTGCCCGTTCCAGTCCAGGCCCTTCGGTCTCGATCAGCGCCTGCATGGAGACAAGGTCGGGATGGGGCTGTCCATGAATGGCGACCTGGGCGAGTTGCAGGTCAAGGACCTGCCCCTCGTCGATCAGGGCGCCCAGTCTCGGCTCGCTGGCGTCTGCCAGGGTGAAGGTTACGAGTTTCATGGTTGGCTCCGTTAGAAGTCGTAGCCGACCCTGACGCCGAAGGTGCGCGGCTCTGCCCAGACATTGCGTTGGGCGTTGCCCGTGGAGTTCAGAGCCTGACGCCGGTAACGCTCGTCTGTGAGGTTCCGCCCCCAGACGCCGGCTGTCCAGTTATTGATCTTGTAGGAGGCCGAGGCGTCGATAAGCCCCAACGATCCCTCGCTGGAGTTGATGTCGATGGTGTTGTTGTCGGACTCAAAGAAGATCTTGCTGCGCCAGGCGTAGGAGAGCCTCGCGGTAAGGTGACCCGGGCCAATGTCCTGGTCGTAATTGCCGGCGAGACTGACCGTGTTTCTGGGGGACCGGGGCATGGTGTTGCCACTGAAATCCTGCCCGGGGCGGAACAGGTATTTGTCGAACCGCGCATTCAGATAGGCGTAGGAGAAGTCGAGCGACAGGGCGTCAGTGAAGATCGCCTGTCCCTCCAGCTCAAGTCCGTCAATCTTGCTGTTGGCGGCGTTGCCGATCACAATGAGGGACGTGATCGGCGCCGGGGCGGGCACCAGGCGCAGAAGCTGCAGGTCCTTGTAATCGATATGGAAGGCTGCGGCATTCAGGCGGAGACGGTGATCCAGCAGGGTCGACTTGATGCCGACTTCAAAGGACTTGGCCTTTTCCGGCGAGGCTACCTGATCGGCTGTAAGGGCCGATGTTGCGAAGAACTGGAAGGCGCCAACCTTGTAGCCGCTCGACCAGGATGCATAGGCCATCATGTCGGGGGTGAACTTGTAGCTGACGCTCACCGACGGATCGAAGGATGACCAGTTGCGGGACACATCGCGCAGGAAGGGCGCAACGCCGATCTTCAGCGGCGCTGAGTTGTCGGTGTCATAGAGGACGTCCTTGTCATCTTCGCTATAGCGGGCGCCGATTGTGGTGGAGAGCTTGTCGGTAAAGTTCCAGGAATACTGGCCAAACAGGGCCTTGCTTGTCGACACCGCCTTGACGTGGAAGCGCCAGGTGGTCGGCCCCCCGCTGATCAGCCTCAAAAAGGCCGCCGACCCGAAGACCAGGCTGTCAGTCCGGTCATCGATCTCATGACCATAATAGGCGCCGAGCAGCCAGTTGGCCTTCTCGCCGGCATAGCTGGCGCGCAGTTCCTGGGAGACCTGCTCGGCGTCATCGGTCACCGGATTGGTGTAGAAGGGCAGGGAGGTCGCATCGATGTCGTTGATCTCGTCGATCTTCAGCTTTCGCGCAGCCGTGATCGAGGTCAGAGTCACCTTGCCGAGATTCCAGTCAGCCGTCACCGAGCCGCCATACATCTTCTTCTTCAGGAAGACGTCCGTTGCATCGCTGTAGGGGTGGTAGGGATCGTTGGTTACGGCCGGGACCGTAAAGCCTGGCGACAGGGCGCCTGGACCAAGGCCCTTGCCCAGTGGGTCGCTCACCAGAATCAGGGGCGGGCCGTCCATATGCGTATAGTCGGCCGCAAGCTTGACGGTCAGGTCATCTGACACCGTCCAGTTCAGTTTGCCGCGCAGGCTCAGGGAATCTTCGCTCCCGCCCCGAACGCCTGTGGCCACGCCCGCCTGGGTCCGAACCGGCTGGTAGCCGTCCCGGGAATTGTAGGTGGCGCTGAAAAGGCCGAGCAGCTTGTCTTGAACAATCGGACCGGAAACACCGCCAGAGAGGGAATAGAGATTGTCCCCGGAAATGGCTGAAGCTCCGGCGCCAGCCTCGATACGCCCCTTGACCTCGTTGGTCGGGTCGCGGGTCACCATGGAAATCGCGCCGCCAATGGTGTTGCGTCCATAGAGCGTACCTTGCGGGCCCTTGAGGACCTCGACCCGTGCGAGATCGTTCAGGTCAACCATCAGGCCGCCGAAACGCCCCTGGTAGACGCCGTCAATGAAGACACCGACCGAAGGATCGCTGCCCCCATCATATGAGCGCGTGCCAATGCCGCGCACATAAATCAGCGGCCGCGAGCGATCCGGAGCCTCGAAATAAACGCCGGGGGCGACCCGGGATATGTTGCTGAGGTCCGAATAGCCGGACTCCGTAAGCTTTGTTCCGGTGTAGGCGCTGACCGATAAGGGAACGTCCTGCAGGGACTCCGAGCGTTTGCGGGCGGTGACGACGACTTCCTCAATCGTCCCGCCATTGGTCTCGGCCGCATAAACGACCGAGGGGGCCAGGCCCGCGAAGGCAGCGCCGATCGCGCTCCCCAGCAGAAGCGCACGATACTGACGATTACGACTTCCCAACTTGACCATTTGAACCTCCCCTAAACCGGGCCGCTTCCAAAGAGCTGCCTTCAGTGGTACGAAAGAGGGTACATAAGTACCCCCGAGAGGTCAATGCCGATGCCCAGCGAAGAACTTCAGGCCTTCAATCAGCATGCGCGTGACGCGCTGAAGGCGGCTTTCAATGCAGATTATGACCCCATCGCCATGAGGGCCGCCCGCGAGGCGGCGCCCGTCCTTGAGCTGCAGTCCACCCTGCTTCCGGTCGGCGAAGGCCAGGTGGAAATGAGGCCGGGCGCCGCATGCCAGCGCCTGGTCGTTTATGTGGCGGGGGGCGGCTTTTGTTTTGACGCCAATGACACCCATCGGCAGCTGATCGATGAACTGGCGTCGGCGACGGGGTCTGACGCCTGCCTTGTCCGTTACAGGCTCGCCCCGGAGCATCCGTTTCCGGCCGCCTATGAGGACGTTGGCAGCGCCATGGACCATCTCATCGCGGCGCGTGGGGCAGAAAATCTAGCCGTGATCGCCGACTCGGCCGGAGCAGCTCTGGTTTTGTCCGTGGTCATGGCCAGGCTTGCGACAGGGGAGGCGCCACCCTGTCGACTGGCGTTTCTGTCAGCCCTGACCGACCTGGCGATGACCGGGCCATCCCACGTAGCCAATGCCGAGGCTGACCCCTTGTTCGGTCCACAGGCCATCATCCACAAGGCCATGCACTACCTCCAGGGCCACAATCCCACGGACCCGGCGGCTTCGCCCTTCTGGGGAGATCCCTCAGGCCTGCCGCCAATGCTTTTCATCGTCGGGAGCACCGAGGTGATGCGCGATGACTCGGTGCGGTTTGTCGACAAGGCGCGGGCGTCGGGCGTTGATGCGCGTGTGTCCATCTATGAGGAAGCGCCACACACCTTCCCTCTGCTGGCGCGGTTTCCGGAAACCATCGCGGCCATCGGCGAGGTCGGCGACTTTCTGCGTCAGGCTTGGCCCTAGGCCTGAGGCGCGAAGAGGCCTTTCAGGAAGAGCTCATAGAGCTCGGAAAACCCGTCGCTGAAGCTGATCCCGGCATTTTCCAGGAAATTGGGTTCATTCAATCTTCCGACAGCGGCCAGGAACACCTCTGCGACCAGGGCCGTATGGAAGGGTCTGAAGCGACCGCGGCGCTGCCCGTCTTCGACAATGTCCCGCAGGACTTTTGTCCGCTCGCGCTGATGTGTTTCGAGCAGGGCGAGGGCCGGCCTGTAGCTCTGAACATCCTCCAGAAACCTTCGGCTCGCGGCCTGGGACTGGCTCACGCCTGGATCGAGATAGGCGATGATCCGCTTTTCTGGATCATCGTGTTGCAAGGCGCCCTGCCAGCCCAGATGCCGGATCCGTTCGAGCCAACGCTCGACAACCAGAAGGAAGAGTTCCTGCTTGCTGGAGGCCAGGGCGTAAAGCGTCCGCTTCGAGCATTTCAGGCGCGCGGCGAGTTCATCGACGGTGACATCGCGAAAGCCCTCCTCGAGAAACAGCCGCTCCAGCGCGTCAATCAGATCGCGATGCCGCTCGCTTACGGTGTTCGGACGATCTAGGCGCATCGTGCGCGAGGCTCCCCTGGGTTGCTGTTCATTGCCATAGCCTACGCGCGGCCCACCGCCAATCAATCCCGCCGGTCCTTTACAGGTACAAACGTACCTTCTAAATTACCCACAATTGAATGTGTGCGTGATTGGGGATTTGAGCAATGACGACGAGGCCAACCTCGGCCAGCCTGCTCCTTGGCGCAATCAGCCGTCATGGCTCGCGTACAGCCCTCATTGTTGGTGGGCAAAGGCTGACCTACGCCGACCTCGACGCCAGTTCCGATCGGCTTGCGGGATACTTGAAGCATCGAGGTCTGGGGCGCGGGTCCCGGATTGCCCTGCATCTGCGTAACTCGGCGGAATATGTGATCTCCGAGCTGGCCATTCTGAAGCTCGCCGCGGTCCGGATCCCCTTGAATGAACTCATGGGCCGGATGGAGCTTGCATATTGCCTGCAGCATGCTGAAGCCCAGGTCCTCATCGCCCATGCCGGATTGCCAAAGCCCGAGGGCCTGGACCCTGGCCTATCGCTTATACGGATCTGCGCGCCTGATGGCGCCCCTGGGGAAGAGGAAGACGTCTCCTGGGATGAGGCGCTCTCGCACCAGCCCATTGACGAGGCCATCCTAGCGGCCCCGGACGACATGGCCATCCTTGCCTATACCGGCGGGACAACGGGCAAGCCGAAGGCTGTCCAGCACGCCTACGGTCGCATGGCGCAGAACCTCTTCGCTCACATCGTCAGTGGCGACATTCGGTCTGACGAGGTCATGCTGCTGACGACGCCGCTACCCCATTCGGCGGGTTACCACATGGCCGCATGCCTGCTTCAGGGCGGGGTCACGGTTCTTCAGCAAAAGTTCGATCCAGCCGGCTTCCTCGAAACCTGCGCGCAGACCAAGGCGACCTGGACCTTTGCGGTCCCGACCATGCTCTACCGCTTGCTGGACGCCATGGGCGACGACACAGCCAGGATCTCAAGCCTTCGGACTGTGGTCTATGGCGCTGCGCCCATGAGCCGGCCGCGGCTGGAAGAGGGACTTGCCAAGCTGGGGCCGGTTTTCATCCAGATTTACGGGCAGACAGAGTGTCCGAATTTCATCACCACCCTGAGCAAGGAAGATCACCTAGATCCTGCCCTGCTGGCCTCCTGCGGACGCGCCGTCCCCTTCCTGGAGGTACGGATCGCACCCTCGGCGGAGGCGCCGGTCGGCGAAGTCGAGGTTCGATCGCCTTACCTTCTCACCCAATACTACAAGGATGAGGCGGCGACCTCGGCGGCTCTGTCAGGCGACTGGCTGCGGACCGGAGATCTGGGCTATCTCGACAATGGCTATCTGTTCCTGGTCGACCGGGCCAAGGACATGATCATCACCGGCGGCATGAATGTCTATTCCAGCGAAGTCGAAACGGCCTTGCGTCAGCATGAATCCGTCCGGGAAGTCGCCGTGGTTGGCCTGCCTGATGATGACTGGGGTGAGGCCGTCACCGCCATTGTGATCTCCGATGGGACGACATCCCCCGCAGAGCTGCGTGACTTCGCAAAATCGCGGTTGTCCGCCTACAAGGCGCCAAAGACCGTGGTCTTTGTAGAAGCCCTGCCCCTGACCACCTATGGCAAGGTCGACAAGAAGCGTCTGCGCCAGGAGCTGTCTGCGGGCAGGGCGCCGAAGTGATCTTTCGTGATCATGGGCACAAGCTGGCATGGACCGTTGGGGTCCTCCTCCTTGCCAACACAATAGGCAGTATTGATCGCACAGCGCTGTCGGTCCTGTTGCCGCAGATCAAGTCGGAAATGCACCTGTCAGACACCCAGCTGGGTCTGCTCACGGGGCTCGCCTTCTCTGCCTTTTACGCCATCTTCGGCATACCTCTTGCGCGCATAGCAGACCGTGGCCGACGCCCTCTGTTGATTGCGGTCACCATGACTTTCTGGAGCCTGATGACAGCCGTCACTGGCCTGGCGCAGGGCTTTGCCCAGCTCATAGCTGCGCGGATGCTGGTGGCCATCGGAGAGGCGGGCGGCGTGCCCCCCTCCCATTCCCTGATCACCGAGCTCGCCCCGGAACATCGTCGTCCTCTGGCCCTTGCAATCCACTCGGCTGGAGCCCCCCTTGGCGCCCTGATTGGCCTGGCTGGCGGCGGAATTCTTGCCGCCGCCTTTGGATGGCGTATCACCTTCGTCATTCTTGGTTTTGTGGGCCTGCCGGTCGCGCTTGTAGTTCTGGCGGTGATTGATGAGCCCAGGCGAAATGCCGTTGTTGAACCCATTCCGGCTGCCTCAAACCCGAGCCCACTTCTCAAGAGCCGGACATTTCAATTGCTGATGGCCGGTTTTGCCCTGGGCGCCTTCGCCATGGCCGGCCTGCTGCAGTGGCTCCCGAGCTATTTCTCGCGGGCCTTCCACATGCCCATTTCTTCTGTCGGCCTGCAGTTTGGCCTCAGCTACGGTCTGGGATCCATCAGCGGCATGCTTGGGGGAGGTTGGCTTGCGACCGGCCTCATGCGCAGGGACGCCCGCTGGGCCCTTCGCCTGGCCAGCCTGCCCTATTTGGCAGCTTTCCTGCCGCTGCTCGGCATACTTCTGGCGCCGGATCCGAGGCTCGCCATGGCGCTGGTCTTCATCGGTACGTCTCTCGCATCCATGGCTTACGGCCCGGCCTACGCCATGATCCAGACTGTAGCGCCGCCGCAACTGAGGGGGCTTGCATCCGCCATCTCCCTTTTTGTCGCAAATCTGTTCGGCGCAGGGCTGGGGCCCCTGGCCGTTGGCTGGTTGAGCGATGTCTTTGGGGGAGACCCTGCAGGTTCCCTGCGCGCCGCCCTAATCGCCCTGTTTCCCGTACTTGCCATGCCCGCCGTGCTCTATGCGCTGGCTTCGCGCGCCTATGGCCGGGAGACCATACCGAACTCCTGATTGGGTGTGATGTCCGCAGAGTTCAAGGTGAGGTGAACGGGCGCTCCGGAAAGCTGCTTGAACCACGGCCAAATGGGCCGTCAACGAACCTTGCGGTCCCACCTGCCATACGAAACCCTCCATGCGGACTTCTGGCGAGCGGTCTGTCACGGGCCTGGTCAGGGTCAACCCGGCTCGCTTCCTTCGCCTGCGGCTGCGTGCAGCTCGCCCCCTTCGGGCGCGGGGTGTGACCCTGGCCTTTGCGGCCCATGATCAGGGCTCTCCATGAAGCCGCGGGACGGTCCTGCGGCGCCTGGAGGACCTAAAGGTGACGCTTCTTCAATCCGCACCAGCTGACCAGTTGCCCCGCCGATCCATCGTCATGGATCATCTTGTCTGGAACGGGGTCTCGATCTCCATCAGCTATGAAGCCGACTGGCTTGGGCTCTCCGTCTCAAAGCTCGACCTTGCCTATGCCCACCTTGAGCTTCAGGTCCTGGCTCCGAAGGGCGCGCCCCTGCCTGTGACCGAGACGGGTTATCGCTCGGAATTCCTCGACTGCGGACTGGTGGAGGGCGCCGGTGGGCTGAAGGCCTTTGTCACGGGCTGGCTGGATGAAGCGGCCCGTGGGCTCTCATGGCGAGTCGCCCAGGCGAAGTGGGTGCAGGGGGATCTGTTCGGGTAGGGGGCTTCGGTAGTCTCTAGGTAAGCGCCCGGGCTTGCAGTCTCGCCTTCCAGAGGGATGCGCGTCCTATGAGTTCGTCAATCACATCGATCTGCGGATAGTCATCCCTCAGGCGCTCGAGTTCCTCGAACCGAAATGACTCTTCGCCCTCGGTCGCCCAGACCGACTGCAACAATTGGTGGGGACTGGTCCCGAGGCGGAGGGCGGACCACAGGCTGTCGCGCTCTGAGTCGACGTGCTGGCTGATATCTACCCACACATCGCCTGTCGCCGAGCAGATGACCGCGAAGACCCCGAATGCGGGCTTCCTGTCGATAGGGTTCATTTGCAGCTCCTTTTCACCCGGATGTTATTACTCCTTATTTTATCCGGGTAAATAGAGCTTCTCTCAGGCGGGGTGGATGAAGCGAAGCGATTTCTCTCCCGGCCGGTCGTCCAGGCGAAGCAGGACTAGGGGGACCTGTTTGACTGGGGTTGGTGGTCCACGGGGCGTGAAGGGTTCGCTCCGTGGAAGGACTAGCCCACGTAAGCAACTGGGTCGAATTCCTGGCCATAGAACGAGACCGAGGTGATCCTGTTGAAGGATCGCACGTCGACCTTACCATTGGTCAGCATTGAGCAGATCAGCCCTGAGGCAATGGCCTCGCCGAGCCGCCAATAGGCTTGCGGCGGCAGCCCGACGGCAATCTCGAATACACTTCGCGTCGCGTGAATGTAGCCAAAGCGGCTTCGTTGTATCGCATCAGGCGCCAGTTTCCTGGGTTCAGCGAGAATGGGTTCGGGCCGGATCGTGGCCGTGCCTTTGCGGCCCTTGAAGCGATCGGGCCAGATGCACTCAGTCTCGAACTGCAGTGACTCGTATTCGTTGAAAGGCTCCCATTCACGAAGCTTCCGGTCGTGCTCGATCGAAAAGCTGTAGTGCATGGAGGGTGCGGTGATGTGGAAGACATATTCCTCATATTCGCGTCGTGCCGTTTTGGAGCGTGCCATGGGCGCCTCATTCTGGAATTCCTCCAGAATGTGACCTCGTGAAATGTGGTTGAACAAGTCGGTATGAAGGTGATGCCGGGACCCTCGTATATGGTTTTCTGGCAGGCCCTGTATGCTTGGCGCGAGAGGCAGGTGGAATCAGGACACGGAAGCTTCGTCTGGTGACAAGTCGCTGTCCTCGATGTAACTTGCCGGAGTGAGACCTCCGGAATGCACTGGCGTTACCGGATCGTTTCCTGCGTCGTCTGCGAGACGATAGACCCCGAAATCACGGATTTCGGCAAAATCGCGAAAACCCCAATGATTTCAAAACCAAGTGAATTTGTCGGGATATTTGACGGCATTCAAGGGCCGAAAATATTTTTTGCATATTTATTTCAACGACTTAACCCACTTGTCGACAATTGAGTGGGAGTAGGGGGCGGGGCTAGCTCCCCAGGGCTGTGATCTCCACCTCGGCGCCATTCACCAGCGCAACATCGCCGACCGCCTTGCCCAGCAGGGCCCGGGCGAGGGGGGAGACGTGGGACACGCTGCCCTGGGCGGGGTCAGCTTCGTCCTCCCCGACAATGCGGTAGGTCAGGGTGCGGCCATCCTCGCGCTCGATGGTCACCGAGTGGCCGAACATCACCGTGTCAGCCCCCTCGGGCGTCTCCAGAAGTTGCGCACTGGCGCGCCGGGCCGAGAAATAGCGCAGATCCCGCGTGGCCCGCGCCATGGCGGTCCGGTCCGTATTGATGTCGCCGCCAGCCCGCGCCGCCGCATAGGCGCCCTGAGCCTCGGCCAGTCCGGCCTCCAGCTGGGCCAGCCCCGCTGCGGTCACCAGATTGGGATGGGGCGAGATCGGCCGGTCGGGCAGGTTTGCAGCCTGGGACTCGGCATCCTCTTCCTTGGTGAAGGCGACGGACATGGGTGGTGCTCGGGCGACCGACGACATGCGGCCAAGTGGTCAGCTTAGGCCACCAGCTGCGGGGAGGCTACGCTTGGTCCATCTGTCTGCCGCCGCCTGTCCCTGAAACCCGCCGCTTGTCCTGCAGATAGGCGCGAATAGCGGGGTCGTTGGACAGACCAATGGCGCGGTCATAGGCCGGGCCAGCATCCATCCCTGCCTTGTGCAGAAGGTGCGCCTTACATGCCCAGTAAGCCTGATAGGACTGGGCCAGGCTGGCGTCGATCTGGTCGAGCAGCCCCAGGCCAGCGTCCGGACCCTTTACATCGCCGTAGGCCGCCGCCCTAGCCACAAGAATTCCGATGGTCGGGCTTTGCAGGGCCAGGAGGTAGTAAAGGGCCACCTGGGCTCCGGATTGCACCTCGCCATTCAGCCTCCCCATCACATGAACCGATTGAATGGCCGCTTCAGCCTGGAAGCGTCCGAACTGCCCTGTCTTTGAGGCGGTGGTCAGAAGGCCTTCCGCCTCAGCGATCATGCTACCGGACCACAGTCGGGGATCTTGTTCATCCAGGGGGACAAAGGCGCCCTCGGGGGTCCGCCGGGCCTCTGTGCGCGCCTGGCAATAGAGCATGAGCGAGAGCAGGCCCTTGGGCTCTGGCTCTTGGGGCAAGAGGTCGACGGTGAGCCGGGCGAGGTACAGGGCCTCTTCGACCAGTCCCGGACCAGCGTCTCCGCCGGGCCCTGCATCCCATCCCGTTCCGAAGGCCACATAGATTGCCCGCAGGACGGCGGAGAGCCGCTCGGAAAGTTGTTCGGGTTCGGGGATCTGAAACCGAAGTCCGGCGTCACGGATCTTGGTCTTGGCGCGCACAAGGCGCTGACTCATGGCCGTAGGAGACGTCAAAAAGGCCGAGGCGATCTGCCCGGCGTCTAGGCCCATGACCGTCTGCAACATGAGCGGGGTGCGAACACCTTCATCGATGGCCGGGTGGGCGCACACGAACAGTAGTTGCAGGCGGTGATCCGGAAACGGGCCCTGACGCTCTGCCTCGCGTTCCTCGATCAAGGTGGTCATGGTCGGCGTCGCGCCAGTCTTGACCTTCTCGTGACGGAAGGCATGGCCGATGGTCCGGCGGGCTGCTGTGAGCAGCCAGGCTTCAGGGCTTTCCGGCACGCCCCGTTCCGGCCAGACGCGAAGGGCGGTCTGGAAGGCCTCGGCCAGGGCGTCTTCGGCCGCGGCGATATCGCCGGAGCGGGCGGCGATCATTGCGATCAGCCGCCCATAGGATCCGCGCGCCACCCGCTCGGCGGCAAGGCGCGCGGGGTCGCTCATCCTGCGGCAGGTCCCATCATCACCGGACGGATCTCGACACTGCCATTGGTTGCAGCCGGAGACCGGGCCGCCCAGGTCATGGCGGTGTCCAGATCAGGAACTTCGATCACGAAATATCCGCCGAGGCTTTCCTTGGTGTCGGGGAACGGGCCGTCCTGCACCTCGGTCTTGCCATCGCGAATACGCAGGGTGGTGGCGGTTTCCGGTCCCTGGAGACCGTCGCCGTTGATGATGATCCCGGATTCCCGCATGGCGCCGATGAAGGCCGTCCAGGCGCCCCAATAGGGGCCGGCTTGCGCCGGGTCCTGTCGGGCCGCGAAGATCTCTGTGCTTTCATTGAATATGAGCATGTATTGCATCACTTCTCTCCTTGGTGCGTTGGAAGTCAAATTTCCCGCTGGCTTCAGACCAGCGCGCCCACCGGCGTGCTCGTCACTAAGGTGAGCCTCGACCGGCGGACAATTCGACAGGCTGCAGAATTAATTCTCCAAGCCTGAAGGTCTGGACCTGGCGGATTGCGAGGTTTTGGGCCTTTTGCACGCGCGCTGAACACATTGAATGCGCTAGGTGACAAGCTATCCAGTTCCGCTGATCGGATCGAACCATGTCCCCCACCCCCCGCATAGCCCTCACCAGCGACCACGCCGCCATCGCCCTACGGCTGGCCATTTCCGCCCATATGACGGCCAGGGGCTGGCAGGTCGTCGATATCGGGCCCGCTGAAGGTCAGAGCACGCCCTATCCCGAACAGGGGCGGGCGGCGGCGCAGCTCGTCGCATCGGGGGATTGTCGGTTCGGGATCATCCTGTGCGGGACAGGGCAGGGGATCATGATGGCGGCCAACAAGGTGGCGGGCATTCGCTGCGGGGTCTGCAGCGATACCTTTTCAGCCCGCATGATCCGCCAGCACAATGACGCCAACATGCTGGCCCTCGGCGCCCGGGTGGTGGGCGAGGGCCTGGCCCTGGAGATTGTCGACGCCTTCCTCGCCGCCGAATTCGAGGGCGGCCGGCACTCCGCCCGGGTGGCGATGATCGAGGGTGGCTAGCCCAATCGCACCTGCCAGAACTCGGTTTCCCCGCCCTCAATGCCGTAGTCGCTGTCGCTGGCCAGCAGCAGGTCATGCGGCCCGATCAGGATCATGCCTTCGAGGTCACCGCAGATTGCGGTCTCTACATCGGTGGAGAGGACCAGTTCCTTGTCCAGGATGGCAAAGCCGTCCTGTCCCGCCTGTTCCAGGGTGGGCCTGTGCTCAGGATCGCTCCAGATGGGGCTCAGGGCGGTCTCCGGGCCGGGTCGGACCCGGTAGATGTGGGTGGAATGGGTCACCCGCTCCAGCACCAGCAGGCCGCCATCAGGCAAGGCTGTCAGTTCGCTGACCTTGATGTCTGACCGTTCGACGGGCCCGGCTTCGATGTCGCGGACAAAGCTTTCAGGCGGATCGAGCTGGTAGGCGTGCTCGCCGATCAGGGCGCCGCTCAGGGGATCCAGGGCCCAGAGGCGGACGATCTGGCCCTCATCATGGGCGGTGCGATCGGGATGGGCCAGGGGGCTCTGGAAGGCGACATAGAGGACGGCGCCATCGGCCGACAGGGTCACGCCCTCGAAACCCCTGTTAAGTTTGCGGGCCAGGGCCAGGGCGGGAAGGGCCTCCACCACCGGCACAGGAGAGCCCTCGAACATGGCCATGCCGCCCATGGGGATCAGGCGGCGCTCGACCACGCCGTCCTCCCGCGCAAGCAGGAGGGAGGGGCCATACTCATCGGCGATCCAGAACCGGCCATCGGGCAGGGCGGCGATCCCTTCGGTGTCGGCGCCGAGGCTGGAGGGCGGCAGAGGTTCGCCGTCGAGACTGAAAGCGGGCTCGCTTTCCATGCCGCTGAGCGGGGTTGGCGGGACGCCGGTCAGGGGCGATCCGTCCATGGCCTTCAAGGGCATGGCGGCTTCAAGCACGATCTGGTCCCCGGTCAGCCGGAACCGGGCCAGGGCGGGACCGCCGCCCGGCAGGGGCATGACCCTGGCGCCGTCAATACCCGCAAGGGACGCCAAACCCGTCAGGCCATAGCGCGCCATGGCGTCCTTCGGCTTGATGTTCGGCCCGCGATCCCCGACGCCCCAGAAGACCCCGGGTGGGTCGCTCGCCCGGCGGACCAGACCTGACGCCAGGCTGCGGGTCAGGGTCATGGCCCCCGAGGGTGTGGGAATGACCGCCAGGGGCGGGTCCGTCCAGGTCAGGCGGAGGGGTGCGGAAGGTTGCGAAGTCATGGGGTCACTTGTGGGCATGTCAGGGCTGAGGGCAGTCGGCCGCCCTATCGCTCCTGTGCTCCCTTGCCGGCCAGTATGTGGGGACGGAACTTCTCGATGCGGGCAGTGCGCGTTGCCGACTGTTTGGCGCCCTTGAGGTTCAGCAGGTAGCTCTTCTGGCGGCCCGGGGTGAGGGCGGCGAAGGCCTCGGCCAGTTCAGGGTCGGCATCAAGGGCTTCAGTCAGCTCTTCGGGTATCTCGATTTCCCGCTGCGACTTCGGCGGCCTTGTCCCGGCCCGGGCGTGGTCCATGAGCTGACGGATGAAGGCGCGGATCACCCGTTCCCGTTCCGCCACCTGGCTGACCGCGGTGAAGCGGAGCATGCCGGAGGTCTGGGTGCCCGGGCCCTGGGGTTCGAGTACGCCCTCGGCGTCTTTCAGCAGGCCGGGGTTCATGAAGCTTAGGCGGAAGTCGCCGCGAAAGGCGCCGAAGATGACGATGTTGCGCCCGGCGTACATGTAGCAGGGGTGGGCCCACTTCACGGTCTCTTCCAGACCCATGTCCCGGCAGATCCGGCGCAGGGCGTTCAGGCCCTCGATCCAGGGCCTGGTCGAACAGTCCGCCATGGCGAACCGCTCACACCGGCCGCAGCCCTTGATGAAATAGTCGTCGGGGTCGGTGATCATCGCCATATTGCGACGAAGTATGGGTGTCTGTCCGGGCCAAGGCAATCGGGCCCGTTGCAGTCTGCCGTTCGTACGGAACCGGCGGATCGAGGGGCCTGGGGCGCCCCCCGATCTATCCGGGCGAGGATCAGAAATCGAAGAGGTCCGCCAGTCGGTTGCGGCGTTTGCCGTGGCGCCAGTGGTGGTCGTCATCGTCGTCGTCGCGGTCCCGATACTGGGTCCGCGGCCGCTCCTGGCCATAGACCGGCGCCCGGGCCTGCTCGGCCTGCACCTCCTCGCGGACCAGGGCGATGAGTTTTTCCAGTTCGCCCTTGTCGAGCCAGACGCCGCCAGTGGAGGCGCAGACGTCGAACTCGACGCCATAACGGATGACCTGCCGCATGGGGGCGCCATCAATGGGGGAGGAAATGAGGGGCATGGGTGTCTCCTGATCAGGCGTTCTGGGGGCGGCGGACCCGGCCGGGACGGGGCGCCGGGCGGTCGGCCGGGGGCGGCCGCCGCACCGGGGCGGGAATGAGAAGGGGGGCCGGGCCGGACGGCAGACCATAGGGGCTGGAAAAGGCCATGCCCTGCAGGGCGTCCTTGACGGCCAGTCGCCATTTCTTCAGCAGATGGACCCTTGGCCAGTTCGGGCTGGGGGCGCTCTGCTCGCGCTCGATCTCCTGATTGAGCTGGCTGCGGCGCTTCTGCAGTTTATGGATGGCTGGACTAAACATGTTCGCTCCTCTCTTCGCCCCGCCGAACCCCGTGACCGTCTGGTCAGGGGCGCGTCGGGCGCGGGTTCAATCGGTCAGAGCGTGGGCTGGGCGGGCAGGCGCCCGCAGACCACGTCCCGGCTGTTGCAGGAGCTGTGAAGAGGGCGCGTTCGCAGGGGTATTGACCGAGCCGACTTCGGGAAGCTCCCGATGCGGTCCGACATCACGGCCTGCCGTTGTGGCAAACTGTCAGAGGGGCCCGGCCCGCACGATCAGGAGGTGGGAAGCGGCCCGGCGGCCGTCAAGGTGACGGCCCCGGATTTTTTCAAAAAAGGTCAGGCGGCGATTACTTGCCAATGATATCCAACAGTTCGACCTCGAAGATCAGGGTCTCATTGGGGCCGATGTCCGGTGGGCTGCCGCGGTCGCCATAGGCCAGATTTCCCGGAATGACGAAGCGGAACTTGGCGCCCTTGCTCATCAGGGCCAGGCCCTCGGTCCAGCCGGAGATGACCCTGTTCAGGGGGAAAGAGGCCGGTTCATTGCGGGCATAGCTGGAGTCGAACTCCTTGCCGTTGATCAGGGTGCCCCGATAGTGGACCTGGACCGTGTCGGTCGCTGAAGGTTTGGGGCCCTCGGCAGCCCGCAGTACTTCGTATTGAAGGCCGCTGGCTGTGGTGGTGACGCCGGCACGCTTGCCGTTTTCGGCCAGGTACTGGAGGCTGACCTTCGCCGCTTCCTCCCGCTTCTGGACCTCAACAGCCTGCAGGGCGACCTGGAACTTTTCCATGGCCGCCATGAGTTCAGCTTCGGGAACCCGGCTGGGCTTGCCGGCCAGCACGTCAGCAATGCCCTCTGACAGCTTGTCGACCTGGGGGCTCAGGCCCTGATTGCGCAGGCTGTCGCCGATATTGCGGCCGATAAAATAGCTGACCTTGTCCATGGGAACAGAGGCCATGGGGTCTGCGGCGGAGGTCGACGGCGTAGGTGTGGTCACGGGCTTTCCCTGTGCAATGGCGTTGGAAGATGACGCCGACAGGATCGCGACGACAGCGAGGAGAGGTCTGAGCATGGGCCCGTGTAACGGAGCCCGCCCCCTGACGTCAAAACCTTACGGGATGGTCGGGCGGAGAGGTGGGCCTGTCTCAGGGCTCTTGGGAGATCAACCCGCCAGGGCCCGGGTATAGGTTCCCATGTCAAAATAGTCGCGCCAGGCGGCGATCCTGCCGTCGCGCAGTTCGAAGACGCCGCAGCAGGGCAGGTCGATCTGCTTCTCGCCGACTGTGATGTGGTCTACCCGCTCCGCCATGACCAGATCGCCCTGGGCGGTGATGTTGAGGATGTCCCAGTTCGTCGCCGTCCAGTTCCCGAGAAAGGCGGCGATGAAGGGTCGCAGGGCGGCCTGACCCTGGATCGGGCCAATGGGCATGTTGTGATAGATGCCGTCCTCGGTGAAGAAAGCGACCAGCTCATCCGGATCCAGCCGGGGCCAGGCGTCAATGAACCGGCGGATGGTGGCTTCATTTTCCGACATGCAGGGTTCCTTCGGTCATGCAGCCCTGGCCTGGCTGGCCTTGTTATCAGAACCGCCCGGAGACCTGGAAACCATAGATCAGCGATCCCTCTGACGCCCCGTCGGACTTGCGGACCTCTACCCGGGAAATGGTCCCCGATGCCCGGCTGCCGGCATAGAAGCTGCGGGTCCGGGTCTCTTCCGAGGTCAGGACATTGTTGAGGAAGACCCGCAGGGTGACAGGCTTCAGAGCCGTGGTTTCCACGAAGAAGTCGATACGCGGTTCCTTCCGGACATACTTGAACTCTTCGGCCAGCCGGAATTCCCGCCGACCCGCCCACTGGGTCAGGGTGACACCCCATGACGATTGCAGGGCGGGCAGGTTCTGACGGAAATTGACCACATAGGCCCAGTCCTTGTTGCCACCGTTCAGGGCAGGAGATCCCGCCGCTGTGCCCTGGCGCTCCAGAGGCACGGAGAAGGACCGCTTCTGTCCGGTAACCGGGTCGGTGACCCGGGTCTGCTGGTAAATGCCGTTCAGGCGCAGTTCGGCGCCCGGCACTCCATACTGCTCAAGGGGAAGAGTGGCGCGGATCTCGGCGCCGATCCGGGTTCCCTTGCCGATGTTGCCGAAGGCGTCGACGCCGTTCAGGACCACAAGGTCGTGGACATCCTCGATGGCGTCATAAAAGGCCACTGCGGTCACGGCTGTGCGGGCAGCCAGGCGGGATTCCCACTCCACCCGCATCTTCCAGGCCTTTTCCGGCTTGAGGCCGGGATTGCCGATGATGGTCGAGGTGTTCACGAAATCCACGGCGCTGCTGAACTCGGCAAAGTCCAGCTGGGAGACATCGCGGATCAGGCTGGCGTTCAGGGTGGAGGCCGGGCCCAGGGTGTAGGTCGCGATCAGACGGGGCTTGATGTACTTGAAGTCCCGCTCCTGTTGCCGGTCCCCCGACTGGGTGATGCGCGAGGTCTCCATATTGAGGTCGGTTTCCAGGGTCAGGCGCGGCGTGATCGTCCAGATGTCCGAGGCGAAGATCTCGGCCCGCACCTCTTCCACCCGGGCGTCGGCAACCGGCAGGACCACCCGGGTCGGCGCCTTGCCGGGCAGCTGGCTGGTGATGGCCAGGCCGGTGTCGCGATAGTTGAAGGCGCCCTCTGCGCCGAATTCGAGGGTGTGGGCGCTGGTGGCGCTCCACTTGACCCGCCCACGGGCGATGCGCTCGCCATTAGTGGTGCTGCGGTTCTGGGTCCGGGTCACGAAGGTGGAAGGCGCGGCATAGGTTTCGAAGACATCACGCTGATCGAGGCTTCCATTGGAGGCCAGAACGATCAACTTGGCCGACAGGCTTGAGCTGAACCGGTGCTCCCAGGCGCCACCCAGCTCCATGGTGTAGTTGTCGCCATAGGTGGTGCGCCCGAGAATGGACGAGGTCAGGGCGCCATTGGGCAGGCCTTCCAGCTGGAAGGAGTTCGTCTTGTTCCAGTTGGGGACGTACTGCAGGTTGAGGTTCACCGAGTCCATGGGGGTGGCCTGCCAGCGCAGGTTTGCAGACCCCTGGATCCCGAAATTGGTGGGTCGGCCGACAAAAATCCTCGACCCGGTTTTCACCCCTGCGCCGGTCATCAGCACGTCGCGGTTTTCGCTGCGGCCCAGAATATTGGGGGACTGGATGTCCAGGGCGAGCTCCGCCTTCGGGCCCAGCTGGATGGATCTGGAGGCCTGGGTAAGCCAGGCGATACGCTCTGAAAATTCGATATGGCGCAGGCCAATGGCGTAGCTGGTCGATGAGTCCTTCTTGGTCGAGCGGGTGACCACATTGACGAACTGGGACTGACCCCGGACATCGGCCTGGGCGCTGGTGCCGGCTATGACTTCGATCCTGGCCACGTCACCGGCGGGAATGCGCTTGAGCAGGTCGGACGGAGTCGCTTTTGAACTGGGCCGTTCGCCATTGATCAGCAGGTTGCCGGCCGAACCGCCAAAGCCGCGCCGCTCGTCGCCATCCTTGAGTTCGAAGCCGGGAATGCGCGAAACCATGTCCGCCGCCGTCACCGGGTTATAGGCCGCGAAATAGGCGGGAGCGAAGGTCGCCGTATCACTGGGCGCGGCCGCCGGGGCCGTCGCCAGAGGAGCAGCAGCCTGGGGAGTTGCAGCCTGGGGAGCTGCAGTCTGGGCCAGGGCCTCCGGGGACAGGGCCGTTCCGGCCAGTATGGAGGCCGCCGCGAAAAAGGCTGTTCTCTTGACCATGGTCCTGGCGCCCCCGACGCGTTCCTGGCAGCCCCGGGGTCAGCATACTGACGGGACGTCTAAGCCGCCCTATCATCATGGAACGGGATTGCATGTCCAGTGTACAGGCCAGGCGCGGCCGACTGAATTATGCGGAATGACGCGGCTTTGCGCAGGTTCCAGCTTCGGGTTAGCTTCCGCCCCTCCTGTATTCAAAGGCCCGAGCCCCATGCCGTTTCCTGACAGTCGTCATCTGGTTGATCCCGAACTCCTGCCCATGGTGGACTCCATGCCGCCCCTGGAGCTCAGCGCGGAAATCCTGCCGGCCATGCGGGCCCGGCCGCCCATGTTCGAGGTCAAGCCGGAAGACCTGCGACGGAGCGAACTGGTGCAGAGAACAGTTCCGGGACCGAAGGACGCGCCCGAGGTCGGGGTCGCCATCTATCGGCCGGCTGGGGCGGAGGGCGCCTTGCCCTGCATCCTGCACATTCATGGCGGCGGCTATGTGAGCGGATCGCTGATGTCCAATGAGGCCATGCATCGGCCCCTGGCGGCAGATCTGGGCTGCGTCATCGTTTCGGTGGACTATCGCCTTGCGCCGGAGACCCGTTTTCCGGGGGCGGTTGAAGATTGTTACGCCGTCCTGGCCTGGATCAACCAGAACGCCGCTGAGCTTGGGGTGGACGTCGGGCGGCTTGGCGTCATGGGCGAAAGCGCCGGGGGAGGACTGGCGGCGGGCCTTGCCCTGCTGGTCCGGGACCGGGCCGAGTACAGTCTGGCCTTCCAGCACCTGATCTATCCGATGATTGACGACCGGACCTGCACAACAGCCGATCCCCATCCCTTTGCCGGAGAATACGTCTGGACGGCCAGAAGCAATCACTTCGGCTGGTCCTGCCTGCTGGGACAGGAACCCGGCGGGGCGGGTGTGTCACCCTATGCTGCGGCGGCGCGTGCCGAGAGCGTAGCGGGCCTGCCACCCACCTATATCGCCACGGGCTCTCTGGATCTCTTCCTGGAAGAGGATCTGGAATATGCCCGACGGTTGTTGCGAAGTGGCGTTCCGGTCGAGCTGCACGTCTATCCCGGCGCCTTCCACGCCTTCCAGTGGATGCGTGAGGCCTATGTCACCCTGCAGGCCGGGCGGGACAGCCAGAACGCGCTTGCCCGCGCCCTGGCCTGAGGATGCCCGAACTCAGCGCCCGTTGAAGACCGGCGGGCGCTTTTCCACAAAGGCCACCGAGGCGGACTTGTGATCCTCGGTCATCATGGTGCGAACCATGTGCATGGCTTCCAGATCCAGCAGCTCGGACAGGGTGGAAGTCTCGGCGGCGTTGAGGTTGCGCTTCATATAGCCCACCGCCAGGGTGGGCAGGCTGGCCAGGTAGCTGACATAGGCCTGGGCGGCAGCGGCGAAGTCTTCCGGCGGAGCGGTCTTGGTGACTATGCCCAGGGCCAGGGCCTGTTCGCCGGTAAGGACGTCGGCGGTGAAGTAGAGTTCCCGCGCCCGGGCGCTGCCCACCAGCTTGCTGAGGAAATAGGACCCGCCATAGTCGCCCGAGACCGCGATCTTCGAGAATGCGGTGGTCAGCTTGGCCGTCGAAACGCAGAAACGCAGGTCGCAGGCCAGGGCCAGTGACAGGCCCGCACCGGCCGCCGGGCCGGGCATGATGGCCACGGTGGGCTTGGGCATTTCGTGCAGGACCTTGACCACCTCCATACCCCTGCGAAGACCGGCCACCCTTTGCTCCATGCCGGGACCACCGCCGCCTCCGGCCCCGCGACCGGTGTCGGCGGCGAAGCCCTTGACGTCTCCGCCGGCGCAAAAGGCGCCTCCGGCCCCGGTCAGCACGACAACACGGACATTCGGGTCAGCAGCCAGTCTTGGAACAGCTTCTGAAAGGCCGTCGAGCATTTCGCCGGTCATGGCGTTGCGGGCCTCGGGACGGTTGAGCGTCAGGGTGGCGACGCCATCGACGTGGGTTTCAATGAGGTGGGAGGTCATGAGGGATCCTGGGTCGTCGTGATCTTGTTGACGTCACCATGCTGCGGCGGGCCGCAATTGCAAGTCTGACCTAGGGGGAGGGGACAGGGACCGGGGTTAACCACGTTTCAGGAAAACCTGTTGCTCAGCCCGGAGAGCTGGTTAAAAGTTTCCTAACAGTTAGGACTTTTTTAACGTGTCGACCCTGAAGCGCATCGCTCCGTACTTGTTGATCGGCCCGATCAGCGGCCCGCTGGTCGCCGGGATCGTGATCAATTGGCGGGATGGTCGGCCAGGCCTCGCCGCCATGTACGGCTTCTTCCTGCTGAACTACGCGGTCTTCCTGCCGGTCGTGACGGCCAAGCTTGGTCTCAGCCTCTAGGCCGCTTCCGGACGGTCCGCAGGGCCGTTTTTCCAGATGACAAATGCCATCAGGGCCAGGCCGCCAAGCCCGAGCCCCATGTCCCACCACGTCAGGTGCGGCGTGTTCTGGTAAAGAAATCCGGGGCTTCCGCGAAAGACATCCTGCTCTGACACGACGATGATCGCGCCATAGGCGTTATTGACCAGGTGCAGGCCGCTGCCGAAGGCGAGGCTGCCTGTGCGGATGGCGATAAGGGAGAGGCCGATCCCGAAGACTACCGCGCTGGCGGCCTGGGGCGCTCCGTTGGGAATGTGCAGGGCGCCAAAAGCCAATCCGCAGGCCAGGGATGCGGCGACCGGATTCTTCAACCCCAGTAGCAGGCCCTGGGTGAGATACCCCCGAAACACGAACTCCTCGGCGAAGGTCTGAACCGCAAGGGCCCCGACGATGACCAGGATCAGGTCCAGACTGGGGGGAGTGGGTGAAATCCGGAAGCCCTTTGGGCTCAGGGCGAAGTCCACGAGGGTGCAGATTCCGAGATAGGCCAGCCAAAGGGCGGCGCCCAGAACAAAGGACTTCCAGGTCCAGCGTCCCAGTATGTCCAGGGGCGACTTCTTCTGAAGCAGGAAGATCGCCAGGCTATAACCAGCCAGGAACAGGCCGAAGATGACGCCCGTGACCGGGAAGAAGATGAAGGGGTCCTTGACCTGGGTCAGCTGGCTTTCAATGTCTTCGGGCAGCAGGTTGTTGAACGTCGCCGGGATCAGCAGGAGGGCGCCCAGGATCAGAGCCAGAATCGGGCCCAGCACCAGCCCCAGGACATACCGCCAGCTGTCATTCTTGCCCCTGCGGGCATAGTCCAGGAATGTCACCTAGCCGGTCTTTCCATCGAGGGGGCCCGCCCGGGCGCCGCAGGTTTCGCAGATCAGGCTCATGCCCTTGCGCACTACGGCGACGTCGCCACAGGCTGCGCAGACATCAGCCTCCATGGGGCCGGCAGGGAAGCTGCGGCTGGCGGACGGAAGGAAGACCAGATTGTCCGGCGCAGCGCCGCGGGAAAAGCCTTTTGAGATGAACCGGGAGGCCGGTTGTGGCTCGTTGTCCTGACCTTCTTCTCCCTCAGCCAGATCCTTGCCCTGACCCAGGCCATCAGCGTTCAGCTCGCCGTCGGCATTGGCCAGCTCGTCCCGGCCCAGATACGAGATCCCCAGTTCGCGGAAGATATAGTCCAGTATCGAGGTCGCTGACTTGACCGAGTCATTGCCGGTCACGGGGCCGGCGGGCTCGAAGCGGGTGAAGACAAAGGCGTCGACGAACTCTTCCAGGGGCACGCCGTATTGCAGGCCGATGGAAATGCCGATGGCGAAATTGTTCATCAGCGAGCGGAAGGCGGCGCCTTCCTTGTGCATGTCGATGAAGATCTCGCCCAGCTCGCCGTCATCGTATTCGCCGGTATGGATATAGACCTTGTGGCCGCCGACCGCAGCCTTCTGGATATAGCCCTTGCGGCGGTCGGGGAGTTTGCGCCGGGTGCGCTCACGCTCGACAATGCGCTCGACGATCCGCTCCTGGGGCGGCGGGGCCATGCGGGGATCGGCGGCGCGGGGTTCTGTCTCGGACTCTGCGGGCCGGGCTTCCCTGGGGGGCGTGCTCTGGACCTTGGGCAGGTCGAGTTGGAGATCGGCCGGAGGCTCCATGCGGCGGACACGGATCGCGCCGACGCCGGTCTGGGCCGCCAGGCTGATCAGGATCTTTGCGTCCGAAGGCTCTGAATCCCACTCAAGTTCGATTTCCGCCACGGGTGGCACGTCGAGATGGGGCTGGATGGCCGCCAGCATGAGGAAGTAGGCCGCCGGCCCGATCTCATCAGCCGATCGGAAAACCAGCCGCTGATCATGGGTCAGGAACTCCGCCTCAGCCGTGTTCCCGGCGCCAAGGGCGTAGATTTCCGCCGCCGCAATGTCCTCATCGGCAAAGCCCATGCGCTCGAGAAGGTCGAGATCGTGATTGGCCAGGTCCGCCGCCGTAAGACCAAGGACATCGGTGAGGAAGCCCGGGTCAATCGAGGCCGGTGAAATGGCGTCGGAAAGCCGCGTGGCGAAGGGCAGGGCGGATTCAACAGCCGAGATCTCATGATCCGTGAAGCCACGGGCCTGCAGGGTCTGATGATTCACCCCGGGCGCCCCAGACAACTCCCGGGCGCCCAGAATGTGTTCGCGCAGCTGTCCGGGATCGATCCCCAGGGACGCAGCCCCTCGCAGGGCCTGCTGGGAAAGGAGGTGAAGGGTTTCACCATCTTCCATCTGGGCAATCGTGATCGGCCCGGTCGAGGGGCCGGCGCCGGCGTTCACGCCGCCAAGGCGCAGGGCGATTTCCGGATCGTCAAAGACGGCCAGGCCGCCGTCGCCGAGATTTAGGTTGGCGACAACCTCCCGGGCGCGGGCAAAGAGATCCTGGACCGCCTTGTGTCCATAATGGCTGTCATAGGCCAGGCCTTGGGCCATCAGCCAGTCCGCGACCCCGGCCAGGCCGAGGGCGATCGGACCGCCCTGGCTTGCGAGGGTTATGGCCAGCAGCCGGAGGTCAGCCTCGAAAACCTCGCCGTCGAAGTCCGGGCCATCGCCATAGGCATTGACGTCAAGGGCGCCCCTGCTTGGCTTGCCACGCTGGGCGAGACGGCCAGAGCTGGCGCCGGAAAACGCCGCCGTCACCTGACCGGTTTCCCAGGCCGCCGCAGCCAGGGCGTCTGCATGGTCTTCGTCCGGCTCACCCGTGAAGACCGCGATGATCCTGACATCGTCATTGGTGAAGGAGGGCAGGGCGGAGTCCCAGCCCGACTCACCGCCCCTGGCCAGGGTTATGGCCTCCACAATCAGGGCGTCAGGTGCGCCGGAAGTCCTGGCTGCTTCCACGGCCCGCGCCAGGGTGGGATTGGACATGGGATCAGCGCACGCGGCCGGATCGCCTTCACAACGATTAATGGCGTCCATCACCGCCTGGAGGCGTCTTCCAACTTCCAGGGCTGCGGCCTGGGCGGCCGCCCGGCCCCGTCGTTCGCTGCGCAGGGACTTGAGGGCCTGGGTCAGGTCTCCCTTGTCAGCCGGCGCCAGCCTGGGCAGTTCGCCTGACCTGGGCTCTGACACCGCCAACCGCCCCGAGGCCAGGGCGGCGCCCAGGTCCCGGCGGAAATCAGCATGGGCGTCTGTCTCGATGAAGCCCAGGATTTCGGCCTGGGTGGCGATGGAGTCCGCCCGCCGGAACAGGGCCGAGGGCAGATCCGGATTTTCACCAGCCCACTCCAGCCAGGACTCAACCCGGGCGTCCGACCACGCGGAAGGTGCCAGCACCTCGATCACCCCGGTGGGGCGTTCCAGGGCTCTGCGCTCATTCTTTGACGCCAGGCTCCGCACGGAAAAGACTCCTTCGGCGCGAGGTTAGGCGCCGCGCCGACTCGCGGCAATAGATGTTGCGGCTGGTTGAGAGGCTATCCCCAATATCTTGCGCCCAGCGAAGGCTGGACGCTGTGGGCGACCAGACCTATAGTCCGCCCGCTTCCAATCGACTGGACATGTACGAACGTGCTGAGAGCAATTTTCACGTGGTGGGGCGGCGCAACCATTGGCGCCAGCTTTCATATCAAGCGCCGCGGCGTTTTCGTTGGCCAGGACGATACCGGGAACAAGTACTACCAGGCCCGGGACGCCAAGGATTCCTATGATGGCCGCAAACGCCGCTGGGTGATCTACAAGGGTTATGCCGAGGCCTCCAAGGTGCCGCCCGAGTGGCATGGCTGGCTGCACTACACCTTTGACGAACCGCCGACGGTTGAGCCCCTGAAGCGCCAGGCCTGGGAAAAGGATCACCTGCCCAACCTGACCGGCACGATCCATGCCTGGCGGCCAAAGGGTTCCATCGCCCGTGGCGGGGAACGTCCCAAGGCGGCGGGCGACTATGAGGCCTGGCGGCCGGAATAGGGTGATGTCGGCACGGGCTCCCCTCATATTTCTTGCTGCCCTGGCTGGAGCCGGCGTCGTCATGGCGCAGCCGGTCTCCAATACGCCGCAGGAGGCGCCAGCCCCGGAGCAACTGCCGGAGGAGGCCCCGCCATCAGTTGTCGAGGCGCCAGCGCCGCTCGCGGCCCCGGCCGTGCCGGCGTCCGAAATAAAGCCCGCCATACCGCCGCCTCAGCAGGTCGCAGACAAACCAGCCGAAAGCACCCAGAAGCGGGCGCGGTTCGACGTGGCGATTGTCCAGGCCCTGGACAAGGTCACAGCCGAGACCATCCGGTTTGAGGCGCCCGTGGGCCAACCGGTCCGTTACAAGTCCATTGTCATCACCGTGAAGGCCTGTGAGCAGACCGCGCCTGACGAGCCGATGGATGACTCCATCGCCTATATGACCATCGACTCACAGCCCAGGGCGGCGCCTGGCAAGCCGACGCCGGTGGCGCGGCAGGTCTTCAAGGGTTGGATGTATGCCTCTTCGCCGGGGCTCAATCCCCTCCAGCATCCGGTTTATGACGTCTGGATGGTGACCTGCAGGACTTCTGCGCCGGTCATGGGATCTGCCCGCCCGAAATAGGCCTGGACCTTCAGGGCCTGTCTCAGGCGCTGCTGATAGGCCTTGCGGGGAATTTCCTCAGTCCCGAACCGTTGAAGGTGGTCGGTGATGAACTGGGTGTCCAGCAACTGGAAGCCCCCGACCTTCAGCCGCGCCACCAGATAGACCAGGGCGACCTTTGAGGCGTCTGTGACGCGGGAAAACATGCTCTCGCCGAAGAAGGCTCCGGCCAGGGACACACCATAGAGGCCGCCGACCAGCTGTCCGCCCTGCCAGCACTCAACCGAGTGGGCATGCCCCATGGCGTGCAGTTCGGCATACAGATCTTCGATGGTCTGGTTGATCCAGGTGCCGGGACGGTCCGGCGCCGCTTCGGCGCAGAGGCCGACAACCTCCGAAAAGGCTGAATTAGTCCGGATTTCAAAGGGTTCGGTCCGGATCTTGCGGGCCAGCCTGCGGGGAATATGAAAGCCGTCCAGAGGCAGGACGCCCCTCAGATGGGGATCGACCAGATAGATCTTCTCATCGGTCCGGTCGTCCGCCATGGGGAAGACGCCCCGGGCGTAACACTCCAGGAGCTCGTGTGGACCAAAGCCATCCATCGGGTCGACAGACCGACCCTAGCGGACCTGGGCGAAGCAGGTCCTGATTTCCCGGACATAGATCTCAGGCTGCTCCCAGGCCGCGAAATGGCCGCCCTTGTCCAGCTCGTTCCAGTGGATGATGTTCTTCATGCGCCGCTCGGCCCACTTGCGGGTGGGGCGGAAGATTTCCTTGGGATAGATGCTGACCCCGACCGGCAGGTCGAGATTGGTGCTGTTGAAGCTGCCAAAGCTCTCCCAGTAGAGTCTTGCGGACGATGTCCCCGTCGCGGGCAACCAGTAGAGCATGATGTTGTCGAGGATCTCGTCCGGGGTGAGCGCATCCTCGGGCGTCCCCTGATTGTCGGTCCAGGCCCACATCTTCTCATAGATCCAGGCGGCCTGACCGGACGGAGAATCCGTCAGCCCATAGCCCAGGGACTGGGGGCGGGTGCTCTGCTGCTTGGAATAACCGGAATCCTTGGCCTGGTAGTAGGCCATGGCGCCTAGGGCGGCTTGCTCGCGGGGCGTCAGCTGGGACATGTCGCCCAGGTCCTCTGCGTCCGGGAAGACCAGAGGCATGTTGACGTGGATGGCCGCACAGCCTTCAGGTTTCAGGACCCCGATGCCGGTGGTCACCGCCGCGCCCCAATCTCCACCCTGGGCGACCCAACGGTTATAGCCAAGGCGGCCCATGAGCGTGGCCCAGGCCTTTGCAATGCGCTCGACGTTCCAGCCGGTGGATGATGGCCGCTCGGAGAAGCCGAAGCCGGGAAGGGAGGGGGCGACCACATGGAAGGCGTCTTCAGCCTTGCCGCCATGGGCGACAGGGTCCGTCAGCGGGCCGATCACCTTCATGAACTCCATCACCGATCCGGGCCAGCCGTGGGTGATGATAAGGGGCATGGCCCCCTCGTGCGGCGAGCGGACATGCAGGAAGTGGATGTCGAGATCATCTATGCGGGTCTTGAACTGGCCCAGGGCGTTCAGCTTCGCCTCAGCGCGCCGCCAGTCATAACCTTGCGACCAGTGCGCACAGAGCGCCTGAACCTTGGCGAGGGGTGAGCCCTGCGTCCAGTCGCCGACGGTTTCCTTGTCCGGCCAGCGGGTGGCGGCCAGACGCCGTCGCAGATCCTCCAGCTCGCTCTCCGGAACCGAAAGGGTGAAGGGCGTGATCGCGTCGGTCATGGGGCCTCCGGGGGCGTAGAACTTCAGTCTGTGGCTAGACGGAAGGTTGATCCTTCATCCAGCGTTCGAGCCAGTGAATGTCGTAGGTTCCGCTGAGAATGTCCGGCTGGGTCAGCAGTTCCTGGAACAGGGGTATTGTCGTCTCGATACCGCCGACGACCATTTCCCCGAGGCAGCGATTGACCCGGGCAATGCATTCTTCCCGGTCCCGGCCATGGACGATCAGCTTGCCGATCAGGCTGTCGTAGTAGGGCGGGATGGAATAGCCGGCATAGATGGCGCTATCGAGCCGCACGCCCAGGCCGCCCGGGGCATGGAAGTCGGTGATGAGGCCGGGTGAGGGGGTGAAGGTTTTCGGGTTTTCCGCATTGATGCGGCACTCGATGGCGTGCCCTTCGAAGATGATGTCTTCCTGGCGGAAGGACAGGGGAAGGCCCGCGGCTATGCGGATCTGCTCGCGGACCAGGTCAATGCCGGTAATGGCTTCGGTGACCGGATGCTCCACTTGCAGGCGGGTGTTCATCTCGATGAAGAAGAATTCGCCGTTTTCGTAGAGGAATTCGATGGTGCCGACGCCCAGATAGCCAATGGCCTTGATGGCATCGACCACGACCTTGCCGATCCTGGCGCGGGTAGCGGCGTCGATGGCGGGGGAGGGGGCTTCTTCCAGAACCTTCTGGTGGCGGCGCTGCAGGGAGCAGTCCCGTTCTCCCAGGTGGCAGACATTGCCGAAACTGTCGGCGATGACCTGGATTTCGATATGCCGCGGAGTCTGGAGGTAGCGCTCCATATAGACCGCATCATCGCCAAAGGCGGCCTTGGCCTCGGCCCGGGCAGTGGAGACCGCTTCGGCCAGGTCCTCTGCGGTCTGGGCGACCTTCATGCCGCGACCGCCGCCGCCGGCGGCCGCCTTGATCAGGACCGGGAACCCGATTTCAGCGGCCGCCGCAATGGCCTCTTCCTCGGTGGTCAGGGCGCCGTCAGAGCCAGGCACCACGGGAATCCCGGCCGCCTTCACCGCCTGCTTGGCGGTGATCTTGTCGCCCATCATGGTGATGTGCTCGGGGCGCGGGCCAATGAAGGTATAGCCGTGGGCGTTGACGATCTCGGCGAACCTGGCGTTTTCGGAAAGGAAGCCATAGCCGGGGTGAATGGCGTTGGCGCCGGTGATTTCCGCCGCCGCGATGATCGATGGAATGTTCAGATAGCTCTTGGTCGCCGAGGCCGGACCGACACAGACGCTCTCATCGGCCAGCCGGACCCACATGGCGCCAGCGTCAGCCTCGGAATGGATCGCCACGGTGGCGATGCCCATCTCCTTGCAGGCGCGGTGAATCCGCAGAGCAATCTCGCCGCGGTTGGCGATGAGGATTTTGTCGAACATGGACCTACTCGATTATGACGAGAGGTTCGCCGAACTCGACCGGCTGGGCGTCGCCCACGAGGATTTCCACGATCTTGCCGGCCCGCGGGGCAGGCACGGGATTCATGGTCTTCATGGCTTCGATGATCATCAGGGTCTGGCCGGCCGCCACGGTGTCGCCGACCTTCACGAAGGATGGCGCATCAGGCTGGGGCTGCAGGTAGACCGTGCCAACCATCGGGGAATTTACCTGATCGCCAGCTGCGCGGGCCTTGGCCGCCGGGGCTTCGGCAGCAGCCGGGGCAGCGGGTGCTGCTTGCGGGGCGGCGGCGGGGGCAGGTGCATAGACCGGGGCCGGCGCCTGGGCATAGGCGACCGTCGCCGGGGCCCGGGCCACGCGGATCTTCAGGGCGCCGTGCTCGACCTCGATTTCCGAAAGGCCGGTGTCAGTGAGGATGTCCGCCAGTTTGCGGACGAGGCGCGAATCGATCGGATCGGCGGGCGCCTTGGGAGTGCTGGCCATGGATTGGGTCCTTGCTTCTGGACGAGGAGGTCAGACGGCGAGCGCCGCTGCAGCCTCGACGGCGAGTTCATAACTTTTTGCGCCCAGGCCGGTTACGACGCCGGCGGCGACCAGGGACACATAGGTGTGGTGGCGGAAGTCCTCGCGGGCCGCCGGGTTCGACAGGTGGCATTCGATCACTGGAACCTCTGCCGCCTTCAGGGCGTCGAGCAGGGCGATCGAGGTATGACCATAGGCGGCGGGGTTGATCACAATGGCGCAGGCCTTGGTCCGCGCTTCCTGGATCCAGTCGACCAGCTGGCCTTCATGGTTGGATTGACGGAACACGACGGTCTTGCCCAGGGACCTGGCGCGCGCCTCGCACAGCGCCCGCACGTCCTCCAGGGTCGTCTTGCCGTAGATTTCAGGCTCCCGGACCCCAAGTAGATTGAGATTGGGCCCGTTCAGCACATAGATCGGTTTCGACATTCGGCTCCGCCGTCGATTCAATGGTCTTGTAACGGTCTGCGGCGGGGGTCACAAGCGCAGGCGAACGACCAGACCAATTTGAGCGGGCCATGAACCTGATTTTGAACGGCGAAGAGCGGCGCTTTCCCGACCTCGCCACCATTGCCGACCTTGTTGCGCACCTGGAACTCGACGCCCGCAAGGTGGCCGTGGAACGAAATCTGGAGATCGTGCCGCGTTCGGCCTATCAGACCACGTCGATTGCGGATCGCGACCGCATCGAGATCGTGCACTTCATCGGAGGCGGCTGACATGGACGGAACTATCCCGGGAAACGAGACCTGGACCGTGGCGGGCCGGACCTTCACCTCCCGCCTGATTGTCGGGACCGGCAAGTACAGGGACTACGCCCAGAACGCTGCGGCCGCCGAGGCGGCCGGCGCCGAAATCGTTACGGTCGCCCTTCGGCGGGTCAATCTGTCCGACCCGAACCAGCCCATGCTGGTGGATTATGTAAAGCCTGACCGTTTCACCTTCCTGCCCAATACGGCGGGGTGCTTCACTGGCGAGGACGCCGTGCGGACCCTGCGCCTGGCCCGTGAGGCCGGCGGCTGGGATCTGGTGAAGCTGGAAGTCCTGTCCGACACCAAGCACCTGCTGCCGGACATGGAAGAGACTCTGCGGGCCCTGAAGCTGCTGATCGCCGACGGCTTCCAGGTGATGGTCTATTGCAGCGATGATCCGGTCTATGCCCGCAAGCTGGAGGACGCCGGAGCTGCGGCAATCATGCCGGCGGCTGCACCTATCGGGTCGGGGCGCGGCATACAGAACACCCTGAATCTGGGCCTGATCATCGAACAGTCCAGGGTGCCCGTCCTGGTGGACGCCGGTGTTGGCACCGCGTCCGACGCTGTCCTGGCCATGGAGCTGGGCTGTGACGCTGTCCTGATGAACACAGCCATTGCTGAGGCCCGTGACCCGATCCTGATGGCCAGCGCCATGAAGCATGCGGTCATTGCCGGCCGGGAGGCCTTCCTCGCCGGCCGCATGGCCAGGCGGACCTATGCCGATCCGTCATCGCCCCGGGCGGGTCTGATCTAGGCGGCGCTGAGTCGCTGGATGTCGGCCTCGGGAGAAATACCCACGGTCCGCATCAGGGTTTCGCGATCGGGGCCCGGCTTGGGCGGATAGGCCTCGGCATTGGCAGCCTTGCCCCGGGCCCAGTAGCCCAGGACCTTGGCGATATTCTTCGGTCGCTTGAGCCAGTCCGACGGATGCTCGAGCATGTGGAAGCCGCGCATGGCGGCCCGCAGCAGGTCCGGGTCTGATCGTACAGCCACGCCGATCCCGTCTTCCATGAAGCTTTTCAGCACCTTGCTGCGCAGGTTGGGGACATGGCCGGGGGTCAGGGCCTGGCGCGCGCGTTTGATGGCGCTGCGGTCCTGGTCAAGCATGGACTTGAAATAGGGCTGAAGGTCGCGCACCACGCCGGCGTCATAGGCGACCAGCCGGCGGACCGGGTCCGGGCTGGCGCGTAGGGCGTCGCGCAGGGCATAGGCGCTGGCGGCCGCGAAGGAGCACCCCCGGCCATAAAGGGGATTGGTGCGAACCAGGCTGTCGCCGACCGGGAAGACATTCAGGGCGGCGGGAACGCCGTCCTTCAGCAGGGTGCGCCAGCGGCTCTGCAGATCGCCCATGCCGAACACCTTGCTGACCGGTTCGGACCGCTCTGGGTCGATCCATGGGACCATGCCGGGCATCTGACGACAGATGGCGTCAAAGGTCTCCGGGTGAACGATGGCCTTGCGCATCTCCATTTCGATTTCAGGAACGCAGAGGGTGATGGAAAAGCAGCCTTCATCCCCGGGAAACACGCCGAACTTGAGGAAACCCAGATCGCCGGTAGCTGGAGCCTTGCCCCGGGGTGGTTCTTCCATCCCGGGCTTCAGGCGATAATGCCGGGTAAAATAGAGGATGCCTGCACTCTCGGCGGTTTCGGAAATCGGCGCGCCCAGGGCGATCAGCTGTTCGACCACGCTTGAAGTCCGGCCGCCGGCGTCCACCAGGACGTCGCAGAGTACTTCTTCGCCATTTTCCAGACGAACGCCACGGACGGTGATCGGTGATCCGGCCCGTGTGAGAACGTCGCTGACAAAGCACTCCGAGCGGATGACGACCCCCGGCAGGGATTCCACATAACGGCGGATCACCAGTTCCAGGGTGGTCCGGCGGCTGGTCAGGATCACGAAGTCCGCATCCACGGCTTCAGGTTTGTAGGTTCGACGGTGGATGTCCGTCAGCATGCCATCCAGACCAAGCTCCCGGCATCCGGCGGCCAGCAGATCAGCCAGCAGTTTCGGGTGCTCGTCGCGGATGATCAGGCGCAGGCGGGCCAGGAAGGCATGGCTGTGGCGCAGATGACCGACCCCACGCCGTGACCAGTCCGAAAAGGCCTTGTTGGGATCATCTGTCGGCGGCGGCGGGTCCCTTTCCAGAAGGGTGACCTGGCGGCCTGTGGGCGCAAGGGCCAGAGCAGCGCAAAGGCCCGCTATGCCCGCACCGATGACCAGAACCTTTTCGCCCATTTCGGTCTCCCTGTGATGTCCGGACAATCTAGGGACGCCCAATGAAAAGTGCGAGATGTCTCGCGCAGCAAACGGCGATCAGGCCTTGGGCGGAGTCTTCAGCGGCCCGATCCTGGCTTCTGCAATGGCCTGTTGAAGGGCGTTCATGTCGGCCCCCGGGATCATGATGTCGCCTACGATGAAGGCCGGCGTACCTTCTATCTTCAGGGTGTCAGCCAGCCGCTTTGTGTCTTCAAGGTGCTGCAGGATGTCCGGGGCCTTGCCGGCCGCCGCCAGCTCCACCGGGTTCAGACCCTGGGCAGCAAGCAGTCGACTGATGGCGGCTTCGTCCAGGGCCTTGTCGGCCATGAAGGCCTGATAGAGTTCCAGCCCCCTGGTCTTGCCCTTGGCCGTCATGGTCACCTGGGCGGCGAGATTGGATGCGCCGCCAAAGATCGGGTAGTTCTTGAAGACAAACCGGACGTCGGGGTTTTCCTTGATCAGCTTGACGACTTCGGGGGCCGATACCTTGCAGTAGCCGCAGCGGAAGTCATAGAACTCGACCACCGTGATCTTGCCATTGGGGTTGGCGACGAAATCCCTGGGGTCCCGTTCCAGCGCCTTGCGATGGGTATCCAGCAAGGCCTTGGCGGACTTGGACTTTTCCAGTTGTTGCTTGGCCTGCAGGATCTGAAGGGACTCTGCGACGACCTCGGGATGGGTGCGCAGATAGGCATGAACCCGTTCTTCAAAGGCGGCGTCTGACATCTTCTGGCACCCTGTCAGGGCGATGGCGGCAGTCAGGATCAGGAGAATGCGTGAGCTCATGGGATGTCCGCAGGGTTGAAGGCTTGTAGTCTCGGTGGAAGGGCAGGTCAGGAAGGCTTGTCCTTGTCGCCATCGCTGGTGACGTCCTTCAGGGTTCCCTTGTCAGGGTTTGACGCCAGGACGATGTCAATTGACCTGCGCCATTCCGGGGATCCCTTGGGCAGCATGTCCCGGGCGCGCATGGCGAAGATCAGCGCCTGACGCTTGTCGCCCTCCTGGAAATTGACTTCCGCCGTGGCGTAGCGCGCCAGGCCGTCCAGGCCCCGGCGATCATAGGCTTCGGCCAGGAGCCGCCATGCAGCCGAGTTTTCCTCGTCCTGAACCAGCGACTTCTTCAGTTCGGCGATACCTTCATCAACCTTGGCGTCGGAGGGCAGGGCGATCAGGGTCTGGCCGAGATTGACCCTCAGCAGGGGGGCGTCAGGATTCAGGGTCACTGATTTGCGCTGTGGCGCCTCGGCCTCGGCTGCGCGGCCGAACTCGAACAGGATCTGGCCCTTCAGTTCCCACAGATAGGGATTGTTCGGCTGATCGGCGATCAGGGCGTCAACCAGCTTGAGGGCCTTTTCCGGCTCTTTCAACTGGTACTGGGCGATGGCGCAGGCATAGCGGGTCGGGAAGTCCTGATCCTTGTCACCGCACTTTGCGATGGCGATGGTCGGATTGATGAAGCCCTGCAGCTTGGCCTTCATGATGGCATGGTCGGCCTCCTGCTTCGCATCCAGGGGCGCGCTGAAGTGGGGCAGCTTTTCGGCGCGGACCCTCAGGGCCTCGATCCGTGTCGAAGACAGGGGGTGGCTCCGGAAGTAGGGATAGCGCCGGGCTTCTTCGAACACCTCCTGATAGCGGAAGTTGTCGAAGAAATCGACGAGCCCGCGGCCGGACAGGTTGGCTGTCTCCAGATAGGTCAGGCCAGCCTGATCGGCCCGGCTTTCCTGTTCGCGGCTATAGCCAAGGGCGCCCAGGGTGCCGAAGAAGCTGGCGTTTCCAGCCAGGACAGCGCCGGCTTCAGTATTGCCTGCAAGGGCCGCCAGCACCCCCAGACCCATGGTCAGGAGAAAGGGTTTCAGTCCCGCCGTGGTCATGTCGCCCGACCTGGCGGAGTGCCCTCCGGCAAGGTGCCCGATTTCGTGGGCCATGACGCCCTGCAACTGGTTGGCGTTGGTCGATTCGAGGATCAGGCCGGTATAGACCGCCATGGTACCCGGGCCGGCGAAGGCGTTCAGGTCCTTTGATCCGATCAACAGTATGTTGATCGACTTGGAATTCAGGCCCGCGGCTGCGTAGAGCGGCTCGGCGTCCGCCTGAAGGATGTTTTCAATCTCAGTGTCGCGGATAAGGGAGACCGGCTCTGATTGAGCCTGGGCCGGCGCGCTCTGAAGGGCCATGCCAAGAGCCAGGATGCCGGCCAGGGCGGAACGCAGATAGTCTCGGGTCGGGGCGACCATACGGTATTCCTTAGCCATGCCCCGACCCAATTCCAAAATCCTAGCGCTTCGTCAGCGTCTCCACCAGCCCTTACGGGGCGAGGCGGGGGGCGCCGAGATTTCAGCCGGATCCGGTTCGCGGGGCTTGGGTTCCTCCTTAACCGCTTCGGGTTCAGGAATTGTCACCGGCTCAGCTTCAACGACTGCGGGCTCTGCTGCGACTTCAGCCTTGACGGCCTTGGTCCGGCGGGCCCTGGCGGGCTTGGCCGGAGGCGCTTCAACTGCAGGCTCCGCCTCGATGACCGGCTCGACCACTGGTGCGGACTCGACGACCACAGCTTCTGACGCAGGTTCAACAGCCTCGACTTCAACAGCCGGGGTTTCAGCAGGGCCGCGACCACGACGGGTCCGGGTCCGCTTGGGCTTTTCTTCCACGGCGGGAAGCTCCACCCAGATGTCGTCCTCGCTGCTGGTCGCCACAGGCTCAGCCACGCGTTCGGGGCGCTGACGCTCCTTGCGCTCAGGGCGCTCAGCCCGCTCTGGTCGATCCTGGCGTTCAGGGCGTTCAGGACGCTCGGCAGCCGGGGCTGCAGGCTTCATGTCTTCAGCGGGATCGTGCCAGACAAAGGCGTCTTCGCCATAGGGCACCCAGGGGCGCACCCATGAGAAGGCGTCCATGGGACGACCATCCTCGCGGGTCCTGCGACCGCCACGGCGTCCACGACGGCGGCGACGACCGCCCTGGCCGTCATCTTCTTCATCGCTGCGGGCTTCGGCCGCGACGGGCGGACGGGCCTCGTCGGACTTGGGCTCGTCACGACGTCCGCGACGACGACGACGGCGACCGCGGCGGGCATTACGGTCCTCGCCATCTTCGCTGTCGGCTTCAACTTCCCGGGGGCGACCCCGCGACGGCGCCCGATCTTCATCCTCGCCGTCTTCATCATCGTCCTCGATGATCTCGTCATCGATGTCATCGACGTCGTCGTCGGCAATGTCCTCGTCGGTGGGGACATAGGCTTCGATGGGCCGGTGGTGCGTGATGGCGTGCTCAGGCCGCGGCTCGCTGGCCGTCCGCTCGATTTCATGACCGGCCAGGCCGACATTGTCATCGAGCGCGATGGTGATGAACAGGCCCCGGCTCTCGTGAACCCGCGCCAGGTGATTGCGCTTTTCGTTGAGAATGTAGAGGCCGACAGCCACGGGAACCTTGAGAACGGCTTCCCCGCCGCCCTTGACGGCTTCCATCTCGACGGCGCGCAGGGCTGAGAGGGCGCTGGACTCCACCGAGCGAACCCGGCCCGTGCCTGCGCAATGTTCGCAGACATGGGTCGTGCCTTCCAGGACGCCGGAGCGGCGACGCTGGCGGGAGATCTCCATCAGACCGAAGGACGAGATCTTGCCCATCTGAATCCGGGCGCGATCGTCCTTGAGGGCGTCTTTCAGCTTCTTCTCGACCGCCCGGTTGTTCTTGGACTCATCCATGTCGATGAAGTCGATGACAATCAGGCCGGCCAGGTCACGCAGACGCAGCTGGCGGGCAGCTTCTTCCGCCGCTTCCATATTGGTCTTGAGGGCAGTGGCTTCGATGTTCTTCTCACGGGTCGAACGACCGGAGTTCACGTCGATGGCCACAAGGGCTTCGGTCTGGTTGATCACCAGATAGCCGCCTGACTTCAACGCCACATTGGGCGAATAAATCTGCGACAGGTGGTCTTCCACCCTGTGCTTGACGAAGAGCGGCGTCGGGTCGCGATAGGCCTGAACCTTCTTGGCCTGGGACGGCATCAGCATGCGCATGAACTCACGCGCTTCCTTGAAGCCGGCTTCGCCCTCGACCCAGACCTCCTCGATGTCCTTGTCGTAGAGGTCGCGGATGGTCCGCTTCACCAGGTCCTCTTCCTCATAGATGAGGGCCGGGGCCACGGAATGCAGGGTCGTATCGCGGATATTCTCCCACAGACGCAGGAGGTATTCGTAGTCGCGTTTGATCTCCGCCTTGGTGCGCTTGGCGCCCGCAGTCCGGACGATCAGGCCCATGCCGTCCGGCACATCCAGGCTCTGAACCACGCCCTTGAGGCGCTTGCGGTCAGTCACCGTGGTGATCTTGCGCGAAATGCCGCCACCGCGAGCGGTGTTGGGCATGAGGACGCCATAGCGGCCGGCCAGTGACAGATAGGTCGTCAGGGCTGCGCCCTTGTTGCCGCGCTCTTCCTTGACCACCTGGACCAGCATGATCTGCCGGCGCCGGATGACTTCCTGGATCTTGTAGCGCCGCATCAGCCGCCGGCGGCGACGGGCGACCTCTTCTTCCATGACGTCATCATCGTCGTCCCCGCCGAGGGGGCCGTCATCGTCTTCTTCGCCATCTTCGGAATTCGAGCGGGCGCGCGCCTCGATCGGCTCGTCGTCCTCCTCGGCCTCTTCGCGCATGAGCGCTTCGCGGTCGGCGAGGGGGATCTGGTAGTAGTCGGGATGGATTTCGTTGAAGGCCAGGAAGCCGTGACGATTTCCGCCGTACTCAATGAAGGCGGCCTGAAGCGACGGCTCTACGCGCGTGACCTTGGCGAGATAGATATTGCCCCTGAGCTGTTTGCGGTTCTGGCTCTCGAAATCGAAATCATCAACTCGGGAACCGTCGATCACCACCACACGCGTTTCTTCGGCGTGCGAGGCGTCGATGAGCATCTTCTTGGTCATATAAAACTTCTCCGTGGCGCGCCGCGAGGCTTGAGCCCGGGCGCCGCCGATTGTTCATGAGGGCGCACGCGCGTTCGCCTTGCGCGTCTGTGACGCGGGCGGTTGACGGCCGGATACTGGCTTGAGCTGCGCTGCCCATAGTGTGTTTCCCAGGCGCGACGTGAAGGTCGCGAATCGGAGGCTGCGTCGAGGGCGAGAATTCGTCCAAAACCGACGCGGTGCTTTGCGCGAATGCCGTCAGGAGAGAGTCCTGATCGATCCGCAGCCCCGTGACTTTGCAACACTGAGGTCAAAAAGGAAAGCGTTGCGAACCATCTGGCTGCGCTTAACAATTTTTCTACCCTGTCTGTGGGTATAGTGATGCTGATGGTTCTGGCCAAAAAGGCCGGGGTAATGAGGTAAAAGCCGAAGTGTCCTTGCGTGTGTCCGACTTTTTGCGACGAAAGCCGGCTGTTTTTGTCGCAGGGCTTGTTGGCTGTGCAGCGCTTCTTTTCGCTTCAAACGGACTGGCCAGCCAGCTTCTTACGGTCCGACTCGGCGGCGACTCCCTCGAAACCCGGCTTGTGATTGACCTTGACCGCTCGGTTTCCGGCAAGCTTGAGGCTGCAGATCCCTCCGGGCGACGTGTTGTTCTCAACCTGCCCGGTGTGGACGATATCGCCGTCAAACAGGGGGGCGGGCAGGGCCTGGTCAAGACCTGGACGATCAACAGGACGCCCCTGGGCGCGAAGGTTACAATTGACCTGAATTCCAGCGCGACAGTGAAGCGACGCTTCGTCCTGCCGCCGGCGGACGGCATTGGCAATTACCGCTACGTGCTGGACCTGGCAGCCGCCAAGACCGCATCAAATCCGGTTGCTCCCCCCGCAAAGTCCGAAGCGCCGCGGCCTGAAGGCTTGCGGCTGGTGTCCCTGCCGGCGGCAAGGCAGGACCCTGCAGGCGCTTTCAGAAAGACGGTTGTCATCGATGCCGGACACGGTGGACGCGACCCGGGCGCCCTTGGGGCTGCAGGGGTCGAGAAGGATGTGACCCTGGCGGCCGCCCTGGCGCTGAAGGCGCGGCTGGAAAAGATTGGCCGGTACAACATTGTAATGACCCGCCAGACAGATCGTTATGTGCCCCTTGAAACCCGGGTGCAGATCGCACGGCGGGCCGATGCCGACCTGTTCATTTCCCTCCACGCAGACTCCGGGCCGGATTCCAGCACCCGGGGCGCCAGTGTCTACACCCTGGCTGACCACGCCGCTTCGCGTTCGGCCAAGCTGGTTTCCAAGGACGACTGGTTCATGAAGGCCAGTCTTCAGGGCGACCGGGGTGTCTCCGGAATTCTTTACGATCTGACCCAGAGGGCGACCAAGAACCGCTCGGCTACGTTTGCTGAACTGTTGCTCGACCGGTTGTCCGAGAACCAGACACTGCTGCGCCGAAGCCACCGTGAAGCCGGGCTCGCAGTCCTTCTGGCCCCGGATGTTCCAGCGGTCCTTCTGGAAATGGGATTCATCACCAGTCCGGAAGATGAAGCCCTGCTGAGGGACCCCAATCGCCGGGCGCGACTTATGGGCTCGGTCGCCGACTCCATTGAGTCCTATTTCGCCCACGAAACCAGATTGGCCGCGCGCTAGAAACCTGGCGCTTGGGCCCCTCGTAGGGCCGTCCGAAAATCCGGCTTTCCCTTTTGCGAAACCCGCTCTAGACGAGGACAAAGGCGGGACGCCGGATCCCGTGGAGGTTGCTTCGTCTTGAAACCCCCCGAAAGATGGGTCGCGATTGCGGGCGTTACGGTGCTCAGCCTCATCGCTGCAGGGGGCTTGGCCATAGCCATCTACACGGCATGGCTGTTCCACGACATGCCCGATGCCGGAGACCTGGTGGACTATCGTCCGCCGACCGCGACCCGGGCCTACGCCATGGATGGCACCTTGATCGGCGAATTCAGCCGTGAACGGCGGATTTTCGTTCCCTATGACAATATTCCTCCGCAACTGGCCCAGGCCTTCCTGGCAGCTGAGGATCATGGATTTTTCCAGCATGGCGGTGTCGACCCTGCCGGCCTCGCCCGGGCGACCCTGAAGAACCTGGTCAACATTACCCAGGGCAAGCGTCTGGAGGGTGGCTCGACCATCACCCAGCAGGTTGCGAAGAACGTCCTGCTCACCAGTGACGCCACCATGGGCCGCAAGGTGAAGGAAGCCATCCTTGCCCGTCGACTGGAAGAGACCCTCAACAAGGAGCAGATCCTCGAGCTCTATCTCAACGAGATCTGGCTGGGCTATCGGTCCTTCGGGGTCGGCGCCGCGGCCTACAACTATTTCGGAAAGTCGATTTCGGATCTGACCCTGGCCCAGAGCGCCTATCTGGCCGCCTTGCCCAAGGGGCCGGACAATTATCACCCCCTCCGCCGCAAGGCCAATGCCATGGCCCGTCGCAACTGGATCCTCGACCAGATGGCGGAACTGGGATGGGTGACCAAGGCCGAGGCGGAGGCCGCCAAGAAGGAAGACCTGGTCGTCCAGGCGGCGCCCAGTCGGGCCAAGTATCGGGATGCAGACTTCTTTGTCGAAGAAGTGCGGCGGCGCGGGCTCGCAACCCTTGGCCAGAGGCTGAACGAGAGCGGCTACTACATTCGCACTACCCTTGATCCCACCATGCAGACGGCCGCCCGGAAGGCCCTGATGGATGGGCTTGAGCTTTATGACCGTCGTCATGGCTGGCGGGGCGCCACCAAGCGCGTCCAGCTGACGCCAGGTTGGGAGACCATGACCATCAAGGTTGACCTGCCCTCCGAGCGCCGGGAATGGCGTACGGCGGTGGTCACCGAAGCGGCCGGCAATTCGGTGCGGGTCAGGGTGATCCAGACAGGTCAGGGCGGACTGCTGGTCCCCGAGGACGTCCGATGGGCGCGGGCGGGCAAGGGGCTCAACGCCGGAGACGTCATTCTTGTGGAGCCCGGCGCAAGCGGCGGCTTCAGGTTGCGGCAGATCCCTGCCGTCAATGGAGCCCTTGTGGCCATTGAACCCAATTCGGGACGGGTATTGGCCATGGTCGGCGGATACTCATTCTCCCTGTCCAGCTTCAACCGTGCGACCCAGGCCCTTCGCCAGCCGGGGTCGTCCTTCAAGCCCTTCGTCTATGCGACCGCCCTGGAGAACGGCTACACCCCGGCCAGCGTCATCATGGACTCGGCCATCACCCTGCAGGGCAGGGACGGGGAGGACTGGACCCCCGAGAACTACAACAAGAGGTATTATGGCGCCCTGCAGTTCCGTCAGGGGCTTGAACTGTCACGCAACGCCATGACCGTGCGTCTCGCCCAGGGTGTCGGCATGCGCAAGGTCGCCGACATGGCGGGGCGGCTCGGAGTCATCAAGGACATGAGTCCCGTGCTCGCCATGGCCCTGGGGGCAGGGGAGACCACGCCCTTCAAGATCACCGCCGCCTATGCCTCCTTCATCAATGGCGGCCGCAAGATCGAGCCCCACCTGATCGAGGTGGTGCAGGATGGTCAGGGCAAGACCATCTTCCGGGCCGACAAGCGCGACTGCCAGCGGTGCGAAGCCGGCTTCAACGGCGACGAAAGTCCGAGGATCTCGCCGGCGGGGGATCAGGTCATGGACCCGATCACAGCCTATCAGATCACCACCATGCTGCAGGGTGTCGTCCAGCGCGGCACCGCCACATCGGTTTCAGTCCTGGGTCGACCGGTCGGCGGCAAGACCGGAACAACCAACGAATACCGCTCCGCCTGGTTTGTCGGGTTCACCCCTCAGATCGTCGCCGGAGTGTTTGTCGGCTTTGATGACAACAGGTCGCTCGGCAATGGGGAAACGGGAACCCTCGCCGCCGCGCCGGTCTTTACCGAGTTCATGAAGGAAGCCACCAAAGGGCTGCCGAAGACCGACTTCAAGGCCCCCCGCAACGCCAAGTTCATCATGGTCCACGGGATCCGCGAGGCCTTCAGGCCGGGAACCGAACCCAAGGTGGCCGAGACGCCCCTGGGCTCCATGCCCGGCGACGGGCCCAAGCCCTATCTGAGCCTGCCGGGCAGTGAGACGGGAACCACTGCTCCGCCGCCCCCACCGCCGAAAAAGGCAGACGAAATGAACGGCCTTTACTAGAGCATGTCCGATAAGCGGGAACCGGCTATCGGATTGAAACAGGCTCTAGCTTTTTGAATTAGAGCCTTTTTATCCCTTGAGACGGTTCCGTCTAAAAGGAAAACGCTCTAGTCAGGCCCGCAAGGCCCGATCCGCAAGGTCGGGCAGGACCAACGGAGTTTCACATGAGAGCAGATGTCGAGGCCGCCAAGGCCGACATCGAGCAGTCGATTGAACTGCTCAGGAGGCGTCTTTGACTGGGAACCAGCCCTTCGGAAGCTTCACGAACTGAATGCCCGGGTCGAGGACCCGACCCTCTGGAATGATGCCGCAGCGGCCCAGTCCATCAGCCGCGAACGCTCAAGGCTGGCGGCCTCTGTCGAGGCAGTGCAGTCCCTGGAGCGGGATCTGGGTGACGCCATCGGCTATGCGGAACTCGCCGACGAGGAGGGCGATGAGCCCAGCCTCGAAGAGGCCCGGCAACAGCTGAAGGGTCTGAAGGACCGCGCTGCGCGGGCCGAGCTCGAGGCCCTGCTGTCAGGCGAGGCCGATGGAAATGACGCCTTTGTGGAAATCAATTCCGGCGCAGGCGGGACAGAGTCCTGCGACTGGGCCGGCATGCTGCTGCGCATGTACACCCGCTGGGCCCAGGCCCACGGCATGACCGTCGATTTTCTGGAAGAAACCAGTGGCGATCAGGCGGGGATCAAGTCTGTCACCCTGCAGATCAAGGGGACCAACGCCTATGGCTGGCTGAAGACCGAGGCGGGTGTCCATCGCCTGGTGCGCATTTCGCCCTTTGACGCAGCGGCCAAGCGTCACACGAGCTTTGCCTCAGTTTGGGTCTATCCGGTGGTCGATGACGCCATCGTCATCGACATCAATCCTTCGGACGTGAGGACTGACACCTATCGTGCATCGGGCGCCGGTGGGCAGCACATCAACAAGACAGACAGCGCCGTCCGCCTGACCCACATTCCGACCGGCGTCGCCGTGGCCTGTCAGATGGGGCGGTCACAGCACCAGAACCGCGAAGAAGCCTGGAAAATGCTGAGGGCGCGGCTCTATGAGCTGGAACTGCAGAAGCGGGAGGCCGCCGCCCAGGCGCTTGAGGATCAGAAGACGGACATCGGCTGGGGCCACCAGATCAGATCCTATGTCCTGGCGCCCTATCAGATGGTCAAGGACCTGCGGACCGAGGTTGAGACCTCAGACACGGACGGCGTGCTGGACGGCGATCTGGATCGTTTCATGGGCGCAAGCCTGGCCCAGAGGGTAGGGGTAACCCGGGAAGGCTGACCCGGGGCTCAGGCCTTGGGCGCCATGGGGCTGACGTCGGTCATGACCGACGCAGCCGCCGGAGCTGCGGGGCGCTGGAACTTCAGGCTGCGGCCCTGGAAGAAGGCGCCTGTTTCCATGGCCAGCTGCTCGTGGGTAATGTCGCCATCCACATAGGCGGTGCCCAGCAGGCGGACCTGCTTGGCGGTGATGGCGCCGATCACCCGGCCGCGGATCTCTACGGAATCCGAGAAGATCTGACCTTCCACATGTCCGGTTTCACCCAGGGACAGCTTGCCGACCCGCACGTCGCCGCGAACGACGCCGTCGATCTGCACTTCGCCATCACTCAGGACATTGCCTTCGACGGTCAGATTTTCCGACAGCAATGAAGCTGCCCGGGGCTTGGCCTTGGCAGGGTTGCTGCTCGGCGCCGGCATGGCGACAGGCAGATGGGCGTCTGGCGCCGAAACGGCCTTGGTCTCGGTGTTAGGAGTCCGCTTGCTGAACATAGTCACCTGCCTTGAGGAAGCGATCCGGGTTCTGCGCGCGGCCATTGACCCAGACTTCATAATGGAGATGTGGCCCGGTCGAGCGACCGGTGGAGCCCATGGCGCCAATCCGGCTGCCCACCGCGACCCGCTCGCCAACCCGCACCGAAATGCCGGACAGGTGGGCGTAACGCGTCTTGAAGCCGGCGCCGTGGTCGATTTCAATCGTATTGCCGTAACCCGAGCGAACGCCCGTGAAGGAAACCACACCCGGCGCCGTTGAATAGATCGGAACGCCAATACCGCCAGTGAAGTCCAGCCCGGAATGGAAGGCAGGTCGTCCATTGAAGGGGTCAAACCTGACGCCGAAGCCGCTGGACCGGGGCGTGTCATTGGTCGGCCGGGACAGGGGCAGCCTGGCCGCCGCCGTGGTCATGGCGCGGGCCTCGGAAAGATTGTTTGCTGCGTGCTGTATGCGGCGTGCGAAGTTCTCGTCCACATCAAGCACCGCTGCGAGGGCGCGCGGGTCCTTGGCGTCGATAAGCGGGCCGCCGAGGCTGGTGGCGGCCGATGTGAAGCTGGATGGACTCAGGCCGGCAAGGCGGAATGCAAGGCGCAGCCTGTCGGCCCGTCCCTTGGCGAAGTTATCCGCAGCATCGATCAGGCGTTCCTGATTTGCCCGGACCAGTTCGATCCGGCGGGTGGGATTGGCGCCCTTCACCGGGGCGGCGGAGGCCCGCAGGGCGGGGGTAAGCGCTTCGGCCAGGCCAGGCTCATCCTTGGTCTGGGTCAGCAGCATGGCCAGGGCTGCATGGCGCTTCTCGACAGTCGCTGCGAGGGAGCCGATTGAGCCATTGGCGGCGTCAAGCTGTGCGACGGCGCTGTTCAGGCGGGCCTCACGGTCGGCGACCCAGCGTTCGGACTTGGCCTGCATCTGAGCCAGTTCCTTGTCCGACTCCGACAGGGCGAAGGCGTCCACCACCATGGCCGAGGTCGAAACGCCCAGCCAGAGACCGCAGGCGGCGATGACGCCGGCGATGACGGTCTGGTTGCCTGTGCTCAGGACAAAGCCGCGCATTTCGCCTTCTGAACGAATGTAGATGTGCCGTTCAGGAAAGACGTTCGCGATGAAGTCGCGCAGGCGCTCTAAGCGTGTCATGCTCACCGCACTCGTTGGGGACCCCAGGAACGGGGGATATGCGATGAAGAGGCAGCTTTAGGCAAGCCAAAATGCGCCGCAAGGGCGTAATCCGCGGATCTAAACTAGATGGTCAGGGGTTAACCATTTATTTCGCGTTGGAAAGTCGCCCCATTGTCGCGGTCATTATTCTGAGCGGGACTGAGGCTAAATCGCAACAGTCGCGTCAGAGCGCCCGGGCGGCCTCGAGCACCTCGGCCACATGGCCAGGCACCTTCACCTTGCGCCAGACCCGGGCAAGGTTTCCCGTACTGTCGATCAGATAGGTCGAACGCTCGATACCCATGTACTGGCGGCCATACATGGATTTCTCTACCCAGGCGCCATAGGCCTCGATGGTCGCGCCCTCCGGGTCTGAGCCCAGGGGGAAGGTCAGGCCGTACTTCTTGGTGAATTTGGCGTGACTGGCGACGCTGTCCTTGGACACGCCCAGCAGGGCCACCCCGGCCTTTTCAAACTCCGCCGCCATGTCCGAAAAGCCCTGGGCTTCCTTGGTGCAGCCAGGGGTGTCGTCCTTGGGGTAAAAATAGAGGACCAGGGCCTTGCCGCTGAAACTGGCCAGGGTGAGGTCGCCTTCAGGTCCGGCGACGGTGAAGGCGGGGGCCGGCTGGCCGACAGAGATATCGCTCATGGAACTTGCTCCTAAACCGGTTTGACCAGGACGAGCTTCTTCTTGCCCGCCGCCAGCTTGATGACGCCATCCACCAGATCGCCGCTGGAAATGATCCGGGCGCCGTCGACCTCAGCCACGTCATTGACCCGAAGACCGCCGCCCTGGGCCAGACGTCGGGCTTCCCCACGCGAAGCGGCAAGGCCTGCATCAACCGCCAGGGCGGCCAGGACAATCCCGGCCTGCAAGTCGGCCGCCGCCACCTCGCAGGTCGGCATGTCAGCCGAAACGCTGCCGACTTCGAATGCGACCCGGGCGGCTTCAGCCGCCGCGTCCGCCGCTGCCTGTCCGTGCAGCATGCGGGTGGCTTCGTTGGCCAGCACCTTTTTGGCGTCGTTGATGGCTGCGCCTTCCATGGCCTCGTAACGGGCGATCTCGTCCAGGGACAGGTCTGTGAACAGGCGCATGAAGCGACCGACGTCGGCGTCCTCGGTGTTCCGCCAGAACTGCCAGTAGTCGTAGGGACTGCGCATGTCTGCGTTCAGCCAGACGGCGCCGCCCACGGTCTTGCCCATCTTCTGGCCCGAAGCGGTGGAGAGCAGGGGGGTGGTCAGCCCGAAGGAGGGCTTCTGGTCCACCCGGCGGATCAGCTCGACCCCGTTGAGGATGTTTCCCCACTGGTCCGAGCCGCCCATCTGCAGGACGCAGCCGAAATTGCGCTCCAGCTCCAGGAAGTCGGTGGCCTGCATGAGCATGTAGTTGAACTCAAGGAAGGTCATGGGCTGCTCGCGCTCCAGGCGCAGCTTGACGCTTTCGAAGCTCAGCATCCGGTTGATGGTGAAATGGACCCCGAATTCCCGCAGGAACTGGACATAGCCCAGCTTGTCCAGCCAGTCGGCATTGTTGACCATGACCGCATCAGTTGGGCCATCGCCGAAGGTGAGGAACTTCGCAAACACCGCCTGGATGGAGTCGATGTTCGACTGGATCTGCTCTTCAGTCAGCAGGGGGCGCGACTGGTCCTTGTCGGTGGGGTCGCCGACCTTGGTCGTGCCGCCGCCCATGAGGACGATGGGCTTGTGCCCGGCCTGCTGCAGGCGACGTAACATCATGATCTGGATCAGGCTGCCCACGTGCAGGCTGGACGCCGTGGCGTCAAATCCGATGTAGCCGGTGACCACGCCTTTGGTCGCCGCTTCGTCCAGCTCCACGGGGTGGGTGATCGAGTGGATGTAGCCGCGGGCCTGCATGGTGCGCAGGAGGTCGGACTTGAATTCGGTTTCAGCGGACATGAGGCGTGACTCTTGGACGGGTGGCGCGGGCTCTAACACGTCAGGCGGCGCAATTTCGAGGGGCATGTGCAGGTCTCCGGAAGGGAAGGGGCCGGATGCCTGGGATTTCCTGGGGCGCCGACCTTTGAAAAGGGGGCGCAAGGGTTCGTCCGCGCCGCTCTAGGAGCGGGCGTAATAGAGGCTGAAGAGGGGCCGTTGGACGAACATGGGTCTAGCTAGCGGTTCGAGGCCGTGGCAGTCAAGGCCATGCCCTGCGCCCTCAAACCCTTCAGCCCGGCCAAGGACCTGCCGGTTTCCGGCATTGAAGTAGATGTGTCACGATCAAGTGGCGGGCGCCTCGATCTGACCTATCGGGCCTTTGGTCTGACGTCGGACCTGCTTCTGCCAGACCCTGAACCCTCCAGGCGGACCGACGAACTCTGGCGGCATACCTGTTTCGAAGTCTTCGTTCAGGCGGCCGGAGAGCCTGGCTATCTGGAGTTCAACTTCTCACCCTCCACCCGCTGGGCCAGCTATCGTTTTGACGACTATCGTAATGGCATGGCGGATGCCGATATTTTTCCTGACCTGACGGTGGCTCATGAGGGGAACGCCTTGATCCTGATAGCCAGTCTCAGCCTGCCTGATCTTGCCGGGACCGACTGGCGGCTGGCCCTGTCCGCCGTGATCGAATCCGTGGATGGGACCTGCTCGTACTGGGCGGCGGCCCACCCGCCGGGCAAACCCGACTTCCATCACCCGCTATCCTTTGCGCTGACCCTGGCTGGAGGCTGACCCATGAAATTCGGTCTGGATCGTTTCTGCGAAGACGGCGAACTGCGGGCGGCCCTGGGCGGACGCCGGGTCGCCCTGCTCGGCCATCCGGCCTCGGTCACCACCGATCTGACCCACGCCCTGGACGCCGTCTCCAGTCTGCAGGTCAAACTCACCTCGGCTTTCGGGCCCCAGCATGGCCTGCGGGGGGACAAGCAGGACAATATGGTGGAGTCGCCCGACTTCGTTGACCCGGCCTACGGCATCCCGATCTTCAGCCTCTATGGCGAGGTCCGCCGCCCGACCGACGCCATGATGGACAGTTTCGACGTCCTGCTGGTGGACCTCCAGGACCTTGGCTGCCGGATCTACACCTTCATCACCACCCTGCGGTACGTCCTCGAGGCGGCGGCGAAACATGGCAAGGCGGTCTGGGTACTGGACCGGCCGAACCCGGCAGGACGGCCGGTGGAAGGCCTGCGTCTGCGGGAGGGCTGGGAAAGCTTTGTCGGCGCTGGGCCCATGCCCATGCGCCATGGCCTGACCCTCGGTGAACTGGGCGGCTGGTTCATCAAGACTCTGAATCTGGACCTGGAATACCGGGTGATCGCCATGGAAGGCTGGGCGCCAGACGCCGCCCCCGGCTATGGCTGGCCCCTTGGAGAACGGGAGTGGGTCAATCCCAGCCCGAACGCCCCGAACCTGTCCATGGCGCGGGCCTATGCAGGGACAGTGATGGTGGAAGGCGCAACCCTTTCGGAAGGTCGGGGCACCACCCGGCCGCTGGAGATCTTCGGGGCGCCTGACATCAACGCCGTGGACGTGATCGCCGAAATGAACCGGGCCGCGCCCCAATGGCTGGCAGGTTGCCGCCTGCGCCCGATCTGGTTCGAGCCCACCTTCCACAAGCATGTGGGCAAGCTGTGCCATGGAGTGCAGATCCACGTGGAGGGTCCGCAATACGATCATGAGGCCTTCCGTCCCTGGCGGGTCCAGACCCTGGCCTTCAAGGCCATCCGCAACCTCTATCCCGACTACGATCTCTGGCGGGACTTCCCCTATGAGTACGAGATCGGCAAGCTGGCCATCGATGTCATCAATGGCGGGCCGCTGTTGCGGGAGTGGGTCGACGATCCGGCTGCGACGCCTGCAGACCTCGATGCTCTGACCCTGCCGGATGAAGAGTCATGGCGCGAGGAGCGGCGGGAGTTTCTGCTGTACTAGATCCACGCCCGGGAACACCAAAATCAAGCCACGATTGGCAGTGACTGTGATGCGGTCACCAAAAGGTGTTTCCAATGAAATCACTGATCTTCCTGGTCGTTACGGCAAGCCTGCTGGGTGGGTGCTCCGGGGTTCTGGACTGGTGCCCTGACGGTTTGACCCCGCCCCCAGCCAGTGATCGCGTGCCCGCGCCTCACGGCTAGGATTTCGCTGCCGCTCAGGCGGTTGCTATGACGATCCACACAGCCGCCTTTAGATAGACCCCGCCTGAAGCCGCCTTCGTCTTCAGCATGGCTTCGACGAGGGGACGGGCGGCTTCGGCATAGTCTGGGTATTCTCGAAGCAGGCTACCGAGGGATCCTACCTTCAGGCTCACTTCAAGCATGGCTCCGAGGTCGCCGCTGCTGACCGCTAGGTCACGGGGCTCGATCTCCAAATGGCTGAACCCAGCTGCGATCAGAACTGCGTCAATGGTATCGCGGCGCGCCAGGGAGAAGGGAAGGGCCTCGCCTGCCGCTTCGACCAGGTGGCGTGGCAGAACCGAGCCGGCGGCTTTGATGGGCGCATAGTCCAGTTCGTTTTCCTGCATGGACCGCCAACAGACAAAGGCCATCCGGCCGCCTGGGCTTAGGCCGCGACGTATGTTGGCAAAGGCATCTGCGGGCTTCTCAAAGAACATGACGCCGAAGCGGGAATAGACTGCTGTGAATTCCCGGGTTTGAAATTCATAGCGTCCGGCGTCGGCGCAGATGACTTGAACCTGGGGAAGGCCGCTGCAGAGGGCTTGCGCTCGCTCTGCCATCGCCGCTGATTGGTCAATGCCAACCGCTGTGCCTGCAGGCCCCACGGCTTCGGCTATCGCGCTGAGGGTTCTGCCGCCGCCACAGCCAATGTCCGCGACCTTGTCGCCTGGGCCCAAACTCAGGGCGGCCAAGGCAAGCTCCCCAAGCGGCTTCAATTGAAGCTCGACGAGGTCTTCGACCTCAGCCCAAGCCTTGTCGCGAAGCTGGGCTGGTGTTGGGGGCACGGTCTGAACGGTTCCACTCTGAAGTGGAGGCCAGAGTGTCTCCATCCCACCGCCTGCGCAATCCTGATCGGGAGGGTATCAGAGTCGCGCATGCAGGACCGCCCAGAAGTCCAGGGGAGGAGGGCTAGGCGATGACGAGATGGTTTTCCACGTCTGTGGCGCCCGGCGCCGACCAGGCGGTGTTTGCGGCCAGCAGGCGCTCGCTGATGGTGTGAACGGTTCCGGTCAGCTTCACCCGGCCGTCGCGGGCTGTGACCTTGATGTGCTGGGGATCGAACCAGGACCGGTGCAGGGCGTGCTGGATGTCACTGCTGATGGACTGGGTGTCCACCCGCGGATTGACCTTGATGTTGTTCGAGACGCCGACGACGCCCCAGAGCTTCTGGACCTCATGCCCCGCGGATTCGTGCTGATAACCCCAGTCGACATCGCCGGTCAGGGTGACCCAGCCGTTCTGGACCGTGGCCTTGATGGCGTTCTTGGGCAGAGTGGAATCCCAGGCCATGCGCATGACCACGGCGGCGGCGATCTCCTCGTCCGACCGCTTCACGTCAAAGGCCAGCTTGACCTCGATCTCCTCGGCAATGGCGCGAACGCCCTTGATGCTTCGGACGGCGACCTCGGCCGCGTGCTTTTCGGCATAGGTCTCCACGTGGCCGGTCAGGGTTACGACGCCGTCGTGGACGGTGACGCCAATGTGGGCGGCGTTGACAGCGGGCGCCCACTGCAGTTCGGCAAGGACGGAATCCTTCAGATGTGCGTCGTTTGACATGGGGTGTCTCCGGAAATGAGCAGCGCAAGGCTGCGTTGGCCCGCAGACTTCTAGAGACCTTGCCGATGGGCTCTCAGGATCGGAATCTACCCACCGCCGTCGTTAGAATGCTTTTTCTAAAGACCAGGCCTATCCCTCCGTCCATCGCGCTCCGACGGGGCGCCACACAATCTTACGGAGACATCCCATGGCCAAGACCAAGACCGAAAAGGCCGCCAAGGCCGAAAAGACCGCCCCGAAGACCTTCTTCGACCCCGACATCGCCCGCAAGATCTGGCTGGCCGGCGTTGGCGCCTATGGCCGCGCCTATGACGAAGCCACCGATGCTGCCGAGAAGTTCGCCGAGAAGGCCAACCACTCCTTCGACGACCTGGTCGCCAAGGGTGAGAAGATCGAAGACGTCGTCCGCGCCCGCATTTCCAAGGCCCCTGCCGGCAAGAAGGTCGCCGACATGGTCGAGGACATCACCAAGAAGACCAAGGATGTCACCGAGACCCGTCGCGCCGCTCTGGACGCCCGTCTGGACGATGTGAAGAAGTCCCTGGGTGAAACCTTCGCCCCCTTCAACATGGCCGCCCTGAGCCAGGCCGTGGAAGGCCTGACCAAGCAGGTTGAAGTCCTGGCCGCTGAAGTCGCCGACCTGAAGGCCGAGAAGGCCAAGAAGCCGGCCAAGGCGACCGAAGAGGCCTGAGCCCTATGACCGGGCCAGACCGGCCACGGGCAGCATGATCTGGGCCGCCGCGCGGGCGATGAGTTCGCGCGGTGATCCGGTCATCGCTTCCAGGGTCAGGACACTGGTCTGGAAGGCGATTCCGGTGGTGATCTGATCGGCGAACCCGTCGAGGATCTCGGGAGAGGCGTGCAGGAGGTTGCGGTCCGTCAGGACGGCCAGGGTCTCCCGCACGGCGAACCTGATGGTCTTCAGAATGTGGCGGGCGTCCTCGGCAAGGTCCGGCATGGCGCCCGCAAGGGCAGGTTCCCGCCAGAAGAACCGGGCGTCCCAGGTCTCTTCCACAAGGATATGGACGTGGGTCCAGAGGGTCTCCAGGTCGAGGTCGGGTCGGCTGGCCGCATCCCTGAGGGCCGCGGCCACCAGGTCGACCTCCAGACGGTGCTGGGCCATCAATCCCGCCAGGATCTCGGGCTTGCCCTTGAAGTGGTAGTAGAGATGACCAGCGCTGATCCCCATGGCCGTGGCGATATCCAGGGCCGACTGACCGCCAACGCCTTCGGCATTGAACAGGTCGAGGGCGGCGGCGAGGATGCGGTCCCGGGTCTTCATGTTTTCGCGTCCCAATTGACTCCCGGCGAATGGCCCGCACCATAGGTACTACAGTAAGAGCCAGACGAGAATGATCTGGCCATTTGGGAGACGACAATGACCAAGCCCGGAATTCGCCTCGAGGGCGGCGGCGCCACCGAGAACACCAGCGGCCTCAATCCGATGATCGGCATTGCCCGCGAAGACTTGATGGGCGCTGTGGCGGTCATGCTGCGCGAGACCGCAGGTCGGCCCGCCAAGACCCTGAAGCACCTGAAGGCTTTCGGATCTGATGTGGCCGACATCGTGACCCAGAAGTCCGAGCTGGCGCCGTCTCCCAAGGACAAGCGGTTCATGGACCCGGCCTGGCGGACCAACCCCTTCTACAAGGGCGCCATGCAATACTATCTGGCGGCCCAGAAGGGCATGAATGCCTGGATCCAGGACGTCGAGTTCGATGACCTGGAGCGCGCGCGGGCCTCCTTCATCACCGGCATGGTCATGGATTCCGTGGCCCCGACCAACACTCTGATCGGCAATCCCTCGGCCATGAAGAAGGCCTTCGAGACCGGCGGCGTGTCCCTGATCAAGGGCCTGCAGAACGCCTATGAGGACATGACCAAGAATGACGGGATTGTCAGCCAGGTGGACAAGCGGCCCTTCAAGGTCGGCGAGAACCTGGCCACCAGCCCCGGCGATGTCATCTATCGCACCGAGATCATGGAGCTGATCCAGTACGCCCCGTCGACCGAGCAGGTCCGGGAAATCCCGCTGATGATCATCCCGCCCCAGATCAACAAGGCCTATGTGAACGACCTGTCCCCGGACAAGAGCATGGTCCGCTATCTGGTGGCCCACGGCTTCACGGTCTTCCTGGTCAGCTGGCGCAATCCGTCAAAGGAACACGCCGCCTGGGGGCTGGGCCACTATGTGGACTCCCTGATCGAAGCCACCGACGTCATCGCCAAGGTCACCAAGTCCGACAAGGTCAATGTGACGGGCGCCTGCTCAGGCGGTATCACCACCGCGACCCTGTTGTCCAAGCTGGCCGCCCGGGGAGATGAGCGGATCAACGCCGTCTCCCTGATGGTCTGCGTGCTGGATCCCGATGCAGGCGACAGCGAGAGCGGCGCCCTTGTCTCAAAGCACGGCATTGAAATGGCCCGCCGACGTTCCGCCAAGAAGGGCATTCTCGAGGGCTCGTCCCTGTCGCGGACCTTCGCCTGGCTGCGTCCCAATGACCTGGTCTGGAACTATGTCATCAACAACTACCTGCACGGCGAGGCCCCGGCGCCCTTCGACATCCTGTTCTGGAACAATGACGCGACCAATCTGACCGCGACCCTGCATTCAGACTATATGGGCGTCTATGAGACCCAGCCCTTCCGCAATCCCGGTGAGGCTGAGCTGGCGGGGCATATGGTGGACCTGAAGGCCGTCAAGAACGACGTCTTCATCGTCGCAGGCGTCACCGACCACATCACCCCGTGGAAGGCTTGCTACCGCACCACCCAGCTGATTGGCTCGGAGAATGTGGAATTCGTCCTGTCCCAGTCGGGCCACATCCAGGCCCTGCTGAACCCGCCCGGCAATCCCAAGTCGAAATACTTCCACTCCAAGACCCGGCCGCCGGCCGACATCGACGCCTGGCTAAATGGCGCGGCTGAGGAACATTCCGGCTCCTGGTGGCCTTTCTGGGTGGAGTGGATGGGTGACCGGGCAGGGGACCTCAAGGCCGCGCCCAAGCAGACCGGCAACAAGACCTACAAATCCCTCGGCCCCGCGCCGGGCCAATACGCCTTCGGCTGATCGGAGAGAGCCTCGTGAGCAAGACCTCAACGGACGACACTAACGGGGCTCTCATCCAGCTCATGCGGGCTGGCGGCCGCCAGCTGCGGGTCGCCGTCTGGAAGGCGACAGAAAAGGGCGCTGGCAACAAGCGCCCTCTACTGTTCTTCAACGGCATTGGGGCCAGCATCGAACTGATGGCGCCCCTGGCCGCCTGGTTCACCGACCGGGACCTGATCTCCTTCGACATGCCCGGCGTCGGCGGATCGCCCAAGCCCAGCGCGCCCTACCGGCCCTGGACCATGGCCTGGACCGCTGCGCGGATCCTGGACCAACTGGGCTATGACAAGGTCGATGTCATGGGGGTCTCCTGGGGCGGGGGCCTGGCCCAGCAGTTCGCCTTCCAGCATCCCCGCAGGACCGGCCGCCTGATCCTGGCCGCCACCTCGGCCGGCATGATCATGGTGCCCGGCGACATGAAGGCCCTGTCCAAGATGGCCGATCCCCAGCGCTATATCGACCCGGACTTCATGCGGAAGAACTTCCAGACCCTCTATGGCGGCGAAACCCTGGGGGCTGACGACCACATCGGCCGGATCGTTCCGCCCTCCCGGACGGGCTATCTCTACCAGCTGGGCGCCATGGCCGGCTGGACCAGCGTGCCCTTCCTGCCCCTGATGAAGGCCCCGACCCTGATCATGATGGGCGACGACGACCGGATCGTTCCGGCCATCAACGGCCGCATCCTGGAAGGCCTGATCCCCAACGCGACCCTGGAGATCGTCCCCGGCGGCGGGCACCTGTTCCTGGTGTCGCGGGCTGAGGACGTCATGCCGCGGATCCGAGAGTTCCTGGACGACAGCTATGAGACGGCGAGCCGGAAGGCGGCGGCCTAGTCCCTACTTCGTCGCCGAAACCAGCTTCACCCTGCGCCCGGGCTTCAGCGCCGCCCCTGGCTCGAGGCCGTTGATCGCCATGAAGGTCTCCTGCTGAAAACCCTCCACGGCCATGCGGGCTGACAGGCTGGCGACCGTGTCGGTGGCCTTGACCGTCACCAGTTCGATCCTGCGGGGGCGCAGCTTTGCGACCTCGGCCGCCGTGATCCTGTGGAAGGAGTTGAACATGGGGTCGAAGACCCGGGCAGTCCCCGCCGGGGCCTGGGCCAGGAACTGGTATCCAGTCTCGCCGCCCGTCGCATAGACGACCACCACGAACTCGACATCGCCATTGGCTGTCCGGGCCAGGGCCGGGACCATTACGGAGTCCACACCGTTGATCTTGGTGGACTGGGGCTGGCCCATGGATATCGGGGTCTGGTTGGCCGCCTGCCGCATCAGGTTGACGGCATAGTCTTCCAGCCTGGCGCCGCCGATCTTGCCGGCGGCGAAGATGGCGCGGGACCGGTTCGGACCTTCGATGGTCACGGCGGCAGGACCATTGGTCAGGGTAAAGCCGGTCGGCGCTTCAAACCCGAAGCCCAGTTCGGGATGCAGGAAGGCCCTGCCCACAACGAAACCCTGGGCCGGATCGTCGCCATAGAGCATGCCATTTGTGGCGATGAGATAGCCGTCCATACCCGGCTTTACGGCGGGCGCCTTGGCGGCCAGTTGGACCGTCCGGGCTATGCGGTCAGAGGTCAGGGGGTGGGTTCGCAGCCAGCCGGGAACAGCGGTGTCGCCCTGGCCTCGCTGGCGGGCCTCCAGCTGGTCTTCCCGCTGGATGGCCTGCAGGGTTCCGGTGAGACCAGAGGCGGGGTAGCCGGCCTTGGGCAGGTACTGAACGCCCAGGGAGTCGGCCTCGTATTCCTGGTTGCGCGAATAGCTGAGCACGGTCAGCTGGCCGACCTGGGAGGCGATCTGCGCCACCTGGTCCGACTTGGTCACGGCGCCTAGGACCAGGGCGCCCAGACCGGTCACCAGTGTGCGGTTCTGACGTTTGCCGGCGTGGTTGGCGTTCACATGGCCGATCTCGTGACCAAGGGTTCCCGCCAGCTCGGCCTCGCTGTTGATCACCGAGAGCAGGCCCCGGGTGATGTAGACGTGACAGCCGGGCGGGGAGGTGAAGGCGTTGACCACCATGCTGTTGACCACGTGGAAGCCGCACTGCCCGCCGCGCCCGGCGGCTGCGGCGACCCGATCTCCCACCTTGGCCACATAAGCCGCCACAGGCCCCTCATAGAGCCCGCCCTGGGCCTCTATGGAGGCGGCGTGCTCTTTGGGGACAGGCGGGTTCTGAAAGCCGCTGGCGACCGTCTGGGCGAGAGATGGCGAGGCAGCCAGCATGACGCCGGACGCAAGGGCGAGCGACGCCAGGGCATGGCGGGATTTGATGGTCATGGTGCGATCAGGCGTCCCTGCGGTGTTATGGGACCGCTAGATTGGGTCGGCGGCGATCCGTTTGTCCAGATAGTCGCCCACATGACGTTCCACATCCGGCAGGTTTTCCGCCCAGAAGTGGGAAGCGCCGTCGACCACTTCATGGTCAATGACAATGCCCTTCTGCGTGCGCAGCTTGGAAACCACGCGTTCGACTTCCACCGGCGGCACAACCGTATCGGCGCTGCCGTGCAGGATCAGGCCCGAAGCGGGGCAGGGGGCCAGGAAGCTGAAGTCGTACATGTTGGTCGGCGGCGACACCGAGATGAAGCCGTCGGTTTCAGGGCGGCGCATCAGCAGCTGCATGCTGACCCAGGCCCCGAAGGAATAGCCGGCGACCCAGCACTGGGAGGCGGCGGGATTGGTGGTCTGCAGCCAGTCCAGGGCGGTGGCGGCGTCAGCCAACTCGCCAATGCCGGAGTCGAACTCACCCTGGCTGCGGCCCACGCCACGGAAATTGAAGCGCAGAACCGAGAAGCCGCGCTTCATGAACAGGTGGAAGAGCTGGACATTGACCGGGTTGTTCATCTGCCCGCCGGCCTTGGGGTGCGGGTGCATGATCAGGGCGATGGGCGCCGTTTCAGTCTTGCCGGCCGTATAGCGACCTTCAATCCGTCCGGCTGCGCCGGTCAAAACCACCTCAGGCATGTCGAACCCTTGAATTGTCCCCCATTTGGGTGGGGCGTAATAGTTGACTAATGCGCTGGGTCTTCCTAAGTGCGTCACTCAAGCAGGACAGTTCAGCGCGAGGCGGCGGCTTTAGCACAAGGCGCCTGCAAAACGCTCGAAAAAACCGACTCGGACCCGCAAGCCAGATGAGACTCAGCACCAAAGGGCGATACGCGGTCATGGCCATGGCCGACCTGGCGCGTCGTCAGGGGTCTGCGAGCGGCGAGCGGGCCGTGTCCCTGGCGGAGATCGCTGTGCGCCAGCAGATTTCCCTGTCCTATCTGGAACAGCTCTTCGCCCGCCTGCGTCGTCAGGGCCTGGTGCGCAGTCTGCGGGGGCCCGGCGGCGGCTATCTGCTGGCCCGCACGCCCGACGCGACCTCCATCGCCGAGATCGTCATGGCTGTGGATGAACCCCTGCGGGCCACCCGCTGCAGCGGCAAGTCCAAGGGCTGCATGCTGAAGGGCGAACGCTGTCTGACCCATGACCTCTGGGAGGAAATGGGCCGCAAGATCGAGGGCTACCTGGCTTCGGTCACCCTGGCGGACGTGGCTCTGGGTCGGCTGGCCCCGGAGACGCCTGCGTCATGACGTCTCCCGTCTATCTCGATTTCAACGCCACCGCCCCGGTGCGACCCGAGGCCGTCGAGGCCATGACCCAGGCCCTGGCGAGGGTTGGTAATCCATCCTCGGTTCATGGGGCAGGGCGGGCCGCCCGGGCCCTGCTTGAGGGCGCCCGGACCGATGTGGCCGCCCTGATTGGCGGTCCGGCCTCGACAGTGGTCTTCACCAGCGGCGGCACCGAAGCCAATGGCCTGGCCATTGAGAGCGCCGTAGCGGCGGGTTCGCGGCGGCTGATCGTCAGCGCCATCGAACATGACTGCGTGATCGAGGCTGCCAAAGCATCGGGCGCGGAGGTCGAATTCCTGCCGGTTGACGCCCAGGGCGTTGCAGATCTGGCATGGCTTTCCGCCAGGCTGAGCGTCTGGGACGCCGCAGATGGCCGGCCCTTGGTCGCCCTGATGGCGGCGAACAATGAAACCGGCGTTATCCAGCCTATGCTGGAGGCCTCGGAGATTGTCCGGGCCCACGAGGGCTGGCTGCACGTGGACGCCGTCCAGGCGGCGGGCAAGCTGGCCATCGACAGCCGCAGCATCCAGGCCGACACCTACGCCGTTTCCGCCCACAAGCTGGGTGGGCCCCAGGGCGTCGGCGCACTGACCTTCGGGCCCCGGGCCAGCCTGGTCCGCCGACAGCACGGCGGCGGGCAGGAGCGGGGGCGTCGGGCTGGAACTGAAAACCTGCCGGGCATTGCCGGCTTCGCAGCTGCGGCCAGGGCGGCGCTCCGCGACGCCAATGACAACAAGGCCTGGCGGGACGCCGCGATTGATGACCTCAAGGCTGCCGGCGGCGTCATTGTCGGCGAGAACGCCCGTCGGCTGGATGGAACCCTCTGCGTCGCCTATCCCGGCTTTCCGGCAGAGCGGCAGGTCATGGCCCTGGATCTGGCGGGCGTCATGATCAGCGCCGGCTCGGCCTGTTCTTCCGGCAAGGTCAAGGCCAGCCATGTCCTGCAGGCCATGGGTCTGAATGATCTGGCGGCCTGCGCAATCCGGGTCAGTGGCGGCTGGTCGACCACGGCGTCGGACTGGTCGGCCTTTGTCGAGGCCTGGCGGGCCATGACGACTTCTTTCACGGCGCGCCGCGCCAGCGCAGCATAGGACAACAGGCAATGGCTGCGGTTAAGGACACGGTCGATCAGGTCGAAGGGCTCGAAAAGTACGAGCATGGCTTCGTCACCGACGTTGAACAGGACTTCGCCCCCAAGGGTTTGTCGGAAGACACCATCCGTTTCATCTCGGCCAAGAAGGAAGAGCCGGAGTGGATGCTCGCCTGGCGTCTGGAGGCCTATGAGCGCTGGCTGGCCATGGACGAGCCTGACTGGGCCAAGGTCAGCTTTCCCAAGATCGACTATCAGGACAGCTATTATTATGCCGCGCTGAAGGCCGGGACCGGTCCGGCCAGCCTGGATGAGGTCGATCCAGAAATCCTCGCCACCTACGCCAAGCTGGGCATTCCCCTGCGCGAGCAGGAGGTGCTGGCCGGCGTCGTCGGGTCTCCGCGCTATGCAGTGGATGCGGTCTTTGACAGCGTCTCGGTGGTGACCACCTTCAAGAAGGAACTGGCCGCCGTCGGCGTGATCTTCTGCCCCATGAGCGAGGCGATCCGCGAGCATCCTGAACTGGTGAAGAAGTATCTGGGCACGGTGGTGCCGACCTCGGACAACTATTATGCCTGCCTCAACTCCGCGGTCTTTTCGGACGGCAGCTTTGTCTATGTGCCGCCGGGGGTTCGCTGCCCCATGGAGCTGTCCACCTATTTCCGGATCAACGCCGCCCAGAGCGGACAGTTCGAGCGGACCCTGATCATCGCCGACAGGGGCGCCTATGTGTCCTACCTGGAGGGCTGCACTGCGCCCATGCGCGATGAGAACCAGCTGCATGCGGCGGTGGTCGAGCTGGTGGTTCTGGACGACGCCGAGATCAAATACTCCACGGTCCAGAACTGGTATCCGGGGGACCCGGAGACCGGCAAGGGCGGCATCTACAACTTCGTCACCAAGCGGGCGGACTGCCGTGGCGACCGGTCCAAGGTTTCGTGGACCCAGGTGGAAACCGGGTCAGCGGTGACCTGGAAATACCCCTCCTGCGTCCTGCGGGGCGAAGGCTCGAGTGGTGAGTTCTATTCCATCGCCATCACCAATGGCCGGCAGCAGGCCGACACCGGCACCAAGATGATCCACCTGGGCGCCAATACCCGCTCGCGGATCATCTCCAAGGGCATCAGCGCCGGCCGGTCGTCCAACACCTATCGCGGTCTGGTCTCGGCCCACCCCAAGGCCAGGGGCGCGCGGAACTTTACCCAGTGCGACAGCCTGCTGATCGGAAAGACCAGCGGCGCCCATACCATTCCCTATGTGGAGGCGCGCAACAGCGCCTGTGTCTTCGAGCATGAAGCCACGACGACCCGCCTGTCAGAGGACCAGCTTTTCTACGCCATGCAGCGGGGCTTCTCCCAGGAGGAGGCGGTGCAACTGCTGGTCAATGGCTTCGTGAAGGAGGTTCTGCAGGAGCTCCCGATGGAGTTCGCCGTGGAAGCCCAGAAGCTGGTTGCGATTTCTTTGGAAGGTAGTGTCGGATGAGCCAGGACAACAAAGGTCAGGCCGTGTCCCTGCGCCAGGCGTTCTTTGATGAACTGGGACGACGGGAAATCGCGCGCCGGGCGCGGGAGGATGCTGAACGGGCCCAGCAGGAGTCCGACAACAACCGGGCCATGGCGCTCTATCAGGCCCTGGCGCGGGAAGAGGACTTTCTCCGGGAGAAGGGCCTGATCCTGGATCACACCCGTTACGCCGTGACCCTGGACCACGAGAACTTCCGGCTGCGCGCCTATTTCGAGGACGACAAGGCCAGCGTCACCTCTGCTGACAAGCGGAACACGGCGTCCCTGAGCGCAGCCCCCCGTAAGCAGGAGACGGTCGACACCGTCGAAGCGGCCGTAGAATTACTGGCGCAATATCTCGCCGATGAGAGTTTTTAATGTTGAAGATCAATAACCTCCGCGCCGAAGTTGATGGCAAGGAAATCCTGAAGGGCCTCACCCTTGAAGTGCCTGCGGGGGAGGTTCACGCCATTATGGGCCCCAATGGCGCCGGCAAGTCGACCCTGTCCTACGTCTTGACCGGAAGGTCGGGCTATGAGGTCACCGAAGGATCTGCCAGCCTGAATGGGGACGACCTTCTTGGCCTGGACGCCAGCGAACGGGCCACCCGAGGGCTGTTTCTTTCCTTCCAGTATCCGCTTGAAATTGCAGGTGTTCCGGCGCTGACCTTCATCCGTTCGGCCCTCAATGCCCAGCGCAAGGCCCGGGGTGAGGACGAGATCAAGGCGCCCGACTTCCTGAAGCTCGCCCGAGCCCAGGCGGCCGCCCTGAAGATCGACTTCGAAATGCTCAAGCGCCCGCTGAATGTCGGCTTCTCCGGTGGCGAGAAGAAGCGCATGGAAATCTTCCAGGCAGCAATGCTTTCGCCGCGTTTCCTCATCCTCGACGAGACGGATTCCGGCCTCGATATCGACGCCCTCAAGATCGTTTCCGAAGGGGTGAACGCCATGCGTTCCCCCGACCGCTCCATGCTGGTCATCACCCACTATCAGCGCCTGCTGGACTACATCAAACCCGACAGGGTCCATGTCCTCGCCGCCGGGCGGATCGTCCAGTCCGGAGGGCCCGAACTGGCGCTCGAGCTGGAGCGTGAAGGCTATGACAAGTATGCGAGGGCTGCGTGAGCCTGACCTCTGCCATAGAGACCGGCGACCTCAGCCTGCTGCCCGGCAGGCGGGATGAGGACTGGCGGTGGACTGACCTTCGCGGCCTGCTGCGCAGCCTGCCGCCAAAGGCGGTCGCATTGCCGCCCAACGGGCTGGATGCCGGCCCGTTCGACGCCCTGACGAGTGAGGTGCTCGTGCTGGCTGGTGGCTCCGAAAGCGTGTCGATCGTGGTCGAGGATGGCGCTGAACGCACCCTGGCGCTTCGTATCATTTCCCGTGGCGCAACTGCCCTCAGGGCTTCGGCAAAAATACGAGTTGGTTCTGGATCGAAATTGATCCTGCTGGAATCCTGCGAAGGGGATGACGGCGCCTATGTGACCAATGCGGACCTGGATTTCGAAATTGCTGAAGGCGCCCAGGTGGAGCGTATCGTCCTCGCCAGGGATGGTGATGACGGAGTCCTGGTATCCCAGGCCCAGGTTCGGCTGGGCGCGGGCGCCAGCTTTTCCCAGACCATCGCTACATCAGGCGCGCGGCGTCAGAGGCTTGAAACTTCCGTGGATCATCCGGGAGCCGGAGCCCGTGTCCTTCTCAATGGCGTCTACCTCCTGGCCGGGAAGCGCCACGCCGACCTGACCACGACCGTGCGCCATCTCGGGGTAGACGGGGTGACCAGCCAGCTGACCAAGGGCGTTGTCCGCGATCAGGCCCGCGGCGTCTTCCAGGGCCGTATCATCGTGGAGGAGGGGGCTGATCGCACCGAGGCCCGGATGGGTCACCATGCCCTGGTCCTGTCTGACAAGGCCGAGGTCGACGCCAAACCCGAACTCCTGATCAATGCCGATGATGTCCAGTGCGCCCATGGCAATACGATTGGCGCCCTGGATGAAGCGGCGCTCTTCTATATGGAACAGCGCGGCTTGCCGGAGGCAGATGCCCGGGCCCTGCTCATCGGCGCCTTTGTCAGCGAAGCGGCGGGCGCCATTTCCTGCGAGCCCGCCAGGGGCGTCATCGAGGCCTGGATTGCACAAGCCATGGAGATCGCTCCATGACCTTCAATGTCGAGGCTGTGCGCGCCCAGTTTCCGATCCTCGGGCGTCAGGTGAATGGCAAGCCCCTGATCTACCTCGACAGCGCCGCTTCGGCCCAGAAGCCGCAGGCCGTGATCGACGCCATGACGGCGGCCATGTCCAGTTCCTACGCCAATGTCCATCGGGGCCTTCACACCCTGGCCAATGAGACCACAGAGGCCTTCGAGGCGGCCCGCCAGACGGTCGCCGATTTTGTCGGGGCCGATCTGAACGAGATCGTCTTCACCAAGGGGGCGACGGAAGCCATCAATCTGGTGGCCTCGGGCCTTGGCCAGTCCCTCGTCGCCGGCGATGAGATCCTGCTCACCGAAATGGAGCACCACGCCAACATCGTGCCGTGGCATTTCCTGCGCGAGCGTCAGGGAATTGTGCTGAAGTTCGCCCCGGTGCTTGATGACGGCCGTCTGGATCTCGAGGGTTTCAAGTCCCTCCTGTCGCCAAGGACAAAGGTCGCCGCCTTCACCCACATGTCCAATGTCCTGGGCACGGTGAATCCCGTGGCCGAAATGGTTGCAGCCGTCCGGCAGGTTGGCGCCATCACCCTGGTCGATGGGTGTCAGTCGGTCGTCCACCTGGACGTGAAGGTCCGCGAACTCGGCGCTGACTTCTATGTGTTTTCCGGCCACAAGCTCTATGGTCCGACGGGTATCGGCGTCCTTTATGGCAAGGCTGAGCGCCTCGCCGCCCTGCCGCCCTACCAGGGCGGGGGCGAGATGATCGCCGACGTGGCCCTTGACCGGATCACCTATGCTGACCCTCCCCACCGGTTCGAAGCTGGCACGCCCCCCATTCTTGAGGCCATCGGTCTGAACGCCGCCCTGACCTGGTTCCAGGGGCTGGATCGCCCGGCGGCTGCGGATCACGAGCACGCCCTCTATCAGCGGGCGCGCGATGCCCTTGCGAGCGCCAACTGGATGAAGGTGATCGGCGAGGCGCCGGGCAAGGGCGCGATCCTCAGCTTCACCGTCGAAGGCGCCCATGCCCACGACGTGGCGCAGATCCTCGATCGCTATGGTGTCGCCGTCCGCGCCGGAACCCATTGCGCCGAGCCCCTGATGCGGCGTTTTGGCGTTACGTCGAGCCTGCGGGCGTCATTTGCCCTCTACAATACCGAAGCCGAGGTCGACGCTTTCGTCGACGCCCTCAATCGCACCCAAGCCTTCTTCGCCTGAGATTCCCATGGATGACGCAACTCCCCCCGTTACGCCCCTGTCCCAGGCCGAACTGGACCGGCTGACCGATCTTCTGATCGAGAAGTTCAAAACGGTCTATGACCCGGAAATCCCCGTGGACATTTACGAGCTCGGCCTGATCTACAAGGTCGACGTGTCCGACACCAAGGACGTGGCCATAGACATGACCCTGACGGCGCCCGGCTGCCCTGTGGCAGGGGAAATGCCAGGCTGGGTCGAGGACGCGGTCCGCGAGATTCCGGAGCTGGGCAAGGTGAAGGTAGACCTTGTTTTTGATCCGCCCTGGGATCCCTCGCGGATGTCTGACGAGGCTAAACTTCAACTCAACATGTTCTGACCCCATATAGGCGACATGGAAAACCTGAACCTGACCACATCCACGCCCCGCCCGCGCCGTCCCCGGCCCAAGGTGGTGAGCCTGACGCCGGAAGCGGCGGCCCGGGTTCAGGAGATCATGGCCAAGGCCGATCAGCCCTATGCAGGCTTGAGGGTGGGCGTGAAGAATGGCGGCTGCGCTGGGCAGGAATACGTTCTGGAGTATGCCCAGTCCGCCAATCCGCTGGATGAGGTCGTCGAGGACCACGGCGTCACCATACTGGTGGAGCCCAAGGCGGTCCTGTTCCTGATTGGAACGGTGATCGACTATGAGGTGACCAAGCTCTCGGCCAAGTTCGTCTTCCGTAATCCGAACGAGACCGACGCCTGCGGCTGCGGCGAGAGCGTGACCATAGAGCCTGGCCGCGCCCTCGAGGCCTGAGAAGGCCTATTTACGGGTAAAGACAGCGATGCGCTTCTGCAGGAAGGCGAGGACCCCTTCGCGGAAGTCGTTGGTCCTGCCGGCATGTTTCTGGGCCATACGCTCATTGTGCAGCTGTTCGCTCCACCCGGAATCCAGGCTTTCCCAGATCAGCTTGCGGATTGACCCCAGCGCCCACGGACCATCTGCCAGTGAGCGGGCCAGTTCCATGGCGGTGGACATCAGCTGATCATCAGGCACGCAGCGATTGACCAGACCCCAATCAAGGGCGGTCTTGCCGAAGATCTTCTCACCCATAAGCGCCATTTCCATGGCCCTGGCCTTGCCGATCAGCCGGGGCAGGAGGTAGGTCGATCCGCCATCCGGAACCAGGCCGATGCGCCGGAAGGCCTGCAGGAAATAGGCGCTCTCCGCAGCGACGATCAGGTCTCCCATCAGGGCGATGGAGCACCCCACGCCGGCGGCCGCGCCATTGATGGCGGTGACCAGGGGCAGGGGATAGTCACGCAGTGTGGTCATGAAGGGGTTGTAGACGGTCTCCAGGGCTGCGCCTGCGTCGGGGCCTTCAGGATCAACGGGCTCGTCGGCCGGGCCACCTCGACCCGACAGGTTGGCGCCCGAGCAGAAGCCGCGGCCGTCGCCGGTAAGAACCACGCAGCGGACTTCGGAGCCATCCTGGATGAAACTGCGAAATGCGTCGTGGAGTTCCGCCACCAGGTCTACCCCGGCGGCATTCATTGTGGCGGGGTCAGACAGGGTTACGACAGCAATGCCGTCCGCGACGGATGTCTTAATCTTGTTGTAGGCCATGGCGTCCTCCCGAGATCGCTTTCGCTGATCTTTATGGAAGCGGACCTTAGGTCAGTCTAGGGGGCGCCTCGGGGGCTCAGCTAAGCCGCAGAGGCAATTGAGTCCGCCCGGGTGACCTGATTGCGGCCACTGCGCTTGGAGACGTAGAGCGCACTGTCTGCGCGCTCGAGCAGTTCGTGCCCGTTCTCGCCTGTAGCGCGCTCGGCGAGGCCGGCGGACAGGGTGATGGTGCCCAGATCTTCGTTGGTTGATCTGCGCTTGAGGATGCGCGAAGCGACCTCAACCCGGATTTGTTCGAGGACATTGAAGGCTTGCGAGGCGTTTTCACCCGGAAACAGCAGGGCGAACTCTTCCCCGCCATAGCGGGCGGCCATGCGCGGGGAACTGCCCGACTGTCCGATGACGCCGGCCACATAGCGCAGGACCTGGTCACCGGTCTGGTGACCCCATGTATCGTTGAAGGTCTTGAAGTGGTCGATATCCAGAACCGCCAGGGTCAATGGCAGGCCGTCAGCCTCGGAGGCTGCGCACATGCGTTCAAGCTCGGCATCGAAGGCCTTGCGATTGGCCAGGTTGGTCAGGCCGTCCGTCGTTGCGTCGCGGCGAACCTGTTCCAGGTGCTCGCGCAGACGGCTGACTTCCGCCGTGGAGTCAGAGAGGCGGGATTCCAGCGTCTGATTCTCGGCCTGGATACGCCGGGTGGCGGCCGCGAGGGTTTCAACCGTTTCCCTGAGATCGCCCTGGTCATTGTCCAGCGACTTGCTGGCGTATTCAAGGGTCACGCCGTAAGCCTCGCTGGACTTCTGCGCTGACTTGATCGCCTGGGAAACCGAGTTCAGCTCCTTGGTCAGGGCGTCGCCGGTGTCACGAATTTCTTCGGTAAGTTTTCCGCCTGCCAGATAGGTCGCCGCCAATTGATCGCAGGCGCCATCGGTAAAGGCGCCGCCTTCAGCTATGATCCGGCCGATTTCCTTGGCGAGCGGGCCACTGGGATCGCAGACATAGTGCGTCCAGAGTTCAAAGTTCTGAGGGGTCGGCCAAACCTTATTCTTTTCCATGGCTTCGAGCGCTCTGCGCGCCAGAGGATAGGCTTCCGGGGCTCGAAGTTTGGTGTCGATATCAGAGGCCATGACCGCATTGTTTCCTGTAGCCGACAGCACATGCTGAGGGCGACTCGTCCACATCTCGGATTCACCTTAATCGCGAGACCCAAACGAGCCGTTAAAACGATGCTCTTGGTGGTATTCAAGTGCTGTACTGCGCCCCAGGTGCAGGGCGGTTGTTCTGCCCCTACTTCTTTGGGGTTTTCGCGATCGGGCGGGACAGGAAGGCCGGAAGGTCCGAGCCAAAGCCGACCACCGACCTGTCGTCATCCGCCTCTGGCCTGCGTCCGCGGACGCCCCGTGGCGCGGGGGCCTCGGCGGCGGGTTCCTGGCGCTCAGCGGTCTTGCGCGGTGGGGCGGACTCCCGGCGTGGCTGGGTCCGGCGAGGTTCGTCCCTTTGCGTCTCCCGCTCAGGCTGAACCGCGGGTTCAGGCGCAGGTGCGACTTCCAGAGGCTCGGTGTCGGCTGAAGGTCTCGACGAACGCGGGGCGCCGCGGGGCTTGCGGTCCCTGTCCCGGTCCCGATCTCCCCGACCGCGGGCGGGTTTGCCATCATCCCGGCGCACATCCTTGATGGCGGCGAAATCGACGCCTTCCAGGGTGATTTCCTCGGGATCCTTGCCGATCAGCTTCAGCACCTTGTCGATGTTCTTCGCATCGGCAGGGGTAACGATCATATAGGCCTTGCCGCTGCGGCCAGCCCGACCGGTCCGGCCGATCCTGTGCACATAGTCGTCTGCGTGATGGGGCACGTCATAATTGAAGACGTGACTGACGTCCGGCACGTCCAGGCCGCGGGCGGCGACATCCGAAGCGCAAAGCAGCTTGAGCTCACCCTTGCGGAAGGCCTCAAGGGTCTTCATCCGGGTCTGCTGGTCCAGATCGCCATGAATGGCCGCAGCGTCAAAGCCGTGGGTTCTCAGGGACTTGGCAACAATGTCGACTTCCGACTTGCGGTTGCAGAAGACGATCCCGTTCCGGACATCGTCAGCGCCAATCAGCATGCGCAGGGCCGTACGCTTGGCCTTGGGATCCGAGGTCGGCAGCCGGATCATGTACTGGGTGATGGTGTCCGCCGTCGTCGCCGGGCGGGTTGCCTCGATCCGCACGGGATCGTTGAGGAACTGCTTGGTCAGACGGGTGATTTCCGGTGGCATTGTCGCCGAGAAGAACAGGGTCTGCTTCTTGGGCGGCGTCAGTTTGAAGATGCGCTCGATATCGGGAATGAAGCCCATGTCGAGCATGCGGTCAGCTTCGTCGACCACCAGGATCTGGACGCCGGTCATGAGCAGTTTGCCGCGCTCAAAATGGTCGAGCAGGCGGCCAGGCGTCGCGATCAGGACGTCGACGCCGCGATCAAGCTTGAGTTCCTGGTCGCTGAAGGAAACCCCGCCGATCAGGAGGGCCCAGGAGAGCTTGGTCTTCTGGCCCTTGGCGTATTTCTCGAAGGACAAGGAGACCTGGTCCGCCAGTTCGCGGGTGGGCGCGATGACCAGGGCGCGAGGCATGCGCGCCTTGGAGCGACCTGCCGCAAGGCGGTCAATCATCGGAAGGGTGAAGGCGGCGGTCTTGCCGGTCCCGGTCTGGGCGATGCCCAGGACGTCACGTCCGGCGAGGGCCACGGGAATGGCTTCGGCCTGGATTGGGGTGGCCGTGGTGTAGCCGGTGTCGGCCACAGCTTGCAGGGTGGCGGGCGATAGGCCCAGTTCAGAAAATTCGGTCATCAGTTGCTATTTTGGCGGAGGGAACCCGAAAGGTGGGTCAGCCTGCCGCGGCGGCGCAGACGGCGATCGTCGCGCGCCCTAAGGATAGGGGTTGGGCCAGCTAAGTCAACGCGTTCCCTGAGCGATCCGGCCACGGCCTAGACGTCCAGGTCCGCCGTGGCGAATTCCGCATTTTCCTGGATGAAGCGGAAGCGGAGTTCGGGCTTGCGCCCCATCAGGGACTCCACCAGATCCTCGACCGCTTCTTCCGAGCGGGGCAGGGTGACCCGGGCCAGGGTCCGCTTGGACGGATCCATGGTGGTTTCCTTCAACTGGGCAGGCATCATCTCGCCCAGGCCCTTGAAGCGCCCGATATCGGGCTTCTTTCCCTTGAACTCGGTGTTCAGCAACTCGTCCTTGTGGGCGTCGTCCCGGGCATAGATGACCTTGCCGCCATGACTGATCCGGTAGAGCGGCGGCAGGGCCAGGAACAGCCGTCCCGACCGGATCATTCCCGGCATGGTGCGATAGAAGAAGGTGATCAGCAGGCTGGCAATGTGGGCGCCGTCCACGTCGGCGTCCGTCATGATGACCACACGCTCATAGCGCAGGTCTTCTTCCTTGAACTTGGCGCCGGGCTGAACGCCAAGGGCCAGCATCAGATCGCTGAGTTCCTTGTTCTGGCCCATCTTGTCGAGGGTCGCGGAGGCGACGTTCAGGATCTTGCCGCGCAGGGGCAGTATGGCCTGGGTGCGCCGGTCACGGGCCTGCTTGGCCGAGCCGCCGGCGCTGTCGCCCTCGACCAGGAATATCTCTGTGCCGTCCATGGCCTGCCCGGAGCAGTCCGCAAGCTTTCCCGGCAGGCGAAGCTTGCGGGTTGCGGAGGCCCGTGAGACCTCCTTGTCCCTCCGGCGTTTCAGGCGCTCTTCAGCCCGCTCAATGACAAACTCCAGCAGGGCCGTCGCGGCCTTGGGTTGGGCGGTCAGCCAATGGTCAAAGGGATCGCGCAGGGCGTTTTCAACCAGACGCTGGGCGTCGCTGGATGAAAGGCGCTCCTTGGTCTGACCCTGGAACTCTGGATTGGCCACGAAGACGCTGACCAGGGCGCCGGCCTGGGCCAGAACATCATCGGCGGTGATCAGGCCGCCGCGCTTTTCGCCAGACAGTTCCGCATAGGCCTTCAGCCCGCGGGTGAGGGCGGCCCGAAGGCCGGACTCGTGGGTCCCGCCTTCGGGGGTTGGAACGGTATTGCAGTAGGACTGCATGAAACTGTCGGCTTCACCAAAGCCGGCCGGGGTCCAGGCAATGGCCCACTCCACCTTGCCGGCTTCGCCCTTGCGCTCGAAGCGTCCGGCGAAGGGTTCTGGCGTTACGGTTTCGAGCCCTTTGATCCGTTCGCCCAGGAAATCGGCAAGGCCATTGGGGAAGCGGAAGGTCGCTTCAGCAGGGGTCTGGTCGTGGATGCGGGAGGGGTCGCAGGACCAGCGGATTTCGACGCCGCCGAACAGATAGGCCTTGGATCTGGCCATCCGGTAAAGCCGCGCCGGCTTGAAGACTGCGCCCTCGCCAAAAATGACCGGATCAGGGGTAAAGCGGATCCAGGTGCCGTGCTTGCGGGTCGGGCCAAGCTTTTCGATGCCGCCGATCGGCTTGCCGCGGGTGAAGGCCTGGCGCCACTCGAAGCCGTCCTTGAAGGCCGTAACCTCGACCCTTTCCGACAGGGCGTTGACCACGGACACGCCCACGCCGTGCAGGCCACCCGAGGTTTCATAGGCCTTGCCCGAGAATTTTCCGCCCGAGTGCAGGACGGTCATGATGACTTCAAGGGCCGACTTGCCGGGGTGCTTGGGGTGCGGGTCTACGGGAATGCCGCGCCCGTCATCCTTGACGCAAAGCGATCCGTCAGCAGCAAGGATCACCTCGATCAGCTTGGCGTGCCCGGCGACCGCCTCGTCCATGGCGTTGTCCAGGACTTCGGCGAACAGGTGATGGAGAGCCCGTTCGTCGGTCCCGCCGATGTACATGCCTGGGCGCTTGCGGACCGGTTCCAGGCCCTCGAGGACCTCGATGTCCTTGGCGGAATATCCGGGCTGTCCTCCACTGGTCGCAGGCGCCTGGGCCGTCGGCTCAGGAGGCGGCGGTGCTGGCTCCGTGTCGAACAGGGATGCTTGGGGAGGGGCCTTGGACATGACGGCACATTAGCCGAGATTCGGAGTGGTCTCCCAAATCATCTTGGCCCAACGAAAAAGGGCCGCAGCCTTGGCTGCGGCCCTTCCGTTCTGATCGGTGAGGATCAGATCAGCACTTGTAGTACATGTCGAATTCGACCGGGTGCGGGTGCAGGGCCAGACGCATGACTTCTTCCATCTTCAGTTCGATGTAGGAGTCGATGAAGTCGTCGTCCATGACGCCGCCAGCCTTCAGGAAGGCGCGGTCCTTATCGAGGCTGTCCAGGGCTTCCTTGAGGGAGCCGCAGACTTCCGGAACCTTCTTCTGCTCGCGGGGCGGCAGGTCATAGAGGTTCTTGTCCTGCGGGCCGCCCGGATCGATCTGGTTGATGATGCCGTCGAGGCCGGCCATCAGCAGGGCGGTGAAGGTCAGATAGGGGTTGCCCATCGGGTCGGGGAAGCGGGCTTCCAGACGCTTGCCCTTCGGGCTGTCCGTGTGCGGGATCCGGATCGAGGCCGAACGGTTGCGGGCCGAATAGGCCAGCTTCACCGGGGCTTCATAGCCGGGCACCAGGCGCTTGTAGCTGTTGGTCGTCGAGTTCGAGAAGGCGTTGATCGCCTTGGCGTGCTTGATGATGCCGCCGATGTACCAGAGGCACATCTGTGACAGACCGGCATACTTGTCGCCGGCGAACAGCGGCTTGCCGTCGCCCCAGATGGACTGGTGCACGTGCATGCCCGAGCCGTTGTCAGCGAACATCGGCTTGGCCATGAAGGTCGCAGTCTTGCCATAGGCCGCCGCCACATTGTGGATGACGTACTTATAGAGCTGCAGACGGTCGGCCATGATGATCATGGTGTCGAACTTCAGGCCCAGTTCGTGTTGGGCCGGCGCCACTTCGTGGTGGTGCTTTTCAGGCTTCATGCCCAGTTCGCCCATGACGGCGAGCATTTCGCCGCGCAGGTCCTGGCCGCTGTCCACCGGGTTCACCGGGAAATAGCCGCCCTTGGGACCCGGACGGTGTCCCATATTGCCTTCAGGATATTCCTTGTTGGTGTTCACCGGCAGTTCGCTGGCGTCATAGGAATAGCCGGTATTGTGCGGGGCCGTTGACCACTTCACGTCGTCGAAGATGAAGAACTCGGCTTCAGGGCCGAAGAACACGGTGTCGCCAATGCCCGAGGACTTCACGAAGTTCAGGGCCGACTTGGCGATGGAGCGCGGGTCGCGGTTGTAGGGGGTGCCCGTGTCGGGGTTCACCACGTCGCAGAACAGGCACAGGGTGGTCTGCTGGTAGAAGGGGTCGATGATGGCGGTGTCCAGATCCGGACGCAGCTTCATGTCGCTCTCATTGATGGCCTTCCAGCCGGCGATGGACGACCCGTCGAACATGGTGCCGTCATTGAGGAACTCTTCGTCCACCAGGTCGATGTCGAAGGTCACATGCTGCATCTTGCCGCGAATGTCGGTGAAACGGACGTCGACGTACTTGACGTCCTTTTCCTTGATCTCGTTCAGAATGTCTTTGGCCGTGGCCATGGTTCTATCCCCTTCTCAATAGTCTGCTTGCTGGCGGCCTAGACCGCTGTTGCGCCTGTCTCGCCGGTGCGGATCCGCAGCACGTCGAGGATTTCCGAAACAAATATCTTGCCGTCGCCGATCCGACCGGTCCGTGCGGCCGTGACTATGGCGTCCAGAGCCGGCTGGAGCTGATCGTCGGCGACCACCACTTCAATCTTAATCTTGGGCAGGAAGTCGATCACATATTCAGCCCCGCGGTAGAGCTCGGTATGGCCCTTCTGACGGCCATAGCCCTTGGCCTCGATCACGGTCATGCCCTGAACGCCGAGTTCCTGGAGCGCTTCCTTCACCTCATCGAGTTTGAAGGGCTTTATGATGGCTTCGATCTTCTTCATGAACTCACGTCTGGAGCAAAGGGCGATGTCCGCCCGCTGCGAGGCGCTAGGTGCACGGCGCGCGGGATGGGGACAAGAGGGCCCCCGACCTGTTCCGGGTTGAAACTACCCGGAGCGGGGCATTGTCTAGAATGTGAGCAGGTCGCGCACAAGAATTGATCATAGTCCAATTCGCCTTGTTCGGCGCTTTTCTGCCCTTAGGATCGGCTGGCAAGCGGTTGAGGGGAATGAAAGTCGTGGCAGACAGAACGCCGGTACTCATTGGCGCAGGCCAATTCACCTATCGGGGCGAAGCAGGGCAATCGCCGTCCCCGACCGCTCTGCTGAAGATTGCAGCGGATCGGGCCGTTCGCGACGCCGGCCTCGCCGACGGCGTCCTGGCTGGTCTCGACGGCCTGGCTGTCATGGGGTTTGCGGTAGACGCCGAGGGCGATCCCAGGGTCATTCCGCATTCCACCAATCCCCCGGCGACCCTGGCCAGAAGGCTGGGGGCTGACCCTCGCTGGTCGGTCTATGCCGAGATGGGCGGAAACAGCCCGCAGCACGCCATCAACCTTGTCTGCGATCGGATCGCCCGGGGTGAGAATGATTTCGTCATGGTCGTCGGGGCCGAATTCCTGGGCGCCGGAGTCAAGCGGCTGACCAGAGGGCTGGGCTTTGAAGACTGGGATGACGCCGAGGATCTTCCTCCACCCATGCGGATCGGCGATCCGCGTCCCGGGGTCAGCGCCTACGAGGCCCGTCACGGCATGGGGCGGCCCATCAACACCTATCCCATGTTCGAGAATGCGCTCAGGGCGCAGGCCGGTCGGTCAATCGCCGACCATCAGGCCCATCTTGGCAGGCTGTTCGCGCCGTTCACAAAGGTTGCGGCGGCGAACCCGGAAGCCTGGTTTCCGGTTGAAAGGACGCCAGAGGAACTGGTCACCGTCACCGACCGTAACCGTATGGTCGGCTTTCCCTATCCCAAATACCTGAACGCCATCATGGAGGTGGACCAGTCCGCCGGCGTCATCATCACCAGTCTGGAGAAGGCGCGCGCCCTGGGTGTCGCAGAAGACCGGATGGTCTTCCTGCATGGCTGTGCAGACGCACACGACCTTTGGTTCCCCCTGGATCGCCAGAACTATCATTCCAGCCCCGCCATGCGTCTGACGGGCAAGGCGGCCCTGGACATGGCCGGGATCACCCTCGATCAGGTCTCGCACTTCGACCTCTATTCCTGCTTCCCGTCCGCCGTTCAGATCGGGGCCCGGGAACTGGGTCTGGCGCTGGATGATCCCCGTGGTCTGACCGTCACCGGCGGTTTGCCCTACGCCGGGGGGCCGGGAAACAACTACGCCATGCACAGCGTCGTCGTAATGATGCAGAGGTTGCGGGCGCGGCCGGGCGAGTTTGGTCTGGTTACCGCCAATGGATGGTACCTCACCAAGCAGTCGACCGGAGTTTACGGAACGACGAAGCCCCGGAATTCCATAAGCCCGGACGCGTCCGCCTCACTCCAGGCCCAGATCAACAGCCTTGAGCATCCGACTGTCATCGAAAAGCCATCTGGAGCTGCCAGAATTGAGACGTATACGGTCGTCCATGGCCGGGAAGGATACATGCTGGGCATTGTCATCGGACGCGATTCCGAAAATCGTCGATTTGTGGCCCAGACCCCGAAGGATCCGTCGGTTCTGGCCTCGCTGGAGTCCGTCGAGGGAGTCGGACGAACCGGGCGGGTCGCGTTTTCCGATGAGACCGGCAAGAACCTTTTCATTCCAGATTGAGCCAGAAATCCATGTCCCGACTATTCCTGATCCGCCACGGCAAGCCTTCCGCCACCTGGGGCGAGGCCGATGATGATCCGGGCCTGGACGCCGCTGGCCAGGCGCAGGCGGAATCTGCCCGGGACTATCTTCTCGGACTGCCCGCAGACCAACGGCCGACAAAGGTGGTGAGTTCGCCGCTGCGGCGCTGCCGGGAAACGGCCCAGCCGACCGCAGACGCCCTTGGCGTCGAAGTGGAGATTGATGTGTCGGTAGGGGAAATTCCAACCCCGAAAGGGCTGTCAGCCGAAGATCGCCCGGCCTGGCTCCGTGAGGTGTTTCAGGGGCAGTGGAAGGACGTCAAAGGCGATCTCGATTATGAGGCCTGGCGCCGGACTGTTGCAGGATCCCTGGCGGCCCGCGGCGGAACGGCAGTCTTCAGTCACTATGTCGCCATCAACGCCGTCATGTCCGTGCTGGAGGACGACCCCAGGGTTCTGGTGTTCCGGCCGGATCACGCTTCCATCTCCACCCTTGAAACCGATGGCGCGGCAGTGACCCTGGTTGCCCGAGGCCCTGAAGCCTCGACCGGCGTGCTCTGAGCGCTTCCGTGACGGGCGCGCCCATACTGACCGTCGCCGAAATGGCCGCCGCAGACGCCGCGGCCGTTTCTGCGGGACAGTCCATTGACGGGCTGATGGCCCGGGCCGGACTCGCTGTGGCGGATGAAATCTGCGAGCGGTTCAGGGCACGGCCGACGGCCGTTCTCTGCGGTCCGGGGAACAATGGCGGCGATGGCTATGTGGTCGCCCGTATCCTTGGCGACCGTGGCTGGCCAGTCTGGGTAGAAGCCTTGAGCTCACCTTCTACGGATGCCGCGATCCATGCCGCATCCCTCTGGAAGGGCCCTGTTCATGCGCTCGGCCAGACAGATCATGTCCCGGAGTTGACCGTCGACGCCCTGTTCGGCGCAGGGCTCGGCCGACCCCTTGAGGGCGTTGCGGCGCGCATGGCCCGGGCATCAGAGGCGCGCACCAGTCCTGTCGTGGCCATTGACACCCCCAGCGGTGTGTTCGGTGATACCGGCAAGCCTCTGGGCGATGCCGCTTTCTGGGCCGACCTCACCATCACCTTCCACGCCAGAAAGATCGCCCACGTCCTGACGCCTGGCATGGCGCGCTGCGGTGAACTGGTTGTGGCCGATATCGGCATCCCGCCTTCAACAAGCGCCCTTGTGGAAAATGGCCCGGACCTCTGGCTGGCGGATTTCCCATGGCCCGGGGCTGGCTCCCACAAGCACGAGCGCGGCCGGATGGTGGTCGTCAGCGGCGAGCCCTGGAATACCGGCGCCGCCAGGCTGGCATCTCGGGCCGGACTGAGGATCGGGGCAGGGGTGGTGACCATGGCGTCTCCGCCGGAATCCCTCTCGATCAACGCTGCGCATCTGGAAGCGGTCATGCTGCGGCCCTTTGAAACCGAAACTGACCTCGAGCAGATCTGCGCAAATGTGGACGCCGTCGTGATCGGACCGGCGGCCGGTGTGTCTGAATCGACCCTGCTGAATACCCTGGCCCTTGCCCGTACAGGCGCCGCCCTTGTGATCGACGCCGACGCCATCAGCGTGTTCCGGGATGATCCGGAAGAGCTCTTTTCGGCCCTGGACGTGGATGATGTCCTGACCCCGCACCCGGGGGAGTTCGAGCGACTTTTCCCGGGCCTGCTGGCGGCGTCTCCCGAGCGTATCACCGCAGCGCGTCGGGCGTCCGCCCGGGCGGACGCCGTGGTCCTGCTCAAGGGCTTTGACACCGTGATCGCTCACCCCGACGGACGGGCTGCGGTCAGCACCAATGGCTCCCCCTGGCTGGCGACAGCCGGTTCGGGTGATGTGCTGGCCGGATTCATCGCCGGCCTGATTGCCCAGGGCATGGACAGTTTCGAGGCTGCATGCGCCGCAGTCTGGATCCATGCAGAGGCCGGCGAGGCCTTTGGTCCGGGGTTGACCGCGGAAGATCTGCCCGGTTTGGCGCCATCAATTCTTCGTAAGCTCTATGCTGCTAGGTAGATGAGGCTTGGCCTTGGCGAAAAGGTCGTGTTAGCGTTTGTGTCCTGCATGGAGATCTCCCCAATGACCCTGCTCGTCGGCGCTGTCCTGTCCCTTCTTGCTTCGGCCGCCGTGGCCGCCCGGGCCGTCGCCCAGTCCAAGGTACGCGCGCGCTCCAGGCGCTAGGCGGAATTCAAGCCATCGCGTCCCCCTCCGCGAGGCAAGGGGGCGGCCCCCGTTCTTGAGGGGCGCTCAAGTCCTCGAAAGTCTTTGCATGTCTCCGCAATTGCTGAGCGCCCTGGTGGCGTTCTGTTTCGTTTCATCGATCACGCCCGGTCCCAACAACACCATGCTGATGGCGTCGGGGGCCAATTTCGGCTTCAGACCGACCCTCCCGCACATGCTTGGCGTGTCCCTGGGCTTTGGCTTCATGGTGCTGGCCGTCGGTCTGGGACTGGGTCAGGTCTTCGTACGGTTCCCGATCCTGCATCCTGTCCTGGCGTTCGGCGGCGCCATCTACATGCTCTGGCTGGCCTGGAAGATCGCCCATGCAAGCGGCCTGGGTGAGGTGGGAACAACAGGCTCGCCCATGACTTTCCTGCAGGCCGCAGGCTTTCAGTGGATCAATCCGAAGGCCTGGATCATGGGCGTCACCGCCGTGACGACCTATGCGCCCCAAAACAGCTACGGACTGAATGTGGTTCTGGTCAGTCTGATCTTCGTGGTGGTCAACGCGCCATGTATCGCAGCCTGGGCGGGGTTTGGCGTCGGCCTGAGGGGCTTTCTCGACCGCCCGGAACGCATGCGACTTTTCAACATAAGCATGGCCGCCTTGCTGGTCCTGTCCCTTGTTCCCCTGATTTTCGAGTATGCGCCGGCCCTGGCGAGGGGATGACCGGGCGCACGAGGCGCGCGGTGGTGCGGGCGAGAGGACTCGAACCTCCACGCCTTGCGGCGCTGGAACCTAAATCCAGTGCGTCTACCAGTTCCGCCACGCCCGCACTTGGGCTGGTGCATACGGGGAAAGGGCGCCAGCGCCAACACTGATTTGCGAGAATTGGCGGGCTTGAGCCCGTCATGTCGCTTTGGACTTGGCCCAATGCAGGTCGCATGACATAAGGTCGCCCGCTCGCCGCCAGCCTTGGCGGCGATTACATTTTCACGCCCAAGGCGGGCCTGGCGGCGCGACGTCGAGCTGGACCCGAGGAAATAAGAATGTCGATGCAGATCGTTGAGAAGTCTGGCGAAGGCCTGAGCCGCGTTTACGGAGTGACCGTTCCGGCGGCCGATCTGGCCGCTCTTTATGAAGCCCGGGTGGCGGAAATCGCCCCGACCCTGAACATCAAGGGCTTCCGTCCTGGCAAGGTTCCGCCGGCTCACGTCCGCAAGATGTTCGGCAAGTCGCTGATGAGCGAAGTGGTCGAGAAGACCATCAATGAGACCACCCAGAAGGTGATCGAGGACAACAACCTGCGTCCGGCCAGCGAGCCCGATCTGAAGCCGGAAGGCGACATCCAGGCCGTTGTCGATGGCAAGGCCGACCTGTCCTACGAGATTTCCCTGGAAATCATGCCTGAATTCGCCCTGACGGATCTGACCAAGATCTCCCTCAAGAAGCCCGTTTATGAGCCCACTGCCGCCGAGGTGAAGGAAGCCCTGGACGAGCTGGCCAAGTCGAACCGCACCTATGAGCCGCGCACGGGCAAGTCCCTGAAGGCCAAGGACGGCGACCAGCTGGTCATCGATTTCCTGGGCAAGGTGGACGGCGTGGCCTTTGACGGCGGCGCTGCAGAAGACGCCAGCCTGACCCTGGGCTCGGGCCAGTTCATTCCGGGCTTTGAAGAGCAGCTGGTCGGCGCCAAGCCCGGCGACAGCGTCGTGGTCAAGGTGACCTTCCCGGCCGAGTACCAGGCCGCAAATCTGGCCGGCAAGGACGCCGAGTTCGAAGTGACCGTCAAGGAGGTCAAGGCGCCTGTTGCTGCCAAGGCCGACGACGCTCTGGCCGAGCGCCTGGGTATCGAAAACCTCGAAAAGCTGTCCGAGCTGCTGAAGACCAACCTGGAAAGCCAGTATGCAGGCGCCTCGCGGTTCAAGCTGAAGCGCGCCCTTCTGGACGCCCTGGACGAAAAGCACGCCTTCGATCTGCCGCCGCGCATGGTTGAAGCCGAGTTCAGCCAGATCTGGGCCCAGGTCCAGCAGGACAAGGAGCAGGGCGGCCTGCCTCCGGAAGATGCTGACAAGACCGACGATCAGCTGCAGACCGAATACCGCAAGATCGCGGAGCGCCGGGTGCGTCTGGGTCTGGTCCTGGCCGAAATCGGCCGGACCAACAACGTCCAGGTCACCGATCAGGAACTGGGCGAGGCCATGCGCCAGGAAGCCATGAAGTATGGCCAGCAGGCCCAGCAGATCTTCGACTTCCTCCGCCAGAACCCCAACGCCCAGGCCCAGCTGCGCGCCCCGATCTTCGAGGACAAGGTCGTCGACCTGATTCTCGGTCAGGCCAAGGTGAAGGACGAAAAAGTCTCCAAGGACGAGCTCCTCAAGGAAGACGACATGCCGGCCGGCTACGATCTCTGATCGCCGCCAGACAGGCTGATTTCTGCAAAATCCCTCATCAGCAATGGTGAGGGATTTTCTTTAGACCTTTCCCTCACCTTGCAACCGGCCTGCCGACACGCGATATCGGCAGACAACGCGGTTCTGTGAACAGAGTCGCCTCCACTTGATGAAGGGCCATCTTCCCATGCGTGATCCGGCGACGACCGCCCTCAACCTCGTTCCCATGGTGGTCGAGCAGACCAGCCGTGGCGAGCGGGCGTTTGATATCTTTTCCCGCCTGCTCAAGGAGCGGGTGATTTTCGTGAGCGGACCGGTCGAGGACGGCATGGCCGCCCTGGTCTGCGCCCAGCTGCTCTATCTTGAGGCCGAGAACCCCAAGAAGGAGATCCAGATGTACATCAACTCGCCGGGCGGCGTGGTGACCTCTGGTCTGGCGATCTATGACACCATGCAATACGTGAAGTGCCCGATCGTGACCCTCTGCATGGGCATGGCGGCTTCCATGGGCTCGTTCCTGCTGATGGCCGGCGCGCCCGGACAGCGGATCAGCCTGCCCAACGCCCGGATCATGGTCCACCAGCCCTCCGGCGGCTATTCCGGCAAGGCTTCGGACATCGAGCGCCATGCCGAGGACATCATCAAGACCAAGCGCCGCCTGAACGAAATCTACGCCAAGCACACCGGCCGGACCTATGAAGAGGTCGAGGACAAGCTGGACCGCGACACCTTCATGACCCCGGAAGAGGCCAAGGCCTGGGGCCTGATCGATCTCGTCCAGGAAAACCGCGGCGACGACTAGAGCACGCCGCGATAAGTGGGAACCGGTTATCGCGACAAGCGTGCTCTAAGCCTTTAGATTAAAGCGCAGTTCTACCCTTTAGACGATTCCGTCTAAAGGGAACGCGCTCTAGAGGCGCCGTACTACTTCGGCGACAAGGACCGGCCAATTGGTTGGGTTGCTGACGTCGAAGCGGTCGAAGTCGATCCCGGCCTTATCGCGGACATCTGCGAACAGGCCCGTTGGGTCTTCATGAAAATGCAGGAAGGCCCGGGATTTTCGGTAGAAGATTCCGGGCTTTTTTTCGTTCAGGGCTTCAAGTTTCCGGAGTTCGGCGAGAAGGCCCGCCAGATGTTCCAGAGCGGCGGGACCAGCGTGTTTCATGGTTCCTGCGGATACTGATCGGGCCGCGCCAGATAATAGTCCGCGGCGGGCAGGCCGTGATCGGCCTCAACGGCTGCATTGAAGACCCGATCGTCAAAACCGCCCCGCTCCCGGCGTTTCTCCAGTCGAATGGCCTCAACCTCTTCCGGCGTCAGGCCATGGAAGGCTGCAAGGGCGAGGATCACCTCCTGCAGGTCCGCCAGTTCACCGGCAATCTCATTGCGGGTCCCGGCAGCATGGGCCTCGGAGGCTTCTTCCAGAAGCTTGGCGCGAAGGGCAAGATCATAGTCACGGTCTTCGAGCCGGCGCTCAAATACCCTCAGGCCCATGTCGCGCATCATGGCGGGCAGGTTGTCCCGGATCAGTTTGGCGACCCTGAACCTGTAGCCAGCCATGGTCAGGGCCTTTCCCGGAATTCCCGATAGCCGGCGTGCTCGGCCAGCTTGAGCATTTCCGTATCGCCGCTGGTATCGCCATAGGCGGCGGCCAGACGAATTTCCTCACCGAACAGGGCCCGCAGGCGCCTTACCTTTTCATGGCTACGGCAGTTAGGGGTGGCGAAAGCGCCTGTAATCCGCCCGTTTTCGTCCACTGCAAGTTCGGTAGCGATCAGGGTGTCGGCGGCCAGGCCCCTGGCGAAGGGAGCGATAATGATGTCGGGAGAGGCCGTCACGATGACCAGGCGGGCCTGCCTCTGCTGCCAGTAGCGCCAGCTGCGGATGGCGTCGGGACGCATGAGAACGGTCGCCTGGCTTTCGCAGAAGGACAGGGCTTCGGCCTCCAGGGCCTCTTTGGTCATACCCGCAAGGAATTCCTTGACCGTCGCAGCCTTCAGCCGGCCGCGGTCGTGATGAAACAGATAAAGGAAGGCGGCAGGGATCAGCCTGACCATGCCCTTGGCGAAGCGCATGAAGGACACCCGCCATTTCAGGAAGGCCATGAAACTGTCGCGGCAGGTGATTGTGCCGTCAAAGTCATAGGCGACGATCCCGATATCCTCGAGCTGCTCGTCCACCGACAGTCTCAGGGGCGCGCCGCCGCCCAGAAGTTTCCTGGCCATTTTCGTCCTTGTACCCGTCTTCGCGTCCAGCCTTGCCGATCGGACAGTCCGCACCCATCTAGGGATTCGTGTTGCGCGGCCACCGCAGGGCCGACTGTTCGGCCCTTGATCCTGCAGCAAGGCTTGTGATCCGCGTCAGGATCAGAGATTGTCAAGGATTATACAACTAGCTTGGGCGTAGTGTGAGGCGTTGGCGTCGTTGATCGCCGCGCCAGGCTGACGCGACTTCCCCCTCGGGCTGGCGCGTCAAGAGAGTGAGAAAGAGCATGACCAAGGCCGCAAGCGGAGATTCCAAGAGCACGCTGTACTGCTCTTTCTGCGGCAAGAGCCAGCACGAGGTCCGCAAGCTGATTGCGGGCCCGACCGTGTTCATCTGCGATGAATGCGTTGAGCTGTGCATGGATATCATCCGGGAAGAGCACAAGATTTCCTTCGTGAAATCAAAGGACGGAGTGCCCACGCCGAAGGAGATCCGGGAAGTGCTCGATGACTATGTCATCGGCCAGGACCATGCCAAGAAGGTCCTCTCGGTGGCGGTGCACAACCACTACAAGCGCCTGAACCACGCATCCAAGAACAATGACGTCGAACTGGGCAAGGCCAACATCCTGCTCATCGGTCCCACCGGTACGGGCAAGACCCTGCTGGCCCAGACCCTGGCGCGAATCATCGACGTTCCCTTCACCGTCGCCGACGCGACGACCCTGACCGAAGCCGGTTATGTGGGTGAAGACGTCGAAAACATCATTCTGAAGCTGCTCCAGGCCGCCGATTACAATGTCGAGCGGGCCCAGCGCGGAATTGTCTATATCGACGAAGTCGACAAGATCAGCCGCAAGTCGGACAATCCCTCCATTACCCGCGACGTTTCGGGTGAAGGCGTCCAGCAAGCCCTCCTGAAGATCATGGAAGGTACAGTGGCCTCGGTTCCGCCCCAGGGCGGCCGCAAGCATCCCCAGCAGGAGTTCCTGCAGGTGGACACCACCAATATCCTGTTCATCTGCGGCGGCGCCTTCGCCGGCCTCGAAAAGATCATCTCGGCCCGAGGGCAGGGGACCTCCATCGGTTTCGGCGCCAAGGTTTCGGATCCGGATGAGCGTCGCACAGGTGAAGTCTTCCGTCAGGTTGAACCCGATGACCTGCTGCGCTTCGGCTTGATCCCGGAATTCGTTGGCCGCCTGCCGGTCATCGCGACCCTGGACGATCTGGACGAAAAGGCCCTGGTGAAGATCCTCACCGAGCCCAAGAACGCCTTCGTGAAGCAGTACCAGCGTCTGTTCGACATGGAGAATGTCGGCCTGACCTTCACCGAGGACGCGCTCAATTCGGTCGCCCGCAAGGCCATTGCCCGGAAGACCGGCGCCCGGGGCCTGAGGTCCATCCTCGAAGCCATACTGCTCGACACCATGTACGAACTGCCCACCTACGACGGCGTCGAGGAAGTGGTCGTCAATGCGGAAGTGGTGGATGGCCGCGCCCAGCCGCTGATCATCTATGCAGAACGCCGCGACAAGGGCGGCGCCGCCTGACATCGGGCTATTTGAGCCAATTGAACGCCCCGCAGACCCCCTGCGGGGCGTTTTGTTGTTCATGGTTCGGGCGTTCAGCTTGAATGCGCGCTCAAAGCGGCCACATAAGAACCCTGACGCGCCGACCTTGTGCGGCGTCCGGCAGGCCAACCCCGGCATTCCGACCGGGACACGAAATCGAGCCGCGTTCTGCTTGTTCAAGGGAGCCGGCGAGGAGTTGATGTAACATGACCGAGAACCAGACCCTGCCAGTGCTTCTCCTGCGGGACATTGTGGTGTTCCCGCACCAGCCGGTGCCGCTCTTTGTGGGCCGTGAGAAGACCGTCCGCGCCCTCGAAGAGGCGATGAAGACCCCCGACAAGCAGATCCTGCTTGCCACCCAGAAGAACAAGGACGACGACGATCCCGAGCCGTCCGCAATCTATGACGTCGGCGTCGTCGCCAGCGTCCTGCAACTGCTGAAGCTTCCCGACGGCACGGTAAAGGTGCTGGTCGAGGGCAAGGCCCGGGCGGCCATTGTCCGCCTGACCGATGAACCGGCCTTCTATGAGGCCGAAATCACTTACATCACCGAGGATGGCGCCGCATCAACCGAGGCTGAAGCCCTGTCGCGGGCGGTGATCGAGCAGTTCGAAGCCTATGTGAAGTTCAACAAGAAGGTGCCGCCTGAGGCCCTGGCGGCCATGCCCCAGGTCGAGGCGCCGGGCGAGCTTGCCGACCGTGTCGCGTCCCACCTCAGCGTCAAGATTTCCGACAAGCAGAACCTCCTGGAGCTGTTCAATGTCGTGAAGCGCCTGGAGAAGGTCTACGCCCTCATGGAGGGCGAGATCAGCGTCATGCAGACGGAAAAGAAGATCCGTAATCGCGTGAAGCGCCAGATGGAGAAGACCCAGCGCGAGTACTATCTGAATGAGCAGATGAAGGCCATTCAGCGGGAACTTGGCGAGCAGGACGACCATCGCGATGAACTGGTCGAGCTGGAAGCCCGCATCAAGAAGACCAAGCTCTCCAAGGAAGCCCGCACCAAGGCCGAAGCCGAGCTGAAGAAGCTGCGGAACATGAGCCCCATGTCGGCGGAATCCACCGTGGTCCGCAATTATCTGGACTGGCTGCTGTCCATTCCGTGGGGCAAGGCCAAGACCAAGCCGATCAATCTCGACAAGGCCGAGGCCGTGCTCGAGAACGACCACTACGGTCTGGAAAAGGTCAAGGAGCGGATCCTGGAGTACCTGGCTGTCCAGGCCCGCACCGGCGCACTCAAGGGGCCCATCCTCTGCCTGGTCGGACCTCCCGGCGTGGGCAAGACCTCACTTGGCAAGTCCATTGCCGAGGCGACCGGCCGTGAGTTCGTGCGCGTCTCCCTGGGTGGCGTCCGCGACGAAGCCGAAATCCGCGGCCACCGGCGGACCTATATCGGCTCCATGCCTGGCAAGATCATCCAGTCGATGAAGAAGGCCAAGTCGACCAACGCCTTCTTCCTGCTCGACGAGATCGACAAGATGGGCTCGGACTGGCGGGGGGATCCGTCGTCGGCCCTGCTGGAAGTGCTGGACCCGGCGCAGAACTCGACCTTCGCCGACCACTATCTGGAAGTGGACTATGACCTGTCGCCGGTCATGTTCGTGACCACGGCCAACAGTCTCAACATGCCCCAGCCCCTGCTGGATCGCATGGAGATCATCCGGATCCCTGGCTATACCGAAGACGAAAAGGTCGAGATCGCCAAGCGTCACGTCCTGCCGCGCCTGACCAAGGACCATGGCCTGACGGCTGCGGAATTCAGCGTTCCGGACGACACAATCCGCGATCTCATCCGCTACTACACCCGGGAAGCTGGCGTGCGGTCGCTGGAACGGGCCCTGGGCAATCTGGCGCGGAAAGCGGTTCGTGACCTGGGTCGTGAGAAGACCAAATCCATCACGGTCGACGCGGAACGCCTGGAGAAATACGCCGGGGTCAAGAAGTACAGCTATGGCGAGACCGACGCCGAGGATCAGATCGGGATCATCACCGGCCTGGCCTATACGGACTTCGGTGGCGATATCCTGACCATTGAGGCGGTGAAGATGCCGGGCAAGGGTCGCATGACCGTAACCGGCAACCTCAAGGATGTGATGAAGGAGTCGATTTCGGCGGCAAATTCCTATGTCCGCAGCCGGGCGACCCACTTCGGCATTGAACCGCCCCTGTTCGACAGGACCGATGTCCACATCCACGTTCCGGAGGGGGCGACTCCCAAGGATGGTCCCTCGGCCGGTGTGGCCATGGCCACGGCGATTGTCTCGGTCCTGACCGGCATTCCCATCCGCAAGGACATCGCCATGACCGGCGAGGTCACCCTGCGGGGACGGGTCCTGCCCATTGGCGGTCTCAAGGAAAAGCTGCTGGCCGCCCTGCGGTCGGGGGTCAAGACCGTGCTGATCCCCAAGGAGAACGCCAAGGATCTCGCCGACATCCCGGACAACGTGAAATCGGCCCTAGAGATCATTCCGGTCTCGACTGTGGATGAGGTCCTGGCCCTGACCCTGATCCGGCCCCTGACGCCGATCGAATGGACTGAACCGGCGGCGGGGGCATTGCCTGTCGCCCCCGATGAGGCCACGGACGACTCCGTCATCACCCATTGAGGGAATAACGCCTAAATTCGCGGCGCGGGTTCATTCCCGCGCCGCCTTTGTTTGACGCTGGCTTCCGCTGGGTCATAAATGGTTTCTGCCGGACCTGGACCAGGTGGGAGGTCCCGGGTCGGCGGAATTCATCGGGCTGGGAGGCGCGAACATGACAAAGGCCGAACTGATTGCCGTCATTGCCGAAAGGGCGGAGCTGAACAAGGCTCAGGCCAAACTGGCCCTGGACGTTGTCCTCGATAGCGTCACGGAGTCCCTCCGAAACGGCGATGAAGTCAGACTGGTCGGCTTTGGCAGTTTCATACCCGTCAGTCGGCCGGCAGGCACAGCTCGCAATCCCCGCACCGGTGAGACCGTCAAACGCCCGGCATCCCGGTCTGCGCGCTTCAAGATGGGCGAGGGCCTGAAGAAGGCCCTGAACTAAGACCCGGGCCTCCCCCTTTGCGGTTCGGCCGAGGGGTGTTAAGGCCCCCGGGCGGGCGGCTAGCTCAGTTGGTCAGAGCACCTGGTTTACACCCAGGGGGTCGGGGGTTCGAGCCCCTCGCCGCCCACCATCAATCAGGGCCGGTACATGCACTATCGATCCCTCGGGGCCACGGGGCTCAGGGTTTCCGAGATCGGCTTTGGCTGCGCCAGCTGGTGGGGTCAGGGCGCCTTCCCGGAGCGGGAGGCCATAGCCCTGGTGCATTTCGCCCTGGACCAGGGCGTCACGGTCTTCGACACCAGCCCCGCCTATTCAGGCGGAAACGCCGAGCCCCGTCTCGGACGGGCGCTGAGGGGCAGGGACACTTCTGATCTTATCATCGCCACCAAGGCCGGCACGCGGTTCGAGGGGGGCAGGGTGCGTCGCGACATGTCCTTGCCCACCATCGAGCAGGACATCCTGCGCAGCCTGAAAACGCTAGGGCTTGAACGCCTTCCCATACTCCAGTTGCATGGACCGGCAGCGCAGGAACTGACGCCGGAGTTTATGGACGGTCTGGCAGGGTTCAAGCGACGGGGGCTGGTTCGGGCCCTTGGCGCCAACAGCTTTGATCCCGAGGTCCTGGCCGCCGTCATCGCGGCGCCGGAGTTTGACCTTGTCATGATGGATTTCAATGTCCTGAGACCGGAGCGCAAAGCCCTGGCCGCCGCAGCACAGGCAGCCGGGAAGGGGGTTCTGGCGGGCATGCCCCTGGCCATGGGGCATACGGGCCTGCAGGTGCTGAAGATCAGGGGCCTTCGTGACCTCTGGTATGCGGCCCGGGCCCTCAAGAACCACCGCAAAGAAGTCGCGGACGGCCTGCGCTTCCGGTTTCTCAATGACCAGCCGGAACTGAGTGGCGCGCAGGCGGCCCTGGCCTGGGTCCTGGGTCACGCCGAGATCAGCTGCGCCGTGGTCGGCGCCACGCGAATGGCCCACCTCGCCGAGGATGTCGCCGTGTCCGGGTTGACCCTGCCGAAGGACCTCGCAGAGCAGATTGCGATGGCACAGGGAGCCAGGTGATTGCCCAAATCGGTGATTTGATCTTTCATGCTGCAAAGACCGCCGTGCAGGACGGTCCGCAGAGGGAGACAGGACATGGCCGACGGCGCAATGAAGCTTGAGGACGAAGCCCGCGCACGGGCCTATTCCATGCCCCTGGAAGACATCAATCCGGGCGATCCCGAGCTCTTCCTCAACAACGGCTTCTGGGCCTATTTCGAACGCCTTCGCGCCGAAGACCCGGTCCACTGGTGCCGGGACAGCGAGTTTGGTCCTTACTGGTCGGTGACCCGCTATGAGGACATCATGGCGGTGGATACAAACCACGGCGCCTTCTCATCTGACGCCGCCCTGGGCGGGATCACCATCCGCGACGCCCGGCCCGACCTGCGCCGCCCCAGCTTCATCGCCATGGACCCTCCGCGGCACGATGAGCAGCGGAAGGCGGTCAGCCCAATCGTTTCGCCGACGAACCTGCATAACATGGAGCCGATCATCCGTGAGCGGGTCTGCCAGATCCTGGACAACCTGCCCATTGGCGAGCCCTTCAACTGGGTCGAGCGGGTGTCCATCGAACTGACCACCCAGATGCTGGCGACCCTGTTCGACTTCCCCTTTGAGGAGCGTCGCAAGCTGACCCGGTGGTCGGATGTCGCCACCACCATTCCTTACAAAGGCGGTCTGGTGGAGACCGAGGAGGAGCGGCAGGCTGAACTCATGGAATGTCTGGCCTATTTCACCCGGCTCTGGAACGAGCGGGTGAACCTGCCACAGACCGGGGACCTGATTTCCATGATGGCCCACAGCGAGGCCACCCGGAACATGACCCCTGACGAGTATCTGGGAAACGTGATCCTGCTGATCGTCGGCGGTAATGACACCACCCGCAATTCGCTCACCGGCGGACTGCTGGCCCTTAGCCAGAACCCCGACCAGTACGACAAGCTCATGGCCAACCATGATCTGGTCACCTCACTGGTGCCGGAAATCATCCGGTGGCAGACCCCTCTGGCCCACATGCGGCGGACGGCCCTGCGGGACGTGGAACTGGGCGGCAAGACCATCAAGAAGGGCGACAAGGTCGTCATGTGGTATGTCTCGGGCAACCGGGACGAACGCGCCATTCCGGAACCCAACAGGTTCATCATCGACCGGGAACGGCCCCGCCAGCACCTGAGCTTCGGTTTCGGCATCCACCGCTGCGTCGGCAACCGTCTGGCAGAAATGCAGCTGCGCACGGTCTGGGAAGAGGTGCTGAAGCGGTTCCCGAAGATCGAGGTCCTCGATGAGCCCGTGCGGGTCCGATCAAGCTTCGTGAAGGGCTATGAGCAGCTGATGGTGCGAATTCCGGCCTAGGCGACCGTTTGCCCGTGCATCCGTCCGATCCGGATGGACGTAGAACAGGGGAGGGTTTGCCCTTGCCCCAAAGGGAAAACACTTGACCTGTCAGGCATGGTCGCCTGTCTGTTTGTCCAGAACAAATGCGAGACTGAACGCCAGATGCCGAGCCCTGACCCGAGCTTCAAGACGCAACGCAAGATGGGTTGGCTGGCCCGGGTCATACGCTGGACCCTTGTCGCCTGGTTCAAGCGCCAGGGCTGGACCGTGGAAGGCTCTGCGCCCATGCCGCGGAAGTTTGTGGTCATAGCCGCCCCGCACACCAGCAACTGGGACTTCGTCTATTTCATGGGGGCGACAGACGGCCTCAACCTCGATCTCAGCTTCATGGGCAAGGATTCGCTGTTCCGATGGCCACTGGCAAAGGCCATGCGCGACCTGGGCGGGGTTCCAGTGGACCGGTCAGCTTCGCACAATGTGGTCGACGCCATGATCGCTGAATTCGCCAGGCGCGATGAATTCATGCTGACCATTGCGCCGGAAGGTACGCGGGGCAAGGCCCGGCAATGGAAGACCGGCTTCTATCATATTGCTCTGGGCGCAGGCGTGCCCATGGTCTGCGGCATGATGGACTACAAGCGCAAGGTCGTCGGCCTGGGCCCGGCGCTCATGGCCAGTGGCGACTACGAGGCCGACATGAAGATCCTGGCGGAATTCTACCGCTCATGCACACCCAAGTTCCCGGATCGCGCCACCGCCCTCTGAACACGGGGGCTCAGCCCCGGCTGGGCCATAGACGCATTTGAATGTCTGGAAGAAGTGGCGCGAATGACGGGACTTGAACCCGCGACCTCCGGCGTGACAGGCCGGCGCTCTAACCAACTGAGCTACATCCGCATAGATGCTCGCGACGACGCGAGGGGCGTCTGATAGGTCCCGACCGGAATCGTGTCAACGGTCGAGTTTGAATTGTGCGATTTCAGACGCTTTTTCTGTGAGCAAAGGGTCGAAATCCCGACAGACTCGGCGTCATAAACAATCTGGGCCAAACGATTTTCCAAAGGGGCAAACCGGTGTTTGAACCCGGCGAAAGGCTGGTCTAGAAGAACGCGCGACTCCTTTGGGGATTCCATGACCGCCTTTCTCCTGCAGTACCTGCCCATCGTGATCTTCCTGGGGATCTCCACGTTGATCGCCCTGGTGTTCATCATCGCCTCGGCCCTGTTCGCGCCCAGCGCGCCGGATCCGGAAAAGATGTCGTCCTACGAGTGCGGCTTCAATGCCTTCGATGACGCGCGGATGAAGTTCGACGTGCGGTTCTACCTGGTGTCGATCCTCTTCATCATCTTCGACCTGGAAGTGGCCTTCCTCTTCCCCTGGGCGGTCAGCCTCATGCACCTGCCGCATGACCAGGTGGTCTTCGCCTTCTGGTCCATGGTGACCTTCCTGGGCGTGCTGACGGTCGGCTTCATCTACGAATGGAAAAAGGGAGCCCTGGAATGGGAGTAATCGTTCCTGCCGGCTCCGCCGGCCGGTCGACGGTTGAGGGATATGATCCCAAGGCCCACGACCCTTTCTTTGACGGGATTTCCCAGACCCTGGCGGACAAGGGTTTCATCACGGCGGCTTCGGACGACCTGATCACCTGGGCGCGCACGGGCTCGCTCATGTGGATGACCTTTGGTCTGGCCTGCTGCGCCGTGGAAATGATGCATGCCTCCATGCCGCGCTACGATCTGGAGCGCTACGGCTTCGCCCCCCGCGCCAGCCCGCGCCAGTCCGACGTGATGATTGTCGCCGGCACCCTGTGCAACAAGATGGCTCCGGCCCTGCGCAAGGTCTACGACCAGATGCCCGAGCCCCGCTATGTGATCTCCATGGGCTCCTGCGCCAATGGCGGCGGCTATTACTATTTCAGCTATTCCGTGGTGCGCGGCTGTGACCGGATCGTTCCGGTGGACATCTATGTTCCAGGTTGCCCGCCTACCGCCGAGGCCCTGGTCTATGGCGTCCTGCAGCTGCAGAAGAAGATCCGCCGCACGGGGACCATCGAACGATGAGCTGGCCCGCCACCGAAGACCAGCTGCTGACCCTGGGCGACAAGATCGTCAAGGCCAGCAAGGGCGCCGTCACCGGCGCGACCTTTGCATTTGGCGACCTGACCCTGACCGGTCCGGCTGACAAGATCGTGTCGGCCCTGACCCTTCTGCGGGACAAGTTCGGCTTCCAGCAACTGATCGACCTGACCGCCGTGGATTATCCCGATCGGGCCCTGCGCTTTGACGTGGTCTATCACCTGCTGTCCCTGACCAAGAACCTTCGCCTGCGGCTCAAGGTCCAGACCGATGAAGACACCCCGGTCGACACAGTCAGTGGCGTCTATCCCAATGCCAACTGGTATGAGCGGGAAGCCTTCGACATGTATGGCGTCTTCTTCGACGGCCATGACGACCTGCGGCGGATCCTGACTGACTACGGTTTCCACGGGCATCCCCTGCGCAAGGACTTCCCCATGTCCGGCTATGTGGAGCTGCGCTATGACGACGAGCTCAAGCGCGTTGTCTATGAGCCGGTGAAATCGGTGGAATACCGCAACTGGGACTTCCTCTCTCCGTGGGAGGGCGCTGATTACGTCCTGCCCGGCGATGACAAGGCGGAGGCGAAATAATGGCTGACGACGCCTCCCAGACACCGGCGGTTCCGGAAACACCAGTCCGCAAGTTCAACATCAATTTCGGTCCCCAGCACCCTGCGGCCCATGGCGTTCTACGTCTGGTGCTCGAGCTGGACGGTGAAGTGGTCGAGCGGGTCGATCCGCACATCGGCCTGCTGCATCGCGGCACCGAAAAGCTGATGGAGTACCGGACCTACCTCCAGGACATCGCCTATTTCGACCGCCTCGACTATGTGGCGCCGATGAACCAGGAGCATGCCTTCTGCCTGGCGATCGAGCGCCTGCTGGGAGTTGAGGTTCCGATCCGCGCCCAGCTGATCCGGGTCATGTATTGCGAGATCGGCCGGGTTCTGAACCACCTGCTGAACGTGACTACCCAGGCCATGGACGTCGGCGCCCTGACCCCGCCATTGTGGGGCTTTGAAGAGCGCGAAAAGCTGATGGTGTTCTATGAGCGCGCCTGCGGTGCGCGTCTCCACGCCAACTATTTCCGTCCGGGCGGTGTCCACCAGGACCTGACGGAATCCCTGATCGACGATATCGGCGCCTGGGCGAAGGCCTTCGCCCGCCCGCTGGCGGATATCGACAAGCTGATCACCGGCAACCGCATCTTCAAACAGCGGAACGTCGATATCGGCGTGGTCTCGAAGGAGCAGGCCCTGGCATGGGGCTTCTCCGGCGTCATGGTCCGGGGATCGGGTATTGAGTGGGATCTTCGTCGGTCCCAGCCCTATGAATGCTATAACGACCTCGAGTTCGACATTCCCATCGGACTCAATGGCGACTGCTATGACCGCTATCTCTGCCGCATGCAGGAAATGCGTGAGAGCGCCAAGATCATCATCCAGTGCGTGGATCGTCTGAAGAAGACGCCCGGACCGGTCATGACCTCGGACAACAAGGTCGCGCCGCCCCGTCGCGGTGAGATGAAGCGCTCCATGGAAGCCCTCATCCATCACTTCAAGCTCTACACCGAAGGCTTCCGGACCCCGGAAGGCGAGATCTACGCCGCTGTCGAGGCCCCCAAGGGCGAATTCGGCGTCTATCTGGTCAGCAATGGCACCAACAAGCCCTATCGCTGCAAGATCCGCGCGCCGGGCTTCGCCCACCTGTCGGCCATGGACTGGATGAACCGCGGCCATATGCTGGCCGATGTCTCTGCGGTTCTGGGCTCTCTGGATATCGTGTTCGGTGAGGTGGACCGATGAGCGCGCCTGCCTGCATCACGCCGTTCGATGTCGTAGACCGTCAGTTCGACGCCTATAACAGCCAGGATCTGGAAGCCTTCTGCTCGTACTATGCAGACGATGCGGTCCTGGCCGATTTCAACGGCGCCGTGACCGCCCAGGGCATTGAGGCCATCAAGGCCCGCCACGCCAAGCTGTTCGCCGACTTCCCGCAGAACAAGGCGGATCTGTTGAACCGCGTCGCGGTCGGCGCCCGGGTCATCGACCATGAGCGCGTGCTTCGTGCGCCGGGCGGAGACACCTTCGAGGTGGCCGCGATCTACACCGTTTCGGACGCGAAGATCGTCCGCGTCGACTTTGTGAAGTGAGGCCCGTCCCTTGAGCGTTCGTCGCCTAGCCGCAAATCAGCCCGCAAGCTTCGCCTTCACCCCGGCGACCCTCAAAGAGGTCAAGGTGTGGATGGCGAAATATCCCGCTGGCCGTCAGCAGTCGGCGGTCATTCCGCTGTTGTGGCTGGTCCAGAAGCAGGAGGGCTGGGTGTCCGAGCCTGCGCTTCGCGTGGTCGCCGAGACCCTGAGCATGCCGGTCATCCGGGTCTATGAGGTCGCCACCTTCTACACCATGTTCATGCTGGAGCCGGTTGGCACTCACGCCCTGGTACAGGTCTGCGGCACCACCCCCTGCCAGCTTCGGGGGGCAGGGGACCTGCTCTCGGTCTGCCAGAAGAAGTTCGGCAATCGAGAACACATCAGCGCCGACGGCAAGTTCTACTGGCAGGAAGTGGAGTGCATGGGCGCCTGCTCCAACGCCCCCATGGCCGCCATCAATGACTATTACTACGAAGACCTGACGGCGGAGAGCTTCGAGGCCATCCTGGATGACTTCGCAGCCGGCAAGAAGCCCAAGCCCGGTTCCTACATCAAGCGCCAGGGCTCGGCGCCCGAGGGCGGACCGCTGGTCCTGGTCGATCCGTCGCTCTATGACGGATCCCGCGCCAAGCCGATCAAGTCCCTGCCCAACGCCGAACCCAAGGCCCGCAAGCCCAAGGCGCCTGCGCCATGATCGATCTTTCGAGTGCGAAGGGGCGGATGGTGGCCATGGTCGGTATCGATGGCCTGGCGACCGCCGTTGCTGCAGGGGCGGCCTACGCGGCAACAACCCTCAATCAAAGCGCCTACTGGGTGGTGTTCGGCGCTGCCGTCATCGTCGGGTTTGCGGCCAATATCTGGTTCATCGCCGGCCTGCGCCGTGCGAAGCAGGGAGACTAGGGGATCGTGGTCGGCATACTGGAAGACAAGGACCGGATCTTCACCAACCTCTACGGTCTCCATGACTGGGGCCTGGAGGGCGCCAAGGTGCGCGGTTGCTGGAACGCGACCCGTGAAATCCTGGGGCAGACCCCGGAATGGATCTGCGAGCAGATCAAGGAGTCGGGCCTGCGCGGTCGCGGCGGCGGCGGCTTTCCGACCGGTCTGAAGTGGACCTTCATGCCCAAGCAGGAGAGCGAGCGGCCGCACTATCTGGTGGTCAACGCCGATGAGTCCGAGCCAGGCGCCTGCAAGGACCGCGAGATCATCCGCAATGATCCGCACCTGTTGATCGAAGGCTGCCTGATCGCCAGCTACGCCATCCGCGCCCACACGGCCTATATCTATGTCCGTGGTGAGTACGTGCAGGAGCGCGAACGCCTGGAAGCCGCCATCAAGCAGGCCTATGCGGCCAAGTTGATCGGCAAGGGCAATGTCCACGGCTGGGACTTCGACCTGTTCGTTCACCACGGGGGCGGCGCCTATATCTGCGGCGACGAGACGGCCCTCATGGAAAGCCTGGAAGGCAAGAAGGGCCAGCCCCGTTTGAAGCCGCCATTTCCGGCCGGCGCCGGCATCTATGGCGCGCCGACCACCATCAATAATGTTGAGTCGATCGCGGTTGTCGGTTCGATCCTGCGTCGTGGCGCAGGCTGGTTTGCAGGTTTTGGCCGACCCAAGAATTCCGGCATCAAGCTGATGGCGGCCTCCGGGCATGTGAACAAGCCCTGCGTGGTGGAAGAGACCATGTCCATTCCCATGCGCAAGCTGATCGAGGATCACTTCGGTGGTGTGCGCGGCGGCTGGGGCAATCTGAAGGCGGTCATTCCGGGCGGCATTTCCATGCGGATGATCCCGGCGGCGGAAGCCGAAGAAGCCCTGATGGACTTCGACGACCTGGCGTCCCGCAGGTCGGGCCTTGGCACCGCCACCATGATCGTCATGGACAAGGATGCGGACCTGGTGAAGGCCATTGCCCGCGCCTCGTACTTCTACAAGCATGAGAGCTGTGGACAGTGCACCCCCTGCCGCGAGGGCACGGGCTGGATGTGGCGGATCATGGAACGCATGGCCACCGGCGAGGCGGAGATGAAGGAGATCGACATGCTCCTTGACGTCGCCAGCCAGGTGGAAGGCCACACCATCTGCGGTCTCGGCGACGCCGCGGCCTGGCCAATCCAGGGTCTGTTCCGTCACTTCCGTCACGAAGTTGAAGAACGCATCACCAATTATCGCGCGGGCAAACCGCATGTGCAGGGCGCGACCCTGCGTGCGGCGGAGTAGGGCGGATGCCAATAGCCAAGGTCAACGGCGTCGAGGTCGAGTTCGAACCCGGCATGACGGTTCTGCAGGTTGCGGAACTGGCCGGGGAAGAGATTCCGCGCTTCTGCTATCATGAGCGCCTGTCCATCGCCGGCAATTGCCGCATGTGTCTGGTCGAGGTGAAACCCGGCCCGCCAAAGCCCCAGGCCTCCTGCGCCCTGCCGGCCGCCGAGGGCAATGAGATCTTCACCAACACCCCCATGGTCAAGAAGGCCAGGGAAGGGGTGATGGAATTCCTGCTGCTGAACCACCCACTGGACTGTCCGATCTGCGACCAGGGCGGCGAGTGCGACCTGCAGGACCAGTCTGTCGGTTATGGCCGCGATGACAGCCGCTATGGCGGCGACAAGCGCGCCGTCGAAGAAAAGGCCATGGGCCCGCTCATCAAGACGGTGATGACCCGCTGCATTCAGTGCACCCGCTGCGTCCGCTTCATCACCGAAGTGGCTGGCGTGCCGGACATCGGTCTCATTTCCCGCGGCGAAGATGTTGAAATCACGACCTATCTTGGCAAGGCGGTAGCTTCCGAGCTTTCGGCCAATGTGATCGACCTCTGCCCGGTCGGAGCCCTGACCTCCAAGCCCTACGCCTTCAATGCGCGGCCCTGGGAACTGAAAAAGACCGAGAGCGTCGACGTCATGGACGCCCTGGGCTCGGCCATTCGGGTCGACAGTCGTGGCGCCGCCGTCCTGCGGGTGCTGCCGCGACTGAACGAAGAGATCAACGAGGAGTGGATCAGCGACAAGACGCGCTATGCCGTGGACGGCCTGTCCCGCCAGCGTCTGGATCGCCCCTATATCCGTGAAGCCGGCAAGCTGCGCGCAGCTACCTGGGCTGAGGCCCTTGGACTGGTCGCAGAGAAGCTGAAGGCCGCCAAGCCTGAAAAGATCGGCACCATCGCTGGCGACCTTCAGGACGTCGAGTCCATGAAGGCGACCAAGGACCTGTTCTCGGCCCTGGGCGTCACCAGTCTGGATTGCCGTCAGGACGGCATGGCCCTGGGAGATGGTCCGCGGGAAAGCTGGCTGTTCAATTCGACGATCGCCGGCATTGAAGACGCCGACGTCATCCTGCTGGTCGGGACCAATCCCCGGGTGGAAGCCCCGGTTCTCAACGCCCGCCTGCGCAAGCGCTGGCTGGCCGGCGCCCTGACCATCGGCGTGATCGGCGAGCAGGCTGACCTGACCTATGGCTATGAGTATCTCGGCGCTGGTCCGGCTACGCTGACTGGGCTGACCAAGTCCAAGTCCGAATTCGTCAAGGCTCTGAAGGCGGCCAAGTCGCCCGCCATCATCCTGGGCGCCGGAGCCCTGGCCAGGGCGGACGGCTCTGCTGTTGCAGCCGCCGCCGCAGGCGTTGCGAAGACCTACAACATGACATGGAACGTCCTGCATTCTGCGGCCGCCCGGGTCGGCGGTCTGGATCTGGGCTTTGTCCCGGGCGAGGGCGGAAAGTCAGCTTCTGAAATGGTCGCCAAGGGCGCCCTGGACGTGCTGTTCCTGCTGGGCGCTGACGAAGTTGATCTCTCGAAGTCCACTGCATTTACGGTCTATCTGGGCACCCATGGGGACGCAGGCGCCCACAAGGCCGACGTGATCCTGCCAGGCGCCGCCTACACCGAAAAGGACGGCCTTTATGTGAATACCGAGGGCCGGGTCCAGATGGGTCAGAAGGCGGTCTTCCCCAAGGGCGAAGCCCGGGAAGACTGGTCAATCCTGCGGGCCCTGTCCGAGCGTGTTGGCCAAACCCTGCCTTACGACAGTCTTGCCCAATTGCGGGCCAGGCTGTTCACCGACCATCCGGTTCTGGGCCGCATCGATCATGCCCCCAGCGGCGCCAGCACTGACCTCACCGCCATTGGCGCAAAAGGCGAGGTCGCGGACCAGCCCTTCGCAAGCCCGATCAAGGCCTTCCATCTGACCAACCCCGTCGCCCGCGCCAGCGTGACGATGGCCGAGTGCGCCGCCCAGGCTTCGGGCGCCGCCAAGATCGCGGCGGAGTAGGGCCATGGGCGCGAACACCTTCTGGGCCACGCCCCTCGGATGGACCCTGATCACCCTTGGGCAGATCATGCTGGTGGTCCTGCCCCTGCTGGTGGCCCTGGCATTCTTCATGCTGGCCGACCGCAAGATCTGGGCCGGGGTCCAGATGCGCAAAGGGCCGAATGTGGTGGGTCCCTTTGGCCTGCTTCAGTCCTTTGCCGACCTGCTCAAGTTCATCCTGAAGGAAATCATCATTCCGGACGGGGCCGACAAGTTCGTCTTCCTTCTGGCGCCGGTCCTGACCTTCTCACTGGCCCTGGTGGGCTGGGCGGTGATCCCCTTCGCCCCGGGCTGGGTGGTCGCCAATATCAATGTGGGTGTCCTCTACCTCTTCGCCATTTCCTCCCTTGGTGTGTACGGCATCATCATGGGCGGCTGGGCCTCCAACTCGAAATATCCCTTCCTGGGAAGCCTGCGGTCCGCAGCGCAGATGGTCAGCTATGAAGTCTCCATCGGCTTCGTGATTATCACCGTGATCCTGCTGACCGGAACCATGAGCCTGGGCGGGATTGTCGAGCATCAGGCCGGCGGCTTCTGGAACTGGAACGTGTTCGGCGGCGGCCATGGCCTGAACAATCTCGCCCTCAGCGTGATCATGGTGCCCATGGCGGTGATCTTCTTCATCTCGGCCCTGGCTGAAACCAACCGTCCGCCCTTCGACCTTCCGGAAGCGGAATCCGAGCTCGTGGCCGGATATCAGGTGGAATATTCCTCCAGCCCCTTCCTGCTGTTCATGATCGGCGAACTGGTGAGCATCGTCCTGATGTGCGCCATGATCTCCATCCTGTTCTTCGGCGGATGGCAGGCCCCGATCGACTTCGACTTCGTTCACAAGTGGGGACCGATCGCCCAGGGCTTTTACGGCCTCTTCTGGTTTTCGGTGAAGATCTGCTTCTTCTTCTTCATGTTCGCCATGGTGAAGGCTGTGGTCCCTCGCTATCGCTATGACCAGCTGATGCGCCTGGGCTGGAAGGTCTTCCTGCCGATCTCGGGTATCGCTGTGGTCCTCGTGGCGGGCTGGAAAGTCTTCTGGCTGGTGTCCGCATGATCCGGATCGCCGCCCTCACCATCGCCTGCGCCTTGATGTCTGGCTGCGCCACCGCCGGCGACAATGGCGATGTGGCGACCTATGACACCCTCAAGATCGCCCGGGCCGCCTGCGCGGACAAGGGCGAGGTTCTGGTACTGAAGACCGATGGCGACCCACAGAGGTCGTCCGCCTATGAGTGCAGGAAAAAGCCATGATGAAGCGCATCTCACAGGTGGTGCGGGGCGCGGCCTTGTCCGACTTTTTCGGCGCCCTGGGCATGGCCATGGTCTATATGGTTCGCCCCAAGGCGACGGTGATCTATCCGAACGAGCGCGGCCCCCAGTCGCCTCGTTTCCGGGGCGAGCACGCCCTGCGGCGCTATCCCAATGGTGAAGAGCGCTGCATCGCCTGCAAGCTTTGTGAAGCCATCTGCCCGGCCCAGGCCATCACCATCGAGGCCGAACCCCGGGAGGACGGCAGCCGCCGGACGACCCGATACGACATCGACATGGTCAAATGCATCTATTGCGGTCTGTGCCAGGAGGCCTGTCCAGTGGACGCCATTGTCGAAGGGCCGAACATCGAATTCGCCGTGGAGACACGGGAAGAACTCTACTACGACAAGGAACGCCTGCTCGATAACGGGGATCGTTGGGAGCGGGAAATTGCTAAGAATCTCGAACTGGATGCGCCCTACCGCTAAACGCGGCAGGCGGATCTGAACGACTGAACGCTCAGCCTGTCACTCCGACAGGCGGCATGGATTTGAGGGGCGCAGACAAGTGGCCTTGCAGGCGATCGCTTTCTATCTGCTGGCGACAGTGACCATAGTGTCGGCCTTTTGCGTGGTGTCAGCCCGCAATCCGGTCCACTCGGTCCTGTTCCTGATCCTGTCTTTTTTCTCGGCGGCGGGGCTCTTCGTCCTGCTCGGCGCCGAGTTCCTCGCCATGCTTCTGGTGGTCGTCTATGTGGGCGCCGTGGCGGTGCTGTTCCTGTTTGTCGTCATGATGCTGGATGTGGACTTCACCGCCCTGCGGCAGGGTTTCGCCCGCTACATGCCGCTTGGGGCGCTGGTCGCCGGGCTGCTGGCCTTTGAAATGGTGGCAGTGAGCGCCACGGTCGCCTCCAAGGGCGCGGCCGCCGGCAACGCCAATCCGGAAGCCTCGCTTGGCTATATCAGCAATACCGAGACCATCGGCCAGGTGCTCTACACACAATATGCCTACTTCTTCCAGGCTGCGGGTCTGGTTCTGCTGGTCGCCATGATTGGGGCCATCACCCTGACCCTGCGCCACAAGCCGGGCGTTCGCCGTCAGGTCATAGCCGATCAGGTGGCGCGGAGCCCCAAGACCGGCATGCGCGTAACAGACATCAAACCCGGCCAGGGGATTTCCGAATGACCATAGGTCTTGCCCATTATCTGGCCGTCGCGGCGATCCTGTTCACTATCGGGGTCTTCGGGATCTTCGTGAACCGCAAGAACATCATCGTCATCCTGATGTCGGTGGAGCTCATCCTGCTGGCGGTGAACATCAACCTGGTGTCGTTCTCGGCCTATCTGCACGACATCACAGGCCAGATCTTCGCCATGTTCGTCCTGACCGTGGCCGCTGCAGAGGCGGCTGTGGGTCTTGCCATCCTGGTCACCTTCTTCCGCAACCGCGGCGACATCGCCGTGGACGACGTCTCCGTGATGAAGGGCTAGGCGCATGCAGGCACAGTCCCTTCTTCCGGTCATCGTTTTTGGCCCCCTTTTCGCCGCCATGGTGGCCGGCCTGTTCGGCCGCCGCATTGGCGACTTCGCGTCTCAGGCTGTTACTACGGGCTTCCTGATCCTTTCCTGCCTCCTGTCCTGGACGATCTTCGCCCAATGGACCTGGGGCGGGCTGGAGCCCTTCACCCTGCAGATCGCCCCCTTCATCCATGTGGGCGACTTCCAGTCCAACTGGTCCCTGCGGCTGGATGGTCTGTCGGCGGTCATGCTGATTGTCGTGACGACGGTCTCGGCCCTGGTCCACGTCTACAGCTGGGGCTACATGGCCGAAGACCCGTCGCGTCCGCGGTTCTTCGCCTACCTCTCGCTCTTCACCTTCGCCATGCTGTCCCTGGTGACGGCGGCGGACTTCATGCAGCTGTTCTTCGGCTGGGAAGGGGTGGGTCTGGCCAGTTACCTGCTGATCGGCTTCTGGTTCCACAAGCCTTCGGCCAATGCAGCCTCCATCAAGGCCTTTGTGGTCAACCGGGTAGGGGACTTCGGTTTCGCCCTGGGGATCATGACGGTCTACTGGATGTTCGGCACCATCGAGTTCGCCGAGATCTTCCCGCGCGTCCAGGAGTTCGCCGGCAAGACCTGGCCCTTCCTCGGGCAGAACTGGTCGGCCATCGATCTGGCCTGCGCCCTGCTGTTCGTCGGCGCCATGGGCAAGTCAGCCCAGTTCTTCCTGCACACCTGGCTTCCTGACGCGATGGAGGGCCCGACGCCGGTGTCGGCCCTGATCCACGCCGCCACCATGGTGACGGCTGGTGTCTACATGGTCTGCCTGCTCTCGCCCCTCTTCGAGTATGCCCCTGTCGCCAAGCAGATTGTCACCCTGATCGGCGCCGTGACGGCCCTGTTCGCCGCGACGGTGGGTCTGGCCCAGAACGACATCAAGCGGGTCATCGCCTATTCGACCTGTTCGCAGCTGGGCTACATGTTCTTCGCGGCGGGCGTCGGCGCCTATCAGGCGGCCATGTTCCACCTGTTCACCCACGCCTTCTTCAAGGCCCTGCTGTTCCTGGGCGCCGGCTCGGTGATCCACGGCATGCATCACGAGCAGGACATGCGGAAGATGGGCGCCATCTGGAAACTCATGCCCATCACCTATGCGGTCATGACCATCGGCACCCTGGCCATCACCGGGGTGGGTATACCAGGGGTTGAACTGGGCTTCGCCGGCTTCTATTCCAAGGACACCATCATCGAGGCGGCCTTCGCGGCCGGCCAACAGTATGGTGGCGTGGCCTATTTCGCCTTCTTCGTGGGCATCTTCGCAGCTGGACTGACGGCCTTCTATTCCTGGCGTCTGGCCTTCATGACCTTCCATGGCACTGCCAAATGGGGCGCTCATGCGGCCCATGACGACCACGCGGCTCACGGTCACGATGACCATGCAGCCCACACAGACCACGGTCATGACGACCACGGCCATGATCACAAGCCCCATGAGAGCCCGCTCTCCATGCTGATCCCGATCATCCTGCTGTCCTTCGGGGCGGTGTTTGCGGGCTTTGCCTTCGTCGAGAAGTTCGTTGGCGAGGAACGCAACGAATTCTGGAAGGGCGCCATCTTCAATGCCCCGACCAACCACATTCTCGAGCATGCCCATCACTCGCCGACCTGGGTGCTGTGGCTGCCTCTGGTGGTTTCGACCAGTGGTCTGCTGATCGCCTATTACGTCTACATCCTGAAAGAAGGCATGGGCGCCCGGATCGCTGCGCGTAAGGGCCTGCTCTGGAGCTTCCTCTACAACAAGTGGTACTTTGATGAGCTTTATGAGGCGACCTTCGTGAAGGCCGCGAAATTCCTGGGTGACCTGTTCTGGAAGGGCGGGGATCAGAAGCTCATTGACGGCCTTGGCCCCGACGGCGTCTCGGCCCTGTCCCTCAATCTCGGCAAGCGCATGGGCAAGGTCCAGACCGGATATGTCTATCACTATGCCTTCGTAATGCTCCTCGGCGTGGCGGGACTTCTGTCCTTCGCGCTGTGGGCCTGGCAGGCATAGGGGAGGGCGACCTGATGCTCGGTATTCTTTCCCTCATCACCTACGCCCCCCTCGCGGGCGTGGCGGCGATCCTGGGCCTGCGCGTGCTCGGCAAGGCTGACGACGCACGGACCGTCGAAACGGCCAAGTGGGTAGCCCTGCTGACCACTCTGGCGACCCTGGCCCTGTCGGTAGTCCTGACGGCGCAATTCGATCGCGCCAATCCAGGCTTCCAGTTCGTCGAGAACATTCCGTGGTTTGCAGGTCTGCACTACGCCATGGCCGTGGACGGCATTTCGGTGCTCTTCGTCCTGCTGACCGCCTTCCTGATGCCGATCTGTATCCTGGCCTCGTGGAAGTCCATCGAGACCCGGGTCCTTGAATACCTGATCGCCTTCCTGGTTCTCGAGACCCTGGTCATCGGCGTCTTCTGCGCCATGGATCTGGTGCTTTTCTATACCTTCTTCGAGTTCGGCCTTGTGCCCATGTTCCTGATCATCGGGATCTGGGGCGGCAAGCGCCGGGTCTATGCGGCCTTCAAGTTCTTCCTCTACACCCTGCTGGGCTCTGTCCTGATGCTGGCGGCCATTCTGGCCATGATCAGCGTCTCGGGCACCAGCTCCATTCCCGAGTTGATGACCTACAAGTTCGCGCCCTGGCTCCAGACCTGGTTGTGGCTGGCCTTCTTCGCCTCCTTCGCGGTGAAGATGCCCATGTGGCCGGTGCATACCTGGCTGCCGGACGCCCACGTGGAAGCGCCGACGGCGGGCTCGGTCATCCTTGCCGGCATCCTGCTGAAGATGGGTGGCTACGGCTTCCTTCGCTTCTCCCTGCCCATGTTCCCGGAGGCCTCGGCGACCTTCACGCCCCTGGTCTTCGCCCTGAGCGTCATCGCCATTGTCTACACCTCGCTGGTCGCCTTCCGTCAGACTGACATCAAGAAGCTGATCGCCTATTCCTCGGTGGCCCACATGGGCTTCGTGACCATGGGAATCTTCTCGGGCAACGCCATCGGCGTCCAGGGCGCCATCTTCCAGATGCTCAGCCACGGGGTGATTTCCGGTGCGCTCTTCCTCTGCGTCGGCGTGGTCTATGACCGCATGCACACCCGCGAGATCGCCTTCTATGGCGGCCTGGTGAACCGCATGCCCTGGTATGCGGCAGTCTTCATGCTCTTCACCATGGGCAATGTCGGCCTTCCAGGCACGTCAGGCTTTGTCGGCGAGATTATGACCATGACGGGGGCCTACCGCGCCTCAACCTGGACGGCCCTCGTGGCGGCGACCGGGGTGATCTTCTCGGCCGTCTACGCCCTCAGCCTCTATCGGCGGACCGTGTTCGGCGAGATGACCAATCCTGCCCTGGCCAGCATCACCGATCTGGACATGCGCGAGGTGATCATCTTCACCCCGTTGATCCTGTCGACACTCTATCTCGGCTTCCAGCCGGGCATTGTTTTCCAAATCACCCAAGCTTCGGTCGACCATCTGGTTTCGGCCTACCACGCGTTTTCCGGCGCTTAGGGGGGGCCTATGCTGATCGATCTTGTCCTGGCTTTTCCAGAACTGCTTCTCGCAGTTTCAGCTCTTGTCCTTCTCGTAGTCGGCGCCTTCAATCCAAAGGCGACGGACTCGATCGGGTTCGTGGCGTTCTGCGCCCTGATCTCTGCGGCCATCATCTCAGCCCTGGGGCCGCGGGGGATCGCCTTTTCCGGTAGTTTGAAGGCGGACGCCGCAGCAGGCTATGCCGGCGTCGCCATCTATCTGGCGAGTGCGGCAGCCATTCCGCTGGGAGGCAACTGGTTCGCCCGCAAGGGCGCTGCGACCTTCGAATTCCCCGTCCTGATCCTGCTGGCCGCCCTGGGCATGGGCATGATGGTCAGCGCCGGCGATCTGATCGCCCTCTATATCGGCATCGAACTCCAGTCCCTGGCGCTCTATGTGCTGGCGGCCATGTACCGGGACAATCTGAAGGCCTCTGAAGCGGGCCTGAAGTATTTCGTCCTCGGGGCCCTGTCTTCGGGCATGCTGCTGTATGGCGCCTCATTGATCTATGGCTTCGCGGGCTCGACCCGGTTCGAGGACATCGCCGCCGCCGTCCACCAGGGCGCGCAGACGGGCGTCCTGTTCGGCCTGATCTTCCTGATCTGCGGCCTGGCTTTCAAGGTCTCAGCTGCGCCCTTCCACATGTGGACTCCGGACGTTTATGAGGGCGCTCCAACCCCGGTTGTCGGGTTCTTCGCAGGCGCGCCCAAGCTGGCCGCCATGGTGCTGTTCGCCCGGGTTCTCTACGAATGCTTCCCGGGCGCCATCGCCCAGTGGCGGCAGGTGCTGATCATCCTGGCCCTGACTTCCATTGCGGTCGGCGCCTTTGCGGGTCTTGCCCAGAGCAACCTCAAGCGTCTTTGGGCCTATTCCTCCATCGCCAACGTTGGTTACGCCATTCTGGGTCTCGCAGCCGGCAATGCCGAAGGCGTCCAGGCCATGATGGTCTTCATGGTTCTCTACATCGTCGACGTGACGGGGTTCTTCGCCTGCCTGACCGCCCTGTCCCGGCAGGGCAAGTCCATGGAAACCATCGAGGACATGGCGGGTCTATTCAAGGAACAGCCGGGTATAGCCTTGGCCATGACGGCCTTTTCGCTCTCGGCCCTCGGCCTGCCGCCTTTTTCGGGTTTCTTCGCCAAGATCTACGTGTTCAAGGCGGCGATCGCGGTGCCCGATCCCATCCTGCAGGGGGCGGCCATCGCCGGTCTGGTCGGCAGTGTGGTTGCGGCCTTCTACTATCTGCGCCTGATCAAGGTCATGTGGTTCGACGCCTCTGCCGGCGCGACCGACAAACCGCCCATGGACGCCAAGACGATCGCCATTGCCGCAGCGCTCTTCACGATACCTGTCGCCGCATTGATCGGCCTTACCGTCATCGATCCCCAGGCCCATCTGGCTGCTGCAGCGTTCGGCCTCAAATAGGTGGCCGCGCCACGGATCGAGGCCTACGTCGAGCTGGACTCCACGAACAGCGAGGCGCGGAGACGCGCCGAGGCCGGGGATTTCGGGCCCCTGTGGATTACGGCGCAGGTGCAGACCGCAGGCCGTGGGCGTAGGGGGAGGACCTGGGAAACCGTGTCGGGCAACCTTGCGGCGACCCACCTTTTCAGTACTCATCTTCCGCCGGGCGATGCAGCCCAGGTTTCCTTCGTAGCGGCTCTCGCAGCCGCAGACCTGGCCGATCACTATCTTGGGCAAGGCGCCGGTCAATTGAAATGGCCCAATGATCTGATGGTCGGGGGGCGGAAGGCCGCTGGAATCCTCGTGGAATCCGGCGCCCGTGATGACGGAACCCTCTGGTTGGCGGTCGGCATGGGGATAAATCTCGCCCAAGCTCCGGAAAATGCGGAGCGGCCGGCCATGGCCTTTGCGGAACTCCTGAACGGCCCGCCGCCTGGCGCCCTTGATGCGCTCAACATCCTGGTCGAACGCTTTGAATTCTGGCGAAACCTCTGGGTGGGATCCGGCTTTTCACCCATCGCGAAAGCCTGGTCTGACCGGGCCTATGGCCTGGGGCAGCCCTGCGAGGCGCGGCTGCCAAACCAGACCCACAAGGGTGTGGCTGAGGGCCTGGATACGGACGGCGCCCTGCGGCTGCGCTTGGCCGATGGCGCTGTTCTGCGCATAACCGCCGGCGATATTTTCTTTGGGGGGGCCTGAATGCTTCTCGCGATCGAGCAAGGCAATACCAACACCCTCTTCGCCATCCATGATGGCGAGACCTGGACCTCGCAATGGCGGGCGGCGACGGACTCCAGCCGCACGGCGGATGAGTACGCCGTCTGGCTGTTCCAGCTCCTGGCCATGGCCGGGCTGAACTTCTCCATGCTGGATGGCTGCATCATTTCCAGCGTGGTGCCGCAATCGATCTTCAATCTGCGCAATCTCGCCAGGCGCTATCTCCATGTGGAGCCCCTGGTCATTGGCGAGAATGCCGATCTGGGGATTCCGGTGCGGATCGACAAACCGTCCGAGGCCGGCGCTGACCGGCTGGTCAACGCCATCGGCGCCCATGCGGTCTATTCAGGTCCCCTGATCGTCATCGACAGCGGAACGGCCACCACCTTTGACGTCATCGCGTCGGACGGCGGATTCGAGGGAGGCGTCATTGCGCCTGGCATCAATCTGTCCATGGAAGCCCTGCACGCTGCTGCGGCCAAACTTCCCCGGGTGGCCATCCAGAAGCCTGCCCGCGTGATCGGCAAGGACACGGTTGGCGCCATGCAGGCCGGGGTCTTCTGGGGCTATATCGCCCTGATCGAAGGCCTGATCGCCAGGATCAAGGCGGAGCATCCGCAGCCCATGACCGTGATCGCCACCGGCGGGGTCGCCTCGCTGTTTCACGGCGCTACCGAAACCATTGATCATTTCGATCCCGACCTCACCATTCGCGGCCTGCTGGAAATCCACAGGCGCAACTCCCCCAAGGCATAAATGGCCAAACTCAAAGCTGACGACGAACTCGTATTCCTGCCCCTGGGCGGATCCAACGAGATCGGCATGAACTTCAATCTCTATGGCTTCGGCCCGCCCCATGCCCGCAAGTGGATCGTCGTCGATCTCGGCGTCACCTTTGGCGACCAGACGACCCCGGGCGTCGAGCTGATCCTGCCTGATCCCGAGTTCATCGAAGAGCACGCCAAGAACATTCTCGGCATCGTCCTGACCCACGCCCATGAAGACCATATCGGCGCCGTGGCCTGGCTCTGGCCCCGCCTGAAAGCGCCCCTCTACGCGACGCCCTTCACGGCCTTCCTCCTGCGGGAGAAGCTGCGGGAAAAGGGTCTGGCCGATGAGGCTCACATCACCGAGGTCCCCCTGGACGGGCACATCTCCCTTGGTCCGTTCGAGCTCGACCTCATCACCCTGACCCACTCCATCCCGGAGCCCAATGGCCTGGCGATCCGCACCCCCCTGGGCACGGTCCTGCACACCGGCGACTGGAAGATCGACCCCAACCCCTTGCTGGGCGCCGTCACCGACGATGCGGCCCTGCGTAAGCTGGGGGATGAGGGCGTCCTGGCCATGGTCTGCGACTCCACCAATGTCTTCGTCGACGGCCATGCCGGGTCCGAGGCGGATGTCCGCATCGCCATGACGGAGCTGATCGCCGGCCTGAAAGGCAAGGTCGCCGTGGCCTGCTTCGCCTCCAATGTGGCGCGCATGGACTCTGTGATCCGGGCGGCCGAAGCGGCGGGGCGGCGGGTCGCCCTGGTGGGCCGGTCCATGCATCGCATGGCGGCTGCGGCCAAGTCCGTGGGCCTGATGAGCGACATCAAGGACTTCCTGACCGACGCCCAGGCTGCAGGGTTTCCGAAGGACAAGGTCCTCTATCTCTGCACGGGCAGCCAGGGCGAGCCTCGTGCCGCCCTTTTCCGCATTGCTGACGGTACGCACCAGAGCGTCCGGCTGGGGGCAGGGGACAGTGTCGTCTTCTCGTCGCGGGTCATTCCGGGCAATGAGGTGCCGATCCGCAACCTGCAGAACCGCCTCGCCGACCAGGGGGTGCGCCTCTACACCGAGCGGGACCATCCGGGCATTCACGTGTCTGGCCACCCCTGCCGGGACGAACTGGCGCAGATGTACGCCTGGGCCCGGCCGACCATCGCCGTCCCCACCCATGGCGAGCGCCGCCACTTGCTCGAACACGCCGCCTTCGCCGAAGACCTTCAGGTTCCCCAGACGGTCACCCCGCGCAATGGCGATATGGTCCGCCTGGCGCCGGGCCGGGCTGAGATCATCGATGAAGTGCCTGCCGGCCGCATCTATGTCGACGGCGGCGTCCTGACACCCGAGAACGGCGACGCCCTGCGCGAACGCCGACATGCGGCGTTCAACGGTGTTCTGACCGTCGCCGTGGTTCTGGACGGACGGGGCAAGATTGCTTCCGGGCCGCAGGTGCGCGCCGTAGGCCTGCCGGCCGACGCCGACTATCCCATGGACGAAGTGCTGGATGATCTGGCTGAGGAGGCGGAAAAAGCTCTGTCACGCCTGTCAGGCGACGACCGGGAATTCGACGATGTGGTCGAGACGGCCTTGTCGCGTACAATCAAGAAAGCTGGCCACCGGATCTGGGGACGTCGCCCAGTGGTCGAGACCACGGTCCTGCGGATCTAGTCTGCCCCTCCTTTGGACAGGGCCCTGGATATCCTTGGGTCCGGAGTCAGCCACATCAAGGCGAGCAGGACATAGACCGCGCAAGCCAGCCTGGGGTCGACGAAGGCGAAGCCTGTTCCGAGTATGCAGATCAGCGGCGACAGCTTGCCCTTCCAGTCATCGCCCAGGGCCTTGGCCAGGGTCTGATCCGAGCCATTGGCGCGGACTATGACGGTCTGCAGGATGTAGTAGGCGATGCCGGGCATGAGCAGGGCAATGCCGTAGGTCGCCACGGGCAATTGTGCGAAATGGTTCTCGCCCATCCAGCCGGTGGCGAAGGGCAGTATGGACAGCCAGAAGAGCAGGTGGGTGTTGGCCCACAGGACGGCGCCGTTCACGACCTTCGCAGCATGAAGCAGGTGATGATGGTTGTGCCAGTAGATGGCGACAAAGGTGAAGCTGAGGACATAGCTCAGGAATGTCGGCCAGAGGCCGAAGAGCGCCGCCAGGTCATCGCCGTGTGGAACCTTCAGTTCCAGGACCATGATGGTAATGATGATCGCGAAGACGCCGTCGCTGAACGCCGTCAATCTGTCCTTGGTCATGAGCGCCTCCGCCCACATGTTTGCTTGGGGCATTGATAGGTTGCAAGGCGTCGGTCCAGAATCGTGGCGGAATGCACGTCTGATCTGGAGAACCTCATGCCCGTCCTGAAAACCCTTGCAGTGCTGATTGCTGGCCTCGCCCTCAGTGGATGCGTCGCCGCCGCAGTGGGTGGCGCGGTTGTCGGTGTTACGGGCGCCGTAGTCGGAACCGGGACCAAGGCGGTCGTTGCAACGGGAAAGGCCATCATTCCCGGCGAGAGCAAGGCGGACCGGGAAAAGCGGGAATACCGGGAGTGGCAGGCGGCCAAGAAGAAGGCGAAGAAGTAGGCGTCGCTGATCCCGATCGTGGCCTAGTGCCCGCCCATGGGTCCCCCAGCCATGGGTTTGGGCTTCGGGGCCAGCCAGACCACCGCCACAGCGATTAGGAAGACCACGCCGGCAGCCATGAACATCTGATTGGTGGAGATCATGATCGCCTGGACCTGAACCATGCGGTCCAGCTGGGTCAGCGCCTGTTCATGGCTCATGCCCCTGGCCATCAGGGCGTCGATTGTGGCCTGGGGATTTGGCAGGGCGCCTGCCAGAAGTTCATGTTTGCGGTTAGCCGTACTGTCCCAGGTGGTCGTCATGATCGATGTGGCGAAGGCCGCGCCCATGGTGCGCAGGAAGTTGGCCAGGCCTGACGCCGAGGCCGTCTCTTCCGGATCCACCGACGACATGGCCAGGTTTGTGGTGGAGATGAAGAAGAAGGGCATGCCAAAGCCCATGATGAACTGGGGTAAGGCGATGTTCCAGAAGGTGACATCCGTGGTGAAGCCGGTTCGCCAGAAGGCCATGAGGCCCATCCAGAATACGCCGAACGAGGTCAACAGGCGGCCGTCGACCTTGCCGACAAACCTCGCCACGACTGGCGACATGCAGACTGCCAGAACGCCATTCAGGCATCCGGCATAACCGGCCCAGGTGGCCGTATAGCCCATGGTGGTCTGCAGCCAGAGGGGCACCAGGACCACGCAGGCGAAAAAGGCCCCGAAGGACAGGCTCATAGTGGTGACGGCGGCTGAAAAGCCTCGGTGTCGGAAGACCTTGAGATTGACGATCGGATCCTGGGCGGTGAGCTCCCAGATCAGGAAGGAGACAAAGCCTATGGCCGCCACAAGGGCTAGCAGGATGATGGTCGGGGAGGAGAACCAGTCCAGCTCCTTGCCCTTGTCCAGCATGATCTGCATGGCCCCGACCCAGGTGACCAGCAGACCAAGGCCGACATAGTCCACCGGGACCTTCCGTGTGTCGGTGTCATGGCTGATCAGCAGGCGATAGGCGAAAACGCCAACAAAGGCCGCCACGGGAATGTTGATCAGGAAGATCCAGCTCCAGTGGAGATTGTCCGAGATCTGGCCCCCGAGGATGGGGCCGGCAATGGGCGCCACGACCGTGGTCATGCTCCAGAGGCCCATGGCGGCGCCTGCCCGTTCCCGGGGGAAGATGTGGAGCATGAGGGTCTGGGACATGGGCATGATCGGCCCACCGCACAGGCCCTGGGCGACCCGAAATGCGACCAGCAGGGCAAAGCTTGGCGCCAGGCCGCACAGAAGGGAGAACAGGCCAAATCCCGCCATGCCGAAGGCGAAGACCCGGACGGCGCCGAACCTCTGGGCCAGCCAGCCGGTGAGGGGAACGGTTATGGCTTCCGCCACGCTATAGGAGGTGATGACCCAGGTGCCCTGGGCCGGCGAAACGGCCAGGGCGCCGGCAATGTGCGGCACCGACACATTGGCGATGGTGGTGTCCAGCACCACCATGAAATTGGCCAGACCCAGCAGCAGGGCCGCCGCCCAGAGGCGACCGCCGGTCAGGGGATTGGCCTGGGCTGTTTGATAGGTCACTTGCGGCCTAGCGTCTGGACGTGTCGATGACGGCCGTCATGGAGAGGCCGACCCGCAGGGGATGGGCGGCCAGTTCCTTCGGGTCGAGGGAAATGCGCACCGGCACCCGCTGAACCACCTTGATCCAGTTGCCTGTGGCGTTCTGGGCCGGGATTACGGAAAATGCCGAGCCGGTCCCACCCGACAGGCCAATGACCTTGCCGGTGTATTTCACCTTGTCGCCATAGAGGTCGGAGGTCAGCTCCACGGGTTGGCCGATGACCACTTTGCGCAGCTGTCCTTCCTTGAAATTGGCTTCCACATAGGCGTTCTGCACCGGCACGATCACCATGAGGGGCGCGCCCGTTGCGACCTTCTGACCGACCTCGACGCTGTTGCGGGTGACAATGCCGTCGACCGGAGCCCGGACGGTGGCGCGCGCCAGATCAAGCTCAGCCTGGGCCAGCCTTGCCCGGGCGCCGACGACCTCCGGGTTTGATGTCACATCGCTGCCGGCCGTCATGGCGCTGGCGGCCTCCTGCTGGGCCGCGGCGGCGGTGGCGGCGGCCCTCGATTGGGCCAGGGCCGAGCGGGCGGCGGCCAGCTGGGTCTCGGCTGCGGTCAGCTCATCGCCGGAAACTGCGCCGGCGGCCGACAGGGCCTTGCGGCGTCCGAACTCCACCTCGGCGCGGCGCAGTTCAGCCTGGGCGCGATCAATGTCGGCGGCGCTGGCCATGGCCTGGGCGGCCAGGGCGCGGTCATTGGCGAAGTACTGACGAACCCGGCGCTGGGCCTGATCCAGGTCTGCACGGGCCCTCTGGACGGCGAGGCTGAAGTCCTGGGGTTCAATGACAGCCAGGATGTCGCCCTTCTTCACAACCTGTGTTTCGTGAACTGGCACCGAGACAAGGGCGCCGCTGACCAGGGCCGTTACCTGGGCGTTGGAGGCCTGGACATAGGCGTTATCCGTTTCCACATGTTTCGAGCCAATCAGGGTCCACCAGGCCAGCCAGGCAAGGGCGCCGACGCCAACGACGCCTCCCAGAATGCTGAACAGACGGCGGCGGCGGGAAGGGGCGATCGCCGGGGCTTGGTCTTGGGACATGGTGGTGTCTTTCGCGGAAGGGTTCAGATCAGCTGCGGAAGCCGCCGCCCAGGGCGCGGACCATGCTGGCGTCAAGGCTGAGCGCCCTGGCTTCCAGTTGGGCCACGGCGCGTCGCTGGGCGATGACGGTGTTCTCTGCAGTCAGAAGGACGAGATAGCTGGACAGACCGCCTTCGTATCGCAGGCGGGCAATGCGGTAGGCGGCCTCACCGGCGGACAGGGACTCGCGGGCGGCGGCCAGCTGGACGGACAGGGACCGCTCGCTGACGGCGGCGTCGGCGACATCCTTGAGGGCAAGGACCAGGGCCTGGTTATAGGCGGCGACGGCGGCGTCATAGTCCGCCCGCGCGCCCTTGTAGCCCGCCCGGATACGGCCGCCCTCGAAAATGGGCAGGCTGAGCGCCAGTCCAGCCTGGCCGATGTCTGACCCGGCCTGGGTCAGGGCGTCAAGACCGAGAGACTGCAGGCCCAGAAAGGCCGCGATGTTGATATTCGGGTAGAAGCCTGCCCGGGCCACATCGATCCGTCGACTTGCGGCTTCCGCCCGAAGACGTGCGGCTGTCAGGTCCGGGCGTCTGCCAACGAGATTGATCTCAACCTTGTCCGGCAGTCCGGCGCTGGTACCGGCCTGTGCCAGGGGCGGGGACAGCTTGAGTCCCCTGTCAGGGCCCGCCCCCATGAGGGCTGAAATCCGGTTTCGGGCGAGGGAGGCCTGTTCCTGCAGGCTGGCCAGCTCACCCCGCGCCGCAGCGGAGGCCGCTTTCGCCTGCTGGGCCTCTCCGCGATTTGCAACGCCGTTGGCCATTTGCCTCTGCACAAGTTCGCTGGAGGCGTCCCGGTTGCGGGCCGATGCCTCGGCCGCGGCTATCTCGCCGCTGATCCGGGCAAGGTCTGCATAGGCCGAAACAAGCGTGGTGGTCAGGATCAGCCGGGACTGGGCCGCATCGGCTTGCGCCGCCCTGGCCTCGGAAGTTGCTGCGGCGAGTGCGGCGCGATTGCGGCCCCACAGATCCAGGTCATAGCCGAAATCAAGGCTGGCGCGGCCGAACTCTTTGTAGCCCTTTGGCACGAACAGCTTCGGAAACCCGGCATTATAGCTCTGCTTGGTTTGGGCGACCTGGCCGTTGGCGCTGAGGCTGGGCAGGGTTCCACCGGCGGCCATGTCCGCGCGCGCCTGGGCCGATTTCAGACGGGCGGAGGTTTCGGCCAGTGTCGGAGAGCCGGCGAGGGCCTCGTCAACAATCTGGTTTAGCTGGGGGTCTCCGTAGGCGGTCCACCATTGGTCGGCAGGCCAGTCTGCATTTCCGCCCTTGAGGCTCTCGGTCGACAGAAGATCCGTTCCGGACCGAAGCTCAGGGCCAGGAGCGAGGTCCGGAACTGCGGCGCAGCCCGATAGCAGCAGGACGCCCGCGAGCAGGGAAAACGTCAAACGGGGCATACGCGCCTCAGGGGAGAAATTGCGCCAGGTTCCACGGTCGGCGACCGAGTCTCGAAGGTGCGATGACATAGTTTCCGCCGGATATCTATACGCCGTCAAGATTGAACAGGACCGCCTGACCTTGCCCAATCGGGCGGCGTCGGCTTTCATGGCGCGTCGACGCACCGGAACAAGGGCTGCGCGAGGGGAGAATTGCCATGACCGCCTATGCCGGCCTTCGGGTGCTGGACTTTACACAGGGCACGCCAGGCCCGATGGCGACCATGTTCCTCGGAGATTTCGGCGCCGGGGTGGTCAAGGTCGAGCCCCCTGGCGGCGATCACTCAGCCAGTCGCCCAGGATACGAAACCTTTGCAAGAAACAAGCAGGTCCTGACCCTGGATCTGTCGGTCGCCGATGATCTGGCAAAGGCTGAGGCCTTGATCGCCCAGGCCGATGTGGTGGTTTTTGACCATGCTCCTGGGAAGCTGGAAGCGCTGGGTCTTGACAGCGCCACCCTGTGCGCAAGGCACCCGCGCCTGATCCACGCCTGGATGCCCCCCTACGGCATTCGCGGGAAATGGAGCCAGCTGCCGCCCCGTCAGAACCTGATTACAGCGCTGACGGGCATGAGTTTCAGGCAAGGCGCATACAAGGACACCCCGGTCCATCTGGTCCTGCCCCTGGTCTGGTACGCCCAGGCCATGATGGGCGCCAACGCCATTGGGGCAGCCCTGCTCGAGCGCTCCAGGAGCGGCAAGGGGCAAGCCGTGGTGGTCAGCGGCGTACATGGCATGAGCCAGCTCACCGGGCCGATTGACGTGCGATCGGCCGGCGTCCTGCCGCGGGGTGCGCCAAGGGGCGGGGCGCCGAACTACCGGCTTTATCCCTGCCGTGACGGCCAATGGCTGTTCCTTGGCACGCTATTTATGAGTTTCTTCAAGCTGGCCCTGGGGGTTCTGGGACTGGGTGATCGATATGAGACCTATCTGCTGGATCTGGAGCTGGCCCGGAAGGAGCTGGATGAAGCCTTCCTCCGGGAGGATCGCGATGTCTGGCTTGAGAAACTGCGGGCGGCCGGGGTGCCCTGCGGCCCGGTGGGCCGGCGCGAGGCCTGGTTCGATCATCCGGTGATTGCTGAAGCCGGCCTGCGGATCGGGTTTGATCACCCCGGCAAGGGCAGGGTGGACATGCCCAATATTCCTGTCCAGCTGCTGGAAACGCCCGGACGGGTTAAAGGGCTCGGGCAGACCGTGGACAGGATTGACTGGGAGCCGCGCCCGGCTCCCGGCGCTTCCGGACCAAGGTCAGCGCCCCTGGCGGGGGTTCGCATACTGGATCTTGGCACCGTGATTGCCGGCGCCCATGCAGGCGGCGTGCTGGCCAATCTGGGCGCCGATGTGATCAAGATCGAGCCGGCGGAAGGCGACCCCTTCCGCAGTGATGGGGGCGTGTTCCTGGCCTGCAGCCGGGGCAAGCGCGCCCTGGGGATCGACCTGAAGCAGGATGCGGCAAGGGCCTTGTTCCTGGACCTCGCCCGGGGCGCCGACGTGGTGATCGACAACTACCGGCTGGGGGTGCGTGATCGCCTCGGCATTGGCTACGAGGCACTGAAGGCGGTCAATCCGCGGATCATTTCGGGCTCGATCAACGCCTATGGCGCAACCGGTTCCAGGGCCGAACGACCGGGCTTTGACCCTCTGCTGCAGGCGGAAGGCGGCATGATGGCCGCCCAGGGGGGAGATGATGAGCCCATCCTGCATACGATTGCGGTCAACGACACGGCGACCGCCGCTGTTGTAGCCTTTGGCGTGATCGCGGCGCTGAACGCCCGGGAGCAGACGGGCGCCGGGCAGGAGTTCAGGACCAGCCTCATGGCTCAGAGCCTGACCTACCAGATCTGCGAGATGACGCGGTATGCCGGCCGCCCCGAGAACGATCTCGGTGGGCGGGACTGCGTGGGCGTTCGGGCCCTGACCCGCTTCTATCAGTGCGCCGACGGCTGGATCGCTCTGGCCTGCGAGACCGAGCGGGATGTCACGGCGCTTGCCCGCGCCCTTGGGCAGGATTGTGGTCCGCCGCAGGAAGCTCTGGCGGCGACGCGGGACGGCGATCTCGCTGTTCGGCTTGAAGCCTGCTTCCGTGGGCAGTCGCGTAACGAGATCGCTGAGCATCTTTTTGATCAGGGAGTTCCCTGCGCGCCGGCTATCGAGGCTGACGAGGCGTTTGGTGATCCCTGGCTCTGGGAGAACGACATGTTCGAGGTCTGGACCCATGACCGCCTCGGCGAGGTCCAGAGCGTACGCGCCTATGCAGACTTTTCCGCCGCCGCTGGCGGGTTCAGATATCCGACCCCGGATCTGGGAGAGCACAGTGTCGAAGTGCTGGCCGAGCTTGGCTATGACCCTGACCGGATCGCGGCCCTTCTCGCCACTGGCGCCATCTTCGAGCCGGCTCAGAGCAAGGCGCACCTGCGTGACGGCGGCGCGGCGCTGGCGACCAGATAGGAACAGGTCTAAAGGGGGGTCTGACGCAACTTCGCCAAGCAGTGTAGAAGCCCACCCATGATCGGAAAACTGAACCATGTGGGGGTTGCGACTCCCTCCATCGAAGAGTCGGTAAAGCTCTATCGCGACGTTCTCGGCGCGACGTCGATCGGCGAGAAGTTTTCCATGCCGGAGCAGGGTGTCTGGGTCTGTTTCGTCAACCTGCCCAACAGCCAGATCGAGCTGATCGAGCCTTTTGGCGATGACTCGCCGATCCACAACTTCCTGGCCAAGAACTCGTCGGGCGGGCAGCACCATGTCTGCTTTGAAGTCGATGACCTGGTTGCGGCACGGGATGACCTGCGGGCCAAGGGGGCCACCATTCTCGGCACCGGCGAACCGCGGATCGGCGCCCACGGTGTGCCGATCATTTTTGTTCATCCGAAGAATATGGGCGGCGTTCTCGTCGAACTCATGGAAACTCCAAAGGACGCTCACTGATGAACGGCTTCACCGGCATCGCCATCTACATGACCATCTGGTGGACCGTGCTGTTCGCCGTCCTGCCCCTCGGCACCATCACCCATGCCGAAGCGGGCATTGACAAGGGCGATGGCGGTGATCCCGGAGCACCGGTGAACCCCGACCTGAAGCGCAAGTTCATCCTGACGAGCCTTATTTCAGCCTTCCTGTTTCTGATCCTGTGGCTCGTGATGCATTTCAATCTGATCCCCATCGGCGCCTTCCCCGGCCACAAGGACTAGGCTTGACCGACCCCGTAATTCTCGAAGGCCAGTCCCCGCCGTTCGGGCCGTGGGAGCGCGCTGTCGCAGGTCGCTATCTGCGGGCCCGCCGCAGCGAGGGCGGGGTAGGTCTGCTTACAGTGATATCCTTTGTCGGCATCACCCTGGCGGTGGCTGTGCTGATCATCGTCATGAGCGTGATGAACGGCTTCCGGTCCGAACTGATGAGCCGGATCCTGGGCTTCAACGGCCATGTCTATGTCACTGGCCAGACACTGATGAGTCCGGATCGTGATCAGTTGGTGGCGCGCCTCAAGGCCATGCCAGGGGTCACACAGGCTGCGCCGGTCATTGAGGCCCAGGCCATGGCCCTGGGGCGCGGACAGATTTCCGGGGCGGTGGTGCGCGGCATGACCCTAGCGGACCTTCGGGCCCTGAAGCTGGTCTCCGGAAACATCACCCGGGGATCGCTGGATGGCTTCGGCGAGGGCGAGTATGGCGGCGACCTCATCCTGGTCGGAGACAGGCTGGCGCAGAATCTCGGCGTCGAGCCGGGCGATGACCTGACCCTCGTTTCGCCGACGGGTGGCGCGACGGCCTTCGGCGCCACGCCGCAACGCAAGGCCTACACCGTTGCGGGCACCTTCAGCGTCGGCATGAGCGACTATGATCAGGCCTTCATCTACATGCCCCTGCCTCAGGCCCAGGTCTTCTTTGGTCGTGATGGGGGTGTCGACTTTGTCGAAATGAAGCTGGCGGATCCGGACAAGGCGCCGGACTTCAAGGTTGATGTCGCCCAGGTGGCGGGTCCGACCGCCATTGTGACCGACTGGACCCAGAAGAACGCTTCCTACTGGGGCGCGCTCCAGGTCGAACGCAATGTCATGCGGCTTATCCTGATGCTGCTGGTGGCCATCGCCGCCATGAACATCATTTCGGGCCTGATCATGCTGGTGAAGAACAAGGGCCGGGACATCGCCATCCTGCGGACCATGGGCGCAGGGCAGGGCGCGATCCTGCGGGTTTTCTTCATGGTCGGCGCCTCGATCGGCGTGCTGGGGACGATAGCAGGGCTGCTTCTGGGCGTGCTGTTCTGCCTGAACATCGACGCCATCCAGCGGGTTGTTGAGTGGGCGACCGGCTCGCAGGTCTTTTCGTCCGACATCTATTTCCTGTCGCGCATTCCCGCCAAGATCGACTGGGCCGAGGTGGCGACCATTACAGGCTGGTCCCTGGCCATGGCCTTTACGGCGACCCTGATCCCTGCCTGGCGGGCATCCAGGATCGATCCGGTGGAGGCCCTGCGCTATGAGTGAGCGGGTCCTGGCCATTCGGGGGCTCGAGCGGACCTATCGCTCGGGTGAGAGATTGCTGCATGTCCTGGCCGGGGCAGATCTCGACCTTATGCGCGGTGAGATTGTCGGCCTGGTCGGACCCTCGGGCTCTGGAAAGTCCTCACTCCTCCATGCAGCGGGATTGCTGGAACAGCCAACAGCAGGGCAGATCTTCATCGAAGACCGCAACTGTTCCGGGCTGACCGACGCCCAGAGAACCCGCATTCGGCTTTCCCGGATCGGCTTTGTCTATCAGGCCCATCACCTGCTTCCCGAGTTCAGCGCCCTGGACAATGTGGCCCTGCCGCAGATGATCGCCGGCAAGACGAAGCGCGCGGCGCGGGCTCGGGCGGAAGATCTGTTGGGCCAGCTGGGCCTCGCCGAGCGTCTCCACCACCAGCCTGCCCAGTTGTCAGGCGGGGAGCAGCAAAGGGTGGCGATCGCCAGGGCCCTGGCCAACAAGCCTCGGCTGCTGCTGGCGGACGAACCGACGGGCAATCTCGATCCAGCCACCTCTGCCGCTGTGTTTGAGAACCTCTATGCCCTGGCCAGGCAGGAGGGCGTCGCGGCCCTTGTCGCCACCCACAATTTCGACCTCGCCCGGCATATGGACCGGGTTCTGGGGCTTGTGGACGGCAAGCTGGTCGCCAAGACTTTCAGCTGAAGCCGTCCCGATAACCCGAAGGGACCATGCCTGCTGTCAGGGGCAAGGGATCGAGTGCGCCTTGTTGCCTCCCAGAGTGAAATTCCCTCTTGCCATGAGAACAAACCAAGAATAGGAACATACACAGAACATCAACAAGGGGCTTTGATCATGGTTCGTTTGGCGCGGGAATCGCTGGCTTTTGTGTCGGTGGCGAGTTTTGTCTGGATGGTCTGTCAGGTCGCACAACTGGCGGCCTAGGGCTTTCATGATCGGAGACTGACGGTGAGCGGAACAGACGGATTTGTGCACCTTCGGGTCAGGTCCGCCTATTCCCTGCTGGAAGGGGCGATCAAGGCCGAAGGGATCGCCAAACTGGCGGTGGCGGCCGAAATGCCTGCTGTGGCCCTGACGGATAGGGCCAATCTGTTTGGGGCCCTGGAGTTTTCGGTCCTCTCCAAGGATGCCGGGGTCCAGCCGATTATCGGATGTCTGCTGCCGGTAACAGGTATTGGGGGGCGGGCGCCCGAGCGATGGGCGAAGACGCCGACCATTCTGCTCCTTGTCCAGAACGAGACCGGGTATCTCAATCTCTCCAGGCTTTCATCGCATGCCTTTCTGGAGGCCGAGGCGACGGAAGAGCCATCGGTTCCTTGGGCCATGGTTGCCGAGTGCGCCGAGGGACTGCTCCTGCTCTCGGGCGGGCCAGATGGTCCCGTTGATCCACTCTATGCCTCTGGCAAGACGGAGGAGGGCGACGCCGCGCTTGCCGCCATGCAGGCGGTTTTCGGCGACAGGTTCTATGTAGAACTCCAGCGTCACGGCATGCACAGTCAGGCAGTCGCGGAGCCTGATCTGGTAGCCTTCGCCTACGCGCATGATGCGCCACTCGTGGCGACCAACGACGTCTATTTCGCGACGCCGGATCTCTACAGCGCCCATGAGGCCCTGTTGTGTATCGCGGACGGCGCCTTCATCGGCCAGGAGGATCGCCGGAAGGTCACGGCGGAGCACTGGTTCAAGCCGGCTTCCGATATGCGCGCCCTGTTCGCGGACCTGCCCGAGGCCTGTGACAACACCATCGACATCGCCCGCCGCTGCGCCTTCATGGTTGAAAAGCGCAATCCGATCCTGCCCAGTTTTCCGACCGCAGAGGGACGAACCGAGGCGGAGGAACTTGAGGCCCAGGCAAGGGAAGGTCTGCGGGCCCGGCTGGCTTCCATAGAGCTCGCCAAGCCAGAGGCTGCGTACTGGGAGCGGCTGGAACTGGAGATCGGCGTCATCCAGTCCATGGGCTTTTCCGGTTACTTCCTGATCGTTTCGGATTTCATGAAGTGGGCCGTCGCCCATGGAATTCCGGTCGGTCCCGGACGGGGATCCGGCGCAGGCTCGCTGGTGGCCTGGAGCTTGCTGATCACCGGCCTGGACCCATTGAGGTATGGCCTCTTCTTCGAGCGCTTCCTCAATCCCGAGCGGGTCTCCATGCCCGACTTCGACATCGACTTCTGCCAGGAGCGGCGGGAAGAGGTGATCGGCTATGTCCAGCAGAGATATGGCCGTGACCGCGTGGCGCAGATCATCACCTTTGGCACCCTGCAGGCGCGGGCCGTGCTGAGAGACGTCGGACGCGTCCTGCAGATGCCCCTCGGACAGGTGGACCGGCTGGCCAAGATGGTGCCGGCCAATCCGGCCAATCCGGTCACCCTGGCCAAGGCCATCGAAATCGAACCCCGTCTGCGTCAGGCCAAGGAAGATGATGAGGCGGTCGCCCAGCTTCTGGAAATCGCCTTGAAACTGGAAGGGCTCTACCGGAACGCCTCCACCCACGCCGCAGGTGTGGTGATCGGCGACCGGCCACTGACCGAGTTGTCTCCCCTCTATCGTGATCCGCGCTCAGAGTTGCCGGCCACCCAGTTCAACATGAAATGGGTCGAAAGCGCCGGGTTGGTGAAGTTCGACTTCCTGGGCCTGAAAACCCTCACGGTCATCGACCGGGCCATGAAGCACCTGGCCAAGCGGGGCGCAGATTTCGTCCTCGAGAAGCTGCCGCTTGATGACAACAAGTCCTATGAGCTCATGGCTTCGGGCCAGACGGTCGGGGTCTTCCAGCTTGAAGGCCAGGGCATGCGCGACACCCTGCGTCAGCTGCGCCCCAACTCGCTGGAGGAAGTCACCGCGCTGATTTCCCTCTATCGGCCGGGCCCCATGGACTCCATTCCGGCCTATGTGGACGTCAAGGCCGGCCGCAAGCCGATGAACGTCTACCACCCGCTTCTGGAGCCTGTTCTGGCCGATACCTACGGGGTGATCGTCTATCAGGAACAGGTGATGAGCATTGCCCGCCTGATGGCCGGCTACAGCCTGGGTGAAGCCGACCTCCTTCGTCGCGCCATGGGCAAGAAGAAGAAGGAGGAGATGGATAAGCAGTGGGAGCGGTTCTCGTCCGGTGCGGCCGAGCGCGGCGTACCTGCAGACCTTGCCCAGACCCTCTTCGACCTGATGTCCAAGTTCTCGGGCTATGGCTTCAACAAGGGGCACGCGGCGCCCTACGCCCTGATCGGCTATCAGACCGCCTGGCTGAAGGCCAATACGCCGGTGGAGTTCTTCGCCGCGTCCATGAGCCTGGATATTTCCAACACCGACAAGCTGGCGGTCTTCTATCAGGACGCCAAGCGTTTCGGGGTTCCCGTGCGGGCGCCTGATGTCAATCTGAGCAGCGCCGACTTCGACGTGCTCGACGGTCAGGTTCTCTACGCCCTGGGCGGCATCCGAAATGTCGGCCTCCAGGCCATGGAGCATCTGGTGGAGGTGCGCCGTGAAGGTGGACCCTTCCGTGACATCTTCGACTTCGTCGAGCGTATCGACCCCCGGCAGGTGAACAAGCGCACCTTCGAGACCCTGGCTCGCGCAGGGGCTTTTGACTCAATCCACCCCAATCGCGCGCAGATCTTCGCCTCTGCCGACAGCCTTGTGGCCTACGGTCAGAGCATGGCGGCGGAACGGCAATCTGCCCAGGGCTCCCTGTTTGGCGGAGACCAGCTGGAAGCCCAGCGCCCGCGTCTGCCCAAGGTGGACTCCTGGACACCGACCCAGCGGCTGGATGAGGAGCTGGCGGCGGTAGGTTTCTACCTTTCCGGCCATCCTCTGGACGACATGGTGACGGCGCTGCGTCGCAAGCGCACCGACCTGCTGGCGGATGTGATTCCCAAGGCTGAAGCGGGCGCAGAGGCCTTCCGTATGGCGGGCGTTGTCCGTCGGCGGCAGGAGCGGGCCTCCCAGTCCAGCGGCGAGAAGTTCGCCTTCGTCACCCTTTCGGATCCGACCGGCGAGTATGAGGTGCTGTTCCCGCCGGAATCCCTGCGCAAATGTCGCGACATTCTCGAGCCGGGCCGTGCTGTCTGTATCAAGGTGCGGGCCAAGGCGAGGGACGGGGAGGTGCGGTTCTTTGGAGACGACGCCGAGCCTGTGGAAAAGGCTATCGAGAACGCGGTGGCGGGGCTGCGTGTCCATGTGACGCCGCGAAGCGCAGAGATTGACGCCCTCAAGGCCCGCCTGGAAGGGGTTTCAAACAACCGCGGGGGTGAGATCATTCTCGTCGCAGCCATAGATGGCGGACGGGAAGTCGAGCTGAAGCTGCCAGGGCGGTTTACCCTGGATGGGGCCGTTCGTGGCGCCATCAAGACCTCGCCCGGTGTGGTTTTCGTGGAAGACCTCTAGGCGACATGGCCCACTGCGGCATCCGCCGCCTCTGTGGATGACCCGGCTGCCGCCGTCAGACTTGCCTTTTCAACCGTTTGCGCCTACATGCGCGGCCATTCCACACGCAGGCGTTTGGCAAGGGTCGGGGAGACATCCCGGCGTTTTCCATTCCGGTCCTCCATTCGGAGGGTTTGTCTGCGGAGGCCAACCGGAAAAAGAGGACCATACGACATGGCGCTTCCCGACTTCTCCATGCGTCAGCTTCTGGAAGCTGGCGCCCACTTCGGTCACCAGACCCACCGCTGGAACCCGAAGATGGACCGCTACATCTTTGGTAGCCGTTCCAACATCCACATCATCGACCTCTCGCAGTCGATCCCCCTGCTGCACCAGGCGCTGGTCAAGGCCCGCGACGTGGCGGCTTCGGGTGGCCGCGTGCTGTTCGTCGGCACCAAGCGTCAGGCTTCGGACCCGGTGTCCGTGGCGGCCAAGCGCTGCGCGCAATACTACGTCAATCACCGCTGGCTGGGCGGCACGCTCACCAACTGGCGCACCGTGTCGGGCTCCATCGCCCGCCTGCGCGAACTGGAAGGCGTTCTGGACGGCGATCCGGGCAACCGCACCAAGAAGGAACTGCTGCAGCTGACCCGCGAGCGCGACAAGCTGGAACTGTCCCTGGGCGGGATCAAGGACATGGGCGGTATTCCCGACCTGATGTTCGTGATCGACACCAACAAGGAGGCCATCGCCATCCTGGAAGCCAAGAAGCTGGGCATTCCGGTGATCGCCATCCTCGACACCAACTGCGATCCCGACGGCATCAACTTCCCGATCCCGGGCAATGATGACGCCGCCCGGGCCATCCAGCTCTATTGCGACCTCCTGGCCGACTCGATCCTCGATGGCCTGGCCGCCGGCGCTTCGGCGTCGGGTGTGGACATCGGCGCTTCGGTCGCTCCGATCGAGCCGACCCTGGCCCGAGAGCTGACGCCGGAGCCTGCCCCCGCGGCGGCGCCGGCTCCGGCCACCATGGAAGAAGCAGTCGCCGAAGTTGCGGCGCCTGAAGCTTAAGGCCGACTGAGGCCCGACACTTCCCGTCAGGACCCGGGCCGCGGTTCGGACTGGCGGGAAGGTTGTCACATGAATGGCGTATTCAACGGGCGATGTCTTCGGATGTCGCCCCTTACAATCTGACGGAAGGAGCTGACCATGGCGGAAATCACCGCTGCGCTGGTCAAGGAACTGCGCGAAAAATCTGGCGTTGGCATGATGGACTGCAAGAAGGCCTTGCAGGAAAACAATGGCGACATCGAAGCGTCCATGGACTGGCTGAAGACCAAGGGTCTGGCCAAGGCCGCCAAGAAGTCCGACCGCGTCGCAGCTGAAGGTCTGGTCTCGGCCGCCGTTCGTAATGACGGCGCGGGCATGACCGGTGCTGTCATCGAGCTGAACGCTGAAACCGACTTTGTGGCCCGGAACGAAACCTTCCAGAACGCCGCCCGCGCCATTGGCGTTGCGGCTCTGGACCAGGGCGAACTGGAAGCGCTGGGCGGAGCCAAGGTCGCGAGCGGCGAGTCCGTGAACGACATGGTCACCAACATGATCGCCACCATCGGCGAGAACATGAACCTGCGCCGCGTGACCCAGCTGACCGTGACGCAGGGGGCTGTGGCTTCCTACGTCCACGCTTCGGTTGGTCCCGATGTGGGCAAGATCGGCGTGCTCGTGGCCCTGGAAGGGGCTGGCGATCAGGCCAAGCTCGCTGACGTGGGTCGCAAGATCGCCATGCACGTGGCGGCCACCAACCCGCTCTCCCTGTCCACCGACGACCTGGATCAGGCCGCCGTGGAACGGGAAAAGGCGATCTTCACCGAACAGGCCCTGGAATCCGGCAAGCCGCCGGCCGTGGTCGAGAAGATGGTCGAAGGCCGGATCCGCAAGTTCTACGAGGAAGTGGTCCTGCTGAAGCAGTCCTTCGTCATGAACCCGGACCAGACCATCGAGCAATTGGTCGCTGAAACCGCCAAGGAAACCGGGTCTCCGGTGACCGTGAAGGGCTATGTGCGTTTTGGTCTCGGTGACGGGATCGAAAAGAAGGTGGATGATTTCGCAGCCGAAGTGGCTTCGATGACCGGCCAAGGCTAGTCGCGAAGAAATCCTGTGTATCAAGGGCGTGGTGCGTTCGACGCGCACCACGCCCTTGGTTTATGTAGACTGCAGTTCAGATTCTCGAGACACGCCCATGACCGGTCAGCCGCGCTACAAGAAGATCCTCTTGAAGATGTCGGGCGAGGTCCTGATGGGCGACGCCATGTTCGGCATCGACACCAAGACCATCGAGGCGGTGGCCGAGGACATCAAGGAAGTGGTCGACGCCGGTGTCGAGCTCTGCCTTGTCGTGGGCGGCGGCAATATCTTTCGCGGCGTTTCCCTGGCCGGCAAAGGCATGGACCGGGCCAGCGCTGACTATATGGGCATGCTGGCGACCGTGATGAACGCCCTGGCCCTGCAAGGCGCCCTTGAAAAGGCTGGTGTCGATACCCGGGTTCAGTCCGCCATTCCCATGGACGCCGTCTGCGAGCCCTACATCCGTCGGCGCGCCATGCGGCACCTGGAAAAGGGCAGGGTGGTGATCTTCGCCGCCGGGCTGGGCGCGCCCTTCTTCACCACCGACACGCCAGCCGCCCTGCGGACTGCTGAAATGGGCTGTGAAGCCCTGTTCAAGGGGACCTCGGTTGATGGGGTCTACACCGCCGACCCGAAGAAGGATCCAACCGCCAAGCGGTATGAGACCCTCAGCTATCACGATGTCCTGGCCCAGGACCTCCGGGTGATGGATGCTTCGGCTATTGCGCTCATGCGCGACAATCACATCCCGATCGTGGTCTTCTCGATCCGCGAGCGGGGCAATTTCATGAAGGTGCTTCAGGGCCAAGGGGTCTTTACGACCATAGCCGACTAGCACTGATTTACAGGGAGCAGGTCTCATGGCTGCAGCAGAAAAGCCGGTCCTTTCCAAGTACAAGGACCGAATGGACAAGGCGATTGTCGCCCTTAAGGACGAGTTTGGCAGTCTCCGGACGGGCCGGGCCTCGGCCAGCCTGCTCGATCAGGTGATGGTCGAAGCCTACGGGGCGACCGTGCCCATCAGCCAGGTTGGCGCCGTGAGCGTGCCGGAAGCCCGGTCGATTACGGTGAGCATCTGGGACAAGGGCGTGGTGGTCTCCGTTGAGAAGGCCATCCGCAATTCCGGCCTGGGCCTCAATCCTGTTGTTGAAGGCCAGACCCTTCGCATTCCGATCCCGCCCCTGACCGAGGAGCGCCGCAAGGACCTGGTCAAGGTTGCCGGCAAGTATGCCGAGCATCAGAAGGTGGCCATCCGTAATGTCCGTCGTGAAGCCAATGACGACCTGAAGAAGGCGGAGAAGGACTCTGTCATCAGTCAGGACGAGCAGAAGCGCATGGAAGCCGAGATCCAGAAGTTCACTGACGAGGCTGTTAAGCGGGTGGACGAAGCCTTGAAAATCAAAGAACAAGAGATCATGCAGGTTTAGTCGGCTGCTTCCAGGACCGGCGAGGAAACATATGGCGCCAAGCCCTTCAGAGCCGACTGGAACGCCCCTGCATGTGGCGATCGTCATGGACGGCAATGGCCGGTGGGCGAAGCGTCGCGGCCTGCCGCGCACCCTGGGGCACAGGGCTGGTGTTGAGGCTCTGAAGCGAACCGTCGCCGCAGCGCCGGAACTGGGCATCCGGTCCCTGACCGTGTTCGGCTTTTCCACCGAAAACTGGAGCCGGCCCGCCGCGGAAGTGGCTGAACTCATGGCCTTGCCCAAGCGATACTTCGAAAGCGACCTTGCCCGACTGGAGCGGGACGGGGTCCGGGTCCGGGCCGTCGGGCGGCGGGAGGGGCTTTCCGCAGACCTTCAGGCCATGCTGACAGAGGCCGAAGCGCGGACCGCCGCCAACGATGTTTTCTTCCTGCAGATCGCCTTCAATTATGGCGGACAGGCCGATATCGCCGACGCCGCGCAAAGGTTCGCGGTGGATGTCGCTGAGGGGCGGGCAAGACCGGAAGACATGTCCGAGGCGGTCTTTGCCCGGTATCTTTCGACAGGCGGCCTGCCGCCGCCGGATCTGGTGATCCGGCCCTCCGGAGAGCAGCGACTGTCGAATTTCCTGCTCTGGGAGTCTGCCTATTCCGAGTTCGTCTTCCAGGACGTGCTTTGGCCCGACTATGGCAAGGAGCACCTTGCGGCAGCCCTGGCGGAATATGCCAAGCGCGAACGCCGGTTTGGCGGCGCGGTTTCGGACGATGTCCTTGCCGCCGGCTAGCAAGTCCTTTGATTGGTCAAACCTGGGCGTTCGAGTGGTCTCTGCGACCATTCTTGTTCCATTGGTGCTTGCGGCGATCTGGTTTGACACCGGGTGGGCGCGGGGCGGGTGGCCATTCCTTGTCCTCATCGCCGTGGCGGTGGCCCTACTGTCCATAGAATGGGGCGGCATGACCGCGCCCAATGCGCCCGTGCGGGTTTCCACGGCGGTGTGCGCAGCTGTGCTGGCCGGGGTCATACTGGCTCACCGGGATCTGGACCGGATGTGGCTGGTCTGGGCCTGCCTGTTTCTGGGAGGCCTTGCGGCGGCCCTTGTCGCAAGAGGTGTGTCCGAAAAGCCGTTCAATGCCGCCTACGGGGTCTTCTACCTTGGCGTCTCCTGTATCTGCCTGGTCTGGCTGAGATCGACCAAGCAGGGTGTCTTCTGGACCTTCATGCTGTTTGGCATCACCTGGGCGGCGGATATCGCCGCCTATGCGGTTGGGAATACCTTGAAGGGCCCCAAGCTCTGGCCCCGGTTTTCACCCAACAAGACCTGGTCAGGTTTCTTCGGTGGATTGGCTGCGGCCATGGGGGTCGGCGCCATGATGTCCGCCTTGCCCTGGTTTGATCTGAACATCTGGGCCGCCCTGTCGGTCGGCCTTGCCGGCGGACTTGCGACCATGGCGGGGGATCTCTGGGAATCCATGCTCAAGCGTCGCTTTGGCGTGAAGGATTCAGGCGACCTCATTCCAGGCCATGGCGGCCTGCTGGACCGGGTGGACGGGCTGATGTTCGCGGTCGTTGTGATCGCGGGCGCCCGCCTGATCAATCATCTTGGATGGGGCCATTGAGCCTGCCGCGCCGGATTACGGTCCTTGGGTCCACAGGTTCGGTCGGGGTCTCCACCCTTGATCTCCTGGAAAAGGCAAGATCAGACGTTGAAGTGGTCGCCCTGACCGGAGGGCGCAATGTTGCCCTGCTGGCCGAACAGGCCCTGAAGTGGCGTCCGCAACATGCTGTCATCGAAGATGAAAGTCGCCTCGAGGAATTGCGCGCCCGCCTGCAGGGCTCGGGTGTGCAGGCGCAGGCCGGGCGGCAGGCCATTGTCGAAGCCGCGCAGGCTGGCGCCCAGTGGGTCATGTCCGCCATTGTCGGCTTTGCCGGTCTTGCGCCAACCCTCGCCGCCGCAAGGTCCGGGGCGATCATCGCCCTGGCCAACAAGGAAAGCCTGGTCTGCGCCGGCCCCCGCTTGCTGCGGATCGCCCGGCGGGCTGGCGGCATGGTCATACCGGTCGATTCCGAACACTCGGCCATTTTCCAGGTCTTTGAGCCCGCAAATGCCTCCCAGGTGTCGCGCCTGATCCTTACAGCCTCAGGCGGGCCCTTCAGAACGTGGACTCTCGAACAAATGGCGGCGGCTACGCCGGAACAGGCTGTGGCCCATCCCAACTGGAGCATGGGCAAGAAGATCTCGGTGGATTCCGCCACCATGATGAACAAGGGCCTTGAAATGATCGAGGCGGCCTACCTTTTCGGCATGCCGCCTGAAAAGGTGGATGTGATTGTTCATCCACAATCCATTATCCACAGCCTTGTGGAATACTTGGACGGATCAACCCTGGCGCAGCTCGGCGCCCCAGACATGCGGACCCCGATTGCCTGCGCCCTTGCCTGGCCTGACCGGATGGCCTGGCCGGCGCCGAAGCTGGATCTGACAAAAACCGGGGATCTCACCTTCACCGCGCCGGATCTCGAACGGTTTCCCGCCCTTGGCCTGGCCAAGGCCGCCCTTGCGTCCGGTGGCCATGCGCCAGCTGTCCTGAACGCCGCAAATGAGGTCGCCGTGGCGGCTTTTCTTGACCACAGGGTAGGCTTTCTCGATATTGCCGCAATCGTAGGCGAAACCTTGAATCAGGTTGAGGCCAGGGGTCTCGCTGAGGATGACATGAGCGATGCTCTTGACGATGTGCGGGACGTTGAAGCCACAGCCCGGCGAGTGGCGGGCGAAGTCCTCGCAAGCCATTCGGCGAAGCGGGTCTAGGGGGCCCAGCCGATGATACATTTCCTTCAGGAAGCGGCGATCTATGTCATCCCATGGCTGCTGGTTCTGACCCTGATCGTCACGGTTCATGAACTCGGCCATTTTCTTGCGGCCAAGGCATGTGACGTCGCGATCGATACCTTCTCCATCGGTTTTGGCCGGGCCTTGGCCTCATGGAAGGACAAATCAGGCGTTGAATGGCGGATCGGCTGGATTCCCCTGGGCGGCTATGTCCGGTTTGCCGGAGATGAGAACGCCGCCAGCGTACCTGACCAGCACGATCTGGACGAATTGCGACAGGAAATCGTCAGAACCGAGGGGGCGGGGGCGGTTGGCCGCTACTTCCACTTCAAGCCGCTCTGGCAGAGGGCCTTCATCACGATCGCGGGCCCGGCCGCAAACTTCCTGCTGGCCATAGTCATTTTTGCGTCAATCCTGATGATCTTTGGCGATCGGGTCCTGCCGGCCAAGATCGCCCAGATCCAGCCTGGAAGCGCAGCTGAAGCCGCCGGTTTCAAGGCTGGCGACCTTGTAGTCCAGGCAGACGGCCACCGCATTGCAGCTTTTGATGACCTCCAGCAGGTGGTCCAGATCCGGGGCGGCCTTCCGACAGTCTTTGTGGTCAAGAGGGGCGGGGAGGACCTCACCCTCACGGCGACCCCCCGGTGGAAGTCGGTTTCGGACTCCATCGCCGGCGAGCAGAAGATCGGTATCCTGGGCATTGTTCCCGTGCAGAACCGCTCTGACTTCATCTCCGTAAAGTATGATCCGGCCTCCGCCCTGGTGGCGGGCGCGCAGCAGACCTGGAAGACGCTGCAGATGAGCGTCTTCGGACTTGGCCGCATAATAACCGGCCAGATTTCCGCCGATCAGTTGCATGGCCCCCTGGGGATCGCCCACATGACCGGCAATCTGGCCAAGGCCAGTGCGGAGGTCTCACCTGACGTGAAGTCGCTGATTTTGTTCGGCGGCGGCAATCTCTTGAAGCTCGCCGCCATAATCTCGGTCGGAATCGGCTTTATGAACCTCTTGCCCGTCCCTGTTCTGGATGGTGGACACCTGATGTTTTATGCGTTTGAAGCCGCAACGAGACGTCCTGTTTCCGCCCACATTCAGGCGGCGGGTTATCGTGTGGGCCTTGCGCTGGTGCTCGGTTTGATGTTGTTCGCGACATGGAACGACCTGCAGCAACTGCAAGTGTTCAAATTCATTGGCGGTCTGTTCCTCTGACTCGCTTCCTATTCCCGGTGACGGCTGAAACGATGCATAGAACTCGCGCTTCGAGCGCCGCGCTCGCCTCCGGCCTCGCCCTGCTTATGGGTTCGGCCGCAATACTGGCTCCGACAGTCGTTCTGGCCCAGGCGACCTCGCAGGACGGTGTGGTTCAGCGGGTGCTCATCGCCGGCAATGAGCGGATCGAGCAGTCGACAATCCTCTCCTATCTGCCGGTCCAGACCGGGGATGCGGTCAATTCAGCGAAGATCGACCTGGCCTTGAAGGCCCTGTTCCGGACGGATCTGTTTTCCGACGTGAAAGTCTCCTTCACCAATGGCGACCTGATCATCAATGTCGTTGAAAATCCGATTATCAATAAGGTGGTCTTCGAGGGAAACAGCGGTCTCAAGGAAGACAAGCTTCGTGATGAAGTCACTGTTCGCCCTCGCGGGATTTTCACCAAGGCGAAGGTCCAGTCTGACATCCAGCGGATCATCGAGCTCTATCGTCGTTCCGGACGGATCTCCGCCACTGTAACTCCCAAGATCGTCGAGCTGCCCCAGAAGCGGGTGGATCTGATTTTCGAAATCAACGAGGGCCCAAAGAGCGGGGTCCTACGGGTCAACTTCCTCGGCAACTCCGAGTTTTCGGACAACGATCTGCGGGACGTGGTCGTCACCGAGCAGACCCATTGGTACAAATTCTTCTCGACCAACGCCAACTACGATCCCGACCGGCTGGAATACGACAAGGAGCAGCTGCGTAAGCACTACCGCAATCGTGGCTTCTATGATTTCCGCATCGTGTCTGCAGTGGCCGAGCTGGCGCCGGACAAGAACGGCTTCGCCATCACCTACACCCTCGAGGAAGGTCCCCAGTACAAGTTCGGGAAAATCGCCGTCGAGACGACGCTGAAGAAGCTCGACAAGGATGTCCTGCAATCCCTGGTGCCGATCCAGTCCGGCGACCTTTACGAGGATGAGCGGATTGAAGGCGCGACGGACGCCCTGACCTTCGCCGCCGGCGCCGCCGGCTTTGCTTCGGTTGATGTCAGGCCGCGTTATACGGCCAACCCCAAGACCAAGCTTGTCGATGTCACTTTCCAGGTGAATGAAGGACCCAGGGTCTACGTCAACCGGGTGGATATCGTCGGCAATACCCAGACCCTGGATTATGTGATCCGGCGGGAAATGAACCTGGTTGAAGGCGACGCCTATAACCGCGCCCTCGTCGATCGCTCGAAGAACAGCATCAAGGGGCTTGGCTTCTTCAAGGAAGTCACCATTACGGAAATTCCGACGGCGAACCCCGACAGGACCGACCTGCAGGTGAAGGTGGAAGAGCAGCCTACCGGTGAGCTTTCCTTCAGCGCCGGCTACTCCTCGGTGGATCAGCTGGTTCTGGATCTGGGCATCACCCAGCGCAATTTCCGCGGCCGTGGACAGGATCTGCGTGCCCGGGTGTCGGTCGGCTCACTCCGGCAGCAGGTTGACCTGTCCTTCACCGAGCCAAGGTTCCTCGACAGGAACCTGAGAGCTGGCATCGACATCTACTCCTACAAGTATGACTTCTCGCAATACTCCGCCTATCAGACATCGTCACTGGGCTCGAACCTCAGGGTTGGCTTCCCCCTGACCCTGAACTCGGCCATGTCCATGCGTTATGTCCTGCGCAATGACGATGTGAAGATCGACGACACCTATTGCGATCCTTCCGCTCCCATCGTTTCGCTGTCCCTGTGCGCACAGCGGGGCAATTTCACGACCTCCCTCCTGGGCTTTGGCCTGTCGACCGATCGTCGGAACGATCCGATCCGTCCGACACGCGGCTATTACATGAACCTGACCCAGGATTTTGCGGGTGTGGGCGGGGACGTCAACTACAACAAGATCGAGGTTGAAGGCGGCTGGTATCACGGCTTCAACAAGACCTTCATCATGAGTCTGCTTGGCAGCGCCGGCTATGCCGGTGGCTGGGGCGGTGACACGATCCGGGTGAATGACCGCTTCTACAAGGGCGGCAACACCTTCCGCGGCTTCCAGACAGCGGGCATAGGTCCACGCGACACGAATGGCGGCCGGTCTGACGCCCTTGGCGGCCGCGCCTACGCGATCGGCACGGCTGAATTGACCATCCCGACATTCCTGCCGGAGCAGTACGGGATCAAGGCCGCCCTGTTCACCGATGTCGGCACACTGGGGCTGCTGGACCGCAAGGACAAGCTTGATGCCACGGGCAAGATTGACCCGAATATCCACGACGATCTGACCCTGCGCGCTTCTGCCGGTCTGTCGGTTATGTGGAAGTCCCCCATGGGTCCCATCCGGTTCGACTTCAGTCAGATCCTGTCCAAAGCAGATTATGACCGGACGGAAACCTTCAAATTCTCCACTGCAACGAGTTTCTAGAAACATGAAAATCCAGATCACTTCCGCCGTGGTCCTCGCGACTGCGCTCTCAATGACCAGCGTGGCCGGAGCCTATGCTCAGGCCGCCGCAGCTCCGCCGCCAGCCGTGTCCCATGGGCCGGTCGTGCCGGGCGTATGCATCGTGGCGCTTGAAGGCGCCATGGGGACGTCAACAGTCGGCAAGTATGTGCAGACCCGACTCCAGCAGATCGGCACCCAGGTTCAGTCCGAACTGAGCGCTGAGCAGACGGCCATCGCCAATGAAGCCAAGGCCCTGGATGGTCAGCGCGGAACCCTGGATCAGGCCGCTGTCGACCAGAAGACATCGGCTTTGCAGCTGAGGGCCAATGCGCTTCAGCGCAAGGCCCAGCTCCGTGAACGTGAAATGCAGGCCACCCAGCAAAAGGCTATCGGCCGCATTGGTCAGGAAATGGAGCCCATCGTCCGGGCTTCCTATCAGCAGGCCAAGTGCAGCCTCCTGCTGCAGCGGGACGCTGTGGTTCTTGCCAACCCCGCCATGGACATCACGCAGTCCGTCGTCGCCGGCCTGAATGTGAAGATCACCCAGTTCGCCTTTGATCGGGAACGTCTGGACCAGGCGACCCCCGGCGGCCAAACTGGCAACTAGGACGACTCGCGGGTTCGACGCGGGCTTTTGGATGATCGCGTCGCATGCCTGACAGCCGTTTCTATGAAGACCTTGGACCTGTCTCCCTGGCGGATATCGCCATGGCGACAGGCGCCGAGTTGGGGGAGGGAGCTGATCCGTCCCTGATGATCCAGGGGGTGGCGGTCCTGGCGCACGCCAAACGTGACAGCCTCACCTTTGTCTCTGACAAGAAATACCTGGCGGACCTTTCGACTTCTGAAGCAGGGGCCTGCGTTTTGCCGCCAAGGCTTGCCGCCGAAGCGCCGTCCGGCTGTTCAGTGCTCATCGCCAAGAATCCCCAGGCTGTGTACGCGCTGGCGGCGCTGAAGCTGCACAGGCCGCATCGACACGCCGGCCAGACGGCCATTTCGCTCGATGCAGGCCTGGAGGAGGGCGTCGAGCTGGCTCCAGGAGTCGTGATCGGTCAGGGCGCACGGATCGGCCGTGGAACCCGGATCGGCGCCAACACGGTGATCGGCCCTGGCGTCACCATCGGGCGCGACTGCCAGATCGGGTCCAACGCCTCGATTTCATTCGCCATGATCGGCGACAGGGTGATGATCTATTCCAACGCCGTCGTCGGTGAGGCCGGCTTCGGCGCTACCCTTGGTCCTGCCGGGATCATCGATATTCCGCAGCTGGGGCGCGTCATCATCCAGGACGGTGTCACCCTTGGCGCTGGCGTGACAGTAGATCGCGGCGCCTATGACGACACGTCGATTGGCGAGAACACCAAGATCGACAACCTTGTGCACATTGGCCACAACACAAGAGTAGGCCGCAACTGCGTCATGGCGGCCTATGTCGGGATATCGGGCAGCGTTACCATTGGTGACGGTGCGCGCTTTGGCGGTCGCGCCGGTGTGGCTGACCACATCACCATCGGTGATGGCGCACAGGTCGGCGGCGCCGCCGGCGTTCTGAAGGATATTCCTGCTGGTGAAATCTGGAGCGGCTATCCCGCCCAACCTCTGAGGAAGTGGCTCAGGGAAGTGAACTGGCTATCGAAAGCTGCGGCGCGGCCGCGGTCCGGGGGTGAAGATGAGTGACGCTGAGGCCAAACCGAAGTCAGGGGTATCGATTGATATCGCTGAGATCCTTGTCCGGATACCGCACCGCTTTCCCTTTCTGCTGGTTGATCGCGCTGAAGACTATGTGGCGGGCGAAAGCATTGTCGGCATCAAGGCCGTGACGTTCAACGAACCCTTCTTCCAGGGGCACTTTCCCGACTATCCGGTCATGCCGGGTGTGCTGATTGTCGAGGCCATCGCCCAGACGGGCGCCGTCCTGATGTCCAAGACCCTGGATGTTGATCCGCGCGGCAAGACCATCCTTTTTGCTTCCGTAGACAATTGCCGCTTCCGCCACCCTGTCAGGCCAGGCGACCTGCTCAGACTGGAAGTGCGGGTGGATAAGGCCAGGGGCGGTCTGTTCAAGTTCCATGGTCGCGCCATGGTCGGAGACAAGATGGCCGCAGAGTGCGACTACGCCGCCATGCTGGTGGAGACCCCGACCTCATGAGCGTAGATATCCACCCGACCGCCATTGTCGCCCCCGGGGCGCAACTGGGCGAAGACGTATCCGTGGGCCCTTTCTGCGTCATTGGCGAGAATGTGAAGCTCGGCGACCGGACGAAGATTCTGACCCATGCCGTGATCGAGGGACATACGACCATCGGTGCGGACTGCACGGTGCGCAATTTTGCAAACCTTGGAGGCCCGCCTCACCATACCGGCTATAACGGCGAGCCCACCGAACTGCTCATTGGCGACCGGAACAAGATCTGGGAGCACGTGACCATGCATATCGGGACCCCCGGTGGCGGTGGGGTCACCCGGGTGGGCAATGACGGCATGTTCATGGCCACTAGCCATGTCGGCCACGACTGTCATGTGGGCGACAATGTGATCCTTGCACACTCAGCGACCCTTGGCGGGCACGTGGATGTTGGGGATTTTGTCATGGTCAGCGGCCTGGCGGCGGTGCACCAGTATTGCCGGGTCGGGCGCTATTCCTTCATCGGCGGCCTGGCGGCCGTCACCAAGGACGTTATCCCCTATGGTCTGGTCTGGGGAAATCACGCGCACCTTGAGGGCCTGAACCTGGTTGGCCTGAAACGTCGCGACTTCTCCCGTGAGACCATTTCCGAACTGCGATCAGCCTATCGGTTGCTGTTCGCCGAGGAGGGTACCTTCCAGGAGCGAGTCGACGACACCTCGGCGACCTTCGGCCACAGTGCGCCTGTGATGGAAATCATCGAGTTCATTCGCGCTGACGGCAATCGCCCCCTCTGCCTGCCGGAGCGTGAGGTCTAGGGTGGCCGGAAAGCTTGGTCTCATCGCCGGCGGAGGCACTCTGCCGGTTGAGATTGCACAGCATTGCGAACAGGCGGGGCGGGAGGTCTTCATCGCCCGCCTGAAGGGGTTCGCTGGTCCCGAACTCGACGCTTTTCCCGGGGCGGAGGTCGGCCTCGCCGAGGTGGGGAAGTGCATCAAGCTTCTCAAGCGGGCAGGCTGCAAGTCGGTATGCCTGGTCGGCAATGTCAGCCGGCCCGACTTTGCATCGCTCAAGCCTGACCTGCGCGGTCTGGCCATACTGCCGTCGGTGATCATGGCCGCACGCAAGGGCGATGACGCCCTGCTCAGGGTCATTCTTGATGAGTTCTCCAAGGAAGGCTTCCTTATCGAAGGCGCCCATGAGGCCAAGAGCGACCTGACCTTGAGAGCCGGCGCCATGGGCCGGATTTCACCTGGCCCCCAACACAAGACCGACATTGCCCGGGCCCTGCTGGTTGCCCGGAAAATCGGCGAGCTGGACATAGGTCAAGGCGCTGTCGTCTGCGACGGGCTGGTCCTGGCCGTCGAGGCGCAGGAGGGCACCGACGCCATGCTCAGGCGGGTCGCAAACGAGATACCGACGGCCATACGCGGACAGCCGGGAGCCTATCGTGGTGTTCTGGCGAAGGCGCCCAAGCCCATCCAGGAGACAAAGGTGGACATGCCGACCATCGGCCTCGCCACTGTCCAGAGGGCCGCAGCCGCCGGGCTGGCGGGCATTGCCGGCGAAGCTGGTCGTCTGCTGGTTCTTGACCGGGATCAGGTTATCGACCTGGCCGATGAGCTTGGCCTTTTCGTCTACGGCGTGGAGCCCGAGTAGCATGGCCCGTCCCCTCTGCGTCATGCTGGTTGCAACCGAAGCTTCCGGCGACGATCGTGGGGCGGGGCTCGCCGCAGCCCTGCGGGAAAAGCTCGGAGACAAGGTGCGGTTCATCGGCGCAGGCGGCCAGAAGATGGCGGCCGTCGGCGTTGAGTCCATCTTCGACATTTCAGAGCTGTCCATTCTGGGCGTCGTCGACGCCCTGGCAGTCTACCGGCGCGCCATGCAACTGGTGAAGCTGACCGTGGACCTGGCCATCCGGGAGCGGCCCGACGTGGTTGTGCTGATCGATTCCTGGGCCTTCAGCCTTCGGGTCGCCAACCGGATCCGCAAACAGATACCCGGCCTACCGCTCATCAAGTATGTGGCGCCCCAGGTCTGGGCCTGGCGGCGCGGTCGGGCAAAGGTCCTGGCCAGGTCTGTCGACCACCTTCTCTCCATACACACCTTCGATGCACCCTATTTTGAGGCTGAAGGCCTGCCAACGACCTTTGTGGGAAATGCGGCCCTGGGCGTCGACTTCCGGGATGCTGATCCAGGACGGATCAAGGCCGAGTTGGCCATTCCCGAAGGCGCGGAAATCCTGCTTGTCCTGCCCGGGTCCCGCCCCAGTGAGATTCGCCGGGTCCTCCCGCCCTTTGCCGAGGCGGTGGCGCGCTTGCAGGCCGACAGACCAGATCTGCAGGTCATTATCCCCGCGGCCCCCACAGTCGCTGAGGCTGTGCGACATGCTGTGGAGTCATGGCCGGTCCGACCGCATGTGGTTGACGGCGACAGGGCCAAGTACGACGCCATGAAGGCGGCCACGGTCGCGCTGGCCTGCTCTGGCACAGTGACCATCGAGCTGGCCCTGGCCGGCTGTCCCATGGTGGTGGCCTACAGGATCGATGCCCTGACTTACGCTTTGGTCAACTGGTTGGTCCGCCGCCCGATCACCCTGTTCAACATTGCAGCCAAGACCCTGGTCGCACCGGAATTCATTCAGGAAGACTGCACAGGGGAAAAACTGGCGGCGGCCATTTCAGACCGATTGAATGACCCGGCCCTGCGAACCGCCCAGTCGGCCAAACAGCTTGCGGCGCTCGACATCATGGGGAGGGGAGGGCCTGACCCCTCAATCGCAGCGGCTGACGCCCTGATAAGGATTGTGGGCGCTTCCCGACCATAAAAGAAAAAGGCCCTGAACCGGTGGGGTTCAGGGCCGAAATCCTTAGCCGCGCTTGTTGAGCTCGACATAATCCCGGTGCGGCGCGCCGGTGTAGATCTGCCGCGGGCGGCCGATCTTCTGCAACGGATCCTCGATCATTTCGCGCCACTGCGAGATCCAGCCGACCGTGCGGGCCAGGGCGAAGAGCACGGTGAACATTTCCGGCGGGAAGCCGAGGGCGCGCAGGGTGATGCCCGAATAGAAGTCGACGTTCGGGTAAAGCTTGCGCTCGATGAAGTAGGGATCGCTCAGGGCGACCTTTTCCAGTTCCATCGCCACCTTCAGCAGGGGGTCATCCTGGTGACCGACTTCCGCCAGGACTTCATGGCAGGTCTTCTGCATGACCGTCGCGCGGGGGTCGTAGTTCTTGTAGACCCGGTGGCCAAAGCCCATCAGGCGATAGCGGCGATCCTTCACCCCCTGAACGTATTCAGGAATGGCTTCAACGGTGCCGATTTCCTTGAGCATGTTGAGGGCTTCTTCATTGGCGCCCCCATGGCTCGGGCCCCACAGGCAGGCAATGCCAGCTGCGATGCAGGCGAAGGGGTTGGCGCCGGACGAACCGGCCAGACGGACGGTGGAGGTCGAGGCGTTCTGCTCGTGGTCAGCATGGAGGATGAAGATCCGGTCCATGGCGCGGGTCAGGATCGGGTTCGGCTTCCAGTCTTCCGCCGGGACGGAGAAGCACATGCGCAGGAAGTTTTCCGCATAGGACAGGTCATTACGCGGGTGCACGAAGGGCTGACCGCGGAAGTACTTGAATGCACGGGCGGCGATGGTCGGCATCTTCGCGATCAGGCGATGGGACGAGATCATCCGCTGCTGCGGATCATCCACATTGGTGCTGTCGTGATAGAAGGCCGACAGGGCGCCGACAGCGCCGACCATGATCGCCATGGGGTGGGCGTCGCGGCGGAAGCCCATGAAGAACCGGTCAAACTGCTCATGGAGCATGGTGTGATAGGTGATGGTGTGCTCGAACTCCTCGAACTCCTTGGCGCTCGGCAGTTCGCCGTGCAGTAGGAGATAGCAGACCTCGAGGAAGCTGGATTTTTCTGCCAGCTGGTCGATGGGATAGCCGCGGTGCAGCAGGATACCCTTGTCGCCGTCGATGAAGGTGATCTTGCTTTCGCAGGATGCCGTTGAGGTGAAGCCAGGGTCATAGGTGAAGACGTCGGCCTCCGCGTACAACTTGCGGATATCGACGACGGCTGGGCCGTCAGTGCCCTTCAAAATGGGCATTTCGACGGTCGTGCCGCCGACTGTAATCTTGGCCGTATCGCCCATGATATCCCCTCGAATACGGATTTTAAAACCGGTGTTATATTTGCCTTATACCGCCTTATGTGGACGGCGAAAGAGCATCCTCAATACGACCTAAACTTTCCGATTTCCCTAAGCTAACCAGAGTTCCTGCAAGATCTGGCGCCGGAGATCCCCCAGACAGGACACCGCGCAGGCCAGGGCCAATCTTGCCAAGGCCAACACCTTCGGATTCAGCGAATGTCCGAAGGCAGGCCTCGATGGCCGGCCCCTCCCAGACGGACAGATCACGCAGGACGGCGGCCAGCCGGCCCAGTCGCCCCCGAGTCTCTTCGGTGAGCAGTCCCTGGACCTTTTCATTGAGCTCCAGGGGTCTGACCTTAAGGGCGAAGACGACCGCGTCCGCCAGTTCCAGCAGGGTCTTGGCGCCGTCCCTGACCAGGGGAATTGTGCGGTGCAGTATCTCCGCATCCTCAACCTTGGACGGTTCTCCCCGACCTGAAAGGATCGCCGCGACCTCCACAGCCAGCCGGTCAATCGCCGCTAGCCGGATATAGTGATTGTTGATGTGGTTCAGCTTTGCCCAGTCCAGCCTTGCCGGGGCGCTGACCACGTCCTTCACGTCGAACCATTCGGCCGCCTTTTCGTCAGAAAAGATCTCGTCATCGCCATGACCCCAGCCCAGCCGGGCGAGGTAGTTGCGCATGGCCTCTGGCAGATATCCAAGGTCGGCGAACTCTCCGACGGCCTGGGCGCCATGACGCTTGGAAAGCTTTGCGCCATCCGGACCGTGGATCAGCGGCAGGTGGGCCCAGACGGGCACGTCCCAACCCAGGGCCTGATAGATCAGGGCCTGGCGGGCGGCGTTGTTGAGGTGGTCATCCCCACGAATGACGTGGGTCACCCCCATGTCATGGTCATCGACCACAACAGCCAGATTATAGGTTGGCGTGCCATCGGTCCTCAGCAGGATCAGATCGTCCAGATCCTTGTTCTGGAAGCTGATGCGTCCCTTGACCTGATCATCAACAATCGTCTCGCCATCCTGCGGGCTGCGGAGCCTCACGACAAAGGGTTGAGCTTCATCGTAATTCCCCACATGATCGCGCCAGACGGAGCGGACCACGCGGCCCTCCGCCCGGGCGAGTTCGCGCTCCTGCGCAAGCTCCTCCTGGGTGGTGTAGTCGCGATAGGCCATGCCCCGGGCCAGCAGTTCATCCACGGCGGCGCGGTGCAGGTCTGCCCGGGCGGCCTGGAAGACCGGCGTCGCGTCCGGGGTCAGGCCCAGCCAGGCCAGACCGTCAAAGATGACCTGTACGGCGGCCTCGGTGGAGCGTTCCCGGTCAGTGTCCTCGATGCGGAGCAGGAATGTTCCGCCCGTATGCTTGGCGTAGAGCCAGTTGAACAAGGCAGTCCGGGCCGTGCCGATGTGCATGGAGCCGGTGGGCGAGGGGGCGATACGCGTGACGACGGGTCGTTCGGACATGGACGCTATGACTTTGGCGGACAATGCCCCGACGGCGGTCGGGGACAGGGACGGGCGTCATATCACGCGTTATCTGAACCCTCCTAGTCCAAGGGCGCTCTGGGCGCATTTCCGGGAGGAAATCCGGGCGCAGATTGATCAATGGCCACTCTGGCTTCCGGTGGCGACCGGATGTGGTTCGGCCATTTATTTCATCCTTCCCCGCGAACCCACTGCCTGGCTCGCCTGGATCCTGCTGGGAGTGGCGGTCACCCTGGTGGCCTGTCGCCAAAGACTGGTCAGCGGACGCTGGATGCTGGCGGGACTTGTGCTTGTTGCATCCGCCGTCGGCGGCTTTTCGGCAGCAAAGCTGCGGACCGAGCGGGTGAGGGCGCCAGTCGTGCCAGCTGACCTTGGCGTTGTTGTGGTTGACGCCTTTGTCGTCGACATTCCGAGTCCCGGACAGGGCGGGCAGCGCCTCCTGCTGGCGCCCATCGCCATCAGCCGGCTGGCGCCTGAGGAGACCCCGATCCGTGTGAGGGTCACCCTCAAGCCGTCAGCCACCCTGCCAGCGCCCGGCCAGGTCATTCGCCTCAAGGCCATGATCAATCCGCCGCCGCCGCCAGCCAGTCCCGGAGCGTATGACTTCGCCCGGGACGCGTTTTTCGACAGCATTGGCGGTGTGGGATTTGCCCTTGGCGCGCCCGAGGTCATGGCTTCGAAAGCCGCTCCGCCCTTCCGGCTGGCCCTGCAGATGCGCATCAACGCCATGCGTTGGGCCCTGACCCGGCAGATCGTCGGCATTCTGGGGCCTCAGGAAGGTGGTCTGGCCGCCGCCATGGTGACCGGCCACGAGGCCTACATTCCCAAGGCCGAGGTGGACAATCTCCGGGCGGCCGGCCTTGCACACATCATTTCGATTTCGGGCCTGCACATGGCCATTGTCGGAGGATTCACCTTCGCGGCGATCCGGCTGGCGATTGCCGCCTGGCCCTGGCTCGCCCTGAGGGTTTCCGGAAAGAAGGTAGCGGCCCTGGCCGGATTCGCCATGGTCATGGGGTATCTATGCCTTTCCGGCTGGCCAAATCCTGCCATACGCGCCGCCATCACGGCCTCCTGCGCCTTCTGGGCCATGGTCTTTGACCGGCGTGCGATCAGTTTGCATACCCTTGGCATGTCGGCCCTTCTGATCCTCGCGGTCCAGCCTGAGGCCGTGACCGAACCCGGTTTCCAGATGTCCTTCGCCGCGACCTGCGCCCTGGTGGCCCTGGCGGAAAACTGGCCAAGGCCAGCCCGGGAAATTCAGGCGCCGTGGGCCATTCGGATGGTTCAAGGTGCGGGAACCCTCTTCATGGCCAGTCTGATGGCGAGCCTGGTGGCCGGACTGGCGACAGGGCCCTTCGCCCTGCAGCACTTCAACCGCATTTCGACCTATGGACTGGCGAGCAATCTTCTGGTCGAGCCGATCTCTACCTTTGTCATGCTGCCAGTCCTCGCCATCGGGGCTGTGCTCGCGCCCTTCGGTCTCGGCGCTGCGCCCCTGCATGTGGCGGGCGACGCCATTGCGGCCATGAACCGGATTGCCGAAGTGGCGGCCACTGCGCCGCTGTCCCAGATCACCGTGGCGAGCGCCCCATCCTGGACCCTGGCCGCGTCGTTTCTCGGTATCCTTTTCCTCTCTATCTGGAAGGGCCGCTGGCGATGGCTGGGCCTTCCCCTGGCCCTTGCGGTCAACCTGGCCCCGAGGCCGCCCCAACCCGACGCGTGGGTCTCTGCAGACGCCTCGGCGTTTGCCGTACGGTTGGGCGGGGAGGCCATATTCTTCAGGCCTGACGTGAAACTGTTTGCGGCCCAGGTCTGGGCCCGACGCCGCGGTTTGCTTGAGCCGACCAACCAGCAGGTTGCCCGGGACGCCGCCTATCAGTGCGACCGCTGGTCTTGCGTCCAGAGCAGGGCGGATGCGCCTGACATGGCCGCCGTGTGGACCCGGCGGGAAGGAACGGCTGAACGTGACAGGGACCGGCTCTGCAAGGCTGAGGTCCTGGTTCTGCGGGGTGACGCGGACCATAGCCCCTGTCCTTCAGGACTCGTCCTGAGCGCAGGGGATTTCAGGGCCGGTGGCTCGGCTGAGCTTTACAAACGTCCGGACGGGAGCTGGCGTATTGTCTGGGCCCAGCCCCTCCGGGGAGATCGTCCCTGGACGCACGGCGTGACATCCTCGGACTAGGCGAAAAGTCCTAGTGGTAACGTCGGATCAGACCGACAAGGCGACCCTGGACCTGAACCTGATCCGGGCCGAAAATCCGGGTTTCGTAAGCCGGGTTGGCGGCTTCGAGTGCAATGGAGGCGCCCTTCTTGCGCAGGCGCTTGAGGGTGGCTTCCTGACCCATGACCAATGCGACCACAATGTCTCCGGACGTGGCGGAGTCCGTCTTGCGGATCACCACGTAATCGCCGTCGAGAATGCCGGCGTTCAGCATGGAGTCGCCCTGGACTTCGAGGACGAAGTGTTCGCCAGCGCCCAGCATGTTTTCCGGCACCATGAGGCGATCGCGTTCCTGCTGGATAGCTTCAATCGGCGTTCCGGCGGCAATCTTGCCCAGGATGGAGAGTTCCCTTGCGTCGTTGGCGGCCAGGACAGAGGGCGCGCCTTCACCGGCTTCCACCAGTTGCGGCCGGAAAGAGCCCCGTCCCTTGGGCGGGGCGGATGTGGTCGCCTGTTCGGGCAGCTTGACCACTTCCAGGGCGCGGGCCCTGTGGGCCAGTCGCCGCAGGAAGCCGCGCTCTTCAAGGGCCGTGATCAGCCGGTGGATACCGGACTTGGACGCCAGGTCCAGAGCATCCTTCATTTCGTCAAACGACGGGGAGACTCCGGTCTCCTTGATCCGCTCATGAATGAACATGAGCAGCTCGTGCTGTTTGCGGGTGAGCATGTCGGCGGCTCCAAAGAACAAAGCGAAAACGTTCGCCGATGTTCTCTAAGCGTTCTTAGTTAATGTCAAGTTGAGGACCCGGGCCGCCAGTCAGCCCAGCAGGGTGCGGGTCGCCGCCGCCACATCGGCCTGCCGCATGAGGCTCTCACCCACCAGCATGGCGCGGGCGCCGACGGTCTCGAGACGCCGCACATCCTCCGGGGTGAAGATTCCGCTTTCCGTGACCAGAAGCGCCTGTTTCGGGGCGATTTCCGCCAATCCTTCGGTTGTGGCCAGGTCGATTTCGAAGGTCCGCAGGTTCCGGTTATTGACGCCCACAAGGTTCGCGCCGAGGGCCTCGGCCCTGCGCATTTCGGTGGCGTCGTGGACTTCCACCAGGGCGTCCATGCCAAGCCTTGCCGCTTCGGACATCAGGTCGGCCGCTATGGAATCATCCACCATCGCCAGAATCACCAGAATCGCGTCGGCGCCGAGGGCCCGCGATTCGGCCACCTGCCAGGGGTCGACCAGGAACTCCTTGCGGATCACCGGCAGGCTTGCTGCGCTCCGGGCGAGGGCGACATAGCTGTCATCGCCCTGAAAGCTCGGTGCGTCGGTGAGGACGGACAGGCAGGCTGCGCCGCCGGCCTCATATGCGGCGGCCAGGGCAGGTGGATCGAAATCCGCCCGGATCAGCCCCTTTGATGGTGAGGCCTTCTTGATTTCGGCGATCAGGGCCAGGCGCCCAGGGGCGTGGGCCGCGACGAGGCTCTGACGAAAGCCTCGGGGCGCGGAGACGCTCCTGGCCGCGGCTTCAAGGTCGCTGACCGTTCGAGCCAGCTTGCGCTGGGCGACATCAATGCGCTTGTAGGCGGCGATGGACTCAAGGATGTCGGTCATGGGCGCGGCGCTATCTCTACGAGCTGGTCTAGGACCTTCTTCGCAGCGCCCTTGTCCAGCAGGTCCTTGGCCATCGTCACCCCATCCCGCAGGGTTTCAGTCCTTTCACCCACCAGGAAGGCCGCCGCGGCATTGAGGGCCACGATGTCGCGATAGGCGCCTGTTTCCCCTTCCAGCAGGCGTCTCAGGGCTGCAGCATTGTGTTCCGGATCACCGCCCACCAGGTCGGCGAGACTGGCGCGGGGAAGGTCGACAGCCTCGGGCGTGACGGTGAAGAGCCGGACCTGTCCATCCCGCCACTCGGCGACGGCGGTCTCGCCGGTCGTCGTCATCTCGTCCATGCCGCTGCCATGGATCACCCAGGCGCGCTCCGAGCCCAGGGCGCCCAGGACCCGGGCCAGGGGCTCGACCCAGCGCTCGGAGAAGACACCCAGCACCTGGCGCGTGGCGCCGGCCGGATTGGTCAATGGGCCCAGCAGGTTGAATATCGTCCTGAAGCCTAATTCAGCACGGATCGGCGACACATGGCGCATGGCGCCGTGGTGGGCCTGGGCGAACATGAAGCAGAGGCCGGTCTCATCTAGGGCCCGACGCTGGATTTCTGGCGGCGCCGAGATGTTGACGCCCAGGGCGGTGAGGACATCGGCAGTGCCGGATTTGGACGACATGGCCCTGTTGCCATGCTTGGCGATCTTGAGGCCGCCGGCCGCCGCGACAAAGCTGACTGCGGTGGAGATGTTGAGGGTATGCAGCCCATCGCCGCCGGTGCCGCAGACATCGAAGGTGGGGTAGGGCGCTTCCAGGGGCAGGGCAGCCCGGCGCATGGCCCGGGCGGAGGCCGTGATTTCCCCGATGGTCTCGCCCCGCAGCCGCATGGCGGTGAGGGCGGCGGCCACCTGGGCCGGCGTCGGTTCGCCCCGCAGGCAGGCGTCGAAGAATTCGCCGGCTTCGGCCTCGCTCAGCGTTCCGCCGTCCGCCAGCCGCGCCAGCAAGGGCTTGAAGGCGTCCGACATGTCTAGGCGACAGCCAGGGGCGTCACGCCGGTCAGGCGCAGGAAGTTGGCCAGCAGGTGGTGACCGCCCTCAGTCGCAATGGATTCCGGGTGGAACTGCACCCCGTGGACCGGGCGGGTCTTGTGCTGGAAGCCCATGATCTCCCCGTCATCGGTCCAGGCGGTCACGGTCAGTACCTCAGGCAGGGTTTCCCTGGCCACGGACAGGCTGTGATAGCGGGTCGCCGTGAAGGGCTGGGGCATGCCCTCGAAAACCCCCGAATTGGTGTGATGCATGGGGCTGGTCTTGCCATGCATCAGGGACTTGGCCCTGATGACGTCGCCGCCGAAGACCTGGCCTATGGATTGGTGACCAAGGCAGACGCCCAGGATCGGCATGTCGGCCGGCACCTGTGCGATCAGGTCCAGGCAGATGCCGGCTTCATTGGGCGTGCACGGCCCGGGGGACAGAAGGATCCCCTGCGGCTTGAGACCCAGGGCCTCCTGAACCGTCAGGGCGTCATTGCGATAGACAAGGGTCTCGGCCCCAAGCTCGTTCAGATAGTGAACGAGGTTGTAGGTGAAGCTGTCATAGTTATCGATAACCAGGATCATGGGTTTCGTCTCTAGATCACCCTCGACAAGGAGGGAACCCGAAGTTGGCGCTTCGGCGTGATGATTGAGGCGGATTGCCAGTTTTCCCGCCCCGGCGGATGCTGCCGCCATGTCGCTCAACGATTCTGCCCTTGACCCGGAACAACTGGCGCTTGCCAAGGTGCTTTTGCAGGCGCCTACGCCACCTGTCCGGACCTGGGGGCCGCTGTCAGCCGCCGCTTTCGCTGCGGTTTCAGCCCTGGCCCTGGCTACTGCCAGTTTGCTGGTCCCGGCCTCTGAAGGCCGTCACGTGGTCCAGTCCAGCCGCTGACTGTCGCTCTAGACGAAACGCCAGCTCTCTTCGGCGGCGCGTCGCAAGGCCCGGGCCTTGTGCAGGGTCTCATCATATTCGGCGTCGGGATCACTGTCGGCGACAACGCCGCCGCCAGCCTGGACGTACATCATGCCGTCCTTGAAGCATGCCGTACGCAGGACAATGCAGGTGTCCACCGACCCGTCAGCGCCGAAATAGCCGACCGCGCCTGCATAGGCGATGCCGCGCTTTTCGATTTCCAGCTCGTCGATGATCTCCATCGCCCGAACTTTCGGGGCGCCCGACAGCGTACCGGCGGGGAGTGCGGCCATCAGCACATCGACCGGATCCAGGCCTTCCGGCGCATCGCCTTCAACATTGGAGACCAGATGCATGACGTGGCTGTAGCGTTCGACAAAGAAGCTGGCTGTGACCCGTACGTGCGCACCCTTTGAAGGAGTTGGCGGCGCATTGGACCCGGCCTTGTTCAGCATGGCCACGCGACCCACGTCATTGCGGCCCAGGTCTAGCAACATCAGGTGCTCAGCCCGTTCCTTGGGGTCTGCGATCAGGTCGGCTTCGAGGGCGCGGTCTTCTTCCGGAGTCGCGCCCCGGGGCCGGGTGCCGGCGATCGGCCGGATGGTGATCTTGCCGTCCCGCAGGCGAACCAGGATTTCCGGACTGGAGCCCGCCAGCTGGAAGTCCCCGAAGTTCAGATAGAACAGGAAAGGGGAGGGGTTCATCCGCCGCAGGGAGCGGTAGAGGGCGAAGGGGTCCTTGGCAAAGGGCGCGCGGAAGCGATGGCTGGGCACCACCTGGAAGATGTCGCCCGCCTGGATGAAGCCCTTGGCCTTTTCGACAATGCGATGATAGTCGGCGCGCTCTACCGGGGTTGTGAAGGCGTCGGGTTCGGCCACGCCGGCGCCTGTCAGGGGCGGGGCCGGCTGGCGCAGGTCGTCGTGAACGGCCGTCAAACGGGCCACGGCCTCGTCATAGGCCGCTGCTGCGTCGCCCTGTCCGGGCCGAACTGTCGTCACCAGGATGATTTCCTGGGCTATGGCGTCGAAGATCGCCACGATGGACGGTCGGATCATCAACCCGTCAGGCAGGTTGAGCGGGTCCGGGTTCACATTGGGCAGCTTCTCAACCAGCCGGATCATGTCATAGCCGATGGCGCCGAAAATGCCGGCGGACATGGGCGGCAGTCCGGCCGGCAGGTCCAGGCGCGAAGCGGCCACCAGGTCCCGCAGGCTGTCCAGGGCCCCACCAGACTGAGGCGTAAAGGCATTGGCCTCAATGGCCGCACCCTGCGCGACTTCCGCCTGGTCTCCCCGACACCGCCAGACGAGATCGGGCTTCATGGCGATCACGGAATACCGGCCCCGCCAGGCGCCGCCTTCGACACTTTCGAACAGGAAGGCGTAGGGGCGCGCGTGGGCCAGTTTGAGATAGGCCGAAACCGGCGTTTCGAGATCGTCAATCAGCCTCGTCCAGACGACCTGGGATGCGCCACTGGCATAACCGGTTTCGAAGGACGCAAGGCCGGGTTCGACAATCACTTCTTCTTCTCCGGCGCCTTGTCCGCTTTTGCGTCCAGCGGCTCCAGACCGAGGGCCACCCTGGCGACATTGGGGTAGGTCTTCGGCTTGATTGTGTTGCGCGCCGACTTGCGGGCGTCCGTTCCGATTTCCCGGAACAGGGTCTGGGTCAGCTGGGGACGGGTCGCCTCGGTCATGCGGCCAAGGGCGGTCGGAACAGGGCCGCGGAGGGCTTCTACCTTGCCGACGACAATGCCGAACGCCTTGGCGTCTTCACCATTGAAGGCTTCGCCCACCTTGAGACCGAAGATCTTGCCCATGGATTCCTGCGACAGATCCTTGTTCTGGGCGGCGTTCTGGCGATCCAGCCCAACGACGTGCGAGACATTGGCGCCAACCGACCCGGCCACGGCCTCCAGGGACTCACCCTTTTCGACGCGCTTGGTCAGTTCTTCCGCCTTTGCCCGGAGCCGCTTGGCGATTTCCTGAGCCATCCAGACCTGAGCGAGCCTGGGGCGAACCTCAGCCAGGGTGGGGAGGGCCTTTGGAATGATCCGGTCAACGCGAACAGCGAAGCTTTCGCCATTGCCCTCGTCCTCAATCTCGCTCTCGCCGCCCTGCGGCAAGGCGAAGGCCGACTGTACAAGCCTCTGGGTCAGACCATTGACCGGCTGACCCTGCATGTCGACTCCCTGCTCGGTGAGCGGACCCAGGGTGATGGTCCCGACTCCCGCCTTGGCGGCAGCTTCCACCAGGGTGGCGCCGCCAGCGTGGGCGTCGTCATACTTCTGGCTGAGTTCGTAGACCTTTTCTGCAGCGGCCGTCTTGCGGGCTTCGGCCTCAAGCATGGGGCGTACCTCCTGCAGGGTCGCCACATGGCCAGTTGTCACTCCCACGACCTTGACCACGGCCAGGCCCAGATCGCCCTGGACAACCTGGACCGCACCAACCGCCATGGCGAAGGCGGCCTCGCCGACCTTCTGATCAGCGATGGCGGCCTTGGGCTTTTCGGCATAGCCGATGGCTTCCACGCCATAGGACTTGGCGATCACCCGGGGATCTTCACCTTTTGACAGTCGGGCGGCGATGGTCTTGGCGGTGGCCGCGTCCTTTCCGGGAATCTGGATCACGCTGCGGACTTCCGGCTTGTTCAGGGTGTCTTTGCGGAAATCGAACTGCTTCTGGATATCGGCCTCGCTCACCGGCAGGTTAGCCCCCACCATGGCCGGGCTGAAGCGGACCACGGTCAGAACCCGGAACTCAGGCTTCATCAGGCGGGCGGCGTTTTCCTGCATGAACTTGGTCAGCTGTGCGTCTGTTGGCGGCGCCACCTGGGGCACAGCCCCTGGTCCCACTGAAAAGTACCCGACATTGCGGGTTTCCGTCATGTAGATCGCGCCAAGGGCGGAGAAGGCCCGGGGCGCGCGCAGACCATCAACAATCGCCGTCACAAGGTGGGTCTGGGCGATCTCGTCACGCAGGCCGGACTCGAACTTGTCCACTGTCAGGTTATTCTGCTGCAGGGTGTTCTGATACAGAACCTTGTCAAAGCGGCCCGACACCTGGTCGAAGAAATTCGGAATCTTCTCGATCTGCGCCTTGATCAGCTGGTCTGAGGGCCTCAGGCCCACCTTCTCCAGCAGGGCTGAAAATGCCTCCTGACTGGCGAGATCTTCAAGCAGCCTCGCATCATACCGGTTTTCCACCATAAGCTCGGTCGTCACGGGTTGACCGGACTGCTGCTCCAGTCCCTTCCGGGCCTGGTCCCAGCGCATCTTGAAATCCTGGGGGTCGATGGTCCTCTTGCCGGCCACGACGACTTCATTGGTCAACTGACCCTTGAAGACATCGCTGACCCCGAAGATTCCAAAGCTGATGACCAGGACGGCGATTAGGGCTGCAGCGAAGGGAGACTTGGCGAAGGTGCGGAATGACGAGAGCATGAAACCTTTCCCGGCTCCCGAAGCGGAGCCTGCCTTTGAACGCGGTATAGTGGGTGATGGCGACCCCCGGCAAGCGCCCCTGACGCCTTGGCGCCGCTGTATCCCTCCCTTGGACGGTGACACGGCCGCAGACTTGCCTTACCTCGCCCGGACGGGACTCGAAAAAAGGTCAATCCAGCATGTCTTTGTCCGCCTCCTTTATCGTCGGAAACTGGAAGATGAACGGGACCGAGCCGGCGCTGGATCAGGCGCGGGCCATTGCCGGCGGCTTGTCGGGCGCCTCGGCCCGGGTGGCAGTCTGCCCGCCCGCAACCCTTGTCAGCCGGATGGCCCAGACCCTTCAGTCATCAGGCGTGGCGATCGGAGGTCAGGATTGTCGGGCCGAGACTCATGGCGCCTATACAGGCGATATCTCGGCCGAGATGCTGGCCGATGCCGGGGCCAGTCTGGTGATCCTGGGCCACTCCGAGCGGCGGGCTGGCTATGGAGAGACGGACGCCCTGGTGGCGAGCAAGGTGCTGGCGGCCCTGCGGGCCGGACTGGAACCGATTGTCTGTGTGGGGGAAACCCTTGATCAGCGTCGGGCCGGGGACGCCCTGAAGGTCGTTGTCGGGCAGGTCGTCGGCTCACTGCCTTCCGAGGTGGCCAACCACCCGTTCGCGGTGGCCTATGAGCCGGTCTGGGCCATCGGGACCGGACTGACGCCCAGCATTACCGAAATTGAAGAGGTCCATGTGGCCATTCGCGCCGCACTCCGTGACGTGTTCGGAGCGGCCGGAGCAAGGCCCCCGATCCTCTATGGCGGATCGGTCAAACCCGACAATGCCGCAGAAATCCTCAAGGTGCAGGACGTAGGCGGCGCCCTGGTCGGCGGGGCTTCACTGAAGGCGGAAGACTTTCTCGGCATCATTCGTGCAGCCTGAGCCCAAACATTCCAGAGGAACCGAGACATGACTGAAACACGCAAGGTCGGTCCATTCGACGTCTTCCCCATTGGCCTGGGGTGTATGAGCCTGTCTCACGCCTATGGTCCTCCGCCGCCCCGGGAGCAGGCGGAGCGGGTGCTCAAAGGCGCCCTGGATGCTGGCTACAACTTCCTCGATACAGCGGCCGTCTATGGGCTGGGACACAATGAGACCCTGGTGGGCGAGGTCCTCGGCGACCTACGCAAGGAGTTCACCCTGGCCTCCAAGTGTGGCCTGAGCCGCGGTGATCAGCGCGAGCTGAACGGCAGTCCCGAGGTCCTGAAGGCGACCTGCGAGGACAGTCTGCGTCGCCTCAAGACCGATGTCATCGACCTCTATTATCTCCATCGCTGGGACAGGCGCATTCCGATCGAAGAGAGCATCGGGGCCCTGGCTGACCTGGTCAGGGAGGGCAAGATCAGGACCATCGGCCTGTCCGAGGTGTCTGCACCGACCTTGCGGCGGGCGCACGCCACCCATCCTATCGCCGCCCTGCAGACCGAGTATTCTCCCTGGACCCGAAATCCCGAGATCGCCGTGCTGGACGCCTGTCATGAGCTGGGCGTGACCTTTGTCGCCTTCAGCCCGGTCGGCCGTGGATTTCTGGCTGGCGGCGTGACGGATATGGCCTCACTGGCCGAAGGCGACTTCCGGGTTGGAATGCCCAGGTTCCAGGGCGAAGCCTTTGCGGCCAACCTTCAGCTGCTGGCCCGGTTCACAGCCATTGCCACCGACGCTGGCTGCACGCCGGCCCAGCTATGTCTGGCCTGGCTGATGCAGAAGGACCCGACGATCGTGTCCATTCCCGGCACGACGAGCCCGGATCATATGCGGGAGAATGCCCTGGCTGCTGGTGTGACCCTCAGCGCCGACATCATGGCGCGCGTCGAGGCCACGGTGAATACATCGACCGTTACAGGGCCCCGTTATGCTCCCGCCATGCAGGCCTCCGTGGACACGGAGGACTAGGCTGTTTGGGCGGCCGTCAACGACCGCGCATACAGGCGGCCGATGAGCCAGACCGAAACGCCGCCTCCGGCGACCAGGGCGGCGTGGAGGCTCCAGAAAGCGACCGGCGTCATCACTTCGTAAAAGCCGCCAATACGGCCGCTTATGAAGCTTCCCAGGGTGGTGGTCAGGGCGTTGACTCCCAGCATGGTGGCGTTGATCGACCTCGGCGCCAGGCGCGAGAAAAGGCTGTTCAGGGTCGGAACCGTGAACAGCCAGCCCAGGTTTGAAATGAAGTGGAACAGGATTGCGACCACCAGCGGGGTGCGCCCGGCGCCATTGATCCAGAACTGTGCCCCGGCCAGCAACATGGTCGCGGCCCCGAAGATCAGGCATCCGATGGCGATCTTGCTGAAATCATCCGGTTCGGCCCGGAGATCAGCCTGCCAGCGCCAGAGCGCCAGGATCGGAGGCAGGAGCAGGAAAGGCGCCAGTCCATCCAGGGATTGGAGCCATGGGATCGGAATGGTCCAGCTGGCGACCCGGAGTTCCAGATGATCGCGCACCCAGATGTTGTAGGTATTCCAGATCTGCGACTGGGCGACCCAGAACATGGCTGCGCCAGGGACAATGGCGAACAGAAATCCCAGCCGGATGTGGTCCTGTCTGGTTAGAGGCGCTGATTTTTCCCTGCGAGCGACACGGGTTTCTGCGGGCAGGTTCTTCTGTCCCATCAGGTAGACCACCAGGCCGACCATCATGCCGACGGCGGCAAAGCCGAATCCGAAGTGCCAGCCGTAGGCCTGACCAAGTGCGCCAGTCACCAGGGGAGCCACAAAGGCTCCAAAATTGATGACGCTGCCATAGATCTGAAAGGCGACACCCCGACGCCGATCTTCAGTGCTGTAGAGCTCGCCGATCTGGGGGGCCACGTTTCCCCTGACAAAGCCTGCGCCAGTGATCAGCAGCAAAAGCGCCACGAGAAAGGTGCTGTCAAAAGCCAGGGACAGGTGACCGGCGGCCATGCAAAGGGCGCCGATGATGATGCTGTTCCTGCGCCCCAGCAGCCTGTCGCCGAGAAAGCCGCCAATCAGGGGTGTAAGGGCGACAAGGCCGACATAGAGACCGAAAATCTGCGAGGCCAGGGCCTGCGTAGACAGCGGGCCCAGTACATTCTCAAGGGCGGCCCTGAATCCGGCGAACCCCGCAATGTTTTCCACATGCCCGGGCAGAAGAAGCTGGCCGACCATGTAGAGAACCAGCAGGCTCTGCATCCCGTAAAAGGAGATGCGGTCCCAGACCTCCAGCCCGGCCAGGACGCCCAGTCCTGCTGGGTGGCCGAAGAACCTTCGGTCTTCTGCCACGGGCTCTGGGGCGATCGACATCGGGGTATCCTCCGGGCGCCCGACCTGGATCATGCGCGATGGCGGCGGGACCAATCATCCCTACAGCGCCTCGGCCTCGCTGCAAGTCAGCTCATCATCAGAACAGGCCGATGCGCCCACTGCGCCGGATTGAGTGGCAGTTCCTGCCCTAAAGGCCGCGTTCAGCGGACGGCTTCCCGATGGCGAGCGCCGCGCCGAGGGCGAGCAGCCAGACCATCCAGATCATGAAGGCGTAAGGCGCGGCCTCCACAATGTGGAGCCCGGGGATGACGGTGGCGAAAAGTTCGGTCTGGGCCAGTACCCAGAGGGGCAGGGAAATCAGTCCGGGAGCGGTCGAGAGCCTCAGCCATCTGCCGGCCTTCCAGCTCGCCAGCAGGATACCTGATGTCCAGATGACCAGCAGGGTCTGTCCGAGATGCTCACCCAAGGCGACGCCACCATACTGGTTGAGCATCAGATAGACCTGCTCGGCAGCGGTCCGCGCGGCAGATCCCGGTCCTGAAGCGACATAGGCTGCGGCCAGGGGAGGGATGACGAACACCCAGCGCAACAGCCCGATGGCCTGGACGAGTCCACTGGCGACCCCCGACCAGGTGAAGATTGAAACATCCTGACCATGTTCCTTCTCCAGGGCCGCGGCGATGACGGGTGCAGCTATAAGGAAGACCACGGCGGACCAGGCAAATCCCGCCCACGCCCAGACGAGCCGTGGGCCGGCCTCATGTAATCGGGTGAGGACGATGGCGACCGGCTCTCGCAGCACATCATCATACCCGAACAGGCTGACAAGCCCGCCGTAGGAGACATTGGCCAGGACAAGGAACAGCAGGAGCAGGAGGGCAGCCATACGGCCATGGGAAAGACTTGGCATTTCAGGAGTCTCCGTGTCGCGGGCTTGGCTGATAGGCGGCCTCAATGAGCTGGCCAAAGGCCGTGTCCAGTCGGGTCCAGGTGTGGGGATCCCTCAGGTCCAGGCCTGAGAAGGCGCCGTCATTGTCTTCACGCAAAGCCAGATGGTGCGCGGCGGCGATCAGGATGGCGTTGATAGCTGGGGCGTCAATGCCAGGTGGCGGGCCGTCGGTCCGGGCCTTCAGGTTTTGGAACCAGTTCCGTATCGAAATAGATTTTGCTGCGCCCAGCCTGGTTGTCAGCTCATTTGTCTCCAGTAACTCCCAGGACAGGATCCGCTTCACCAGTGGCGTCTGTCTGAGGGCGGCCAGATAGCCGGCAAGGACTGAGCGCATGGACTCCGCATAAGAAGTTCCGGTGGTGACAGGCGAGCCCTGGGGCAGCCAGAATGAGAGGCTGTCGCCCATAGCCTCAGCCAGGCCTTCGAGGCCTCCGAAATAGCGATAGATGAGGACCTTGTCGCACCCCGCCTCCCGGGCGACGGCATTGACGCCGAAACTCGCATACCCGGTTTCAGCCAGCACGCGCTTGGCGGCGTCAAGGATCCGTTCGCGTGTCTGGTCGCGGCTCGAGGTGGGTGTTTTCATCAGGCGCTCTCCATAGTCACCGACCGGTGACTATGGGTATGTTACCGAGGAGTGACTGTCAAGATGCCCAAAGTCGACTTCCGCTTGGTGAAGTCAGGGGAGCGAATTGCAGATTTCAGGATCGCCAGTTCCGCCGCCTTGAGGAAGGGGCGCGTCAGGGTGTTGGCCCATGGAGGCCATCGGCCAGGCAACAAAAAAGCCGCCTCAATGAGGCGGCTTTCCCGTCGTAGGACCTGCTCGGCAGCCAATGGCGCCGAGCGAGTGGTCTTACTTGTGTTCCGGAGCGGCAGGTGCCATGGCGGCGTCAGCAGCCGGGGCGGCAGGAGCCATTGCGGCGTCAGCGGCCGGAGCAGCAGCGGCGTCAGCGGCCGGAGCGGCGGCGGCGTCAGCGGCAGGAGCTTCAGCAGGAGCAGCAGCGTCAGCGGCCGGAGCGGCGGCGTCAGCGGCAGGAGCTTCAGCAGGCTTGCTGCAGGCGGCGAGCGAGGCGACGGCGGCCAGAGCCACGACGGTCAGGGCGATCTTCTTCATTTGTTTCTCTCCCGAGTTGTCCGTGATGGGTCCCGACGCCACTGCGGAGCCGGAATCAGCCGATGGACAGTCAACATTCTTATGGCCACCACGGGTGCGGATCAAGCTTTCGTGAGGACGGAATTTTCACGGGCCTGCTCAGCTATTGATCAGGCCCGGATCAAGGATCGACCATGCCATCCATTCGCACAGAAATTTTCCTCAGACATTCGGCTGATCAGGTCTGGGCCGTCCTGGCGGACTTTGACCGCTATCACGAATGGAACCCGCTCAACATCAAGGCCAGAGGCCAGGCGGCTCCAGGCGCCAGGGTCCGCATGACCTTCCTGAACCTCGCGTCTCCCGGCAAAACGATCAATCAGACGGTGACCATCACGACCTGCGAACCCGGAAGGGCCCTGGCTTGGTCGGGATCCATTCCGTTGCTGTTCAATGGCCGCCACCATTTCGAAATCGTCCCTGAAGCAGACGGCGTGAGACTGTTGCACGGGGAGGATCTGGGCGGCTGGATCGCAAACCGTTTTTCGCCGCAGCAGATCCAGCGGGATTTCGTTCCCCACTATGAGGCGGTGAACCAGGCGCTTTCCCGGCGCGTTTCGGCCTAGCGCCGGCTTTGCAGGGCCCGGGCGAGGTCCAGAAAGCCGTTCAGGTCCACCGTCTCGGCGCGCCGATCGGCAGACAGGCCGGCAGCCTGACACAGGGTTTCCCCGCCCAGGGCCTTGAGACTGGACCTGAGCATCTTGCGCCTCTGCCCGAAGGCTGCAGCCGTGATCTGCTGCAAGGCCTCCAGAAGGTCGGACGGTATTGGCGACTCCACCGGGACCAGTCGGACAACCGCCGAGGTTACCTTGGGGGGCGGGGTGAAGGCCTGGGCCGGCACATCCATCACCTTGCGGGCGCTCGCGGTTGCAGCCGCCAGGACGGCCAGTCGCCCATAGGCCTCGTCGTCGACCGTTGCGGTTATGCGATCCACCACTTCGCGCTGAAACATCAGGGTGAGGCTTGCGGGCCTGAACGGTCCGGTAAGCCATTTGATCAGCAGTGGCGTGCCGACATTGTAGGGCAGGTTTGACACTATTGCCGCAGGCTGCCCCGCGAGCAGCTCTGTTTCATCGACCTTCAAGGCGTCTTCAAACACCACAGTCAGCCGGCCCTCGGCCGCCGCGGACAGGTCATCGAGCAGGGGTTTGAAACGGACGTCCTTTTCGATGGCGATGACCCGGGCGCCCGTCTCCAGCAAGGCGCGGGTCAATCCTCCGGGGCCGGGTCCGACCTCGATCACGGTGAGGCCCGGCGGCAGGTCAGCCAGCTTGGCGATCTTTCGCGTAATGTTCAGATCGAGCAGGAAGTGCTGCCCAAACCCCTTGTTGGCGATCAGACCGTGGGCGGCGAGGCTGTCGCGAAGGGGAGGGAGACTGGCGAGGTCTGTCACCGGGCCCTGCTGTCAGCGATCTGCCGGGCCATCCTGATTGCAGCCGTCATGCTGTCTGACCGGGCCTTCCCGGTTCCCGCGATATCAAATGCAGTGCCATGGTCGGGAGAGGTGCGCACAATGGGCAGTCCCAGGCTCACATTAACGCCGCCCCAGAAGTCGAGCATTTTCACAGGGATCAGAGCCTGATCGTGATACATGCAGAGCGCTGCGTCATAGCGATGGCGGTGTTCGGATGTGAAGAGGCTGTCTGCAGGGTAAGGCCCCGTGGCGTTCACCCCAAGCGTCTTCAGCTGGGCTATGGCCGGTTCAATGATCTCGACCTCCTCCCGGCCAATGGTTCCACTTTCGCCTGCATGGGGGTTGAGGCCGGCGACGGCGATCCTTGGATTGACGATCGCAAAATCACGTGTGAGCGCCTGCGCCGTCACCAGACCCGCATGGACTATGCTGTCCGACGAGATGGCCGACGCCACCTCACTCAGGGGCTTGTGGATTGTGACCAGGGTGGTCCGCAGACCATCGACGGCCAGCATCATGATGGGGCCGCGTTCACCCGCCAACGGCGTATCCGCGGTCAGGGCCCCCAGGTATTCCGTGTGACCGGGATAGCTGAAGCCTGAATCATAGAGCGTCGCCTTGGCTATGGGCGCCGTAACCAGCCCTGCGGCCTGGCCGGACAGGCAGAGTTCGGTCGCCTGTCGGATCCATTCGATGATTGCTGGCGCCGCCTTGCTGGAAGGTTGGCCGGGAACAGCCGGTACGCCCAGCGGGCTGTGAAGGACCGGCACAGCCTGCGGAAAGACGCCGGGGGCCTGGCTCAGGGCTTCTATCGCCTGGACTTCAAGCCCGCGCCCCCTCAGCTGATCGGCGTCTCCGACGACGGCGAAGCAGATGTTTTCAGCCCGGAGCGCCTGCCAGGCTCCCCCGATGATTTCCGGACCGATCCCGGACGGGTCTCCCGGAGAGACAATCAGGGGGCTGGAAGCCGACAAGGCGAAGGCCTGCCCTTACCGGGTCTCGATGGTCGCTGAATTCCGGAGATCGCGCATGTACCGCCGGGCGATCATGCTCAGTTGCTGGCTGAACAACCGGCCCTCGATCTGCTCCCGGCTTTGAGCCTCGTCGTCGCCGCCCGACCGCTTGCCGCAGATCCCCAGAATGTGGAGGCCGGCAGCCGTGCGAATGGGGTCAGAAATCTGGCCGACGGCTAGGGTTTCAGCGGCCTCACGGAAGGCCGGAGCCAGATCCTTGATTTCTGCTTCGCCGAGGTCGCCGGAAACGATGCCCGGGACTTTCGCAGCCTGGCTTTCCAGGTCTCCGCAACCCTTGATCTGGGCTTTCAGGGCCAGCAGCTTCGTGCGCGCAGCGTCCAGCTCGGCCGTGCTCGCCGACTGCGGCAAGGCGACAGCCGCCTGTTTGAGGCTGACCATGGCCGCACTGGCGCCGGCCCGCTTGTCCTGCAGATAGATGATGTAGACGCCGTCCCGGACCAGGATTGGCTTGGACAACTGCCCCGGCCGCATCTGTTCGACGGCAGCATCCACTTCGGCCGGCATTTCACCCGAGGTGATCCAGCCAACCTCTCCGCCAGCCGCCGCCGAGGCGGACGCCGAGAACTGCCGGGCCACAGACTGGAAGGGCGCGCCCTGCTGCAGCTGTGCAATCAACTGGGTTGCGCCGGAGACAGCCGTATCCATGCCGCCGACCCGGTTGGCGTCCAGGAAGACTTCGGAAATCTGGTACTGAGGCTTGGAGGCGGAGGCCTGGATCCTCTGCAGCTGGGCGTTGATCTGGTCGTCGCCAATGCGCAGCCTGGAACCATAGCGGCCGCGTATCCATCGCTGCCAGCTGACCTGGGCCCGCAATTGCTGCTTCAGGGTCTCGATACCGATATTCTGGGAGCTCATCTGAGCCGCGAACTGCTGGGCGGTCATGCGGTTCTGTTTGGCCATTTCGGAGATCTCTTCGTTGATCTCTTCGTCCGTGGCGACCAACTCGATCTTCTGCTCCTTCTCGACCCGACGCAGTTCGTGAAGCTGCAGCCGCTCATCGACAAGGCTGATCAGGGCCTCGCGCTGGAACTGGGGCAGGGTCTGTTCGGTGGGCTGGACGCCGCTGGTGGCGATGAGCAGGCGCATTCTCTGCGACAGGTCATAGGTCGAGATGATTTCATCATTCACGATCGCCGCCACTGAAGCCGATGCGGCCGCCGGAGCCGGAGCCGGAGCCGGGGCCTGCTCAGCCGGGGCAGGGGCTGCAGCCGGGGCCTGCGCCATAGCGGCCGGAGCCAGACCGACGGCGGCCGCAATGACCGCGCCGCGCGCCCACTGGCCCGTGACTTTCGCCGATGTTCTCATGGGATAGTGCATTCCTTTAAAGCGGATCGCGGCGTCGCCCGCGCGCTCAAGATCGTTCGAGTCAGTTGGCATATATCGGCCCGCCCAATGTGGCGAGGGTGAGGCGCACCGCAACAGACTCGGATTTGCCCAGGCGTCCGATCACAACGTCTTCCCGCCGGTAGATCACATCCACCCTGGTGCATTCGTCGCGGTAGACGATCCCCAGGTCCCGGATCAGCCAGGCGCTCTGGGCCAGATCCCGGTTTCCGTAGGCCGAAACGCCCCAGTGCTTGCTGACAAAAACCTCACCGCCAATATCGACGTTCTCTGTCTTGAGGCCTGTCGGTCCGGATACGTCCCGAAGATATCGGAGATAGCCATTGCCCCGCTTGAGGTTGACGTTCGCGCCAGCCTCGGCCCGCTGCAGGGCCAGATTGTCGCTGTCGAGGCGCGCGCGGCTGAAGAAGGACACGCCGGGCAGGGGTTGGGCGTCAGCGGCCACGATCCAGTCCGAAGCCTTCTTGGTCAGGCCGCTCGTGGTCGAGAAAACGGCGTTGTCGGCGTCACGATAACTGCGACCGATCAACAGACTGGCCCTCCGGCCATCATCCCACAGGACACTTGCGCGTCCGCCCAGATTTGCCCTCAAGCCGTCTTCATAGAGGTCATGACCGGGGAACTTGTCCGGACGGAAGAGATTGGTTTCGTCGAACTCGAACGCAATGGAGTCCTCGTTCAGATATATCGGCGCGCCAGTGACGCCCTTGCCGACCCGGATCTGGCGAACCCGTGGGGAAATGACAATTTGTCCAACAGGTTCAAGCACTACGGTGGATGTTTCGAACCTTCGGACGAAGGGCAGGGTGAAATCAGCGCCGGCCGTCACCAGGCCGCGGGCTATGCTGTTAGATTTTCCCTTTATGCCATTTAAATCATTCAGATTATAGGCGTCAAATCGAACATTTGCGAAGGGGATGACCCGCAGGCCTGCAGACGAAGTCAGGGTGGCGCGCCAGTCGGCTTCGCCCGAGACGCGCCGGCTGTCTATGCCTGGCAGTCGGAGCGCCGGTGAATCCGGCGACTGGTCACGGGTGAGGGCCACTGCAGACCCCAGCAGCCTGAGGCGACCGCCCAGAAGGTTCTGGTCAGGTTCCCATCGGGCTTCAACAAGGGGCGCGACAACCGGGAAGGTGCGATCACTGTCCCCGGGACGAAGCCCCTGAATTGAGAAGGCCGCCACAGACATCCAGGACTTCTGGTCCTGGCGGGTCGCGTAGACCTGGGAAATCAGTCGCCGATCGTCGGCGACATAGGGGCCGCGGGCCACATAGACATCACCGATATCGTACTTGTCGAAGATCAGCTTGTCCGAGGTGCGTTCGGCGCTGAAGCCCCAACGCCATTTTTCATTGAGGGCGAAGGCGCCGGTCGCCAGCATGTAGCTGCGCGAGGTGTCCGCCCCGAAGCCTTTGCCCTTGCCGTCAAAGTCCGTGTCGTGGGTGTATCCGATCCTGGCGTCAATGGCGCCCGAATTGAACCTCTGCCGGTAATGGGCATTCAGCAGCGGATTAATTTTCGTGTTGATCTGGGGACTTATCGTCAAGTCCGAAGACGGCGACAGGACCTGTACATAGGGCTGCTCATAGGACAGTCCCCGACGGTTTGACAGGCCATAGCTTGGGGGCAGAAGTCCCGATTTCCGCACCGCCTGTGGATCGGGGTGCCAGAAGACCGGCAGGTACATGACCGGGATGCCAAGAACCTGGATCGTCGCGTTCTTGTAGTAGACGACCTGGTGAGCCTTATCCTGCACCACCTGGTCAGCCTTGATGGACCAGCTGGGCGCCTTGGGGGCGCCATTCTCCGCGCAGACATCACAGGGGGTGTAGATGGCGCGGTTCAGCTCGTTGACATCGGCGCTGCGATGGACGGCCGATGCGGCGGCCAGTTTGATGTTCTGCCCCATCCGCGCTGAAAAGCCATCGATCGCTCCGACGCGCATGTTGTTGTCCAGGACCGCCTTGTCGGCGAAATCAACGGACTTGTCGGGGTTTATGATCTGGACGTGGCCCTCGACCGTCATGACGCCGCGGGCCTGGTCGTAGATCAGGTGGTCGGCCCGGACCGTCCGGCCCTGGTAACGGACTTCCACGGATCCGGAGGCGGTCGTGACCTGGGTCTTGTCATTGCGGGCGACTTCATCAGCCTCGAGGTAGAGTTCCCCTACCTGCAGGCCATCTGACGGAGGCGCGACGGCTGCCCGCTCATGCGCAGCATGCGCGATCCCGGACCAGGACAGCACCACGAGGGCGACGCCTGCCAGCAGACCGCGTTTGGCCGAGGGGACTCTCAACTTCATGATCTCCCCTCTAATGGCGACCGCGCTCTATGGCTAGCCGCCAAGGCTAACCATCCTCTGTGTAGCAGAGGAGCATGAGTCCCGACAGCAGGGCGATGGTTGGCGGCGCCCAGGCGGCCATGGACAGGGGAATGATATCTGCGCCGGCCAGGGCGCCAGAAAACTGGTTGAAGAAGAAGAACACAAACCCGAAGGCGGCGCCGACCCCCGCCAGTCCGGCGAGACCGCCCAGACGGTCGAGGCGCAGGGAAAACGCCGCCGCCAGAACCGCCATGGCTGCAAACAGCAGGGGCGTGGCCAGAAGCTGTTCCAGGCGCAGTCTGTAGCCCGCAGCGCTGAAGCCGGCGAGTTCGGTCTGCTTGATCGCGTTCGGCAGTTTCCAGAAGGCAATGGAGTCTGGCGACGAGAACCGCTCCATGGCGGATTCCGCATCAAGGGTGGATCGAATTGAAAGTGAGTCGGATCGCACCGAGTTTTCGCCGGCGGACGCTTCGCGCACATCTGTCAGGCGCCAGAAGCCGGGTATGAGCTCTGCGCTTGCCGCCTCAAGCCGCCGCTTGAACCTCGGCAGCCCCTGTTCGTCCTTCTGATAGATGTAGACCGAAACGCCCTTCAATCGCACCTGTCCCTGTCGGTTGTCCCTGGCCTTGGCATGGATCACCATCAGGTTCTTTTCATCTCCCTGCCTCATCCAGACTTCCTTGGGCGTGTCGCCAAGATAGTTGTCCATGAGACTGGCGCGCTTGCTTTCAAACCTTGCTGAAAGGTCCGCCGCCAAGGGGTTGAAAAGGGTGACCGTCAGGGCGCCGATCAGGAAGGCTGAGGCGGCGGAGGGAATGATGAAACGCCAGGCGGATACACCTGCCGCCCGCATGGCGACCAGCTCGCTTCGACGGTTCATGCCGATATAGGCGCTCATGCCCCCACCCAGAAACACGAAGGGCAGGAGGAGCAGGATCAGCCCGGGAGACTTGAAAAGGGTCATGATGAAGAGGTCGCCGACCCCGACGTCAGCCCTGACCCCCACAGAGCGGGAGAGATCCACAAATTGCACCAGCAGGATCACGGCCGAGATCACCGCCAGGGCGGAACCGATTCCGGCAAAGGTCCGGAAGAGAACATAGCGCTCAAGCCGCCCCATCCTACGCCGCTCCTGCCTGGCCGACGAAGCGCGCCGTGCGGGTCTTACGGATATCGATGAACCGCGAGACCCTCTGGCGGAAGATCCCGGCCAAGGCCCATGCGGCGCCCGCCACGGGAATGACGTACTGCATGACATTGAGCCAGGGGTCATTTTCGCTGGCGGCCTCAACGGCGAAACCGATGATGCGCAGTATCGCCGCTGCAGCGCCGATCGCGGCCATGCGCCGTCCATAGCCCATACGAGAAAAGCCCCCGCCGACAATGGCCCAGAGGGCGAAGCACATGAAGGTCAGGTTGTAGAGCGGCGTTGACAGCCTGGCGTGGCCCTCCGCCAGCAGCTTTTCATAGTTCCGCTTTTCCCAATCCTGGGTGAGATCCGGAAAGAACAGTTCGTGCAGATACCGGTCCGACGGCTTGTAGTGGACAAGCTCACTGGAGCTTGAAAGCGAAGACAGTTCAAACGGGTAGTCGTCAAAGGTAAGGTAGTTGAGAACCCCGCGCTTTGAGAACTCCTGGGTGGAGCCCTTGTGCATTTCAAGGACGGGCTTTCCGCCCCGCTTGATGATGCGGCCCTCATCAGCCGTGTATGTGGTGGCGGCGCCATCAGGTCTGGCCTGATGGATGAACAGGTTATGGATCAGGCCGCCATTGTCGATGCTCTGGGCATAGACGGTCAGACCGGGGACGGGCGCGGTGAATTCGCCTTCCCGCACCAGGGTTGAGGCCAGATCCGTCCGGACCTGGAACAGGACCTCGCGCATGGCCCGCAGGGAGGCCGGCTGAACCCACAGGTTCAGGACAAGGGCAAGGACGGTCAGGACCGAGGCCAGCCGCAGGGCAGGGGAAATGACCCGCCAGCGGCTCATGCCCCCAGCAAAACAGACGACGATTTCCTGGTCGACGTGAAGACGGTTCAGGGTCATCAGGGCGGCGACAAAGAGGGCGATGGGCATGACCATGTTGATCAATTGCGGCATGGCCAGGAGCGTGACTTCCAGGAAGATCAGGGCGCTCTGCCTTTGACTGACAATGATTTCGAGCTGGCTCAGGCTTGTGGACAGCAGGGCGACAGCCGTCAGGGCCGTGATCGCCAGCAGGGTTGGCGTCAGCAATTGTTTCAGCAGATATCGGTCAATCAGGCGCATGACGAAGAAAGTTGGTCCCCGCTGACGTTTTGGCGCGCCCAGGATGTTCAGGCGTTCTAAATCATGGGTCGCTGCGCCGCACAACCTTGCGAGAAGGCCTGAAGGGTCGATACCATGGTCGCAGCCTCGTGCGCTTCGTTCCTTTTGAGAGACTTTCCATGCAAATCGCCTTCGTCGCCGCCGACAAAGTCCTTCCTGCAGACGCTGTGCTGGGCCTGTTGATCCCCGAGGGATCAGACCTTCTGGCGGCAGGGGGAAGCTATGCCCGGGCAGCTTCCGGTACCCGTTTTACGGGGGGCAAGGGGCAAACCCTGGACATTCTGGGTTCTGACGCCGCGGCGCGGATTGTTCTGATCGGGGTCGGCAAGGCGGGTGAATTTGACGCCACGGCGGCGGAAAATGGCGCGGCCTCAGCCTATGGCCACGTGAAGGCCTGCGGCCTGTCGTCGCTGCGGCTGGTTCTGCCAGTGGACGACGCTGATCTTGCAGCCCATGCGGCGCTTGGTGCGCGGCTGGCAAGCTACCGGTTTGACAAGTACCGGACCAAGGAAAAGGCCGAGGTGAAGCCGTCCATCGCCAATGTGGAGTTGGTCACGGCCAGTTCAGACGCAGCCAGCGCGGCCTTTGCGCCGTTGGCGGCCCTGGCCGACGCGGTCAGCTTCGCCCGGGATCTGGTTTCCGAGCCGCCGAACGTCCTGTACCCGGCCGAATTCGCCCGCCGCGCCAAATCGCTGGAGAGCCTGGGCCTGCAGGTGGAGATCCTTGGCGAGGCGGAAATGGCCAAGCTGGGCATGGGGTCCTTGCTGGGTGTCGGTCAGGGAAGCGTCCGGGAAAGCCAGCTGGCGGTCCTGAAGTGGAATGGCGCGGCTGACCCGGCGGCGCAGCCCATCGCCTTCGTCGGCAAGGGCGTGTGCTTTGACACCGGCGGCATCAGCCTGAAGCCCGCTGACGGCATGGAAGACATGAAGTGGGACATGGGCGGCGCGGCCGCGGTGGCCGGCCTCATGCACGTCCTGGCGGGCCGCAAGGCCAAGGTGAACGCCGTCGGTATTCTGGGTCTTGTCGAGAACATGCCCGATGGCAACGCCCAACGGCCTGGCGATGTGGTCACCTCCATGTCCGGCCAGACCATCGAGATCATCAATACCGACGCCGAAGGCCGTTTGGTGCTGGCTGACGCCGTCTGGTATTGTCAGGACCGCTTCAAGCCGAAGTTCATTGTCGATCTGGCGACCCTGACCGGGGCCATCATCATTTCCCTGGGCAATGACTATGCCGGTCTGTTCAGCAACAATGACGAGCTTGCCGACAACCTGCTTGCGGCCTCCAAGGTCGAGTCCGAGCCCCTGTGGCGCATGCCCCTGCCGCCACAGTACGACAAGGGCATAGACAGCGTAATCGCAGATATGAAGAACACCGGCGGCCGCCCCGGCGGCTCCATCACTGCGGCCCTATTCATCCAGCGTTTCGTCAATGGCGTGCCCTGGGCACACCTGGACATCGCCTCCACGGCCTGGGCCAAGCCTTCAAGCAAGCCCACCAGCCCGGATGGCGCCACCGGCTACGGCGTACGCTTGCTCAACCGCATGGTTGCAGACAAGTACGAAGGCTGATCGTGACCGCCGCCGAGGTCTGGTTCTATCACCTGGAGAGGTCGAGCCTGGATCAGGTTCTGCCCGAACTTCTGGAGAAGACCCTGGCGAAGGGATGGAAGGCGGTCGTCCGCCCGCCTTCCAACGAGCTGCTCGAGCGGCTGGACCAGTGGCTGTGGTCCTATCGCGATGACAGCTTCCTTCCCCATGGCCCGTCTGCCGAGCCAGCCGCTGCGAGGCAGCCGATCGTTCTGACCACAGGTCCTGAAAACCCCAACCAGGCGCAGGCACTGTTTCTGGTGGAAGGCGCTCCGGTCCAGGACGTGGAAGGCTATGAGCGGTGCGTGATCCTGTTTGATGGCGCTGATGAGGCAGCGCTTGCCCGGGCGCGGGGCCAATGGAAAGCGGTCAAGGCGTCTGGCGCCGCCGCAAGCTACTGGAAGCAGATGGCGCGGGGATGGGAGAAACAGGGATGAGTTTGCACAAGACTTTTATCCTCGTCCTGCTTCTGGGTGTCGCGGGGTGCGCCAGTGAGCCCGCTCAAAAGCCGCCAGCCACATCGCCCGCGCCCTTGCCGCCAGTTTCACCCGCGCCCAGGCCTCAGGCTGAGGATCAGTGCAAGTCCGGTCAGGCTATGGCGCTGATTGGCAGATCCCGACGTGAAATACCTGTGCCTGTCCTGCCTGCCCTTCAACGGGTGGCCTGCACGACCTGTCCGATCACCATGGATTATAATCCACGGCGGCTGAATTTCTTCTTCGACGCCGAAACCGGCCTGATCAAGGAGGTCAGGTGCGGCTAGCTATTTGAGGGCGATTGGCAGATCGATGGCAGGCAGGGTCAGCCTGGTTAGGTCGAGTTGCGCCAGTCCCTTGAGCGGCGCTTCTTCTGCTGCTTCAGCGCCGGCGAAGCCGATGACAGCGGCTGCGCCCACGAGCAGCAGGCGCAGGTATTTCTGAGTCTGCGACAGTTTCACGACCATCCCCCCACAGTTTCCCTTCCGGGAGACTAGCTGATCAATCGTCTTTGGGAAGACGCAAAGCCAACTGGAGTCAGGTCTCTTGCCGGATGGCTTCATAGGCCTCGACGGCGTCCAGCCATTCCGCCTCTGCAGCTTCGAGCTTGGCCTGGGCCTGGTTGCGCTCCCGACCAAGCTCTGCAGCCCGGGCGGGATTCTGGGCAAAGACCTTTGGATCAGTAAGGGCCTTGTCCAGGTCTGCGACAGCCGCAGTTGCGCGCGCCAGGGCGGCCTCAGCACTTTCGGCCCGGCGGCGGGCGGGGCCTGTCGGCACCTTGGCCTTGGGCGCGATCTGCTTTGGCGGCGGTGGTGGGGCTTCGGTCTTGACCTGGGTAGGGCTACGCGCGGCGGCCCTTGAGCGCTCGATCACCAGCTTTGCATAGTCATCCATGTCGCCCTCGAAGGGCGCCAGACCACCGTCAGCTGCAAACCAGAGACGGTCAGCCACCAGCTCCATCAGTGACCTGTCGTGGGTGATCAGGATCACCGCGCCCTCATAGTCATTGAGGGCGTCCAGCAGGGCGCGGCGGCTGTCTATGTCCAGGTGGTTGGTGGGTTCGTCGAGGATCAGAAGGTGAGGGGCTTCGAGTGCTACCATGTTCAGCAACAGGCGGGCCCGCTCGCCGCCGGACAGGTTGGCGACCTTGGTCTCGACCTTCTGGAAACCGATTCCCCATTGGGCCAGGCGGGCGCGGCGGCTGGCCTCACTGGATTCGGGCATGGCGCGGCGGATGATTTCCAGCGGGGTGTCGCTGGGATCCATGGCCTCGATCTGGTGCTGGTGAAACCAGCCAACCTTCAGGCGCCTGTCACGACGCATTTCTCCTGACTGGGGCTCCAGGGCGCCGGCCACCAGCTTGGCGAAGGTGGACTTGCCTGCGCCATTCACCCCCAGAATGCCGATACGGTCATCCAGGTCGATGCGAAGGTTCATGCCCTTGAGGATCGGCTTTCCCGCTTCATAACCGGCAGAGACACCTTCCAGCCGGATGAGGGGCGGGGGCAGGGGCTTTTCCGGCGAGGGCAGGATGAAGGGCGCGGTATGCTCTGCGGCCACTGGCGACACCGGCGGAAGCTTGGCCAGCTGCTTCAGGCGCGACTGGGCCTGGGCGGCCTTGGAAGCCTTGGCCCGGAACCGGTCCACGAAGGCCTGAAGGTGGGCGCGCTGGGCATCGACCTTGGAGCGGGTGGATTCCTGGAGCCGCGCCCGCTCTTCGCGCTGGCGCTCGAAATTGTCGTAATTGCCGGGATAGAGGTCCAGCTTGCCGTCGATCAGATGCAGTATGTGGTCGACGGAATTGTTCAGGATTTCGCGATCGTGGCTGATGATGATCGCCGTGTTGGGATAGCGGCGCAGGCGGGCTTCCAGCCAGAGGGCGCCCTCAAGGTCGAGATAGTTGGTGGGCTCATCGAGCAGCAGCAGGTCCGGCTCGGCGAACAGGGCCGCAGCCAGCGCCACCCGCATCCGCCAGCCTCCGGAAAACTCCGCCATGGCCCGCGACAGGTCTGCGTGGGAAAAACCAAGGCCGGAAAGGATTTCAGCTGCTCGGCTCGGCGCCCGGTCCGCACCGATTTCCGACAGGCGGGCATAGATTTCGCCCAGGTGCTCGGGGTCAGCTGTTTCCAGGCTGGCGGTCAGGCGCTCGCGCTCCTCATCGGCGGCGAGCACGGTGTCCAGCAGGCTGACAGGTGTCGCAGGATGTTCCTGGTCAACCGAAGCCACGCGGGCCGTCTTGGGATAGCTGATTTCGCCATCACCGGCGTGGAGCTGGTCCAGCACAAGCTTGAAAAGCGTGGACTTGCCGACCCCGTTTCGGCCCACCAGACCGACCTTTGCGCTCACAGGCAGGCTGACGGTCGCGTGGTCGAAGAACCGGCGTCCCCAGGAGTCGAAGGTCAGATCGTTGATTTGCAACATGGCGGTGGCGGGCTTTAGCAGACGACGAATGCTGCGTCGCGGCAGGAATGCGTTTTCCGCGTATTGGCCTGACAGGGACAGGCGGTTATAAGCCGCCACCCGTTTGGGGGACCCTCCGCCCGAGCCCTAAAGAAAAAAGACACCGAGACCATGACTGAACGCACCTTCTCGATCATCAAGCCCGACGCGACCAAGCGCAACCTGACCGGCAAGATCAACGCCGTGATCGAAGACGCGGGCCTGCGTATTGTGGCTCAGCGCCGCATCCAGATGACCGAAGCCCAGGCCAAGAAGTTCTACGAAGTCCACGCCGAGCGCCCCTTCTATGGCGAACTGGTCGAAACCATGACCTCGGCCCCAGTGGTCGTGCAGGTTCTGGAAGGCGACAACGCCATGGCCCGCTATCGCGAAGTCATGGGCGCCACCAACCCTGAGCAGGCTGCTGAAGGCACCATCCGCAAGCTGTTCGCCCTGAATGTCGGCGAAAATTCGGTCCATGGTTCTGACAGCCAGGAAAACGCCAAGCTCGAAATCGCCCAGTTCTTCACTGATGCCGACATCGTCGGCTAAGCGCCAAAGGCGCGCGGGGGCGGTTTCCAAACCTGCGCGCCTGGGTTAGCTGCTCTCCCTGCGAGGGAGAGCCATGGCTTCAGAAACCCACACAGAGATTCGGGACGCCGTGCGGCGTCTCTGCGGTCAGTTTCCCGGGCCCTACTGGAGGGCCAAGGACCGTGACCGCGCCTATCCCACAGAATTCGTCACCGCCCTGACCGAAGCCGGCTTCCTGTCCGTGCTGATTCCCGAAGCCTATGGCGGCTCTGGGTTGGGCTTGTCTGCGGCCACGGCCGTCCTCGAAGAGATCCACCGGTCAGGCAGCAATGGCGGCGCATGCCATGCCCAGATGTACACCATGGGCACCCTGCTCAAGCATGGCAGCGAGGCCCAGAAGCAGGCCTATTTGCCAAAGATTGCGTCCGGAGAGATCCGCCTGCAGGCCTTCGGGGTCACTGAACCCGGGGCCGGCACTGACACCACCCGCATTAGCACTTTCGCGCGCCGCGATGGCGATGACTTTGTGGTCAATGGCCAGAAGATCTGGATCAGCCGTGCCGAACACTCCGACCTGATGGTCCTGCTGTGCCGCACAACGGCGCGGGAAGACGCCGCAAGGTCCAGCGACGGCATGAGTGTCCTGCTGGTCGATCTGCGCCAGGCCATCGGACACGGCCTGACCATCCGCCCCATCCGGACCATGCTCAATCACGCCACCACAGAGCTTTTCTTTGACGACCTGCGGGTCCCGGCCGCCAATCTGATCGGCGAGGAAGGCAAGGGTTTCCGCTATATCCTCGACGGCATGAACGCCGAAAGGATCCTGATCGCCGCCGAGTGCATCGGCGACGCCAAGTTCTTCATCGACCGGGCCAGCGCCTATGCCAAGGAACGGGAGGTGTTCGGCGGGCCGATTGGCGCCAATCAGGGGGTCCAGTTTCCCATAGCCCGCGCCCATATCCAGATGAGCGCAGCCGAGCTGATGGTGCAGCACGCCGCCGACCTGTTCGACGCAGGTCAGCCCTGCGGCACGGAGGCCAATATGGCCAAGATGCTCGCCTCCGAGGCCTCCTGGTTCGCGGCGGATACTGCAATCCAGGTGCATGGCGGCTTCGGTTTCGCCGAGGACTATGACATCGAGCGGAAGTTCCGGGAGACCCGGCTCTATCAAGTGGCCCCGATCTCCACCAATCTGATCCTCAGCCACGTGGGCACCCACGTGCTGGGCATGCCCAAGAGCTTCTGATGTACGACCTTCTGAAAGGCCTTCGCGTTGTCGAAGGCTCCGCCTTCGTCGCCGGACCCACCTGCGGGCTCTATCTTGCCCAGCTGGGCGCCGAGGTGATCCGCTTCGACAATATTGGCGGGGGGCCGGATTTCCGGCGCTGGCCGCTCACCGAGGCAGGAGACAGCCTCTACTGGGAGGGGCTGAACAAGTCGAAGAAGTCCATCGCCATCGACCTGGGCCGGCCCGAGGGGCGCGAACTCGCCCAACGGCTGGCGGCGGCGCCCGGCGAGGAAGGTGGGGTTTTTGTCACCAACTTTCCGGTGGAAGGCTTTCTTTCCTATGAGAAACTCGCCGCCCTGAGGCCGGACCTGATCTGTGTCCGGGTCATGGGGTGGGCTGATGGCCGACCGGCCGTGGATTATACGGTCAACAGCGCCGTAGGTGTTCCCTTGATCACCGGCCATCCTGACGACCCGCGCCCGGTCAATCATGTCCTGCCGGCCTGGGACCTGCTGACCGGCGCCTATGCCGCATTTTCCCTGGTGTCAGCCCTGCTGGCCAGAAGCCGGGATGGGAAGGGGCGGGAGGTCCGTATTCCACTGTCCGACATGGCGGCGTCGACCCTGGCCAACCTCGGATTCCTCGCCGAGTCCACCGTCGGGCCCGGCGACCGCCAACGCATGGGCAATGACCTGTTCGGCGCGTTTGGCCGGGACTTCGTGACCGCGGACGGCACGCGGATCATGCTGGTGGCGATTACGGGTCGGCAGTGGAGCGGAATTCAGGATGTTCTTGAAATCGCGCCACAAATATCTGCACTGGAAGCCGAGCTGGGTGTGAACTTCGCAGCCGATGAAGGTTTGAGGTTTGCCCACCGCGACCGGCTGTTTCCCGTTTTTGAGCAGGCCTTCGCCGCCAAGACCCTGGATCATCTGAGGCCGGTCTTCGAGCAGCTGGGTGTTTGTTGGGGTCCCTATCAGACCATGAGTCAGGCGGCGCAGGACCCGCGACTGTTTGTCGGCAACCCGGTCTTCTCGGATATGCTCCATCCCAGCGGCAAGGCCTATCCCGCCCCCGGATTCGCGGCGACCCTGCCTCAGGATCAGAGGGCCACGCCCCGGCCCGCAGCACGTCTGGGGCAACATACCGACGAGGTTCTGGCCAATTTGCTGGGGCTTTCCGGACTGGAAATCGGCCGGCTGCATGACGCCGGCATTGTTGCAGGACCCTCACAATGACCCAGACCATCAGCCTGCTGGAGCCCTCAAAGGGCGTGCACCTTGTGACACTGTCGCGCCCGGCGCAGGCCAACGCCCTGTCCACGGATTTGGGCCGGGAACTGCTGGGCCTCTGGCTGGCCCTGGCGGCTGATCACAATGTCAGGGCGGTTGTCCTGACCGGCGAGGGGCGGTTCTTCTGCGCCGGGGCCGACCTGAAAGAGCGCGACGGCATGACCGATGACGCCTGGGCCCTGCAGCACAAGTTGTTCGAGGACATGATCAGGGCCCAGCTGGCCTGTCCCTTCCCGGTGATCGCCGCCATCAATGGTGCGGCCATGGGCGGCGGCGCAGAAATGGCCCTGGCCTGCGACTTCGCCTGGGCCAGCGAGACCGCGAAGATCGGCCTTCCTGAGGCTGGGCTGGGCATTATTCCCGGGCTTGGAGGCACCCAGTTGCTGACCCGCGCGGTCGGCGAGCGCCGGGCGGCTGAAATGCTGATGAGCGGGGTTCCGGTGGACGCCGCAGAGGCCCTGTCCATTGGTCTGGTGAACAGGGTCTGCGCGCCCGACGCCCTGGTGAATGAAGCTCTGGCCCGCGCCGACCTGATCGCCAGCAAGGCCCCGCTGTCCATTCGCGCCGTCAAGGCTGTCGTCCGGACAGGCGCTGTTCTGCCCGTCGACCAGGCCATGGATCTGGAATTGCGGGAGTACAACCGCCTTTTCACCACCAATGACCGTCGCGAGGGTGTCGCGGCCTTCAACCAGAAGCGCCCGGCGCGGTTTGAAGGAAACTAGAGCAGGACCCGATAAGCGGGAACCGGTTATCGGATCCAGTCATGCTCTAAGCTATTGAATTAGAGCCGGTTCTGACCCTTCAGACGATTCCGTCTAGAGGGAACAGGCTCTAGGCGGCGACCAGCTGACCACAGATGAAGGCGTCCTCGCCGGCCGCCAGGAGTTCGGTCAGAACCTCCGGCGCGTCCTGAGGCGCCACGATCAGGATCAGCCCGACGCCGCAATTGAAGGTGCGGCGAAGTTCATGGTCGCTGATCCCGCCTTCCGCCTGCAGCCAGGCGAAAACCGGGGGCAGGGGCCATGCGCCCCAATCGAACTGGGCGTCCAGGCCTTTGGCGATAGCGCGGGGGGGATTTTCAATCAGACCGCCGCCGGTAATGTGGGCGCATCCCTTGATGCGGCCGGCCTTGATCTGCGGCAGGACCGACTTGATGTAGATCCGGGTCGGCGCCATCAGCGCCTCAGCCAGGGTCTGGTCCGGGGCAAAGGGCGCCTTGGCGGACCACGCCAGGCCTGAACGCTCAACCACGCGACGCACAAGGGAATAGCCGTTTGAGTGGGGCCCCGATGAGCCCAGGCCGATGATCACGTCCCCAGGGGCCTGGTCATCCAGCCGCGGCAGCACGGCGCCGCGCTCGACGGCGCCGACCGAAAAGCCCGCCAGGTCATAGTCGCCCTCGCCATACATGCCGGGCATTTCGGCGGTTTCGCCGCCGACGAGGGCGCAGCCGGCGCGTTTGCAGCCCTCGGCTATGCCGGCCACCACCCGCGTGGCTTCCTCGACATTGAGTTTCCCGGTGGCGAAATAATCGAGGAAGAGCAGGGGTTCAGCGCCCTGGGCCAGAAGGTCATTGACGCACATGGCCACCAGATCGATCCCGACCGTGTCATGCAGGCCCGTATCGATGGCCACCTTGAGCTTGGTGCCCACGCCGTCCGTCGTCGAAACCAGGAGAGGATCTGAATACCCGGCCGCCTTGAGGTCGAACAGGGCGCCGAAGCCGCCCAGAGCCGCGTCTGCGCCAGGACGGCGGGTGGCCTTGGCCAGGGGCTTGATCTTCTCGATCAGGGCGTTGCCGGCGTCGATGTCCACACCGGCCTGGGCATAGGTCAGTCCGTTCTGCCGGTCGCTCATAACTGTAAGACTTTCAAGAAATTTGCTTGCGGGGTTGCAGACTCGGGGCCTGGGCGGGCTATAGCTAAATGATGACGCCGATTACAACCACCGCCGAACTGCAGGCGTTTTGTGACAAGATCAAGGGCCAGCCCTTTGTCGCCGTGGACACAGAGTTCATGCGTGAGACAACCTACTGGCCCATGCTGTGCCTGATCCAGGCTGCGACCCCCGATGCGGAGGCAGTCATTGACCCTCTGGCGGAGGGGCTGGATCTCGAGCCATTCCTGCAGGTCCTGCGCGACCCGACCATTGAAAAGGTCTTCCACGCCGCAAGGCAGGACGTGGAAATATTCCATAATCTCAAGGCCATGCCCCGGCCCCTGTTCGACACCCAGGTTGCTGGCATGGCGGCGGGATTTGGCGAGCAGATCGCCTACGACGCCCTGGTCCGGCACATGCTGAAGATCGAACTGGACAAGTCCAGCCGGTTTACCGATTGGGCCCGGCGTCCCCTGACCGACGCCCAGCTTACCTATGCCCTGGCCGACGTCACCCATCTGGCACGTCTCTATCCCATGCTCAAACAGCGCCTCGAGAAAGAGGGCCGGCTGGCCTGGGTGACCGACGAAATGCAGAATCTCTGTGATCCGGCGCTCTATGACGTTGAGCCCGAGAATGCCTGGAAGCGTCTGCGGCCCCGTAAGCACACGGCCAAGTACCTGGCCGTCTACAAGGCTGTGGCAGCCTGGCGTGAGCGGACAGCCCAGCAGCGCGATCAGCCTCGCGGCCGGATCCTGAAGGATGACGCCATCGACGAACTGGCGACCCAGGCGCCCACAGACGCTGGCCAGATCGACCGGTTGAGATCGGTTCCCAAGGGCTTTTCCGGTTCGCGGTTCGGACCTGACCTGCTTGAGGCGATCCGTGAAGCCCTCAAGGACCCCGAGGCCTATGCGCCAGTCGTCGAAAAGCCCAGGACTTCTCCGTCGCCGGCCGCCGGCGCCGTCGTGGAACTTCTGAAGGTGCTTCTGAAGGCGCGGGCCGAGGATGCTGGCGTCGCGTCCAAGCTGATTGCGACGGTGTCAGACCTCGAAATGATCGCCAATGACGATGATGCGGCCACGCCGGCGCTCACAGGCTGGCGCTTTGAAGCCTTTGGCGAGGACGCCCTGCGTCTGAAGCGCGGGGAGTTGGCCCTGGTGCTGGATGGAACCCGTGTGCGGGTTGTTGAAGTCAGGCGCGCGCCCAAGCCGCAGGCGATGTGACTTGCAACGCCTCCGGCATGAGCCCATCTGAGGGGACATTCCGGAGACTGTCGTGCGCTTCATCCTCAATATCCTGTGGTTTGTCCTTGGCGGATGGGTTTCCGGCCTGCTGTGGTGCCTGTCTGGAGTCCTTCTGGCGATCACCATCATCGGCCTTCCCTGGGCGCTAGCAGCCTTCCGGATCGCCAGCTTCAGCGCCTGGCCCTTTGGACGTCAGGTCATCTCCCGGGCGGACCGCGGTGAATCCGACCTGGGGACAGGGGCGCTCGGCCTGCTGCTGAATGTTGTCTGGTTCGTACTTGGCGGCTGGTACCTGGCCATCAACCACATCATTCTGGGCGTCGGGCTTTGCGTGACGATCATCGGCATACCTTTTGGTCTGCAGCACCTGAAACTTGCCGTGATTTCTCTCGCGCCAATCGGTAAGACCGTGGTCAGGATTTGAGAGCTTTCCAGTGACCATTATTCATTTGTCGGATTTCGTAGCCCAGTATGGCTACCTGGCTGTTTTCGGCCTGATCTTCTTTCAGACGATTGGAATTCCGCTGCCTGGGGAGGCGGCGTTGATCGCTGCTGCCGTCTATGCCCAGCACACCCACAAGATCGACATCGTAGACATTGTACTGGTCGCAGCCCTGGCGACCTGTCTCGGGGGCATGGTCGGTTACTGGATCGGTCGGCGTGGCGGATATCCCGTTCTGATGCGCCACGGCCACCACGTAGGCCTGACTCCCGCACGCATGCGCCTGGGCGGATACCTTTTCCAGTTTCATGGGGGCAAGATCCTGCTGTTTGGACGACTGATGGCGGTCCTGCGGGTCTATCAATCAATCCTGGCCGGAATTTATCGCATGCCATTTCGGCGCTTCATGGCCTTCAGCGGCGCAGGCGCCATGCTTTGGGCGGCGGTCGTGGGCTATGGCGCCTATGGATTTGGTGGCCTTTTCAACAGCATGGCCGGAATTCTGGCCTGGGCGACCCTGGCCCTTGGCCTGGCAATTCTCGTGTTTGCAGCGGTCTATCTCAAGCGCCAGGAAGGCGTGCTCCAGGCTCGCGCCGACGCGGCATTGCTAGGCTCGGAGCAAGGCGCTTGAGCCCCAGCCTTCAGGATGGCATCGTCTCAGGGGACGATGTTCGTAAGGCCGACTTCTTCCCGTGAAGCTTCGTTCAGGAGGGCCTCGCGAGACAGGTAGCGGGACAGGTTGGCGACAAACAGCTCATCTCCCCGTTCCAGAACGCCTTCTCCTGAATTGGACGTGTGGGCCGAGACCCGAATCTGGGGGTGACTCCAGATCCAGTGATCTTCCGGCAGGGGCTCTGTCTGAAAAACATCCAGCACGGCATGGGCTGGGCGGCCCTCAGCCAGGCCACGCCTGAGGGCGTCCTCGTCCACAAGGCCTCCACGGCCGATATTGATCAGGATGGATCCAGCCTGGAGACCGCTGAAGAATGAATCGTCAGCGAGGTTCCGGGTTTCATCCGTCAGGGCGCAGGCAAGAACCACAACATCGGAGTCCTGCAGAACCTCACCAAGAGCCTCCAGCCCCAGAACCCGATCAACCAGAGGATCCGGAGCAACCTGCCGCCTGAGGACCGTCACATGCGCCCCGAAGGCCTTTGCCCTGACAGCGATCGCCTTGCCGATGGCGCCATACCCGATCAGGGTCCAGCGGGTCTGGCCGATCTCCTTGTACGGGGTCGGGGCCCATACCTTCTGGCCCTGCAACTCGGCCTGTCTTGCTATGGGCAGGATCAGACTGATGGCGTGTCCAACCACATACTCAGCTATCGGGACAGACTGGGCGTCGGACTTGGTGATCCGGACACCCTTTTCCATGATGGCGCGGAAGACCGGCGCATCCAGGCCGGCATTGAAGGTCTGCATCCACTGTCCCTTGGCGCCCTTGAGCACCACGCGCAGCAGATCGGGCAGCATGCCGTTCTTGTAGAGGTCCAGGCTGGACCAGATCAGGTCCGGGTCAATCTGGGAGGTCGGGATCTCCTGGCCGTTCCGTTCAAACCTCCCGGGCGCAGCCAGTGTGACAACCTCAAGGTCCCGAAGCAGGCCGGCTGCCCGATCAGAAATGCGGTTCAGGGCTTGAGCGCCGATGAGCAACTGCATGGAGGCGTGTCCTTATCCGAGGTCCAGCTTGACCCGCAGCACCTGGGCCAGGGTTGTAGCGCGCTTGATGGTCTGTTCGCCGAGCAGCATGTCTTCCCAGCCAGAGTCCGCGCGCAGGGCGAGCTTCTCGGGTGTCAGGGTGATGGTCAGGTGGGAAAGCAGTTCCGGATTGCGCCCCGCGATATCGCATCCAAGCCGGACAGCGGCGCCGAGGGTCCGGGCGCGCAGGCGACGATCCGGGGATAACAGCCTTGCGACCACATTCTGCTCGGGATGGGATGTCGCCGATGTATGGCGCGAGAACGCCGCGCAGGCCAGGAAGGCGCGTTCTGCATGGGACATGCCCGCTATGGGCGCCCGCAGGACCTGGTCGAAGGCCAGGTCCGCACGGTGATCGGGGTGGAGACGGGCTCCGAGGTCGGCAAGGCGGCAGGCCGCCGCGATCAGGGTGGGGTCGCGGTCGCCGAAGAGGTTTTCCAGTTCCCGGAATATCGGCGCGACCCAGGCTTCCAGTGACGGACCAATAGGGGAGAAGGCCCCGGGTGAGGATGTCAGGGCCTCGCAACCTTCAATAAGCGGGTCGGTTGCCTGGGCTTCCGGCGACATGGCTTCAAACAGCAGCCCCTCCCGGAGGCCGAAGGCTGAGACGACCACTCTCTGGACAGCCAGCTTTTCGATCAGTGCCTCCAGCACCACGGCGGCGTAGGGCAGGGTGTCGAAACGTTTCTTCGAGAGGCCGTCAATGCCTTCAAGGGAGCTTCGGGACTGCCGGGCTACGAAGCGAGCCACATCAATCGCGTCAGATCGACTCATCTCGTACTGATGGGCCACGTGAAGCGGGTAGTCGGCCATGGCCATGTGGAGCAGGCCGAGGTTACGCCATGCGCCCCCAACGGCATGGAATTCCGCCGTCGAAAAGCCCTTCGCCAGGGGCGACAAGGCGGCTTCCGTCTTGCGGCGAACCTTGTCGATATCAATAGGTCTGGGGGCTCCCAGTGCAAATGGGCCCAGAGGGAGTGTCACCCCCGCACCCGGCGCACTCAAGGGGGTCAGCTCAAGGCTGGAGCCCCCGAGGTCGCCGACGATTCCAGCCGCATTCGGATGCCCTGCGACAACGCCCAATGCTGCATAGCGCGCCTCTTCTTCACCAGACAGGATGCGCACCTGAAGACCGGTCTCATCCATCACCCTCTGGACAAATGACATGCCATCCCTGGCGTCCCGAACGGCCGCTGTGGCGACAACCGCAATGTCTCTGGTCTCCCAGCCTCCCAGGACCACCTTGAAACGGCGGAGGGCTTTCAGGGCTGTCTCGACCCCTTCAGGGGAAAGACGCCTGCTTGAGGCGAGATCCCGTCCAAGACCTGCAAGGGCTTTTTCATTGAACAAGGTCCAGATCGCACGGCCTTCGATGCGATAGATCACCAGGCGGACGGAATTCGAGCCGATATCAATTACGGCTGCCTGTCGTCGGCTTCGCGGCAAGGTGTGTTCCTGGTCGGGCCCGGATTAGGGAAGGCGCCCGGGCCGGAGAGGTTTAGGCCCGTGAAGCCACATGATCAATCGCACGCGGCATATCCTTCACCTTTTGGCCCCGCCCTGACAGGCTGGGATTGGTCATGAAGTATTCGTGCGCCGAGAAAGCTCCGGGATGATCCCAGGATGGATCGCGGGCATAGCGTCCTGCTGCGTCCAGGCTCCAGCTCTGGGCCTCGTCCTTCAGGTTGGCGACCATGATCTGCTGCAGAACCTGCTGGTGAACCGTCGGATTTTCCACTGGGGTCAAGGCTTCAACCCTTCGGTCCAGATTTCGGGACATCCAGTCTGCCGATGAAATGAAGACACGGGACTCCGAGGAAGGCATCTGAGCGCCGTTTGCGAAGGCCACGATCCGGGCATGCTCCAGGAAGCGCCCAACAATGGACTTGACCTGGATGTTCTCGGACAGACCCGCAAGTCCCGGCCGGAGGCAGCAAATGCCCCTGATGACCAGCTCGATCTGAACTCCAGCCTGACTTGCAGCATAGAGGGCGTCGATGATCTGCGGGTCGACCAGGGCGTTGAGTTTCGCCCAGATGGCTGCTGGTTTTCCGGCCCTTGCGTTGGCGGCCTCGCTGGCGATCAGAGCCAGCAGATCCGGCTTCATTGTCAGGGGAGAAAAGGACAGCTTTTCCAAGGTGTCGGGACGGGCATAGCCAGTGATGTAGTTGAACAGCCGCGCCGAATCCCGCGCCATGGCCGGGTCCGATGTGAACAGCGACAGGTCGGTGTAGATGCGCGCGGTCACCGGGTGATAATTGCCCGTGCCGAAGTGGCAATAGGTCCGCAGGGCGTCGCCTTCCTTGCGCACCACGATCGAGAGCTTGGCGTGGGTCTTGTACTCGACAAAGCCGAAGACCACGTGCACCCCGGCGCGCTCGAGGTCGCGGGCCCACTTCATGTTGGCTTCTTCGTCGAACCGCGCCTTGATTTCCACCAGGGCGGTGACGTTCTTGCCGTTCTCGGCCGCCTCGATCAGGGCGGCGACAATGGGGCTATCCTTCGAGGTCCGGTAAAGGGTCTGCTTGATGGCCAGGACGTTTGGATCCCGGGCCGCCTGCCGCAGGAATTGCACCACCACATCGAAACTCTCGAAGGGGTGGTGGACAAGAATGTCCTTCTCACGGATTGCAGCGAAGCAGTCGCCGGCGTGATCGCGGATCCGCTCGGGGAAGCGGGGTTCGAAAGCCTTGAACTTCAGGTCTGACCGGTCGGCCGGGATCAACTGGCTGAGTTCGTCCAGACCGAGCAGGCCGTCGATCAGGATGATGTCATCCTTTCGGGCATGCAGGTTGTGGCAGATGAAATCCTGCAACTCCTTGGGCATTGCAGCTTCTATTTCGACCCGAACGACTGAGCCGAGACGGCGCTGCTTGAGGGCGGCTTCAAATTCCCTGACCAGGTCTTCGGCTTCTTCCTCGAACTCGACGTCGGAGTCGCGGATCAGGCGAAAAACCCCAACCCCAGCGACATCACAGCCAGGGAAGAGTTTGTCATAGAACAGCGCAACGAGACCCTCGAGGGTGATGAACCTGTGCTCACCCTTTTTGCGCCGTCCAGCCGTCGGGATCTCCCAGAAGCGAGCGACCTGGGCCGGAATGGGGACCAGAGCATAGAGAAGACGGCCGTCCGCCTTGCGTCTGATCTTCATGACGAGAGAGAAGGCAAGGTTGGGGATGAACGGGAACGGGTGAGCAGGGTCAATGGCCAGAGGCGTCAGGACCGGAAAGACCTTTGACAGGAAGGTCTCTTCAATTGCGGCCTTTTCCGTAGGCGTCACCTCGTTGGAGGAAACGACCTTCATGCCTTCACCCGCCAGTTCCCGGGCCAGGTCCCGCCAGCGGTCCTGCTGATGGGTCATCAACTGTGCGGCGTGGGCGTTGACCTGCTCAAGCTGCTCGGCAGGGGTCATGCCATCCTGGCTGAGCACCCGGACGCTTTCGCGGACCTGGGCCTTCAGGCCCGCCACCCGCACCATGTAGAATTCGTCGAGATTGTTGGCGGAAATCGAGAGGAACCGCAGGCGCTCCAGAAGGGGGTGCCGCGGATTGCGGCTCTCATCGAACACCCGCTCGTTGAAGGCCAGCCAGGAGAGTTCACGATTGAAGAATCGCTGGGGCGAGGTGGCCAGATCAGGATCCAGGACCAGACTGGGACTGATCGGCGCGGCTGATTTTTGATCGACCTGCGAAACAATCGTCATCTGAAAGGAAGCTCCGGTTCGCTCAAATCCGCCAAGGCTGGTCGCCAGATATATGGCGCGCAAACCGTGACGCCACGGTGTCATCCCTCAAAAAGGTCAAGATTTTCGGTATCGTCTCCCAGAACCTCCCTGGCAAGCGCCCTGGATACCGGACGGCCCATGGCGTCAGCAGCCTCGTCTAACCGGTCCACGAGATCTCTCGCTGCAGCGATGGACCTCTCCATTCGGGCCATGAGGTAGGGATAGATGTCCTCTGAGGGACGAATGTTCCGGCTCTTGAAGAATGAGCGCAGGATGTCTGTCAGGACCTCGTCGTCAGGGGGGGAGAGCTCGACCACCTGCATTGCGTTCAGGCGGGAACGTAGGTCCGGAATCTGGGCTGGCCATGTGCCGGGGAGGGTACGTCCCGTCAAAAGCAGGGGTTGACCTGTCTGGGCTGCACGGTTGAGCAGGTGAAACAGGAGTTCCGGAATGTCGGCCCTGTCCGCGTCCTCAACGACAATCGGTCCGTCAATATGGGCGGTAAGTGTCCGCAAACCTTCCGGGCAGATGTAGGCGCCAACGCGTTCGGCCCAAACCCGCGCAAGATGGGTCTTGCCTGCGGCTTCGGGCCCAATCAGGGCCAGGCTTCCGTTGTGCCAGGTTTCCCAGGCTCGAAGGCGTGCGACAGCGTCGCGGTTGCTTGGGCCGACGGAAAACTCATCCGGAAGATAGGCTGGCGGGCGTCGGAAGTTCAGACGCATCTGCTGCGGAGTTTTCAGATCGACGGACACATCGCCATTCTATGGACCTGACCCTGCAAGGTCGACGCCGCACAGGCAGAGTTATGGGGATATTGCCGTCCATTCCTGTGAGTGAATGGAGGGTGAGGTTTCCTCGAGATCCCGCGCCGCCATCAAGGTCCACCCCTGGGGGCGAAGCAACTCTATGGGTGAGAAGCGCACCTTGTAATTCATCTTTTCCGAGCCGCGGACCCAATAGCCCAGATAGATGTACGGAAGGTTGGTCAGGGATGCCTGCTGCAGGTGATCCAGAATGATCAGTGATCCCAGACTGCGCTTGGGCATGTCGGGCTCATAGAAGGAATAAACCAGGCTGAGGCCATCGCTCATCAGGTCCACCAGCGCGCAGCCAATCAGGTCGCCGGGGCCATTGTCTACTGAGGGTTGCCGATACTCGATCATATGGGTTCTGGCAGCTGTGTCTTCGACCATGGCGACGAAATCAGGCCAGCCCATTTCCGCCATGCCACCGTCAGCGTGACGGGCGCCGAGATACCGGCGGAGCAGGTCGAACTGTTCCATGGTCGCCTCGGCCTCAACCAGATTTCGCGCGATGTCGACATTCCGGTTCAGGACTTTTCGTTCAGACCTGGAGAATTGGTAGTCGCTGGCCGGAATCCGCGCCGAGACGCAGGCAGAGCAGGTTTCACAGGCTGGGCGGTAGGCGATGTTCTGGGAGCGCCTGAAGCCAACCTGGGTCAGGCTGTCATTGACGTTCGCCCCATCGGAAAGGGGCAGATGGGCGAAGACCTTTCGCTCCAGGCGGTCAGGCAGGTAGGGGCACGGCGCCGGTGCGGTCAGGAAGAACCGGAGTTGGCGGGTCGGAAAATGTTGCGTCACGGACTTTGGATCGACCTAGGGGCGACAGGAGCCCAATTAGAGCTTTGGAGTCCTTCCATGCAAGCCTCCAGGCCCAAGGCAGGCCTACATGCCGCTGTCTGGCGGTAGGACAGGCGCTTCGCGAAGCAGAACAATGGCGATCCGCCTGTTGCCCGGCAGGGTCGGATCATCAATGTAGAGGGGCTCGGAATTGGCCTTGCCCGAGACCTGGTAGATGCGGTCCTGGGAGACGCCAGCGCTCTGCAGCACCCGGCGGGAGGCGTCAGCCCGGGCGGATGAAAGGCCCCAGTCGGTATCTGCAGTCGATCCATTCATGCTGACCGCAGTGTGCCCGGAGATCGATATCCGGTTCGGGAGTGTATTGATGATCTTGGACAGGGCCCGCAGCAGGACCTTGGCGCGGTCATTGGGCGCCGGGCTGCCCTGGGCGAACAGGGATCTGCCCTCCTGATCTACCAACTGGATGCGCAGCCCCTCCGGGGTCTGATCAACTATGATGTTCTTCGACAGCTCCGCCAGTTCAGGCATGTCTTGGAGGGCTTGCCGGATCGACTCGGCGGCGGAAGCAAATGCGACTTCTTCACGTTTCGCCATCGCGTCGCGCATGGCCTGGGCCGCGGCTTCGGAGGCGGTGCCGTTGGCGGCGTCGCGGCTTTTCTGCTCGGAAGGGTCTTTGACCTCTGGCGTGGTTTCCTGGATTACCGACATGGATCCTGCGGACTTGGCCCCATCTTCGCCAAGGGCCGTTCCGCCGAGGATGCCGCCGGACCCTGATGTGGTTTCAGCGACGCTGGCCGGCGCAAAATAGTCTGCAATACCCCGCTTCTGTTCCGGGCTGCTGGTATTGATCAGCCACATGAGCAAGAAGAAGGCCATCATGGCGGTCACGAAGTCGGCATAGGCGACCTTCCAGGCGCCCCCGTGGTGGCCGCCGCCCGAAACCTTCTTGACCTTTTTGATCAGGATGGGCCGTTCGCCGAGCGCCATGGTTTGCTCCTGTTAACCGTGATTCCCCGGCAGGGTGCGCTTGTGTCGTTAAGATGGTGTTGAAGATTGGAGATCGGTCATGAAGGTCGCTTTTATCGGGCTCGGGGTCATGGGGTTTCCCATGGCGGGCCACCTCGCAAAGGCCGGCCACGAGGTCACCGTCTTCAATCGCTCGCCTGAAAAGGCGGTGAAGTGGACCCGGAGCTTCAGCGGCGCCAGCGCCGATGCGATCCCCCAGGCCGTAGCAGGCGCGGAGATGGTCTTCCTGTGTGTCGGTCGCGATGACGACGTGCGCGAAGTGGTGGCTTTGGCCCTGCCGGCGATGGCCGAAGGGGGGATCATTATCGACCACACCACGACCTCCGCGAAACTGGCGCGGGAAATGGCGGTCCAGGCGAAGAATGTCGGACGCGCCTTTGTGGACGCCCCGGTCTCTGGCGGCCAGGCGGGCGCTGAGGCCGGGCAATTGACCGTCATGTGCGGCGGCGAAGCTGAGGCCTTCGCCAGGGCTGAGCCGGTGATTTCCGCCTTCGCCAAGGCAGTCCGGAGGCTTGGAGAAGCCGGATCAGGGCAGCTGGCCAAGATGGTCAACCAGATTGCAATCGCCGGTGTGGTGCAGGGGCTGGCGGAGGCCATGCACTTCGCCAAGCGGGCGGGTCTCGATACGGGTGATGTCCTGGCCGCAATATCCAAGGGCGCCGCCCAGTCCTGGCAGATGGACAATCGCTGGGGGACCATGGCCGAGGGGCGGTTCGATTTCGGCTTCGCCGTTGACTGGATGCGGAAGGATCTTGGCCTTGTCCTGGATGAAGCAAGGTCCAATGGCGCCCGGCTTGCCCTGACCGAACTCGTCGATGGCTATTATGCCGAGGTTCAGGCCCTGGGGGGAAACCGCTGGGATACCTCCAGCCTTGTCGCCCGCCTGGAAAAGCCATGAGCCAGCTGGTCCTTGAAACCGAGCGGCTCATTCTGGACGAACTGAAGGCGGGCCGGGATGACCTGTTCATTTTCCAGCTGCTCAATGAGCCCGGGTTTCTCCAGAACATCGGCGATCGCGAGATCTACGACCTGGAGGCGGCGGCGGGCTATATCGAGAACCGTCAGGGGCAGAGCTATCGAGACAATGGATTTGGCCTGTGGCGTGTGACCAGCCGTGAGACGGGGGAGAGCCTTGGCCTCTGCGGTCTGGTGCGCCGGGAGGGGCTCGACTTCCCTGATGTCGGCTATGCCTTCCTGGAGTCCGCCTGGTCCAGGGGCTATGCGCAAGAGGCCGCGGCCGCAACCATTGCCCACGCCCATGACAAACTGGGAATGAAGACCCTGGCGGCCATAACCAAGCCCGAAAACAAGGCATCCATGCGGGTTCTGGAAAAGGTCGGCTTCACCTTCCAGGGAATGATCGATCTCCCCGGATTGGACGCCCCCAGCACCTATTTCCTGATCGAACTCTAGGCCCCCAGCATCCTTGCGGCCACGGGGGCGAAATAGGTGATGACGCCGGCTGCGCCAGCCCGTTTGAAGGCACCCAGGCTTTCCAGAATGGCGCGATCCTCGTCCAGCCAACCATTGGCTGTCGCCGCCTTGATCATGGCGTACTCGCCAGAGACCTGGAAGGCGAAGGTCGGCACCTTGAAGGCCTCAACCACACGCGAGACGATATCCAGGTAGGGCATGCCGGGCTTGACCATGACCATGTCGGCGCCCTCTGCGATGTCGAGGGCGACCTCCCGCAGGGCTTCCTCGGAATTGGCGTAGTCCATCTGGTAGGTTTTCTTGTCGGCTGGATTGTCTATCGAGCCGGTTCCAAGCTTCCCTGAGCCGATGGCCTCCCGGTAGGGACCGTAGAAGGCTGACGCATATTTTGCGGCATAGGACATGATCATCACATCCTGATGGCCAGCGCCTTCCAGGGCGCTGCGCAGGGCGCCGCAGCGGCCGTCCATCATGTCGGAAGGCGCCAGAATGTCTGCGCCGGCCTCGGCCTGCATCAGGGCCTGGGCCACGAGGATCTCGATGGTCGGATCATTCAGGATCCTGCCGCCCTCGATAATGCCGTCATGACCATGGTCCGTGAAGGGGTCCAGGGCGACATCGCACATGATGCCGACTTCCGGAGCCGCGTCCTTCATGGCCTTCACTGCGCGGGCGACGACGCCGTCGGGATCCAGGGCCAGCCTGCCCGTTGCGTCCTTCTTCGAGCCATCAATGTGTGGAAAGACAGCTATGGCCGGGATGCCCAGCCTGCGCGCCTCAACGGCCGCCTTGGCGCACTCCTTCACCGAGAGCCGCGCAACGCCGGGCATGGATGGAACGGCGATCTCGCCTTCACCCTCATGGACCACCATGGACCAGATGAGGTCGGCTGGCGTCAGGACGGTTTCCCGGACCAGTCGGCGGATCCAGTCTGCCTGACGCAGGCGGCGCAGACGCAGGGCGGGGTAGGGGGCGAGGGGCGTGTGGGTCATGAAATGGCCTGTGACTTATCCATCGAAGCTATGCAAGGCCGTCGCGTTGACTTGTCCCCCGTCTGGGGTCAGTTGCTGGAACGGCTTTGGCGGGGCGGAACGGAATGGACTTCAACCTTACCGACGATCAGACGGCTTTGCAGAACCTCGCCCGGGATTTTTCGCGGGATGAACTGGCCCCGCATTCGGCGCGGTGGGATGCAGAAAGCCACTTCCCGACCGACGTCCTGAGACAGGCCGCAAGCCTGGGATTTGCCGGGCTCTATGTTGCCGAGGATGTCGGTGGCTCGAATTTGAGCCGTCTGGACGCAGCCATCATATTCGAAGCCCTGGCCGAGGGGGATGTTTCGACTTCTGCCTTCCTGTCCATCCACAACATGGCGTCCTGGATGATCGACCGTTTCGGGTCGGACCTGCTTCGACGCAAGTACCTGCCCCGGCTGACGACCATGGATCTGATCGCCAGCTATTGCCTGACCGAACCTTCGTCAGGCTCCGACGCCGCCAGTCTCCGCACCTCGGCGGTTCGCGGCGGCGATCACTTCGTCCTGAACGGCTCAAAAGCCTTCATTTCGGGCGCTGGCGTATCCGACATCTATGTGGTCATGGCGAGGACCGGCGGGCCTGGCGCCAAGGGGGTGTCTGCCCTTGTCGTGGAGAAGGGAACTCCGGGCCTCTCCTTTGGAGCCCAGGAGCGGAAGATGGGCTGGAATTCCCAGCCGACCGCCCAGGTCAATTTCGATGACTGCCGGGTCCCGGCTGAGAACCTGATCGGCTCCGAAGGCGAGGGCTTCAGGTTCGCTATGGCTGGTCTGGACGGCGGGCGGATCAATATCGCCTCCTGTTCCCTCGGCGGCGCCCAGTGCGCCCTTGATGCAGCCCAGGTCTATCTCAAGACCCGCCAGCAGTTCGGGCAGTCACTTGCCGACTTTCAGGCCCTGCAGTTCCGTCTCGCCGACATGGCCACCGAACTTGATGCGGCCCGACTGATGGTCCGCCGCGCAGCCCACGCCCTCGACCAGAAGGATCCCGCCGCAACCCGGTATTGCGCCATGGCCAAGCGGTTTGCGACGGATGCAGGGTTTGAGGTCGCCAACCAGGCCCTTCAGCTGCATGGGGGCTATGGCTATCTTAAGGATTACCCCCTCGAGCGGATCGTGCGTGACCTGCGGGTGCATCAGATCCTCGAAGGCACCAACGAAATCATGCGTGTGATCATCGCAAGGGAGCTGCTTCGCCAATGAGCGACGTCATTGTCCGCACGGAGGGCAAGGTCGGACGACTGAGCCTGAACCGGCCCCAGGCGCTACATGCGCTGACAAGGGAGATGTGTGACCTGATCACCCAGGCCCTTCTGGCCTGGCGCGATGATCCGGCCATCACCCTGGTCCTGCTGGACCATACGGGCGAGCGCGGCTTCTGCGCCGGCGGAGACATCCGGATGCTGGCCGAAAGCGGGGCAGGGGACGGTGCGGCTGCCAGGGCGTTCTTCCGGACGGAGTACCAGCTCAACCACCTGATCTTCGAATACCCGAAGCCGATCGTCACCGTGATGGACGGCGTGACCATGGGCGGCGGCGTCGGACTGGCCGCCCCCTCCCGGTATCGGGTCGCCACCGAAAGAACCACATTCGCCATGCCCGAGACCGGCATCGGCCTTTTCCCTGACGTTGGGGGCGGCTGGTTCCTGCCCCGCATGCCGGGCCACATAGGCATGTGGCTGGCTCTGACCGGCGCCAGGATCAAGGCGGCGGATTGCGAACTGATCGGGATGGCGACCGACTTCATTCCGTCGGATCAGGTCGAGGTCTTCAAGTCAGCCTTGATTGCAGACCCGGCGGCCGTCGAAACCCTGCTGACCGAGTATGAGAGTGATGCCGGAAGGCCGCCCCTGGCCATGCATCAGGACCAGATCGATCGCGTGTTCGGGCAGGCTTCGGTGGAAGCCATGATTGCCGAACTTGAGGCCATGGGGACCGAGTGGGCGCAGGCCCAACTGACGGTTCTGGCCTCCAAGTCCCCTCAAACCCTGAAGGTGGCGTTCCGGCAACTGTCCCTGGGCGTGGCTGCAAAAACCTTTGCTGAGAACATGGAAATGGAGTTCCGCATCGGATCGCGGGTTGTCTGCCTGCCTGATTTTCAGGAAGGCGTCCGAGCGGTGATTGTCGACAAGGACAATACGCCAAGATGGACGCCAGCGGATCTGGCAGGCGTATCGGAGGACTTGCTGGACGGGATCTTTGCGCCCTTGCCAGAGAGTGAGACCTGGAAGCCCCTGAATCCAGCCTGATGAGAGACGCCAACTTCCGCATGTGGTAATGGCGGACAATCAAACCCGGAGGTTTCCCATGAAGATGAGTCTTGTCCTGGCCCTGGTCGCCAGCGTCTCTGCAACGACCCTGCCTGCCTTTGCAAAGCCCTCGGCCGCCGTTGTCGCCGCGGTTGCCGACAAGGGACGACCGGAAGCCGACACCAAGCGTGACGCAGATCGCAAGCCGGCCGAAATGCTTGAGTTCGCTGGCGTCAAGCCGGGTCAAACCGTCGCGGACTTCCTGCCGGGCGGCGGATACTTCACAAGGATTTTTTCGAAGACGGTCGGGCCCAAGGGCACGGTCTTCGCCGTGGTCAACGCGCCTGCACCGAACGCCACCAAGCCCAACCCGATCCTGGCTGTGGCGGCTGAGCCCGGCAATGAGAACATCAAGGTTGTCGAGGGCAATGTCGGCGCCATCAGCCTGCCGAAACAGGCAGATGTGATCTGGACCTCGCAGAACTATCACGACCTGTTTCTGACCCGCTTCAAGGCCAATATCGCCGTTGCGAACCGCTCCATTTTCTATGCGCTGAAGCCGGGCGGCTATTTCATTGTGCTGGACCACGCCGCCGCACACGGCGCGCCCCTGATCGCAACCGCCAACACCCTGCACCGAATTGATCCGGCCCTGGTCCGCCAGCAGCTGGAGGCCGCAGGTTTCAAATACGTCGGCGAAAGCAAGGTCCTGGCCAATTCGGATGATGACCACACCAAGATGGTCTTTGATCCGATCCTTCGCGGCCACACCGATCAGTTCATCTACAAGTTCCAGCGGCCGAAGTCGTAGGCCCCGGCGCCGCTGCCCCTGAGCGCAGCGGCGACCTTCATTGAGGATAGTCGTTTGAGCCGGATAGCATTCATCGGCCTGGGAAACATGGGCGCTGGCATGGCGGCCAATCTGGTGAAGGCGGGACATGACGTCACCGCCTTTGACCTCTCCGAACAGGCGCTCCGCAAGGCCGAGGCCCAGGGGTGTCATCCGGCGCTCTCGGCGGGTGAGGCTGTGAAGGCCGCCGAGGTCGTCATCACCATGCTCCCGGCGGGGCCGCATGTGCGGGCGGTCTATGGTGAGGATGTCATACCAAATGCACCGTCTGGCGCTCTTCTGATTGATTGCTCGACCATCGACGTCGAAAGCGCGAGATCGGTGGCCAAAGCCGCCTCTGACAAGGGGTTCAGGTTCGCCGACGCCCCTGTTTCCGGCGGCACAGCGGGCGCGGAGGCGGGAACCCTGGCCTTCATGGTCGGCTGCAATGAAGCGGACTTTCCCGGGATCGAGGACATTATCGCTCCCATGGCCAGGGCCACGATCAGGGCTGGAGACCATGGGGCGGGGCAGGCAGCCAAGATCTGCAACAACATGCTGCTCGGCATTTCCATGATCGGGGTTTGTGAGGCCTTCGCCCTGGCGGAAAAGCTTGACCTGGCGCCAGACAAGTTTTTCGAGATCGCATCCAGATCTTCAGGCCAGTGCTGGTCCCTGACCACTTATGCCCCCTGGCCGGGTCTGGTCGAGACGGCGCCGTCCAACCGCAATTATGAAGGCGGGTTTGCGACGGCCATGATGCTGAAGGATCTCAAGCTCGCCCAGGAAGCTGCCGCAAAATCCGGGGCTTCTACCCCCCTTGGCGCACAGGCAGAGGCGATTTACGCCCTGTATGACCGGCTTGGCGGGGGAGGGCGAGACTTCTCCTCCATCCTTCAGATGCTGCGCGGAGAGGTCTGAGGGAAGAAACGGCCTCAGTAGCCCTACGGAGTAGCCGCCCGACGACATCAGAATGTAGACATAACCATCTGACGGCGCGATAAGCCGCGTCAAGCAAGGGAACCGGCGAAGGACCAGGTGTTCTGGTGTCGAAGTCGGCGTTGAAAGCCATGGATTACAAGGCCGCGTTTCAAGTCGCTCTGGAACGAGTTCACCAGGAAGGTCGTTATCGGGTTTTCGCTGACCTGAAACGCCACCGTGGACAGTTTCCGACAGCCACCTGGACTCAGCCGGACGGCTCCCAGTCCGAAGTGGTCGTCTGGTGTTCCAACGACTATCTGGGCCAGGGCCAGAATCCGGTGGTCCTCGACGCCATGCACCAGGCCATTGAAGATGCGGGCGCAGGTTCCGGCGGAACCCGCAACATCTCCGGAACGACCCACTATCACGTAGAGCTTGAGCGCGAACTGGCCGACCTTCACCAGAAGGAAGCGGCCCTGCTGTTCACCTCGGGCTATGTTTCCAACGAGGCGTCGCTCTCGACCCTCTACAAGATCCTGCCTGGTCTGATCGTCTTCTCCGATGAGCTGAACCACAATTCGATGATCTCGGGCATCCGCAATGGCCGTGGTCATCGTCAGGTGTTCCGCCACAACGATCTGGCCCACCTGGAGGAACTGCTGGCTGCTGCAGATCCGGCTGCGCCAAAGTGCATCGCCTTCGAGAGCGTCTACTCCATGGATGGCGACATCGCCGACATGGCCGGGACTGTGGCCCTGGCGAAGAAGTATGGCGCGATGACCTATCTGGACGAAGTGCACGCCGTAGGCATGTATGGCCCGCGTGGCGCAGGTGTCGCTGAGCGTGACGGCGTGATGGCCGACATCGACATCGTCGAGGGCACCCTGGGCAAGGCGTTCGGCGTCATGGGCGGCTATATCGCCGCTGACGCCGTGATCGTCGACGCCATCCGCAGCTTCGCCGATGGCTTCATCTTCACCACCTCCATTCCGCCGGCCCTGGCGGCGGGCGCCGTCGCCTCGATCCGCTACCTCAAGGAGCATGACGAGGTCCGTCAGGCTCACCAGGAGCGCGCTGCAAGGCTGAAGGCTCGCCTTCTCAAGGCCGGTCTGCCGGTCATGCCGTCGGTCAGTCACATTGTGCCCGTCGAGGTGGGGGACCCGGTCCACTGCAAACTGATTTCGGACATCCTGCTGAGTGACTACGGAATCTATGTGCAGCCCATCAACTATCCGACTGTGCCCCGTGGCACCGAGCGTCTGCGGTTCACGCCGTCGCCGGCCCACACGGACGCCATGATGGATGATCTGGCCGAGGCGCTTGAAAAACTCTGGGCTCACTGCAATATCAAGCGGGTCGGCGGTTACGCCGCCTGACCTAAGGATTTCGCAGCTTCAACACAGCTCCGCGCGACAGAATTCAATTCATGAGCCCGTCTTTGCGGGCTCTGCGGGGATCAAGGTTGCGCCTTGGTCGCCGTTTGGCTAACTCCGCTCACCTTCCCGGCATTTGGTGTGCATCTGAGATGGGTTTAGACACCCGCTCAGAGCGCTCCCCGATTCTCGAAAGATCCCCCGCATGACCACTCAGGCTGCAACCGCCAATGTTTCCGACGCCTTCTTTGGCTCGGGAGTTGAAGACACTGACCGTGATATCTTCGATGTGCTGAAGCGCGAGAAACAGCGTCAGCAGGACCAGATCGAACTGATCGCCTCCGAGAACATCGTGTCCCAGGCGGTGCTTGAGGTTCAGGGGTCCATCCTGACCAACAAGTATGCGGAAGGCTATCCGGGCAAACGCTATTACGGCGGCTGCGAAGTGGTGGACGTGGCGGAGGAAATCGCCATTGAACGCGCCAAGCGGCTGTTCGGCTGTGAGTTCGCCAATGTGCAGCCCCACTCGGGCAGCCAGGCCAACCAGGCGGTCTTCATGGCGACCATGAAGCCTGGTGACACCTTCATGGGTATGGATCTGGCGGCCGGGGGGCACCTGACCCACGGCAAGAGCGTCAATCAGTCTGGCAAGTGGTTCCGCCCTGTCGCCTACGCCGTACGCGCCCAGGACCACCTGATCGACTATGATCAGGCCGCCGAGGTCGCCCTGGCCGAAAAGCCCAAGGTGATCATCGCCGGGGGGTCAGCCTATTCCCGGCACATCGATTTCGGTCGCTTCCGTGAGATCGCCGACAGCGTTGACGCCCTGCTCATGGTCGACATCGCCCACTATGCGGGCCTGGTCGCCGGCGGCGAGTATCCCAATCCCTTCCCCCATGCCCATGTGGTGACCACGACGACCCACAAGACCCTGCGGGGTCCCCGTGGGGGCTTGATCCTGACCAATGACAAGAAGCTGGCCAAGAAGATCGACAGCGCCGTCTTCCCGGGTCTGCAGGGCGGTCCGCTCATGCATGTCATCGCCGCCAAGGCCGTGGCCTTTGGCGAAGCCCTGCGTCCGGAGTTCAAGGTCTATGCCCGGCAGGTCATAGACAATGCCCGCGCTCTGGCTGAAAGCCTGCAGAAGGTTGGGTTCAAGATCGTCTCCAACGGAACTGACAGCCACCTCATGCTGGTGGACCTGACGCCCAAGGAGGTTTCAGGGGCCGATGCGGAAATCGCCCTCGAGCGGGCCGGCATCACCACCAACAAGAACGGCATTCCCTTCGACCCGCTTCCTCCCATGCAGACCTCGGGTCTTCGGGTGGGCACGCCAGCCGGCACGACCCGCGGCTTCGGCACGGCGGAATTCGTTCAGGTCGGCAAGTGGATCGGTGAAGTTCTGGACGGTGTCGCCGCAGGTGGCGACAACTCCACCGTCGAGGCCAAGGTGCGTTCCGAGGTCGCCGCCTTGACGAAACGCTTCCCGATCTACAGCTAATCCCTCTAATAGGGTTCCGATTGGCCGAGAGGGCTAGATAATGCGCTGCCCATTCTGTGGCCACGCCGAAAGTCAGGTGAAGGATAGCCGCCCGTCGGAAGACGGCGCGGCCATCCGTCGTCGTCGCAGCTGTCCGGAATGTGGCGGCCGGTTCACGACCTTCGAGCGGGTCCAGTTACGCGAACTGACCATACTGAAGCGCTCCGGTCGCAGGACGCCTTTCGAGCGTGACAAGCTGGCCAGATCCATTGCGATCGCCACCCGCAAACGGCCCATCGAGCCAGATCGTATCGAACGGATGATTTCGATCATCGTCCGCCAGCTGGAAAGCCTGGGTGAAACCGAATTGCCGTCGTCCGTGGTGGGCGAAATGGTCATGAAGCAGCTGAAGGCCCTCGATGACGTAGCCTATGTCCGCTACGCGTCGGTCTATCGGGACTTCCGTGAGGCCGGTGAGTTCGCCACTTTCCTCGGACAGGAAGGGCTGAACGAAGGCGGCGAGGATGAGCACTAGTCGGCTGACCCTCAAGCTGGCGACCTCGCTGGACGGACGGATCGCTACAGCCTCCGGAGAAAGTCGCTGGATCACGGGGCCTGACGCCCGGAGCGTTGTTCACAGGCTCAGGGCTGAACATGACGCTGTCCTGGTCGGCATAGAGACCGCCCTGGCAGACGACCCCGAACTTACGGTCAGGCTGGAGGGGTTTTCCGGCAGGCAGCCGGCAAGGGTTGTTCTGGACTCCCGGCAGCGTCTGCCGGTGACGTCGAAACTGGCCCTGACCGCAAAGGAAGTTCAGACAATCATTTTGTCCGGCACTCCACCCAAGCCTGAGTTGCTGGACCTGGGCCTGGTCGTTTTGCAGGTGGGAGAGCATGGTCGACCTGCGACCCGCGACGTGGTTTCAGCCTTGGCGGGGCAGGGGTTGCATGCCCTTTTCCTGGAGGGTGGCGGGCAGATTGCGGCCAGCTTCCTGGCGGAAGATCTGATTGATCGCGTGGAATGGTTTCGGGCGCCCATCCTGCTCGGGCAGGATGGAAGATCAGCCCTAGGCGCACTTGCGCTTGCAAATCTGGCGTCGGCGCCGCGTTTTCGGCGCACAAGCCTTGAACTCCTGGGTGACGACGCCTGGGAGCGGTATGAGAGGATCTAGATGTTTACCGGGATCGTGACAGACGTTGGACGGGTTCGCGCCGTCGCCGAGACCAACCGGGATGTCCGGTTCGAGATCGAGACCTCCTATGATGTGGACACCCTGGATATCGGAGCCTCGGTCAGTCATTCGGGATGCTGTCTGACGATTGTCGACAAGGCGGCCGGCTGGTTTGCTGTCGAGGTTTCGAATGAAACCCTGTCCCTTACGACCTTGGCGGACTGGCAGGTCGGGCGCCCGGTTAACCTCGAGCGGGCGGCGAAGGTTGGCGACGAACTGGGCGGGCACATCGTGTCAGGCCACGTGGACGGGGTCGGAGAAGTGGTCTCGATCGCCAGTGAAGGCGGATCCCACAGGGTGCAGATCCGGGCGCCGAGGCCTCTGCATCGGTATATTGCGGCCAAGGGATCCATTGCCATGGACGGCGTTTCCCTGACCGTGAACTCAATCGAAGATGACGTTTTCGGGGTGAATCTCATCCCGCATACCTGGGACGTGACGACACTGGGTAGGCTTGCCGTCGGATCCAGGGTGAATCTCGAGATCGACATGCTTGCACGCTATCTCGCGCGTTGGCGCGAAACCGCCTAAAGCAGCGCTTCCAACAGGATCTGAACTATGCTTGCCGACAAGACCCGCATCCTCATCATCGAGGCGCGCTTCTACGACCATCTGGCCGACGAACTGCTCAAGGGTGCGCAGGACATGCTGAAGGCGCACGATGCCGACTTCGATGTTGTGACCGTTCCTGGGGCCCTGGAGATTCCAGCGGCCATCGCTTTTGCGGAAGAGGGCGGCCATCGGCCGGCTGGCGTGCGATATGATGGCTATGTGGCGCTCGGTACGATCATTCGTGGCGAAACCTATCACTTCGAGGTGGTCTCCAATGAGAGCGCCAGGGCCATAATGGACCTGGCGATCATGAGACGGCTCTGTATCGGAAATGGAATTCTGACGGTTGAGAACGAAGCGCAGGCCCTGGCTCGGGCCCGCTCCAGTGAATTGGACAAGGGAGGCGGAGCCGCCAAGGCGGCCCTCGAAATGATCACCATACGCAAGCGACTGCTTGGGCATATCCGATGAGCAGCAAACAGGCACGATCCGTGGCCAGGTTGGCCGCCGTGCAGGCCCTCTATCAGATGGAGGTTTCTGGTGTCGGGGTTGAGGCTGTCATCCGTGAGTTTTCGGAACACCGCTTTGACCGGGTGATGGAGGGCGAGGACAGCCCATCCATGGCGGCGGCGGACGAGATCTTCTTCGCCGAAGTTGTTCGTGGTGTGGTGGAGCACCAGCGCGACATTGACGCCACCATCGTAAAGCGCCTGGCCTCCGGTTGGCGGTTGGAGCGACTGGACGCAACCGTACGGGCCATCCTCCGGTCGGGAGCCTTTGAGCTGACCTATCGTTCCGACGTGCCGTCGGAAGTCGTTCTTGATGAGTACGTCGAGCTGGCGAAGTCCTTTTTCGAGGGACCGGAACCTGGCTTCGTGAATGGCGCGCTGGACGGCGTGGCTCAGGATGTCCGGGCCTGAGGAAGCGCCCGACGAGTTCAGCCAGATTGCTGAACTCTTCCGGCCTCTGACCCGGGGCGCGCCGGGGGCGCTTGGGCTCCTGGACGACGCGGCGGTGATTCCCTCCCGGCCCGGCTGGGATCTGGTGGTCACCAAGGACGCCATGGTCTGTGGCGTTCATTTCAGGCCTGACGAGGATCCGGAGCAGATAGCCCAACGGCTGATGAGAGCCAATCTCTCAGACCTGGCCGCAAAGGCCGCTGAACCCTTCGGCTACTTTCTCATGACGGCCTGGTCAGGGGACTTCGGCTGGGAAAAGCGCCAGGCTTTTGCCCACGGTCTTGCCCGTGACGGCGAGCTTTTCAATGTAAGCCTGTTGGGCGGCGATACGGTCGCAACTCCAGGGCCTCTGACCCTCTCGATGACGGCCCTTGGATGGGTCCCCGCCGGCCAGATGGTGCGGCGTGATTCGGCGCAGATCGGTGACCTGGTGGTTGTAAGCGGCCCGATTGGCGACGGCTGGCTGGATTGGGGGCTGGGGCAGGGCCCCCATATCCCGGTTCCGCGACTGGATCTTCGCGAGAAACTCCGCGGGTTTGCAACCTCTTCGGCGGACATATCGGATGGACTGATTGCGGACGCAGGGCATCTGGCGAAGGCGAGCGGTCACGGAATGCGCCTGGATCTGGCCAGGATGCCACTTTCTCCCCAAGGGTTTGCATGGACAGAGGCGCAGCCGGATGCAGCGCTTGCGCGACTGCGACTTGCAACGGCCGGAGATGACTATCAGCTGGTCTGCACGGTCGGGCCGGCTGATGCGGGCCGGCTGGGCCTGACCATCATCGGTGAAGTCACCGAGGAAGGGTTTGAGGTCCTGGTGGAGGATCGGCGAATGGAGGCGGGGTCCGGAGGATGGACCCATTCCTGACCCCGGCAAGAAAGCTGAAACCAAATCAGGGGCATGAATCAGTTCATGAAACTCCTGTCTGTTCTGACTGCCGCCCTGCTCCTTGCGACCTCAGCGCAAGCCTCTGGAAAGGGTAAGGAAAAGGAAGAAAAGACCGAGGTCGGGCAGTATGTCGACCTGGCGCCCGTCGCCATGCCTATCGTCGCTGACGGTCGGCTGGTGAATTATGCCTTCACCTATGTCCGCATCAATCTGAACAAGGGCGCCAATCCTGAGAAAATGAAGGCCAAGGAGCCTTACTTCCGGGATGCCATGGTTCGCTTGGGCGCACGCACCCCCTTCACCAGCAAGAAAGACTATCTGACCATCGACGAGCCCCGGCTGATCGCCGCCATGTTCGCCGAGGCCACGCGCATTGCAGGGCCTGGTATGGTCAAGAGCGTCATCGTGCAGTCCCAGACGCCGAAAAAGCACATGGGACTTCCCAGAATGGCCGACGCGAGAGGCAGTTCCGAGATCCGTCCCTGAGATTGGTTTTCGCCTGATTCACGTCAGACGTTGCATGGGGCCGTCAGGTTTGGCAGTTTCCCCCCGTCTTTATGAGGCCCCTCGTTCGCGGGAGGGTCACAATGAGGGGAAACCATGGGGTTGGGAATGAATGGACGGGCGCAATCTTGTCGCCGTCGCCCAGCCTCGCGCAGTCTTGAAGGGGCGACCTATCTATGAATCCTGAGCTTTTGCTGGCGATCGTCGCCGGCGCACTGGCGGTGCTTTACGGCGTCGTACAGACAGCATCGCTGATGCGGGCCTCGCCCGGCAATGCGCGTATGCAAGAAATCGCCGCCGCCATTCAGGAAGGCGCACAGGCCTATCTGAACAAGCAGTACACCGCCATCGGCATTGTCGGCGTGGTGATCCTGGTGGCCCTGGCCTTCTTCCTGGGAACACTGCCCGCCATCGGCTTCGCCACGGGTGCGATCCTTTCGGGTGCAGCCGGCTTTGTGGGCATGCTCATTTCGGTGCGCGCCAATGTCCGCACTGCGCAGGGCGCATCCGAGAGCCTGGCCCGCGGCCTGTCCCTGGCCTTCCGCTCTGGCGCCATTACCGGCATGCTGGTTGCAGGTTTCGCCCTGCTTGGCGTTGCCGGTTACTATGCCATCCTGACTGGCCCGCTTGGCCTGGCCATCACCAGCCGTGAAGTGCAGGACTCCATGGTCTGCCTGGGCTTTGGCGCCTCGCTGATCTCGATCTTCGCCCGTCTGGGCGGCGGCATCTTCACCAAGGGCGCCGACGTCGGCGGCGACATGGTGGGCAAGGTTGAAGCCGGTATTCCGGAAGATGACCCCCGCAATGCGGCGACCATCGCCGACAATGTCGGCGACAATGTCGGCGACTGCGCCGGCATGGCCGCTGACCTGTTCGAAACCTATGCGGTGACCACGGTCGCCACCATGGTCCTGGCCGCCATCTTCTTCCGCGACAACGCGGAAATCGTCGCCAACATGATGGTCCTTCCGCTGGCCATCTGCGCCATCTGCATCGTCACCTCGATCATCGGCACCTTCGCCGTGCGTCTGGGCAAGTCGCAGAACATCATGGGCGCCCTCTATCAGGGCCTGATCGTCACCGGCGTCCTGTCGGTAGGCGCGCTGTACTATGTGATCCACAAGCTGGTCACCACCACCGTCACGGTCGGCGACAAGTCCTTCAATGCTGACAGCCTGTTCTATTGCGGCGTGGCCGGTCTGGTCGTCACCGCCCTGATCGTGGTCATCACCGAATACTACACCGGCACGGGCTTCCGTCCTGTGAAGTCGGTGGCCAAGGCCAGCGTCTCCGGTCACGGCACCAACGTCATTCAGGGTCTCGCCATGAGCCTTGAGTCCACGGCGGCGCCGGCCCTCGTGATCATCGTTGGCATCATCGTGACCTACGGCCTGGCGGGCCTGTTCGGCATCGCCATCGCCACCACCTCCATGCTGTCCCTGGCCGGCTTCATCGTCGCCCTGGACGCCTTCGGCCCCGTCACCGACAACGCTGGCGGCATTGCTGAAATGGCCGGCCTTCCTCCCGAAGTCCGCGTCACCACCGACGCCCTGGACGCCGTCGGCAACACCACCAAGGCCGTGACCAAGGGCTACGCCATCGGTTCGGCTGGTCTGGGCGCCCTGGTGCTCTTCGCCGCCTATACCGAAGACCTGAAGTTCTTCGCCGCCACCGCGGCGCCGGGCTCCTTCTTCTCGGGCCTGGGCACGGTCGCGTTTGACCTTTCCAACCCCTATGTCGTGGTCGGTCTGCTGTTCGGCGGTCTTCTGCCCTTCCTGTTCGGCGGCATGTCGATGACCGCCGTGGGACGCGCTGCTGAAGCCGTGGTTGAGGAAGTCCGTCGTCAGTTCCGCGAAAACCCGGGCATCATGACCGGCGAAGTGAAGCCGGAATATGGTCGCGCCGTCAGCATCCTGACGTCCGCCGCCATCCGCGAAATGATCGTGCCATCCCTGCTGCCGGTCGTTTCTCCGGTTGTCCTGTTCTTTGCGATCAACCAGATCGCCGGCAAGGCCAATGGCTTTGCGTCCCTGGGCGCCATGCTCATGGGCGTGATCGTCACCGGCCTGTTCGTCGCCATCTCGATGACGTCGGGCGGCGGCGCCTGGGACAACGCCAAGAAGCTGATCGAAGAAGGTCACTACGGCGGAAAGGGCTCTGAGGCTCACAAGGCCGCCGTCACCGGCGACACTGTCGGCGACCCCTACAAGGACACGGCGGGCCCCGCCGTGAACCCGATGATCAAGATCACCAACATTGTGGCCCTGCTGCTGCTGGCGATCCTGGCTCATGCCTCGGCCGCCTAGGTCAGGCCTGAACTGAAAACAGAGACGCCCCGGAGATCACTCTCCGGGGCGTTTTCATTTGGTGGGCGGGCTTCAGAGGCTTTGAGCGCCTAGCGCCGATCTCCGGGACGATTGCCTGGAGCGCCTTCATCCTGGTTCGGCAACAGACCGCCACCGCGGCCGACCGTGCCAAGGAGCTGCTCCAGAACCGTAAGTTCACGACCCCGGGTCGGGGTTTCCCGACCGTTGAAGGCGATCAGCTTGCCGTCCTTGAGGCTGTACTGGTTTACGGTCTCGACCAGTTCGCTGTCCTTGTTGAACTTGATGGCTGTGACGTCCCGGCGGGTCGTGACCGGCCTCTGGAAGGCCACCGTCTGTTTGATCTGGTCAATGTAGAACCAGACATTGGGATCGAAGGTCGATGTGGCGGACGGTGAGCCCAGCCGCACTCTGACGGAGGTCTTTGTGTCGACGCCCGCCTTTACATCCTTGGGATTGGCTTCAATCGCCTGGAACCCGGAATAGGTCGTGATGGGCGCGCAACCGGCGGCGCCCAGAAGGCTCAATGCGAGTACGGAAGCGGCGGCGCGTCGGAACATGGGTGACCTGTTCAATTTTCCTGGGCTTTGACCTATCGCTCGCAGGCCCTTACTGCAATGCCGCCCTTAGAATCCTCTGAGGGCGAAAACGAGGCCATCATGCTTTTGGATCGCATTTTCCGACCAAAACCAGCTGTTGTTGCGGGTCGAGCGCTTTATGCAGCCTGCGTCGAGCAATCACGAACGCCTGTGATCTACGAAGCCCTGGCTGTTCCCGATTCGGTCGAGGGCCGCTTTGAGGTCTACACCTTGCACGTCGTGCTCATCCTGGATCGGCTGGTGAATCAGGGCCCTGAAGCCACCCGGATTTCGCAGGCCCTGTTCGACGCCTATGTGCAGGCGCTTGATGACGCCCTGCGCGAAATGGGTGTCGGCGACCTGTCAGTGGGCAAGAAGATGCGTCGCCTCGGCGAGGCCTTTTTCGGTCGCGTGAAGAACTATCACGCGGCGCTTGCCGGGCTTCCGGAAACCGGGGATCTGCGGGCCCTGGTCAAACGCACGGTCTATGCAGAGGTTGAGACTCCGCCTCTGGATGACCTGATCGAATACATTCTGAAGCAGAAATCCGGCCTTGCCGGCCAATCGGTCGAGGACCTTGGTAAGGGCGTTGTCGGGTGGGCGGCCCCGTGACCTGGACGTCGACCATCCGGCTTTCTGACCTTGCCCGAGGGGTGCAGAGTCTCTCACTTCAGCCACCGGAAGCCACCCTGGCTGAATGGGCCAGGACCCTTGGTTTGCTATCAATGCCAGAGCTTGAAGCCCGCATTACCGTCCGGTCTTGGCTTGACGGCGCCGAGCTGACAGGGCGGTTCCACGGCAGGGTGGAGCAGGTCTGCGGGGTCAGTCTTGATCCCTTCGTTCAGCCTGTCGATGGAGAGGTCGAGCTGAGGGTGGTGCCGCAGGGCAGCCCCAATACGCCTATCGAAACCCTGGCTGGAGAAGTTGATCTCGATCCGGAGGCTCCGGATCCGCCGGATGTTCTGGCAGGTGATACGATTGATCTCGCCCATGTCCTGTTCGAGCATCTGGCTTTGGCGATTGATCCGTTTCCACGAAAGCCGGACGCCGTCTTCGATTATGCCGCGCCAACAGCTGACCTTTCGCCGTTTTCCGTTCTGAAGCAGCTGAAGGAAAAGGATCAATGATGGTCCAGCAGTTTGCATGTTCAGCTTCGCCCTGTATCCTGATCGCCAGCACGACAACGGGGATGGACTCAATTTCGTGACGCGATCCCTGGTAATTTCCATTGACGCCATGGGCGGCGACCATGGGCCGTCAACGACGATTCCCGGACTGGCCCTGGCTGTCCAGAAGTCCAAGGACAGTCTGACCTTCATCATCCACGGCGACGAGGCCCTGATCGGCCCGGAACTGGCGCGTCATCCCGAGCTGGCCGGGCGTTTTGAGGTGCGGCACACCGACAAGGTTATCGCCTCGGACGAAAAGCCTGCAAATGCGGTGCGACGCGGACGCGGCGCCTCAATGTGGAATGCGGTCGAGTCCGTGAAAACCGGTGAGGCCAATGCCGCTGTGTCCTGCGGCAATACAGGTGGCCTGATGGCCATTTCCCGTCTCATCCTGCGTATGAGCGTGGATGTTGAACGGCCGCCTCTGGTGGTCTCCTGGCCGGGCCGCAAGGGTGTTTCAACCGTCCTGGACGCCGGAGCGAACATCGACTGCGATGCTGAAAGACTGGTCGAGTTCGCCATCATGGGTGAAGCCTTCCATCGGGCTGCCCACGGTGTGGCCCGACCGACGGTCGGAATCCTCAATGTGGGCTCCGAAGACGTAAAGGGCCACGAAGAGGTCCGGCTCGCCCACGCCATTCTGAAAAGCGGCAAGTTCGATATCGATTATCACGGCTTCGTGGAAGGCGATGACCTCTCAAAGAACACGGTAGACGTGGTCGTTACCGACGGCTTCACAGGCAATGTCGCCCTCAAGACAGCTGAGGGCACGGCGAGCTATATCGTCGAGGAACTGAGGACAGCGCTTACCTCCTCGCTTGGCGCAAAACTCGGCGCCCTGCTCGCCAGGCCTGCCTTGCGGATTTTCCGGGACAAGATGAACCCTCCGCCAGCCGCGCCACTCCTTGGCCTCAATGGGCTGGTTGTAAAGTGCCATGGCGGCGCGGACGCCCGTGATTTTGGCCAGTCCATCGGGCTGGCGATAGATCTGGCCAAGAGCGATTTCGCTGCCGAAATCGAGCGTAATATGACCCGCCTGACAGCGGCCATGGAGGCCGCGCCGGCAGATGCGGTCGAGGAGTCGTCAGGTGACGCGTAAGGTTCTGAGAAGCGTTGTCACAGGCGTCGGCGCCTATCTCCCGAAGGAGATCGTCACCAATGACGATCTTTCAAAGGTCGTTGATACGACCGACGCCTGGATTGTCGAACGCACCGGCATTCGTCAGCGGCACCGGGCGGCGCCTGATCAGGGGGTTTCCGATCTTGCCGTAGAGGCCGCCCGCAAGGCCCTTGAGGCGGCCGGGCGCAGTCCTGAGGATGTTGACCTCATCATTGTCGGCACGACCACACCTGACCTCACCTTCCCGGCGGTGGCCACCATGGTTCAGCGCAAGCTGGGCTGTCCGGTCGGCATCGCCTTTGATGTCCAGGCTGTTTGCTCGGGGTTTGTCTATGCCCTGTCCACCGCCGACGGCTTTGTCGCCCGTGGCCGTTCAAAGTGCGCGCTGGTGATCGGCGCAGAGACCATGACCCGCCTTATGGACTGGACCGACCGGGGGACCTGCGTCCTGTTCGGTGATGGCGCTGGCGCGGTTGTTCTGGAGCCCCAGGAAGGGCAGGGCGATGTTTCCGACAGGGGACTGCTGGGTTTTGCCCTGCGGGCTGATGGAACCAAGCAGGACCTACTCTATGTGGATGGCGGTGTCTCCACCAATGGTCAGGTTGGCCACCTGCGCATGCAGGGCAATCAGGTCTTCCGGCACGCGGTCGTCAATATCTCAGAGGCCGTGGTTGCAGCGGCGGCTGATGCCGGTGTTCAGGTCTCGGACGTCGACTGGTTCATTCCCCATCAGGCCAATCAGCGTATTCTCGAAGGCGTTGCAAAGCGCCTCGGGATTGCTGAGGCTAAGGTGATTTCCACCGTCGCAATACACGCCAATACGTCTGCAGCTTCGATTCCCCTCGCTCTGGCCCACGGCATTGCCGACGGACGGATCAAGACAGGAGACCTGGTTCTTCTTGAGGCCATGGGCGGCGGACTGACCTGGGGCGCCTGCGTGGTTCGCCTCTAATTCATCAAGGGATGGTCAGAAGTCTTTGACCTGATGCGACAATCAGTCCATCAGTGCGATTGAACTCGGGCTAAAAGGGACTGTGATGAAGGGCGCGACAGTTACGCGAGCTGACCTGTGTGAAGCCGTTCACGAAGAGGTCGGCCTCACACGACAGGATTCCGCCGAGCTGGTTGAACGCACGCTCGAGCTTGCCGCCCAGGCCCTTGAGCGCGGCGAGCAGGTGAAGCTTTCCGGCTTTGGTGTCTTTCAGGTCCGCGCAAAGCGGGCCCGCATGGGCCGTAATCCCAAAACCGGTGAACCGGCGGCCATCGAACCGCGCCGGGTGATCGGCTTCCGAGCCTCCCAGGTCATGAAGGCGCGGGTGGATCGCGCCTTGGCCAAATAGGTCCAGAGGCAGTTGGCCAAGGGCCCCGACGCCTTTCGCACCATTTCGGAAGCGGCCGATGAGGTTGGCGTGCCGCAGCACGTGCTGCGGTTCTGGGAGACCAGGTTTTCATTCATTCGCCCGATGAAGCGGGCAGGGGGGCGGCGCTTCTATCGTCCCCAGGATGTGGCTGTCCTGCAGGCGCTCAAGGCCCGGCTGCACGATGACAAGCTGACCATCAAGGATGTCCAGAAGCTCTACAAGGACGAGGGGCTGGAGCGGGTGCTCCGGCAAGCTCCAGTGGAATCGATCTCGCCCGACCTAGTCGAAGTGCCTGTGCTCGAGGTGTTCCACCAGCCCGAAGCCGCCGATCCCCATCGGATTACGCGCCTGGGCGTGGAGTCGGAAATGCGCCTTCGGCTTACTCTGACGGGTCTTTTGGCCACAAAGCAGCGGCTGGACGACATCTTGAAGCGCCCCGCCACCTGAAATCACTTGCCCAAGCCGGGCAAGCCGTTAGAAGGGCCGCTCGCCGATGTCGGAGCGTAGCGCAGCCTGGTAGCGCACTTGACTGGGGGTCAAGGGGTCGCAGGTTCAAATCCTGTCGCTCCGACCATCGGCGAATTCCCCCTCAGCGTCCGCGGTTCATCCAGCTGATCAGCGGCAGGACCGGCAGGCCCCAGGCCATGCCTGTGATGGCGAAATAGATCAGTTTGATCGAGGTCTGGTCAGGAAGATATTCGGAAATGGCCGTGACCGCCCACACATAGGCGCCGATGAAGACCAGCATGCCAAAGCTGCCGATGAGTTTGCGAAGTCGAGCGTTCATCGGTTCGATATAGGCGCTTGCACCTGCCCCGTCATCTTCTGCGGTGCAGGAGCACGAACAGGGCCAGGATCAGGATTGATCCTGTTGTCGCCAGAGCCAGGGAGCCAATTGCACCCGGGAGGCGCAGATCAAGCAGCCTGGCAAGACCTGCGCCACAGACTGCGCCAAGGAATCCCAGACAAAGACAAGCCCAGAGGCTGAGCCTGCGATCAACAATATGCCGTGCTAGCCAGCCGGCGATGAGTCCGGTCGCCAGGATGCTGAAGGGGCCATCGCCGGTCAAAATGCTATTACTCCAACGGTGGGGCCCTTGTAGCAGACGATCGGGAAAGTATGTGCGGGCCTCAACGCAATCGTGGACGCGCCTGGTGATCTCGACTAGACCCGCGCAATGATTTTCGGGCTTTGTCCCGCGTTCTGGTGCGTGTTTGCCCATGACTTCTTTTCTGCGTTCAGATCGGTCGACCGCGGTCTCTGCCTGGCTGTTTGCAGTGGCAGCCCTCGTACTGGCCATGGTGGTTGTCGGAGGCGCGACCCGTCTGACCGACTCGGGCCTTTCCATTACCCAGTGGCGTCCGGTGACCGGTTCAATCCCGCCTCTGAACGCTGAGGACTGGGCAAGCGAATTCGCCAAGTACAAGCAGATCCCACAATACGTTCAGTTGAACCGGGGCATGTCCCTGGAAGCCTTCAAGACAATCTACTGGTGGGAATGGTCCCACCGCCTGCTTGGCCGTTTGGTCGGTCTGGCGTTCGGCCTGCCATTGATCTGGTTTCTGGTGCGTCGGGAAATTCCCCGGCGGTTGATCTGGCGCTGCGTCGTGCTTTTGATTCTGGGCGGCATGCAGGGCCTTGTCGGTTGGTGGATGGTCGCCAGCGGATTGACCGAAAGGGTGTCTGTGGCGCCCGAGCGCCTGATGACCCATCTTGGTCTTGCCTTCATCCTGCTGGGCGCCTTGGTCTGGACAGCTCTCGAGGCCGCAGCCGGTGCGTCCAGGGTCGATGTTCCCAGTCCCTGGCGGCGAGGCGCCCTGATCCTTCTGGGCATGGTCTATGTGCAGATACTGCTGGGCGCCCTGGTCGCCGGAAATGATGCAGGCCTGGTCTACAATGACTGGCCGCTCATGAATGGACGCCTGTTCCCTGCGGACTATGCCGGCGCTGACCTCTGGCGGACGATTGCGCACAGTCAGGCGGCCGTCCAACTTCACCACAGGCTGGGCGCCTATATCCTGTTTGTGGTCGCCGCGATCTCTGGGTGGCAGGCGCTCAGGTCCGCCTATCTGCCGTCCGGGGCGAGAATGCTTGGGGTCGCGGTTGCCCTTGGCGTTCTGTTGCAGGCGGTGCTTGGTGTTATCACCTTGATGGCCAGGGTCCCCGTGTCATTGGGCATGCTGCATCAGGTGGCGGCGGCGATTGTTCTTGGGCTTGCAACAGCTTTTGCCTGGCGTGTCCGGAGACTCTAGCAGGTGAGTTTAAAAGTGGTATTGGAATACCTATATCCTAAAACCCTTATGCCATAAGGCTTTTTCGCGTTTTCCGGCGCAACTTGTGTTGACAGTGCATTGGGCATGACGTACTTGCCCGGCCTCTCGTCGCGGGCGTCGCCTGCGAACTAACCTACGGATTGCTCCCATGATGAAGACGACGGCTTCCCTGAAGCCCGCCGACGTCGAGAAGAAGTGGATTGTGATCGACGCTGAGAACGCCGTGGTCGGCCGTCTTGCGTCTTTCATCGCCATGCGTCTTCGCGGCAAGCATCGGCCCGACTACACCCCGAATGTTGACTGCGGCGACTTCGTCGTTGTGCTGAACGCCGACAAGGTGAAGTTCACCGGCAAGAAGCTGACCGACAAGGTCTACTACTGGCACACCGGTCACCCGGGCGGCATCAAGGAGCGTACGGCTGACAAGATCCTCGGCGGCAAGTTCCCCGAGCGGATCCTGGAAAAGGCTGTCGAACGCATGCTGCCCAAGGAAAGCCCCCTGGCGCGCAAGCAGATGACCCACCTGCGCATCTACAGCACTTCTGAGCATCCTCATGAAGCGCAGAACCCCGAGACCATCGCCTTCGCGTCCCTGAACTCGAAGAACGTGCGGAGCAAGTAAGACAGATGACCGACGCTCCCGCTCCCACCGGTTTCGACGCTCTGCAGAGCATGTCGTCCAACCCGCAACCCGACGCCGTCGTCCATGTCCGCAAGGTCGACGCCCAGGGCCGTTCCTACGCCACCGGCAAGCGCAAGAATGCGATCGCCAAGGTCTGGATCAAGCCTGGCAAGGGTCAGATCACCATCAATGGCCGCGACCAGACGATCTACTTCGCCCGTCCGGTGCTGCGCATGATGATCGCCCAGCCCCTCGAAGTGACCGATCGTCTCGGCCAGTTCGACGTGGTCGTGTCTGTCCAGGGCTCCGGCCTCTCGGGTCAGGCCGGCGCGATCCGCCACGGCCTGTCCAAGGCTCTGACCTATTTCGAACCTGAACTGCGTCCGGTTCTGAAGCCCCACGGCTTCCTGACCCGCGACAGCCGGGTTGTTGAGCGGAAGAAGTACGGCAAGGCCAAGGCCCGCCGCAGCTTCCAGTTCTCGAAGCGCTAAAGCCGCGCGAGATTTCGTGCAGGACAGGGGCGCTTCGGGAAACCGAGGCGCCCTTTTTCTTTTGCGGTCGATTTTGAGGATCAGACCATGACCCACAAGGTGTTCATTGACGGCGAGGCCGGAACGACGGGCCTGCAGATACGTGACCGTCTGGCTGGTCGCCCTGACCTCGATATTCTCTCCATTGATCCTGCGAGGCGCAAGGATCCGGAGGCCAGGGCCGAGCTGCTGAACGCGGCTGACGCGGTCGTGCTTTGCCTTCCTGATGCTGCGTCAAAGGAAGCGGTCAGTCTGATCACCTCCAGCAAGGTCAGGGTTATCGACGCCTCAACCGCCTATCGGGTTGCGTCTGGCTGGACCTATGGCTTCCCCGAGATGGACGCCGATCAACGGGCTGCGATCCGCGCCTCGACCCGTGTCAGCAATCCCGGCTGCTATCCGACAGGCTTCATCGCCCTGATGCGGCCCCTGGTGACAGCCGGTCTGATCCCCGAAGACTATCCTGTGACCGTCAACGCCATTTCCGGCTATTCAGGGGGCGGCAAGGGCCTGATTGAGGAATTCGAAGGCGAACCGACATCAGGGACCCGGGACGCTTTCCGACCTTATGGGCTTACCCTGGTGCACAAGCACCTCGCAGAAATGCAGACCTATTCCGGCATTTCCCATTCGCCCGTCTTCGCACCGTCCGTAGGGCGCTTCGCCCAGGGAATGATTGTGGAGGTTCCACTCCACCTCTGGGCGCTGACCGACAAACCCAAGCCGGGGGACCTGCGCGACATCCTTGCGAAGGCCTATGATCGGGAGGCTTTTGTTTCAGTCGCCGGGGCAGCGGAATGTGAACGCCTGCAGCAGGCCAGGGCCGGGGCGGGGGGGTACGTCAGTGAACTCGACCCCGAAGCCTTGCGGGACACTAACCGGATGAACCTCTACGTTTTCGGCAATGTCGAGCGGCAGCAGGCCCGCCTGGTGGCCGTGCTGGACAATCTGGGCAAGGGCGCCTCTGGCGCGGCCGTCCAGAACCTGAACCTCATGCTCGGCCTGCGGGAGGGCGAGGGGCTTTGAGCTTGCGACTGGCCCGGCCGGAGGATGCAGGGGCTATCGCCCGGGTTCATCGCTCCGCCATGCGCGTTTCCCTGAGTTTTCTTCCCGAGCTGCACACCGCCGAAGAGGATCTCTGGTTCATGCAGAACCGGTTCATGGTGACCAATGAGGTCTGGGTGGCAGAGCATGCCGGCGAGGTCGTCGGCTATATCGGTTTCCACGAGGGCTGGATCGACCACCTCTATATCGACCCAGATCATCAAGGGCATGGTCTGGGGCCAGCCCTGCTGGACAAGGCTCTGGAAGATGGCGGCGAGCGTCGTCTCTGGACCTTTCAGCAGAACCTGCGCGCCAGGGCCTTTTACGAGAAGCGGGGCTTCCAGCCCGAGACCTTCACGGATGGGTCGGACAACGAGGAAAAGACCCCGGACGTCCTCTATTACCGGCAGGCTTCTGATCCGACGCCAAAGGTCTTGTAACTTCAGACGGCAGCAGGCGTAGTCATGGGTATGGAATCCTCAACGCACCTGAACCGCCGCCATCTTCTGGCCAGCGCCTTTGCAATCGGCGCTTCCTTCACTCCTGTGGTAGCCCTTGCCGCTGACGCCTATGCTTCGTCGCTCTGGCGGAAGCTTTCGGATGCCGAATGGAAGAAGCGGCTCGCGCCCGCCGCCTACAGGGTCCTTCGGCATGAAGATACCGAGCGGCCGGGGTCGAGCCCGCTGCTCAACGAACACCGCAAGGGCGTTTTCGCCTGTCAGGGCTGTGACCTGCCGCTTTTCAAGTCCGAGACAAAGTATGACAGCGGCACAGGCTGGCCCAGCTTCTTCATGTCGATCAAGGGCGCCCTGGCCACCAAAACGGACTTCGCCATCGGCATTCCAAGGACCGAATACCACTGCGCACGTTGTCTGGGACATCACGGGCACCTGTTCGACGACGGTCCCCGGCCGACAGGTCAGCGGTTTTGCAGCAACGGCGCCGCCCTGAAGTTCATTCCTGCCTGATTGCCCTGAAAGCCCGGCCTGACTAGGGTCCGCTCGAAACGGCCACGGGGGTGCATGGTGGGTAGGTTGAATTGGGCTTGGGTGGCAGGATTGCTCCTGGCCTTGTGCGCCTGCGCCCCACAGGTTGCAGATCTTGACGCCGACCGTATGGGGCGGACCACGATTGACGCGATCCAGCGGGCGGACTGGCCGGCCATCGACCGGAGCCTGGCCCCTGCTTTCTTTGCCGACCCGGCCCATGCTGGCCGCATTGAGGAAGCCAGGTCGGTATTTCCGGCAGATCCCCCCTGGTCGATCAAGCTGATTTCGTCGGACAAGACAGTCGCCAAAGCGCGCTGGGACCGCTCCAACCTGAGCTATCTCTATACCTTCCCCACGAAGCGGGTGGTCATTGACCTGCAGGTCGAGCAACGGGGCTGGCGCAGGGTCTATGACCCCATCCGGGGTCGCCCAATGCTGCCGGACAAGGTTGAATTGTCGGAACCCCCCAAAGCCGAAGAAGGCGTCAGGCCCTACAAGGTCGGCAAGGTTTTCAAGCTGGTCTCGATCACGGCCATTGAGGTGACGCCCGAAGATGACGCGCAGGCCAGCTTCTTCGGGCCGGCGAAGTCGACGGGACAATGGGCCTTCTTCGCCGCCACCCTTGCGACTCCGGCCTTCATGTTTGCGGCCATGCTGCAGGCCTTGCGTGCGCGACGACTGCCCTGGCGCCTGCTCTGGATGCTGGGCGCCTTTGTCGGGGCCGGTTCTGTCTGGATGGACTGGAGGCTGGGTTCAATAAGGATCGTGACTGATCAGCTGACCCTGTTCGGCTTTGGATTTGAGCGGGGCCCATCCCCCCTGTCACCCTGGATGGTACACACCACGGCGCCGATCGGCGCCCTGGCGGTATTCCTTCGTCTGCTGGTATTCAAACCTAGGACGTGACCTTCACATAGGATCCAGGTGCGTCCTCAAGGGGCTGGAGGGGGCCCTTGGCCGGATCCCGGGCGGCGACCATTCCGCCGGAGCGCTCCTGCAGCCAGGCTGCCCAGTGCGGCCACCAGGAACCCGGGGTTTCGACGGCGTCCGCCATCCACGCTTCGACCGTGACCGGCAGGTCAGAGTTGGTCCAGTGCTGGTACTTCTTCGCCACAGGCGCATTGATGACGCCGGCTATGTGGCCTGACCCGGAGAGGGTGAAGGTGACCGGGCCGCCGAACAGCCGCGCTCCGCGATAGACGGAGCGGGCAGGGGCGATGTGGTCTTCTTTCGATGACTGCACATAGACCGGGGTCTTGACGGTGGAGAGATCAAGCTTGACCCCATCCATAACCAGTTCGCCCTTGGCCAGTGCGTTCTCGCCATAGAACTTGCGCAGATAGAACAGGTGCAGGGCCTTGGGCATGCGGGTCTGGTCGGAATTCCAGAACAGCAGGTCGAAGGGTTTGGGCTCCTTGCCCATCAGGTAGTTGTTGACGAAGAAGGACCAGATCAGGTCGTTCGAACGCAGGATGTTGAAGGTGTCGGCCATGGACTGGCCGCGCAGGACCCCACCCTCGGCGTCCATCATCTGTTCCAGATCCTTCAGCCATTCCTCATTGGTGAAGAGCAGGAGATCGCCGGCTTCCGAAAAGTCCTGCTGGGCGGCGAAGAAGGTCGCTGACTGTATGCGCTTGTCGCCCTTTGCTTCCATGTGAGCCAGGGTCGAGGCCAGCAGGGTTCCGCCAATGCAGTAGCCGACCGTGTTCACCCGATCGACGCCAGCCTGCTTCATGGCTGCTGCAGTGCCTTCGTAAATGCCCTGGCGCATGTAGTCTTCAAAGGTCTTGGCGGCGAGGGCCTTGTCCGGGTTGACCCAGGACGCGACGAAAACCGTGATCCCCTGATCAGTCAGCCACCTGATCATCGAGTTCTCGGGTCGCAGGTCCAGAATGTAGAATTTGTTGATCCAGGGCGGGAAGATCACCAGCGGGATCTCGTAGACCTGCTCGGTTGTCGGGGTGAATTGCAGGAGCTGGATGATCTCGTTCTGGAAGATCACCTTGCCCGGGGCTGTGGCGACGTTTTCGCCGATCTTGAACATGTCGTAGTCGGTCTGGCTGATGGCAAGCTGGCCACCGCCTCTGGACAGGTCTTCTGCGAAATTCTCCATGCCCTTGAGCAGGCTCTCGCCACGGCTGGAAATGGCTTCCCGCAGGGCGGCGGGATTGGAGACCAGGAAGTTGGACGGTGCGAAGGCGTCGGTGAGCATCTTCATGAAGAACTCGACCCGACGCTTGGTCATGGGCTCCACGTCATCCACGTCAGACACCAGGGCGTTCAGCCAGTTCGACGTGACCAGATAGGACTGCTTGATCACGTCAAAGACGGGATTCTCGCTCCAGTCGGGGTCGAGGAACCGCTTGTCGCCCTTGGCCGGCTCGACCACGGGCGACACGGTCTCGCCCGACGCCCGGCGGGCCGCTGATTGCCAGAGCTCCATGTATTTCTGGAAAAGGTCGGCCTGGGCGCGGACCAGCCGCTCTGGCTGCGCGGACAGCCGACCCATGACGTCGGTGAGGGCCGAGCTTACATGGAAGGGGTCAGCGGACAGGGCGGACGGGCGCTCTGCCTGTCGCAGGGCGGCTTCGGCGATGGCGCCCTGGGCCGTCACCGCGGCCCTGGCGAGGTTGGCGGACAGCTTTTCGACAATCTCCAACTGCTCTGCCGTGAGGCGCTGAGGATCAAAAGCGTTTGCGGCCCCCGGCTTCGGACCTGAAGCCTGTCCGGCTTCGACTTCCGGGGCTGCAGGGGCTTCGGTTTTTGGCGCCTTCACCGATTTCGGCTTGGCGGTCTTCGGCTTGGATTTGCTGGACTTCTCCGTCTTGGAGCCCGACTTCGCCGATTTGCCGTCTCGAGCAGACATGGTGGTTGTCCCTGGTTTGCAGCGGGCTTGTGGCTCTCGCTCTTTCTTCAGATGCAATCATGGCATAAGACCGGCCTTGATATGAACGCGTCCACTAGAATTTTCGCGAGTCGAGTCGAAGGCCGGGCGGCGGTCGTTGTCCTTTCATGCCTGCTGGCAGGCGCCTGTACGACGGTCGAAACGGCGTCTTCCGGAAATTCGATGGCCCCGGAGGTCGCAGCCATCAGCCGCGCGCCGCAGACCTATCCCAGTTTTTCCGACATTCCGGCTGCGCCAACCGACCTGCGCCCCGTCAGGGCCTGGGGCCAGGCAGCGCGAGCCACTCAGGCGGATCGCCTTGCGCTTGAGCAGGCGACGGCAGACTCCACTTGGACCCTGTCGGGGACCGAAGCCTTTGCAGCCCGGGCGATCGCCCAGGCCGGGCCGGTTCCCGCAAGCCTGATCTCAACAAGCGCGGCGACTGAAGCCTACGCCCGCGAACTCCGGAGGCGAGCTACGCCGCCCCCGCCGCCCAAGAGATAGGGGCCTGCGGGGGCTAAAAGCCTTGAACCCGCTTGGCGTTGGCCGGATCCACGGCTATGCCAGGCTCGACTTCAGCTCCCAATCGCCGCGGAGCCCGTGGCCCGAGCTTTAAAACATGACTCCTGAATTCCACCGTATCAAACGCCTCCCTCCCTACGTTCTGGAGGAGGTCAACCGCATCAAGGCGCGCCTGCGCGCCCAGGGCACCGACATCATCGACTTCGGCATGGGCAATCCCGACATGCCGACTCCCAAGCATATTGTCGCCAAGCTGATCGAAACCGCCCGCGATCCCAAGGCTGGCCGCTATTCCGCCTCCAAGGGTATCATTGGTCTGCGTCGCGCCATGGCGGGCTATTACGACCGCCGCTTCGGGGTGAAGCTGAACCCTGACACGGAAGTCATAGCCACGCTTGGCTCGAAGGAAGGCTTCGCCAATCTGGCCCAGGCCCTCACGGCGCCGGGCGATGTCATCCTGTGCCCGAATCCGGCCTATCCGATCCACGCCTATGGTTTCATCATGGCCGGGGGCGTCATCCGTCACCTGCCGGCGCCGTCGCCCGAAGCCTATCTGTCCGGCGTCAGCGCGGCCATGCGCCAGTCCAGCCCGGCGCCAAGCGTGCTGATCCTGTCCTATCCGTCCAATCCGACTGCCCAGTGCGTCGATGTGGACTTCTACAAGGACGCCGTGGCCCTGGCCAAGAAGCACGACCTGCTGGTCATTTCCGACATCGCCTATTCAGAGATCTATTTTGACGACAATCCGCCGCCTTCAATCCTTGAGGTTGACGGCGCCAAGGACATTGCCGTTGAGGTCAATTCCCTGTCCAAGACCTATGCCATGGCCGGCTGGCGGGTCGGCATGGTGGTCGGCAATGAGCGGATCTGCGCCGCCCTTGCCCGGGTGAAGTCCTATCTGGACTATGGCGCCTATACGCCGATCCAGGTGGCGGCTGCGACGGCGCTCAACGGTCCCCAAGACTGCGTCGAGGAAATCCGCGGTATCTACAAGAAGCGCCGCGACACGCTGATCACCACCATGAAGCGGGCAGGGTGGGACATTCCCTCGCCGCCAGCCTCCATGTTCGCCTGGGCGCCTGTTCCCGAGCCCTATCGCGAAGCTGGCGCCATGCTGTTCTCCAAGCTGCTGATTGAGGAGGCCGGCGTGGCCGTGGCGCCTGGCGTCGGGTTTGGCGAGTACGGAGAGGGCTTCGTCCGCGTCGGCCTTGTCGAGAACGAGCACCGGATCCGGCAGGCCGCCCGGAACGTCAAGAAGTTCCTCAGCAATGCGGACGAGATCCTCGGTCGGGCCCACAACTCCATGGCGAAGAAATGAGCAAGACCGACTGGCGTATTGGCATAGCTGGCCTCGGCACCGTTGGGGCCGGGCTCCTGACCTTCCTGGGGGAACGTCCGGGGTTTTCGCCAACCGGCGGCCAGGCGGTCGTGACCGGCGTCTCGGCCCGATCGCGGTCGCGGCCCAGGCCCTATGACATTTCGAACATGCCCTGGTTTGACGATCCCGTGGAACTGGCCAGGTCGCCGGACAACGACATCTTTGTCGAGCTGATCGGCGGGTCTGATGGTCCGGCCAAGGCGGCGGTCGAGGCCGCCCTGAACGCCGGCAAGCCTGTGGTGACAGCCAACAAGGCCCTGCTGGCCGAGCATGGGGCGGAACTGGCCCGCCTGGCGGAAGCCAAGGGTGTGCCCCTGTTGTTCGAAGCCGCCGTCATGGGCGGCGTGCCTGCGGTCAAGATCATGCGCGAAGCCATGGTCGGGGACGACATCCGCAGCGTGGCGGGCATTCTGAACGGCACCTGCAACTACATCCTGACGGAAATGGAAGCGACGGGCCGGGCCTTTGCGGACGTCCTCTCGGACGCCCAGCGGCTTGGCTATGCCGAAGCTGACCCGACCATGGATGTTGGCGGCTTTGATGCGGCCCACAAGATCACCTTGCTGGCCGCCCTGGCCTTCGGATGCGCGCCGAACTTCGCCGCCGCCGAGATCGAGGGCATTGACCAGATCGACCTGATGGACATCCGTCTGGCCAAGGACCTGGGCTACCGGGTCAAGCTTGTGGCGTCGGCGGAGCGGTCCGAGGATGGCGTCCTTGTCCGGGTGCATCCGTCCCTGGCGCCGATGTCTCACCCCCTGGCCCAGGCTGGAGGCGCCCTCAACGCGCTCTTCATCGAAGGTCAGCGGACCGGCCGTATCTACGTTCAGGGACCTGGCGCTGGGGCGGGCCCGACGGCAGCCGCCGTGGCGGCTGACATCGCCGATGTCATGACCCGTTCCGTGCGCCCTGTCTTCCAGAAGCCGGCCTCGGAACTGAAGCCCTTCACGCCCGTTGATCCCTCCAAGTCCATGGGGCGAGCCTATCTGCGGTTCATGGTCAAGGACGAGCCCGGCGTCATCGCCGCAGTGTCGGAAACCCTCGCCGAGGCTGGGGTTTCAATTGAAAGCTTCCTTCAGAAGCCTGTCGAGAAGGCTGACGGGGTTCCAATCGTATTGACTACACACGCCGTGGCCGAATCTGTGTTGATGGCCGCAATTGAGCGCATTGCTGATCTGCCGTCGGTCCTGGACAGGCCGCGACTTCTTCGCATAGCGCGTATCTGACAACCTGAACGACCTGTCGGCCCCGAGGTCGACCAAGGAAAGAGGCGCAAATGAGTTCTGAGAACCTGGACCGCGGACTGGTCCTTGACGCTGTCCGCGTCACCGAGATCGCCGCAATCGCCGCCTGGAGCATGGTGGGCCGGGGCGATGAGAAGGCTGCCGACCAAGCTGCCGTCGACGCCATGCGTACAGCACTCAACGACCTTGATGTGGATGGCGAGATCGTCATCGGCGAAGGCGAGCGGGACGAAGCGCCCATGCTGTTCATCGGCGAGAAGGTCGGCAAGGGCGGCCCCCGCAAGATCGACATCGCCCTCGACCCGCTCGAAGGCACGACCCTGACCGCCAAGGCCATGGCCAATGCCCTTGCCGTCATGGCCTGGGCGCCCAAGGGGACACTGTTGAATGCCCCGGACACCTATATGGACAAGATCGCCTGCGGCCCGGGCTATCCGGCGGGGATCATAGATCTGGACAAGGCTCCCAGCGAGAACGTCCGGGCTCTAGCGGCCGCCAAGGGCGTGGACCCCTCCGAAATCACGGTTTGCGTCATGGACCGGCCCAGACACGCCGAGATCATCGCTGACCTGCGCAGTGTCGGCGCCCGGGTCTATCTGATCACCGATGGCGACGTGGCTGGCGTGATGAACACGGCTGACCCTACCACGGGTGTTGACCTCTATGTGGGGCAGGGGGGCGCTCCAGAGGGCGTACTGGCCTGCGCCGCGCTCAAGTGCGTCGGCGGCCAGTTCCAGGGCCGCCTGGTCTTCCGCAACGCCGACGAGAAGGCCCGTGGCCAGCGGGTTGGCATTACGGATTTCGACCGCAAGTACGACCTGCATGAAATCGTCCGGGCCGACGCCATCTTCGCGGCTACCGGGGTTACCAATGGCGCCCTGCTGGACGGCGTGCGCTACGAAGGCGGCTTTGTTCACACCCACACCCTGGTGATGAACTCAGCCACGCGGACCGTGCGCGAAGTCCGGATGAAGCGTCCGGTCTGATCCCATGACCGATGGGGCGACGGGCTATCTCGGAGTCACCCGATCCCTGACCGGCCGGCTCTGGCGACAGAGACCGGCCGATGACTCGGTTGTTCGCCACCATCAGCTAAAGCTAGGCCTCTCGGAGATCCTGGCCCGGGCCCTTGCCGCCCGTGGCGTAACCGAGGACCTTGGCGAGACCTATCTCAATCCCACCCTCAAGGCCCTGTTCCCGGATCCGTCCAGCTTCATGGATATGGACCGGGCCGCTGAAATCCTGGTGGAGGCCGTGGTCCGCGACCGCCCCATGGTGGTCTTTGCCGACTATGACGTAGACGGTGCCTCCAGCGCCGCCCAGCTGGTCCGCTGGATGCGCGCCATGGGCAAGACCCTGCCCATCTATGTGCCGGACCGGATCACCGAGGGGTATGGCCCCAGCCCGCCCGCCTTCCGCCGCCTGAAGGCTGAAGGCGCGGAACTGGTCATTACCGTGGACTGTGGGGCAGCAGCCCAGGACGCGATCGCCTACGCCGTTGAGATCGGCCTGGAGGTCGTGGTCATTGACCACCACCTGATGCGCGGCGACGAGGTGCCTCCGGCCTCAGCCCTGGTCAATCCCAACCGGCCGGGCGACCAGTCCGGGCAGGGCAATCTTGCCGCAGCAGGCGTGACCTTCGTCCTGCTGGCCGCACTCAACCGGGAGGCCCGCAGGCGAGGCCTGTTCGACGGCAAGACCGAACCTGACCTGCGGACCTGGCTGGACCTGGCGGCCATGGGAGCGGTCTGCGACGTCACCGAACTGACCGGCTTCAACAGGGCTCTGACAACCCAGGGTCTGAAGGTCATGTCCAGTTGGGGCAATATCGGGCTCAAGGCCCTGCTTGATGTGGCCAAATCCCAGGGGCCAGCGACAACCTTCCATGCTGGCTTTGTTCTGGGCCCACGGATCAATGCCGGGGGCCGGATCGGTCGTGCCGACCTGGGCGCGCGGCTTCTCTCGACGGAGGATCCATCGGAGGCTGCGGATCTGGCGGCTGAACTGGACGCCCTCAACGCCTCCCGCAAGGATGTGGAGCGCGAAGTTCTGGACGCCGCTGTCGCCCGCATAGAGACCGAGAGCAATTTCGGCGAAGCGCCCATGATCATGGTCTCTGGTGACGACTGGCATCCTGGGGTGATCGGTATTGTCGCGGGCAGGCTGCGGGAGCGTTACCGGAAGCCGGTCATCGTCATCGGCGTCGATCGCGCCGCTGACGTCGGGAAGGGCTCAGGACGGTCCCAGCCTGGCGTCAATCTGGGCAGGGCGGTCCAGGCGGCCTACGATGCCGGCCTGTTGATGGCCGGCGGCGGCCACGCCATGGCTGCGGGATTGAGCGTCAGGCCCGCCAGCATTCCCGAACTGCGGGAGTTTCTCTGCCACCATGTGGCCGATGAGAGCGAGATTGCGACAGCGGCGGATGCCCTCGAGGTGGACGCTCTGATTACGTCCCGCGGCGCCGACCGGCCACTCTATAATTCCTTCCAGCGAATGGCGCCCTTTGGCCCCGGAAATCCTGAACCCCTGTTCGCCATGGCTGATGTCCGGGTTGAGCGGCCCATGGCCTTGAGGGGCGGGCATGTTCGGGTGACCCTCACCGACAGCTCTGGCGGCAAGCTGAAGGCCATGGCCTGGCGCGCTGAAGACACCGAACTCGGGCGGACGCTTCTGGGCGCCGCAAACGCCCTGCATGTGGTGGGTAAGCTCAAGCCCGATGACTGGCAGGGCAGGCAGGGCGTGGAGCTGGAGATCGAGGATGTCGCTGATCCTCGCCGGGTAGGCTAGGGGGCGGTGGCGGCTGCTGCAGTAACTTAGGTGAAAAAGGATGCTTCGCCTGACTTGCACACCCCCCGGAACGCGGATATAGACCCCGCTCTCGCGTCTGCGGTCCCTTCGTCTATCGGTTAGGACGCCAGGTTTTCAACCTGGAGAGAGGGGTTCGACTCCCCTAGGGACTGCCATCGCGCCTCCGGAAAATCACCAAATACCGCCCATTTGGGCTAAAAACGCCTGGGCGTGACCAAAACCCCCATTGACGGTTCTCCTTTCAGGGGAACAGAGTTGTTAACGGCATGTTCCGACGGGTTCGGGGGAGAGCACGCCAGAGGGGCAAATGGCTGGTTACGACTACGAGGACTCTGGCCAGGACGAATCTTCCGTCCGCGTAAGCGGTCGGATCAAATGGTTCGACGCGGGCAAAGGATATGGTTTCATCGTCCCGGATGATCCCAGCCGCACGGGCATGAAGGACGTCCTGCTGCACGTCACATCCTTGAGGAACGCCGGATATGAAGCCGCGCCTGAGGGCGCCCTCATCAATTGCGATGTCGTCCAGAGGCCGAAGGGCTGGCAGGTCTCCGAAGTGCTGAACCTGGATGAAAGCACGGCAACCCCCTTGCCGGAGCGTCGGCAGGACGCCGGAGGTCGGGGCTTCCAGCGGGATTATGACCGTCCGGATCGCGGGCACGATCGCCACAGCAATCGCCCAGCCTATGCGCCAAGGGGCCATATCGGCCCTGCACCGGCCCGTGGGCCCCTGGAACGGGCAAAGGTCAAATGGTTCAACCGCACCAAGGGATACGGCTTTGTTGTCCGGGACGGAGAGCCTGGCGACATCTTCATTCACATAGAGACACTGCGTCGTGCCGGGGTGGAAGACCTGCAGCCCGGCGATGACATCATGGTCAGGTTCTCCGACGGTCCCAAAGGACTGGTCGTGGCCGACATGGAAGCGATCGGTCAGGGCTGACCTGCCGAGAGGGCCTCCCGCAGGCGCGGTATTCAATCCTTCGGGATTGTGGTGAGATGCCAGCTCTCTGGTCTGGAAGGATTGGTCGTGCGCGCAACGCCATTGGCTCTGCTGATCTCAATTTTCCTGGCGTCAGCAGGGTTTGCGGCTGTTCCTGTAGGCGGCTACGGGATCCAGAAGGTTTTTCCCCACGACACGGGCGCCTTCACCGAAGGGCTGCTCTACCTCCAGGGCGACCTTATCGAAAGCACCGGCCGTGTGGGCGCCTCCGAAGTGCGGCGGGTGCGGCTGAAGGATGGCGCAATCCTGAAGTCCGGCAAGGCGCCTGCAGCTGTTTTCGGGGAAGGGGTCGTGAACTGGGGGGACCGTCTCTACAGCCTGACCTGGCAGGATGAGATCGGTTTCGTCTGGGACCTGAAAACGCTCAAACGCCTCTCAAGTTTCCGGTATTCCGGGGAAGGCTGGGCCCTGACCCAGAATGGCCGACACCTGATCATGAGCGACGGGACCGCCACACTCAAATTCCTGGACCCGAAGACCTTGAAGGTCGTGCGGCGGCTTCAGGTAACGGCGTACGGCAAGCCGGTGCTGAACCTGAATGAGCTTGAATGGGTCAAGGGCGAGATCTTCGCCAACGTCTGGATGACCAATCAGATCGCAAGAATCGATCCGGCCACAGGCAAGGTGCGCGCCTGGCTTGACCTCACAGGCCTTCCCGAAACCCTTCAGCACTCAGATCCCGACGCCGTACTCAACGGGATCGCCTACGACTCAGCCCAGGATCGGCTGTTCGTCACAGGAAAGATGTGGCCTCACATCTACCAGATCTCACTCAAGCCCCCGAAAGACCCCGGAAAATGAGCACTGAAGGCGGCGCGCCCGAAATTCCTACCCCGCCGCCCGGATTCAGGATGATGGAGGGCAGGGGGCATTTCTCGAGTCATAACGGCCCCTACTTCTATCAGGAGGGCCGGGAGAAGGGCGCCGGTCAGGCCTTTTTCGCCCTGGATCGGCACGCCAATGGCCTGGGCCTGGTGCACGGCGGTATGCTGACAGCCTTCATGGATGGCCTGCTGGCGGCGGCGGTATTCCGCGAAACCCGCAAGATCAGCGTCACCATCCACCTGTCTGTCGACTTCCTGCATATGGCTAGGGTAGGCGAGTGGGTGTTCGGAGAGAGCCATGTCACCCGCGCGACCCGTGATGTCGCCTTTGTGGAAGGTCGGGCCTATGTGGGCCGGCATGATGTGGTGCGCGCATCCGGCGTCTTCAAACTCATGCAAAAGCGACCTGAATAGCCAGACAGTAAGGCGGCGCATTGCGGGATGGGTCAAACCTCTATATCGCAACCGCTGACCGTGGTCTCGGGGTGTAGCGCAGCCTGGTAGCGCATCTGGTTTGGGACCAGAGGGTCGCAGGTTCGAATCCTGCCGCCCCGACCACGTCACTGAGTTGAGAGCCGACGAGGAAAGCCATGCTCGCGCGAATCTACCAACCCGCAAAGACGGCGATGCAGTCGGGCAAGGGCAAGAGCAAGTCCTGGGTTCTGGAATTCGCTCCGGGCTCCGCCCGTCGCGCCGACGCCCTCATGGGCTGGACCCAGACCACCGATATGGATGGTCAGGTGAGACTGAGTTTCGAAACCAAGGACGAGGCCGTCGCCTATGCTGACCGCCACGCCATTCCGTTCCAGGTCTTCGATCCCAAGCCGGCGCGGAAGATCATCAAGGCCTATGCCGACAATTTCGCCTTTGGGCGTAAGCAGCCCTGGACCCACTAGGGCCCAGCCTGGACACCAAACCCAAGTGCCCGTAGCTCAACTGGATAGAGCACCTGCCTTCTAAGCAGGGGGTTGCAGGTTCGAGCCCTGCCGGGCGCGCCACTTTTCTGGCATTGCAGCGCGCCGTGGCGGCGAGCGGAGCTTCCTCCGCCCGCCTCGCAAGCTAGGCCTTGGCCATATTGATCACATGCATCTGGGTGAATTCGGCCAGACCTTCTTCGCCGAGCTCGTTGCCGATGCCTGACAGCTTTGCGCCTCCGAAGGGGATGTTCGGGGCCAGTTCAGCGTGTTTGTTGATCCAGACCGTTCCGGTGTCCATCCGTCCGGCCAGGTCCATGGCTGCGTCCAGGTCCCTGGACCAGATGGAGCCGCCCAGGCCATATGAAGACGCATTGGCCCGGGAGAGAGCGTCTTCACCGTCCTTGATCTTGATGACCGGCAGGACGGGCCCGAACTGCTCTTCATCCACCAGGCGTGATCCGTCGGTGATGTCCCGGACAATGGTCGGCTTGATGAAATAGCCCTTGCCGTCGGCCCGGCCGCCACCGGCGATGATCTTGCCATCGGCCTTGGCGTCCTCGATGAGGCCCAGCACCTTTTCGAACTGGGTCTTGTTCTGCAACGGGCCGAGCGTCACGCCCTGCTGCAGGCCATCCCCCATCACTGCGGCGTCAGCCAACCTGGCCAGCTCGTCGCACATGGCGTCGTAAATGCTCTCGTGGACATAGGCCCGCTTGATGGCGATGCAGACCTGGCCGGAGTTCTGGAAGGCCCCGGCGAAGATCTTGGGCGCCGTCTCCTTGGGGTCGTTGCCCTCTAGGACGATGGCGGCGTCATTGCCGCCGAGTTCCAGGGTGATGCGCTTGAGGGCTTCCGCAGCGCCGGCCATGACCTTCTTGCCGGTCTCGGTGGAGCCAGTGAAGGAGACCTTGCGGATATCGGGATGAGAGGTGATGGCCGCGCCCAGATCGTTGGCGTCGGAAATCACGTTGAGGACGCCCGGAGGCAGCAGGTCCTTGACCAGCTCAGCGATCCGCAGGGTCGAAAGCGGCGTAGTTGCTGCCGGCTTCAGGATCACCGTATTGCCGGCGAGGATGGCGGCGGGAACCTTGAAGGCCATCAGGATCAGGGGGAAATTCCACGGCACGATGGCGGCCACTACGCCCAGCGGGCGACGGCGGGACACGACCTTTCGTGTGGCCGAGTCTTCCACGACCTTTTCCGGCAGATCGAGGGTTGAGAAGTAACGGAAGAAGGCGGCGCAGCCATAGACTTCCCCGGTGGCGTCGCCGATGGGCTTGCCCTGTTCCTGGGTCAGAAGGCGGGCCAGGTTTGGCGCATCGCCCTGGATGGCGTCTGCCATGGCGAGAAGGGCCTTTCGCCGCACGTCCAATGGCGTGGCGCTCCAGGCCGGGAAGGCCCGCTTTGCAGCGGCGACCGCCTTGTCCAGCTGGGCCATCGAGGCGCGCGGGCAGGCAGACAGCACCTCTTCATTGGCCGGATTGATCACGGACATTTCGGAGTCACCGGCTTCCAGCTTGCCGTCGATCAGTAGGTGAAAGGGTCCCAAGGTCGTCTCCCGATTGGATTGGTTTGTTCTGAGTTGGTGGTCAGTATGCCGGAGATCAAGCCGCGCTGTGCAGGGCGGCAAATCCAGCTTCAAGATCGGCGATCAGGTCATCAGGATCCTCAAGGCCGATATGCAGGCGCACCAGGGGCCCGCCATAGGATTTCAGGAAGGATCTTGGCCCCAGCTGCTCGTCACAGGAGATGGCAAGGCTCTCGAACCCGCCCCAGGAAAACCCGAGGCCGAAGACTTTCATGCCGTCCAGGAAGGCTTCGACGGCCTTGCCGGAAACCGGTTTGAGCACGAAGCCGAAGAGGCCGCACGCCCCGGTGAAATCCCGCTCCCAGAGATCATGCCCCGGGGCGCCGGGGAGGGCCGGGTGCAGGATCTGCGCAACTTCAGGCCTTTGCGCCAACCACCCGGCGATATGGCGCCCAGAGGCGTCATGCCTGGCCATGCGGGTCGCCAGGGTCCGGAGACCGCGCAGCATCTGGTAGGCGTCCTCGGGCGAGACGGCCCAACCGAGGTTCAACACCCCGTCGCTGAGAAGCCGGGCGATCTCCGGTGACGAGGCGGCGGCCGATCCCATGAAGACATCAGAATGCCCACCAACGTATTTGGTCAGGGCCTGCACGGAGATGTCGATGCCGTGGTCCAGAGGCTTGTAGTAGAGGCCAGCACCCCAGGTGTTGTCGGCCATGGTCAGTATGCCGCGGGCCTTGGCCAGGGCGGCGACCGCCGTCATGTCCTGCATTTCGAAGCTCAGGGAGCCAGGACTTTCCATGACGATCAGGCGGACATTTGGCCCGGCGCTGCGGACAAGGTCCTCGGGCGATTGGCCCGGGTCGAAATACCTCGTCGTCATCCCGTACCTGGCCAGAACCCTGTCACAGAACCGCCGGGTCGGCTTGTAGATGTTGTCGCTGACCAGGACTTCATCGCCAGCGCCAAGGACGGCCAGCATGGCCCCTGTCACCGCAGCTACGCCGGAGGGATAGAGTTCGACGCCTGTGGCGTTTTCCAGGGTGCGCAGCCCCTCCTTGAGCGCCTCATGGGCGGCAAGGCCCTGGCGTCCATAAGTGATGAAGGCGTCATCGTCGTAGAGGGCCGCCGCGTTCGGCAGAAGAACAGTCGAGCCCTTCTGGATCATGGGTGCGACGGTCACCGGTGTCGGTTTACCGGTGTCAGGATGAAGGCCGGAGTGGATCAGTCGCGTTTCTTCAGCCATGCCGCTTGACGGGTCGCAATAAACACGGGCGAAACTGCCCACGACACTTAGAGCCTCGCAGGGGCCGGGATCAAGGAGGCAAACATGAGCCGGCTGGCCGTTCTGCTCGCGGGAATCACCCTGGTGCTGGCAGGTTGCGACAGGATCTCTGCCGGGAATGGCCCCTCTGAAACCCTCGCCGATACCAAACCGGCCTCCAGTCTCGAGAATGGAAAGGCCAGATCAAGCCCGACCCTGACCGCAGTCCGTAAGCGGGGCTATCTCGTCTGCGGGGTGAATCCCGGTCTGGCTGGCTTCGCCTATCCTGACACCCAGGGGCATTGGCGCGGATTTGATGTCGACTTCTGTCGCGCCATTGCGGCGGCGACCCTTGGCGACGCGAAGGCCGTTCGGTTTCTTCCGGTCTCGGTCGAAAGGCGGTTCCCGGCGCTGGCGTCCGGCCAGATAGATGTTCTGGCCCGCAACACCTCATGGACCATGGAGCGGGACGGCGGTCTGGGCTTCGACTTCCCGGCAGCGACCTACTATGACGGTCAGGGCTTTCTGGTGGCCAAAGCCCTCAACCTGACCAGCGCAGGAGAATTGAACCAGGCGCGGATCTGCGTTCAGGCGGGGACAGCGAGCCAGGCCAACCTGGCCGACTGGTTCCGGGCGCGCGGCCTGACCTACCGCGAGGTGCTTGTCGCCGACGACGCCGCCGCCCGGGCGAAGTATCAGGCGGACGGGTGCGACGCCTTCACTGCAGACGTTTCGGCCCTGGCCTCGTCCCGGTCGATCATGAACAATCCGGCGGCCTATGTGATCCTGCCGGACGTGATTTCCAAGGAGGCCCTTGGTCCCGTGGTGCGCCAATCAGATCCGGTCTGGACGGATATTGTGCGGTGGACGGTCTTCGCCACCATGATCGCAGAAGAGCTCAAGGTGACGCAGAAGACTGCCGCAGACCTGGCGGTCAACAGCCCCGATCCAAGGATCAGGCGGCTGCTGGGTAAGGAGGGCGGCTTCGGCGTCCCGCTCAATCTGAAGCCTGACTGGGCGTTGAAGGTGATTGCCCAGGTCGGCGCCTATGACGAGATCTTCAATCGCAATGTCGGCGACGGATCTGACCTCAAGCTCGGCCGCGGGATCAATGCCCTGTGGAATGCCCAGGAGCCGGGCATCCTGTACGCACCGCCGATCCGCTAGGCGCCGGTGACCACCGGCATGTCTGCAAGGCCGCCCCACTCGGTCCAGGATCCATCATAGACCGCGGCTTCCCGTCCCAGCCGGGCGAGGGCGAGGGCTATGACCGATGCCGTCACCCCGGACCCGCATGTGGTGATGATCGGGGCATCCAGATTGACGCCCGCCGCAGCAAAGACTTCCATCAGAGCTTCCGGTGACTTCATGGCGCCGTCCGGATTGAGCAGGGTGTCGAACGGCGTATTCTTCGCGCCCGGCATATGTCCTGATCGGAGGCCCGCGCGGGGCTCTGACGCTTCTCCACGGAAACGGGCGGCCGCACGGGCGTCAACCACCTGCTCCGCGCCTGACCCGAGCGCTGCAAGCACCTCGCCGGAATTACGGACCAGATCTGGTCTGAAAGCGGGAGCAACCGAGACGCTCTTCGGAGACGCCGGACCGGCTTCCACAGGGCGTCCCTCGGCCAGCCAGACCTTCAGGCCGCCATCCAGGACATGGACCTTTTCAAATCCCATGGCCCGTAGCGACCACCAGACCCTTGCCGCGGCGCGGATTCCAAAGGTGTCATAGACAACCAGTGTCGCATCACGACCAAGCCCCAGTTCGCCAACTGCGCCAGCGAAGGCGGTCGGTGTCGGCAGCATGTGGGGCAGGTCGACCGTCCTGTCGGCAATGGAGTCAATGTCGAAGAAGACGGCGCCTGGAATGTGTCTCTCCAGGAACTCAGCCTGGCCGGACCGGGCTTCAGCCGGCATCCACCAGCTTGCATCAACAACCCTCAGGTTCGGGTCGCCAAGACGTTCGGCAAGCCAGGCTGTGGAAACAAGGGGTCCGGTCATAGCCATGGCGGGGTGGGAAGACCCCGCTCCCTCAGGAATTCGGGGTTGAAGATCTTGCTCTGATACCTGGCGCCCTGGTCGCAGAGGATGGTGACAATGGTGTGGCCGGGACCGAGATCCTTCGCCAGACGGATGGCGCCGGCAACATTCACGCCGGTGGAGCCGCCCATGACCAGACCTTCATGCTCCATGAGGTCATATATGGCGTGCAGCATTTCGACGTCGTCGATCTGGTAGGGTCTGTCGATCGCCAGACCTTCCAGATTGGCGGTGATCCTGCCCTGGCCGATACCTTCGCTGATCGAGCCGCCTTCAGACTTCAGTTCGCCGTGGGCGTAGTAGTGGAAGAGCGCCGCCCCCATGGGGTCTGCAAGGCCGATCTGAACCTTTGGACTGCGAGCGCGAAGCGCCTGGGCGACCCCCGCCAGCGTCCCGCCTGACCCCACAGCGCAGATGAAGCCGTCAACCTTACCCTCGGTCTGATCCCAGATCTCGGGGCCTGTGGTCTCCACATGGGCCAGTCTGTTTGCGACATTGTCGAACTGGTTCGCCCAGATGGCGCCCCCCGGTTCCTTTTCGTTCAACTCTGCCGCGAGACGCCCCGAATACCGGACATAGTTGTCAGGGTTGGAGTAGGGCAGGGCGTCGACCTCCACCAGGTCCGCTCCGAGAAGCCGGATGGCGTCCTTCTTCTCCTGGCTCTGGGTGCGGGGAATGACGATGGTGGTCTTGTAGCCAAGGGCCTTGGCGACCATGGCCAGGCCAATTCCGGTATTCCCGGCGGTGCCTTCCACGATCCGGCCGCCCGGGCGCAGCAGGCCCCGCTTTTCGGCATCGCGGACGATATAGAGGGCGGCGCGGTCCTTGACCGAGGCGCCGGGATTCATGAACTCGGCCTTGCCCAGTATCTCACAACCGGTCGCCTCGCTGGCGTGGTTGAGACGGATGAGCGGGGTGGAGCCAATGGCCTCCAGGACATTGCGAGCGATTGTCATGAGGTTTTATCTAGGGCCTCCGTTGACGCTCGAACAGGGGGGCGCCGGGACTAAGGCCTTTCTCCTGTGAATTCCGACTTGTGATCAGGCCGATCGCGGGCCACTTAAGGCCGCTGCGCGCCCGAGAGAGGACCCCTTGCCATGGCTGCCCTGAGCCTTTCGAAATGGAACATGTCCATCGGGACGGGCCATCCCTTGATGGTGATCGCCGGGATCAATGTCATTGAGGATCTTGAACTTGCTCGCCTGACAGCCCGGACCCTCAAGGGCGTAACGGCGGACCTCGGTCTGCCCTATGTTTTCAAAGCCAGCTTCGACAAGGCCAATCGATCCTCCATCAACAGCTATCGCGGTCCGGGGCTGGAAAAAGGTCTGGAAGTCCTGCGTGCGGTGAAGGCCGAGTTTGACCTGCCGATCTGCACTGACATTCACGAAATCGATCAGGCCGAGGCTGTGGCCGGTGTCGCCGACATCGTGCAGATCCCGGCCTTCCTCTGTCGCCAGACAGACCTGGTGGTCGCTGCGGCCAAGGCGACCCGTGATGCCGGCGGTCTGCTGCATGTGAAGAAGGGCCAGTTCCTGGCCCCCTGGGATTGCCGCAACATCCTGGACAAGATCAAGGAAGCGGTCGGGGTAGACATGACCATTCTCTGCGAGCGAGGCGCCTCCTTCGGTTACAACAACCTTGTGGTCGACATGCTGGGCATTGAGGAAATGCAGAACCTCGGTGCGCCGGTGACCATGGACGCAACCCACGCGGTGCAGTTGCCGGGCGCCAACCCCAAATCCAACGGCGCGTCCACAGGTGGGCGGCGCTCCGGGGTGCCAATTCTCGCCAAGGCCGCTGTGGCTGCGGGTGTTGACGGTATCTTCCTGGAATTCCACCCCGATCCGGATCGGGCGCTTTGTGACGGCCCCAGTTGCCTGCCCCTGGATTCGGCGAAGGACCTGCTCAAGACTTTGCAGGCCATCCATGCGGTGCGCTAAGGCTTTTGCGGCCGCAATTATCATGGACCTGACCCCCTGATGCCAATGGATTTTACAGTCCTCCAGAAGCTGCTCGAAACCCTCAGAGGGGTTCGGGTCGTCTGCGTAGGCGACATCATGGTCGACCGTTTCGTCTATGGCGACGTCCATCGCGTCTCGCCTGAAGCGCCGATCCCGGTTCTGGCGCGCACCCGCGAACTGGTCATGCTGGGCGCATCCGGCAACGTCGCGCGCAATGTCGCCGCCCTTGGGGGGGATGTAGCCCTTGTGGGTATGGTCGGCGGCGACGCCGAGGGTCATGAAGCCATGCGTCTGATCGGCGGCGAGACCGGCATAGAGGGCTTTCTGGTCACCGACCCCTCCCGCCCGACGACCCTGAAAACCCGCTTCGTCTCCGGCAACCAGCAACTCCTGCGGGTTGATCTGGAAGAAAGCCATCTTGCCGAGGGCGATGTGGCCCAAAGGCTTGTGCGCACAGTGAAGGATGTGGCCGAAGGCGCCGGCGTCATCATCATCTCCGACTATGGCAAGGGCGTCGTAACCGACGCGGTGATTTCTGCCTGTCGTGAGGCTGCGGCCATGGTCATTGTCGACTCCAAGGCCCGCAGTTTCTTGCGCTACGGTCCCGTGGACATCATCAAGCCCAACGCCGCCGAACTGGCCTACGCCACGGGCATGCCTACCGGGACCAATGATGAAATCCAGGCCGCCCTTGAGCATGCCCTGACCCTTTGCGAGGCCAAGGCCATTCTGGTCACCCGGGCCGCCAAAGGCATCTCCCTGGGTGTTCGCGGAAAGCCGGTCCAGCATTTCCCCGGCGTACCGCGAGAGGTCTTTGACGCCTCCGGAGCAGGTGACACCACCATCGCGGCCCTGGGGCTGGCGCTGGCGGCCAAGGCCACCATGGAAGACGCCATCACCTTCGCCATGCTTGCCTCCGGTGTAGCCGTCGGCAAGGTCGGCACGGCCACGGTCACCCCCGACGAGATGATCGAAGCCTCCCTCTCGGCTCACATGGCTTCGGCAGAGGTCAAGATCGCCACTCCACAGCGCATGGCCGAAGAGGTCGCCCGCTGGAGGGCCAGGGGGCAAAGGGTCGGCTTTACAAACGGATGCTTTGACATCCTGCACCGCGGGCATGTGGCCTATCTCAATCAGGCGCGGACCTGGTGCGACAGGCTGATCGTGGGATTGAATTCAGATCGCTCTGTGAAGGCCCTTAAGGGCGAGGGCCGGCCGGTCAACGACCTAGAGAGCCGCGCCCTGGTGCTGGCAGGTCTTGGGTGTGTCGACCTTGTGGTGCCCTTCGATGAAGACACCCCCCTGAAGCTGATCGAGGCCTCACGGCCCGACATACTGATCAAGGGCGCCGACTATGCCGAAAGCGAGGTGGTCGGCGGCGCCGAGGTCAAGTCCTGGGGTGGAGAAGTCAGGCTGGCCGAGATCGTTGAAGGCTATTCCACAACGGCGGCCATCGCCCGGATGACCGAGGGCGGAAAGTCATGAGCCGGCGCATCATCTTCGTTACAGGCGGCGCCGGATTCATCGGCTCGAACATTGTCGCCAAGCTGGCCCAGGATCCGTCCCTGGACGTGGTGGTCTGTGACTGGCTTCACGAGGCTGAGTTGGGCAAGTGGCGGAATATCGCCAAGCACCCGATCGGCGACTTTGTGGCGCCGGAGAACATGTTCGCCTGGCTGGAGCAACGCTGGCGCGACGTGGAGCTGGTCATCCACATGGGGGCAGTGTCCTCCACCATGGAGCCGGACGCCGACAAGATCATCCATTCAAACTTCACCCTCAGCCGGGACCTGTTCCGCTGGTGCGCTGACCGCCAGAGAAGGATGATCTACGCCTCATCGGCGGCCACCTATGGCGACGGCGCCCTGGGTTTTGAAGACAGGGACGATCTGGACTCCCTGGCCGCCCTGCGCCCGCTCAATCCCTATGGCTGGTCAAAGGCCCTGTTTGATCATTTTGCAGCCCGCCAGGCCTCCCGTGGCTATGCGCCGCCTCAGTGGGTGGGCCTGAAGTTCTTCAACGTCTACGGACCCAATGAGGAGCACAAGGGATCCATGAAGTCCGTCGCCGCCCAGATATGGCCGAAGGTCCAGGGTGGTGAATCCGTCCAGCTGTTCGAGTCGCACCGTGAGGGCATTGCCCATGGCGGCCAGGAGCGCGACTTTGTCTATGTCCGGGACGTGGCCGATGTGGTCGCCTGGCTGGGCGCATCACCCCATGTGAACGGGGTTTTCAATCTGGGCTCGGGCAAGGCGCGCACCTTTGCTGATCTGGCGACCTCGGTCTTTCAGGCTGCAGGGCGCCCGCCGAAGATCGAGTACACGCCCATGCCTGAGGCCATCCGGGACAAGTATCAGTACTTCACCCAGGCCAGCATGAACCGACTGGCTGAGGCGGGTTACAACCAGCCCTTCACGGCTCTGGAAGACGGTGTGAAGGACTACGTGCAGAACTACCTCGCGACTGACGATCCCTATCGCTGAGCCCATGCCGCAATCCAGCCCCAGACGCGCCCTGATCCTAGCCGTTGCCCTTGTCTCGGCCCTGATCGGCGTCGGCGGCATGATCTGGGGCGACGACATATTGCGGGCTGCCCTGGATCCGCAGGAGCCCTTCCAGATCTATCGCCCCCCGCCGGCCCCTGACTACGCCAGGGCGTCAGCCTGGGCCATAAGGCCAGCAGGCTCGCAGGACCGGCATGAGGCGGACATCTTCTTCATCTCGCCTACGACCTTCGACGGCGGACGACACTGGAACGCGCCCATTGACAACGAGCAGGCTGACCGCTGGTTCCGTCGGGTGGTCGCGCCGAACTATGTCGGTCCCTTCGAGCGGGCAGGGAGGATCTATGCCCCCCGTTACCGGCAGGCCAGCCTCTATACCCTGACAACCCTGCGGGAGGACGCCAGGGAGGCCCGTAAGTTCGCCTATGGCGATGTGGCCGCGGCATTCGCCCACTATCTGGCCAACGACAATCATGGGCGGCCGTTCCTGATCGTCGGGGTGGAGCAGGGTGGCACCCTGGCAGCCCGACTGCTTGCAGAACAGGTGGCCATGCGCCCCGAGGTCCGCAGCCGTCTGGCGGCCGCCTATATGATTGAAGCGGTAACCCCCGCGAATTCGCCGCCCATTGCGCCGTGTCAGACGCGAAATGAGCCTGGGTGTCTGGCGGCCTGGGCTTCGGCTTTCGACACGGACATTGCCGCTGCGCAGGACATACACAATCGCTCCCTTGTCTGGGCGCAGGGTGGGGATCTGGAGAATTTGAAGGGACGGAAGCCCCTGTGCTTCAACCCCATTCTGGGAGCAACGACCGACCAGTCTGCGCCTGCGCGCCTGGCCCTGGGCGCCGCCAACGCCACCGGCCTGGAATGGGGTGTCCGGCCTCCATTCCTAAGTCGGGTCATTTCCGCCACCTGCCAGGACGGCGTGCTGAAGGTGGCGCGCCCGAAATCAGGCATGTTGCGCCCTTCAGGATCCTGGGCGGATCGCCAGAAGGTTCATGCTTACAATCTCTTCTACGCAGATCTTGAGGCCGATGCGAAGGCGAGGATCGAGGCCTGGCGGAGGAGAGCCTCCAAGCCATGATCGACGCCGAGACGTTTGCCGACCACTGGATCAAGGCATGGAACAGCCATGACCTTGAAGCGATCCTTGGACACTATGCCGAGGATGTCATCTTTCTCTCCCCCGTCGCCGCCGCCAGGGTTGGTACTGGCCGTGTCGTGGGACTTGACGCCTTGCGGGCCTATTGGGGCGCTGGACTTGCGGCCCAGCCGGGCCTCGAATTCAAGCTTGACCGGATACTGGTCGGATACGAGGCCTTGACGATCCAGTACGCCAATCACCGGGGTCAGGCCGTGGCCGAGACCTTCGAGTTCGGTCCCGATGGCAAGGTGGTCCGTGCAAGCGCCTGCTACGACCCGCCTATCCCGCGTCCTTGAGGACGGTTCCGGGTCGCCAGTCGAATAGTTCCTGCAGGATCTGCAGGGCCTGGCCCCGCTGGCTTGAAAGGTCGGGGTCCCGCGCCAGGATCAATCTTGCATCGTCACCAGCCGTCAGGATCAGGTCCCTGTGGGCGATGGGGTTGGCGAAGACGTAGGCCGGAAATCCGGACTGTTTCAGGCCCAGGGAGTCTCCGCCGCCACGCAATTCAAGATCGGTCTCGGCAATCCTGAACCCATCATCTGTTCGCCTCAAAATATCGAGACGCTTCTGTGCCGTTTCTGAAAGTGGCGGATCATAGAGCAGGATGCAGGCGCTTTCCCGACGGCCCCGGCCAACCCGGCCCCTGAGTTGGTGCAGCTGGGCCAGGCCGAACCGCTCGGCCTGTTCAATGACCATGATGGTGGCGTTGGGGACGTTGACCCCGACCTCGACCACGGTTGTGGCCACCAGAACCTGGATCTTTCCATCGGCGAAATCGGCCATGACGGCGTCCTTGTCAGGGCCCGACATCTTGCCGTGTACAAGGCCAACCCCAGACCCGATCTGGGCCCGCAGCTCCGCCGCCCGGGTCTCAGCCGCCTTCAGGTCCACCAGCTCTGAATCCGAGACCAGAGGGCAGATCCAGAAGGCCTGGGCCCCCTCCTGGACCACCTGACGCAGGCGGCCTTCCACTTCGCCAACCCGTGTCATGGGCACGGCGCGGGTGACGACCGGAGTCCGACCCGGAGGCTTTTCATCGATCCGGCTCACATCAAGATCGCCATAGAGGGTCAGCTCGAGGGTGCGGGGAATAGGGGTCGCCGACATGGCCAGGAGGTGTACCGCTTCGCCCTTTGCCTGAAGCCTCTGGCGTTCCGCCACGCCGAACCGGTGCTGTTCGTCCACCACAGCCAGCTGTAAGTTATGAAAGACCACGTCAGTCTGGAAAAGGGCGTGGGTGCCAACGGCGACCTGGGCGGCCCCGGAGGCCAGATCGGCGAGCTTGTCATTGCGCCCCGAGCCCTTGTCCCGCCCGGTCAGGAGGACGGCCTTGATCCCCTGCGCCGCAAGGGGGGCGGCCAGGGTTTCATAGTGTTGCCGGGCCAGGATCTCCGTCGGCGCCATCATGGCTGACTGACCGCCGCCAGCGGCGACATCGGCCAGGGCCAGCATGGAGACCACGGTCTTGCCTGATCCCACATCCCCCTGCAGCAGGCGGCTCATCCTTTCCCCGGATTGCAGGTCTCCACGTAATTCCGAAAGCGCCCGGATCTGCGCCCCCGTCAGGCGGAAGGGCAGGGCGGCCTCGACCCTGTCGGCCAGGGCGCTTGCCGTGATTTTTGCTGAGGGAGATCGCCGCCGCGCAGCCTTGCGCTGGGCCATGGCCAGCTGGTGCGCCAGAAGTTCGTCATAGGCCAGTCGGCGCGCATGGGGTGTCTGTTCGGTGAGGTCATTCTCGGACCTCGGCGTATGGAGCTGCGTCAGGGCCTCTCTCCAGCCCGGCAAGGCCTCCCGGGCCTTCCATGCGGGATCGAGCCACTCAGGGAGGTCAGGGGCCTTGCTGAGGCTTTCCTGCACGAATTTCCGGACAGTCCTGGCCGGAAGGCCTGCTGTCGCGGGATAGACAGTCTCGATGTCGGGTATGTCGCCGACCTTGTCCGCGGCAACCATGTAATCCGGATGGGACATCTGCAGGGTCAGGCCATAGCGCTCGATCTTGCCGGAGACCCAGCGCTGGGATCCGACCGGGTGTTTCGCCTCCAGCTGACCGGCATAGGCGCCGAAGAAGACCAGGTCGATCGTTCCGCTGCCGTCATAGGCCTTGATCCGCCAGGGCTGCTGCGCGCTGCGGGGGCGGACATAGGCGTCGATCTCGACCAGCAGGGTTTCGACTTCGCCCTCGATCGCCTCGACCACAGTTGTCCGGCGCCGCCGGATCAGGCTGTGCGGCTTCAGGAACAGGACGTCGCGGACGATCGGCCCCGCCAGTTTCTCCAGCAGGGGCGCTATTCGGGCGCCGACGCCCTTCAATGTGGCGACCGGCGCATAAAGCGGAAACAGGACGGGCGGGCGCATGAAGTCTGGAGACGGGCTCTGGTGTTCGGGGGCGACCCCCTCTATATCGGCCCCTTCCTCATGTTGAACAATCTCGAGACACGACGAAAGCGATTGAAGTTCCGGGCCTGGCGCCGGGGCTTCCGGGAAGCGGACCTCATACTGGGGCCGTTCGTGGATCTCCATGCCCAGGATTTCGACGCCGTCCAGCTGGACGAGCTTGAGGCCCTGCTGGAGTTTCCCGATCAGGATCTCTACGAGTGGATTGTGGAAAAGACGGTTGAGCCGCCTGAGGCCAGCGGTGAAATCCTTCAGCAAATCCGTGCTTTCCGCGATCAGGTTTACATGAACCTTGGCGAAGATCATGGCGGCTGAGGACGTCCGCGGCGTCACTGCAGCGGACATGCGTCGGGTCACCCAGGATCCGGGGCGGCTTGATCTTGCCGGGGCGCCGGAAGGCTATGACGCCCTGGTCATGGCGGATATCATAAAGGCCCGTGGTGGCCTGAGCCTGTTCGTCGCCCGGGACGGATCGCGGCTGTCGGCCTTTGTCGACGCCATGAGCTTCTTCTCCCCAGGCCTTGAGATCATTACGTTTCCTTCCTGGGATTGTCTGCCCTACGACCGCATAGGTCCGTCGGCTGGAGTCGCGGCCCAACGCATGACGACCCTGGCGCGGCTGGGGCAGGGAATTTCAGGCTCCAGACCTACCCTGCTGGTGACCACCATCCCGGCCATTATCCAGCGCGCGCCTCCCATCAGTTCGGTCCGGGACGCCACATGGTCGGCCAGGGTTGGGCACGTGGTCGAGATTTCCGTCCTGGAGCGCTACTTCGCCATCAATGGCTATCAGCGGGCGTCGACGGTCTCGGAACGGGGCGAGTTCGCCATCCGCGGCGGCGTCATCGATGTCTTCCCGCCGAATGCAGAAGAGCCGGTCCGTCTGGACCTGTTTGGCGACACCCTTGAATCCATCCGGGGTTTCGATCCAGAAACCCAGCGGTCCACCAGGCAGTTGAAGGATGTGACGCTGCTGCCGGTCAGCGAGGCCCTTCTGGATGCTGAGTCCATTTCCCGATTCCGCCGGGGATATGTGGAGGCGTTTGGCGCGCCGGGCGGAGATCCACTCTATGAAACCGTCACCGGGGGCGGTCGTCGGGCAGGGATGGAACACTGGCTGCCCCTGTTCTACGGGGAAATGGCGACCCTTTTCGACTATCTGCCGCCGGACACCCTGATCGCTCTGGACCACCTGGCCGGCGAGGCCCGGGATGAGCGCATGGCGATGATCATCGACGCCCATGACGCCCGGTCCCAGGCCGACCGCAAGGTTCACTATCATCCCCTTCCGCCGGAAGCCCTTTACCTGACAGACGCTGAATGGGCCCAGGCCCTGGCTGTGCGGGCGACCCGGCGCTTTTCCGGTTTCCAGACCGCCGGCGGCGACAATGTCATGGACCTGGGCGCCCGCCTTGGCCGGACCTTTGTGGCCGAACGCCAGCAGGACTCGGTGAATCTTTTCCAGGCCACGGCGGATCACGCCAACCGGTTGGCGGCGTCCGGCAAGCGGGTGCTGTTTGCGTCCTGGTCAGAGGGCTCTTCCGAGCGACTGGGCGTCATGCTGGCTGATCATGGCCTGGAAGGCGTCGCCTATGCGCCTTACTGGGACGCCGCCAAGGCCGCGAACCCGAAGCGACCCCAGCGGGTTGTCCTGCCCCTGGAGGCCGGCTTCGAAACCGACAATCTGGCGGTTATTTCCGAGACCGACATCCTCGGCGACCGACTGGCCAGACCCCGCCGCAAGCGCAGGGCCTCCAACTTCCTGGCGGAAGCCTCGTCACTGACCCAGGGTGATCTGGTCGTCCACATTGACCATGGCATTGGCCGCTATGCGGGCCTGAAAACCCTTGAGGTGCAAGGGGCGCCGCACGACTGCCTGGAATTACACTACGGCGGTGAGGCGAAATTATACCTGCCGGTTGAGAACATTGACCTGCTGACCCGCTATGGCGCAGAGGGCGATGGCGTCCAGCTGGATCGCCTGGGCGGCGCGGCCTGGCAGGCCCGAAAGGCCAAGGCCAAGGCTCGCTTGCGCGACATGGCCGAGGGCCTGATCCGCATAGCCGCCGAGCGGGCCATGAAGTCGACAGATCCCGTGGATCCGCCTCATGGGGTCTTCGACGAATTCTGTGCGCGCTTCCCCTATGAGGAAACCGACGACCAGCTCGCAGCCATTGGCGACATCCTGGAGGATCTGACCTCCGGCAAGCCGATGGACCGGCTGATCTGTGGCGATGTGGGCTTTGGCAAGACGGAGGTCGCCCTGCGCGCCGCCTTCGTTGCGGCCATGAGCGGCATGCAGGTCGCCATTGTCGCGCCGACGACACTGCTGGCCCGCCAGCATTACAAGACCTTCACCGAACGCTTCCAGGGCTGGCCCATCAAGATCGGACGGCTTTCGCGGATGGTTCCCGCTAAGGAAGCCGCCGAGACCCGCGAGAACCTCAAGAAGGGGGAGATCGAGGTTGTGGTCGGCACCCATGCCGTCCTGTCCAAACAGGTGGAATTCCACAACCTCGGCCTGGTTATTGTCGACGAGGAGCAGCACTTCGGGGTCAAGCACAAGGAGAAGCTGAAAGAGCTTCGCGCCGACGTGCACATGCTGACCCTGACGGCGACGCCCATCCCGCGGACACTGCAGATGGCGCTGTCTGGCATTCGGGAAATGTCGATCATCGCCACGCCCCCGGTGGATCGCCTGGCTGTGCGGACCTACATCACGCCCTTTGATCCCATCGTCATCCGTGAAGCCCTGCTGCGGGAGAAGTACCGCGGCGGCCAGGCCTATTATGTGGTGCCGCGGATCTCGGACCTCACCGATCTGGAGAAATTCCTGCGCGAGCAGGTGCCGGAAGTCCGGTTTGTGGTCGGCCATGGCCAGATGGCTCCGACCCAGCTGGAAGAGGTCATGACCGCCTTCTATGACGGCCAGTACGATGTCCTGCTCTCCACCACCATTGTGGAAAGTGGGCTGGACATTCCAACCGCCAACACCCTGATCATCCACCGCGCCGACATGTTTGGTCTGGCCCAGCTGTATCAGCTGCGCGGTCGGGTCGGCCGGGCCAAGGCCAGGGCTTATGCCTACATGACCACGCCGGCCGAAAAGCAGATCACCCTGTCGGCGGAGCGCCGCCTGAAGGTCCTGCAGTCCCTGGACAGTCTGGGCGCAGGGTTCCAGCTGGCCAGTCACGACCTTGACCAGCGGGGCGGTGGCAACCTGCTGGGCGAGGAGCAGTCGGGACATATCCGCGAGATCGGCGTCGAGCTCTATCAACAGATGCTCGAGGATGCTGTGGCCGAACTGCAGGAGCGGATCGGCAAGGAAGGGCTGACCTCTGATCGCGGATGGTCGCCCCAGATCAACACCGGGGCCGCGGTGCTCATCCCTGAGGCCTATGTGCCCGACCTCAATGTCCGGCTGGCCCTCTATCGCCGCCTGTCAGACGCCGAGAAGTCCGGAGACCGCGAAGCCCTGGCCGCGGAACTCATTGACCGGTTCGGTCCGCTACCAGCGGAAGCGGCCCAGTTGCTGAAGGTCGTCGCCATCAAGGGCCTGTGCCGCGAAGCCAATGTCGCCAAGATCGATGTCGGTCCCAAGGGTGCAGTGGTCACCTTCCGCAATGACACCTTCAAGGATCCGCTGGCCCTGGTCCAGTTCGTCCAGAAGAACCAGGTGGCCTGGCGCATCCGTCCCGACCAGAAGGTGGTCGTGAAGGGCGAGTGGGAAACGCCTGTGCAGCGGCTCAATGCGGCTGAAAAGGTCCTTGCGGAACTGGCCCGCCTCGCTGGCTGAGCCGAACGTCCGCGAGACCAGACAATCTGAAATTCTCGCCAGCCAAAAAGGGCCTACCGAATCCGGCGGCGGGCCTAGCCAGCCTTCTGATGGGCCCGGGCTGCGGCCTGTTCCAGAGCCTTGACTACGCCATCAGGAACCTGGACCTCGGCGACGCCGATATCGAAGTCCACCACAAAGGGCGGCTTGCCATCGCCAGCTTCAAAGGCCGTGCAACCGATCACGGCGGCGATCCGTTCGCCGGCCGCCTTTGCGGCTTCGTAAGAGGTGGCGGGCAGGGCCAGGGCGAAGACCTCGGGAGAAAGCCGCGCCGCGGTGTCTTCAACCCGGACCAGCCGACTGATCATGGACCCGATCTGCGGAATGGCGCGGTCCAGCCAGGTGGTCTTGCGCGCCTCAGCGACCTCAGGTCTGTCTGCGACCTTCAGGACGCACACCGACAAGGGGCGATTGCGCAGTCGTGCGCTCTGGGCGAGGCGCTGCAGGTGATGGGCGAAGAGGTCACGGGTGAAGAGCCCGGTGGCCGGATCCATGAGGCCAGAGCCACGGGCCTTTTCAAGGGCCTTGCGGATGGCGGACTGGCGACGGAAGTTCCGGGCGAGCTCGATGACCCGACGGGCGGTTTCGACCTCGGGTGTGTCGGGGGAAGCCACATCGGAAACGCCCCGATGATAGGCCTCGCTGAGGGTCACATAGCTCTCGTGCCGCATATAGAGCAGGGCAGGGGTGTGATAAAGCCGGGTATTGCGTCGCATGCCCGCGGCGATGGAAAGGGCTTCCTGGCTGTTCTCCCCGGCCCACAGGACGACCGCGTCGAAGGGCCGCTCGTGGAGATAGTCAAAGGCGGTATAGGCCGTGAAGGCGCCGACAACATCCGCGCCGGTCTGTGACAGGGCGTTGGACAGGGCCAGAAACTGCGGCGTCGGCTCCCCGATGGCCAGAACCCGGAAGAGGCTGTGGTCGGCGTCTGGCTCATCGAGCAGGCGGCCATGGTCGGAAAAGGTCTCCCGGCGAAGGTCGAATTCCTCTTCGGAAATCGCCATCCGCACCACGGTTTCAAGGCGTAGGGCGGCCTGGGCCGGGTGAACCGGCGCTGCAAGGGTCAGGTCAAATCCCAGGGCGTTGTTTTCCGGTCGAGGATCGCCGATGGCGATGACCGGCAGGCGTCTGGGCGCGCAGGCGGCGCGCAGGCGTCGGGCCAGACCAAGGCCTTCATCTCCGGCGCTGTTGAGGTCAACTATTGCCGCCTCAACCCCAAGATCACCCAGGGCGGCGACAGCGGCATAGGGGCCTCGAGCCGTGACCGTTCGCCAGCCCAGGCGGTCGAGACCTTCTGACAGAGGTCCAGCCAGGGCGTCATCCCGCGCAACGATCAGAACTCGCGCATGGACTCCCGACGCCATTCCTGTGTGATCCTTTGACTCGACACCAGTGGGGGTCCCGCGCAAATAACAGCGTGAATCAGGACTCGCCTACACTATACGGGCGAGACGCCCAGCGACAGTGAAGCAATTATCAGACTTGGAGCCTATATCCATGGATCAGCCCCTTTTAGGTCAGACCGCCATCGTCACCGGCGCTTCCGGGGGATTGGGCGCCCACTTTGCGAAGCTTCTGGCGGGAGCTGGCGCCCAGGTCGCGGTTACGGCCCGACGTCTGGACATGGTCGAGAATCTTGCGGGAGAGATTGCAGCCTCTGGCGGCCGCGCCATGGCTCTTCGACTGGATGTCGCCGACGCTGCTTCCATTCCGGCGGTCTTTGCCGAGATCGAGGCTGGTCTCGGGCCGGTTTCAATCCTGATCAACAATGCCGGTGTGGGCGGCGAAGGTCTGGCCATAGACCTGAGCATCGAGGACTGGGATCGCACCTTTGACGTCAATGTCCGCGGCGTCTTTTTCGCCGCCCAGGCCGCAGCCCGGCTCATGTTCGCCAACGACACAGCGGCGCAAGGCAAGGCCAGGATCGTCAACATCGCCTCCGTCGCCAGCCACACTGTCCTGCCGGGGCTGAGCGCCTACAATGCTTCAAAGTCCGCCGTCGCCATGCTGACAAAAAGTCTGGCGCGGGAGTGGGGTCGCAAGGGGATCGCGGTGAACGCTCTCGCGCCGGGCTATATCCTGACCGACATCAATGCCGGATGGTGGGAAACCGATGGCGGCCAGAAGCAGCTGAAGGGCTTTCCCCGTCGCCGCCTGATGGACGCCGATGAACTGAATGGCGCTTTCAATCTGCTCTGCGGTCCTGGCGCCAAGGCGATATCCGGGACTCTGCTTACCGTGGATGACGGACAGACCTTGCCCGGCGGCGGCTAGCCGGGGCTTGCCTGACCATGGGGCAGGGGGCTTAGACTTCAGCAAAATCTCAGGGAGAACATCATGGGACAGGGTCCGCTTTCCGGTTTGAAGGTCATCGAGTTTGCCGGCATCGGGCCGGGTCCGTTCTGCGGCATGCTGCTGTCGGATCTTGGCGCCGATGTGGTGCGGATCGACCGCAAGGGCCCAGGCCGGGCCAGCCCGGCTGACATCACTGCCCGCGGACGGCGCTCGGTCGCCCTGGATCTGAAGAATCCCGCGTCGATCGAAACCTGCCTCAAGCTCATGGAAACCGCTGACGCCGTGTTCGAAGGTTTCCGCCCGGGAGTGATGGAACGCCTGGGGCTGGGGCCGGATGTCGCCCTGGCGCGGAATCCAAAGCTGGTCTTTGGCCGGATGACCGGCTGGGGACAGACCGGGCCGTACGCCAACGCCGCCGGCCATGACATGAACTACATCGCCATCACCGGAGCGCTCCACGCCATCGGAACCAAGGACAAGCCGATTCCGCCCCTCAACCTGGTGGGCGACTTCGGTGGCGGGGCCCTCTATCTCGCCTTCGGCCTGCTGGCCGGGGTAATCAACGCCCGTGCGACCGGCCAGGGCCAGGTGATTGACTGCGCCATGAGCGATGGCGCGGCGTCGCTGATGGCCATGTTCTATGGTTTCAAGGCGCAGGGCGCCTGGAGGGAAGAGCGCCGGGCGAACCTGCTGGATGGCGGCGCCCATTTCTATGACACCTACCAGTGCTCGGACGGCAAGTGGGTATCGATCGGCTCCATAGAGCCGCAGTTCTACGCCCTGCTTCTGGAAAAGACCGGGATCAAGGATCCCGCCTTCGCTGCCCAGATGGACCGCAACAGCTGGGACGATCTGCGCGTCAAGCTGGCCGCCGTGATCGCCACCAAGACCCGCGATGAATGGTGCGAACTGATGGAAGCCACGGATGTCTGCTTCGCCCCGGTTCTCGACCTGGATGAGGCGCCGAAGCACGCGCACAATCAGGCGCGCCAGACCTTCGTCGAAGTGGCCGGCGTGATCCAGCCCGCGCCGGCGCCGCGGTTCTCCGCGACCCCTGGCCAGATCCAGGGTCCGCCGCCCGCAATCGGGGCCCATGACACCGAGGCTCTGACGGACTGGGGCTTCTCGGCTGCTGACGTGGACGCCCTGAAGGCTTCCGGCGCCCTGGCCTAGGGTTTCCAACCTCATGAATTGAAGGCGCGATTTCTGTTCAGCTTCGGTTCAGGGCGGCCCTGCGAATGTGTGTGCGTCGGTCGTCACAAACCCTGTCCCTCACGTGACGACGGATAGATGGAACACTCCCCCATCGACGGCGCGTCGCCCCCAATCCGGCGCGCCGTTTCCATTTTTGCCCCCTTGTCTTGTGGGGGAGTCATGCGCACCTTGCGCCGATGAAGCCCCCTGCCGCACCTCGGCCCGCGACCGCAATCGACTGGGATCCGGTGGGCAGGGTCAAATGGATCCTCGCCATTCTTGGCCGCTCCCTGACACGACTCTGGGGCCGGGACGTCATGCTCTATGTCGGCGGGGTCTCCTTCTTCGTCATGCTGGCGGTATTCCCGGCGGTCGCGATCCTTGTGGGCGTCTACGGCCTGCTGGCTGACCCGGCCGAGGCCTCCCGGCAGGCCACGGTCCTGTCGCGGCTCATGCCGGAAATCGCCAGGGGATTGTTCCAGGAAGAGCTCACCCGACTTGGCGACGCCCCGCTGCGCGCGGTGTCGGCACAGAGCGGTCTGGCCCTCATCATCGGCGGCTATGCCTCACACCGAGGCTTCAAGGCCCTGCTTGCCGGTCTTTCCTTCATCCATGAGGAAGAGCGCCCGCACGGCTTCTTTGGCTTCAATCTCATGGCGCTGGTCGTACTTGTCGCGGCCTTCATCCTGCTCAGCGTCCTGTCGGCGGTATTCCTCTATCTGAGGTTCCTGGCGGCGGCCTTCGACGTGCGGCCTCTCCAGGGCCTGCCCTGGCTGTTCAGCGAATGGACCTGGGCCAGTATCGGCATCACCCTGGCCATGGGGCTGATCTACCGTTACGCCATGTCCCGCAAGCCCGTGGCCTGGATCGCGTCAATCGCAGGCGGCGCCTTTGCCGCGGCGCTCTGTCTGTTCATGTCCTGGGCTTCAGCCTTCTATGTGGAACAGATTGTCCATCTGGGGGCCACATACGGCTCTGTCACAGCGGTTGTGGTCCTGCTGATCTGGCTTTCCTGGAACGTCAACGCCGTGTTTTTCGGTGGCGCCCTGGCGACGGAAATCGAGATCGCCCTGGAGAAGCAACCCGAACTTCCCCTTGAGTCCTAGTTCTCAGAAGGCAGAGGTTTTCTTATTCTGAAACAGAAGCCTGAGGTCAAATCTTCACGTTGGATGATTTCCAGCCCTGCCTGGCTGGCGAAGTGAGGCACGTCGATACGCGCCATCGGGTCATCGGCATAAAGGATCAGGATCGATCCGGCCGGAGCAGCTTCCGCCGCCCGACGGAGGCGCAGGGTTGGAACGGGACAGTGGTGCCCTCTGGCCTCGATAAGGATTTCAGGAATCTCCGGCATCAGCGGGAGAGGGTCTTCAGGACAAAAGGCGCCAGTCCCGATGCGATGATGCGGGCGCCGCTCGCTGTCGGGTGAATCCCGTCCCGCTGCCGAAGTGCTGGTCCAACCCCTGCCATGAGGTCCGGATAGAGGGGCAGCCCCTGGGCCCTGGCGAGATCGGAAAAGACTCGGGCGAAATCACGGGCGTAACTTGCCCCGATGACTGGGGGAGGCTTCAGACCGGCAAGTAGCACCGGGATTTTCCGGCGCTTCAGACTGGAGACGATCGCCTTCAGATTTGCTGCGGTGACCTTTGGGTCCACGCCCTGCAGAAGGTCATTGCCGCCGAGGGCGACAATGCACAGGCTGGTGTCTGCCTGTACGCTGAAGTCCACCCGCGCCAGCCCTCCAGCAGAAGTATCCCCTGAGACACCAGCCGGCCTGACAACAAGGCCGGATATCTTACGACGCAGTATTGTCTCTAATTGCGCGGGAAAGGCCTGGGCGGTCGCAAGGCCGTAACCAGCCGTCAGAGAGTCCCCGAGAATGGTGACGATCTTCCGCGACGCAGCTTGAGCGGGAAAGGCGGCGCTCGCCAGGAACATCGGAAAAAAAGATCTTCTGAGCATATGTCGCCTAAGCCTGCAGTCGCGCCTATCTAAAGCAGGATTGTCGGTCCTGCGGGAGTCTCGACATCGATCTGACCGTTCAAACCGAGACCGAGGCAGCCCTGAAGTGACCGATCTCCCCCTTCGCCTTTCCGCGGTGTGTCTGACCCTGCCTTCGACGGCAGGGCCGGTTGAGATTCTCAGGGACGTGGATCTCGAGGTGGCTGCAGGAGAGCGGGTCTCGGTGACCGGCGCTTCCGGGTCAGGGAAGTCCTCGCTCATCTCTGTCGCCGCCGGTCTTGAAAAACCGACATCCGGTGAGGTTGAGATGTTCGGTGAAAAGCTTGGCGCCCTGGACGAGGACGGCCGGGCGCGCCTGCGTCGGGGTCGGTTGTCGCTGGTCTTCCAGTCTTTTCACCTACTGCCAAACATGACGGCCGAAGAAAACGTCGCCGCGCCCCTCGAGATCGCCGGCAGGGGTGATGCGCAGGGAACCGCCCGGGCCTGGCTGGGCAAGGTCGGACTGGGCGCCCGTCGGGAGCACTATCCACACCAGTTGTCGGGCGGGGAGCAGCAAAGGGTCGCCCTTGCCCGCGCCCTGGCGGGTCGGCCGGATCTGCTGTTTGCGGATGAGCCCACCGGCAATCTGGACAGCGCCAACGCCGCCCTTGTCGCTGACCTGATGTTCGAGATGGTCTCCGAACTCGGAGCCGCCCTTGTCCTGGTGACGCACGACCCCGCACTGGCGGCCCGGGCGGACCGGATCGTGCAGATGCGTGACGGGCGAATTGTCCTGTGACCTGGCTATCTTTGCGCTTTGCTGGCCGGGAGCTGAGATCTGGCGCCAGGGGGTTCCGGATATTTCTGGCATGCCTTGCTCTGGGCGTCGCCGCCATCGCCGCAGCAGGGTCAACAGCTGAGGCCTTTCGTCGGGGACTGGCCTCTCAGGCCGGGGAAATTCTGGGCGGGGACCTGTCCCTGACCCGGGAACAGACGCGATTTACGGTAAAGGAACGCAAAGCGATTTCGGTCCTGGGCAAGACCTCATGGGCCGTCAGCACCCGCGCCATGGCCGAGGCGCCTGATGGGGGCCGCCGGCTGGTCGAGCTTCGCGGGGTGTCGCCTGAATATCCCCTCGCGGGAAAGGTCGAGATCCGCGGGGCTCAGGATCTTCGGGCGGCTTTGGCCCGGGCGCCCGATGGAAGTTATGGCGCTGTCGTTGAGCAGTCCCTGCTCGACCGATTGCATCTGAAGATCGGCGACCGGTTCCAGGTTGGGCAGATGCCCCTGGTCGCCCGGGCCGTTCTCCTGCAGGAGCCTGACAGACTGTCCCGCGGCTTTGCCCTGGGACCACGGGTCATGACCTCCGGCGCGGCCGTCGAGGCAGGCGGCTTTCTGACATCGGGCCTGCCCTTTTCAGAAACGGGGAGAGTCCTGCTCAAGCCAGGCGCATCGCTGGAAGCCGCCAGGGCGCAGGTCGGCAAGGCCTTCACCAAGGGAGACGCCAGGATCCGCGACCGCAATGACGCAGCGCCGGGCATTCGCCGACTTGTCGACCAGCTTGAATACTTCCTGGGCTTCATCGGCCTGGCTGCGCTGGTTGCCGGCGGCTTGGGCGTGCATGGGGCGGTCTCGGCCTATCTGGCGTCGCGGACACGCTCGATCGCCGTTCTCAAGGCGCTTGGCGCTGATGGCGATCTGATCCGGAATACCTACCTCCTGCAGATCAGCGCGCTTGCGGGCCTGGGGGTCGCTATTGGTCTGGGTATCGGCGCCGTAGCGCCCTTGATCCTCGGCGCCGCCATTGGCAAGGACCTGCCGGTCCCGGCCCTGTTCGCCGTCTATCCCCTGCCACTGATCAAGGCAGGCATATTCGGGGTTCTGTCCGCAGCAGCCTTCTCCCTTGCGCCCCTGGGAGCGGCTCGGGCCACACCGCCCGCCGCCCTGTTCCGCAGGACTGTCGAGCCCGGCATCTCTTTTTCGCTCGAAACCCTTCTGGCCGGACTGGCGGGGCTGGGTCTCGCTGGACTGGCGATCGTTACGGCCCCAACCCCGATCGCCGCCCTGGTCATGATCGCCGGCGTCGCCGTGTCCTTCGGGCTACTCTGGGGGCTTGGCAGTCTGGGCGCATGGGCGGCTGGAAGGCTGCGGGTTGGAACGCGCGGCGCCCTGCGCCTGGCCCTTGCGAACCTGTCAGGGCCGGGCTCCGCAGCCCGGACGGCGGCCCCGGCCATCGGACTTGGCGTCGCTCTTCTGGCGGCCGTGGTCCTGATACAGTCCAGCCTGCTCAAGCAGGTCGCTGAAATAGCGCCCCAGACGGCCCCCGCCATGGTCTTTACGGAGATTCCCGGCGAAGCGGCGGCCGAGTTCGACAAAGCCATAGCTTCGGCCTTTGGCGCGAAACTAACCCCCGACATCTATCTTCGGGCGCCCATCGCGACGGGCAGGATCATCCAGGTGAGGGGCAAGCCTGTCGATGTGGCTTCAATCCCCCGTGGGGAGAGATGGGCCTATGAGCGCGACATTTCGATGTCGGCCCTTGGCGCCGAGCCCCCCAATTCCGGAATTGTCGAGGGCGCGTGGTGGGCGTCGGACTATTCGGGACCACCCTTGATCGCCATGGAAGTCGACGCCGCGCGAGGGGCAGGGATCAAGGTGGGAGACGCTCTGAGGGTCTCGCTTCTGGGCCGTGAAATCGATGCGCGGGTCGCCGTACTGCGTGAGGTGGATTTCGGGGGCTTCAACGCCAGCTTCCCCCTTGTGATCAGCGCCAACAGTCTGGCAGGCGCCAACTTGCGGCAGGTCGCCATCGCCAAGGCGTCGCGCCAGCAGGAGGCCGCCGCAACGGCCGTTCTTGGCAAGGCCTTTCCACAGGTCAATGTGATCTCGGTGCGGGAGCAGCTGGAAGCCGCCACAGACCTCTTCGGCCGACTGGCCCTGGCGATCAGGGGCGCTGCAGGGGTAGCGGCCATGGCGGGTCTTCTGGTGCTGGTGGGCGCCATAGCCGCCCGGGCGCAGGCGAGAACACGGGAAGCGGCCATACTCAAGGCCCTTGGCGCCAGCCGCCGCCAGATCCTTACGGCCTATGTGATTGAATACGGAGCTGTAGGCGTGATCGCCGGCGGGGCCGGCGTCGTCCTTGGCTATGCCGCCGCATGGCCCGTCGTGGTCCTGATCTTCAAGGCCCACTGGGGAGTCGACTGGGGCGGGGTCATGGCCCTGGTCGGCGGCGCTGCAGGGGTCGCCGCCCTTGGCGGACTGGCGGCGTCCCTGCAGGCCCTGTCAAAACGTCCGGCAGCAGCCTTGAGGGCCGACTAGTCCTTGCGCGGCTGCAGGATGTCCCCGAGGCGGTCCGGGGTCCCGGCTATGCGTTCCAGGCGAGGATAACGCAGGCCGCCCTTGTAGTTCAGCTGGACGACCTTGAAGTGCTCGCCAGCCTTGACGATCAGGTTGACGACCCCGGTGGTCTTGGCTGCGGTCACCGCATCCTTCAGCCGCTCCTGGTCGAAGGCCATGCCGTTGACCGCCACGATCTTCTGACTCACCGCCAGGCCGGCGTCGAAGGCGGGGCCTTCCCAGAATACGCCGGTCAGGTCGCCATCCTTGTTCACGGACATGCCAAGGGAATAGGTCAGGTCGGCGCTCTTGCGGCGGGTCTCGGCGCTTGTGAAATAGGGCGTCGGCGTTTCGGAATAGACGAGCTTGTAGCCGCCGCGGGTCAGGCCATCCAGGGGCGCGCCCGGCCCATGACCATCCAGTCGCGTCTTCAGGAAGGTCGCCCAGTCATAGGGCATGACGCTGTTCAGGGTCTTGACGACGTCATCGAAATTGTAGGTCAGCTGACCCCAATCACCGTCATTGACCCCGAAAAATGCCTTGGCGAAGGTGTCCAGGGATTTTGTTCCGCCGGTCTTTTCACGGATCAGGGTGTCGGCGTCGAGCCAGATGAGCTGGCCTTCCGAATAGTAGTCTTCGCTGCGCTGCCAGCTGGTCCAGCCCTGGGGCCGACGCTGGGCGATCACCGGATCATTTGTCGTATCGCTCATCTGCCGCCAGACGCGGCCGACCCGGTTGTCGTAGAGGGCGGCCGTGGAGGCGATGGCGTCCAGGGCCTCCTGCTTGGTCAGCAGGTTAGAGCGGGCGGCCAGGATATAGCCCCAGTACTGGGTCTGGCCTTCATAGACCCAGAGGAGGCTGCCCCGCATGGGGACGTTGAAATTGGCGGTCCAGAGGTCCGCCGGGCGCCGGTACTTCCCGTCCCAGGAGTGGGTGTATTCATGGGGCAGGAGGTCGCGGGTGGTTGGCAGTTTGTCCCAGTCCACGAAGTACCGCGGATTGGTGCCGTTCTCGCTGGACCTCTGATGCTCCAGGCCTATGCCGCCCATCCGGTCGGTCAGGGCCACCAGCATGTCATAGTGGTCAAAGTGCCGGGCGCCGTAGAGCCGGTCAGCCTGGACGATCAGGTTGCGATGGGCCTGAAGCTGGGCCGGGGTCATTTCCAGCTGATAGGCTTCGTCGGCCATCAGGTTCATCGTAACCCGCGAGCGGCCGCCAGGATCCAGGTCGATCTTCCTGAAGTGCCGTCCGGCGAACATGGGCGAGTCCACCAGGGTGTCGAGGGCAACCGGCTTGAAGGTCACGGTATCCCCCGCCGTGGCCGAAGCTTCCAGCGCAGTGCCGTAATTCCAACCTGAAGGTAGTTTGACCTGGGCTTCCACCTGGATCTGCCGGGAGTAATACCCCGCCGGATAGAGGATCATGTTGTTCCACTGGACGTTCAGCATTTCCTGGGTGACCACCACCCGGCCTTGATCAGGCGATGTGGGTGACAGGTACTGGAACTCCAGATCCAGGGCCTTGGCCCCCGCTGGAACGTCTACATGGAAGGCGGCGACCGTTACCGGATCCCGAACCCATTCAAGGCGCTTGCCATTGGCCGTGACCATAAGGCCTGCGAGCTTTTCCAGCTGGCCGGTCGCCGAATGGTTTCCGGGCAACCACATGGGAAACAGCAGGGTCATGGGACCCGGACCCGCGACCGGGATGGTCTGCCTGGCGCGGAAGATGCGCCGATCCAGATCCGTCGCGTCCACCGAGAGCTTGAGGACGCCTGGATAGGGTTTGTCTTGGGGGGCCGCTACAGCTGGCGGCATGGCCAGGGGGGAAGGGGCGCTAGTCTGGGCCTGGGCCTGGGCGGAAACGGCCGCCAGAGCGGCTGCTATCAGAATGGGTTTCAACAGAGGCCTCAAGAACAGAATGCGTGGAAAGGCGACGCCCCGGCTCAGCCTTCCGCGAGCCGGGGCGCAGGGGTTTGGATCAGGCTGCAGACTCGATGGACAGGGTCTCGCGCAGCTCGCGCTTCAGGAACTTGCCGCTGGCGTTCCGGGGCAGGGGATCGGACTGGATCCAGACATAGCGGGGCGCCTTGTGCTTGGCGATCAGGGCTATGCAGTGGGCGCGCAGCTCGTCTGCCGTAGCGCTCATGCCGGGACGGAAGACCACAGCGACACCGACTTCTTCGCCAAGGCGATCGTCCGGCACGCCGAAGACCGTGCACTCAGCCACAGCCGGGTGACGGTAGAGGGTGGCTTCAACTTCGGCGCAGTAGATGTTTTCACCGCCGCGCAGAACCATGTCCTTCTTGCGGTCGACGATATAGATGAAGCCGTCCTCGTCGATCCGGGCGACATCGCCTGTGTGCAGCCAGCCATCAGTGATGGATTCCGCAGTGGCTTCCGGGCGGTTGATATAGCCCTTGATCACGGACGATCCCCGGACCCACAGTTCTCCCACCTGGCCGGAAGGCACAGTGGCGCCGGCGTCGTCGACGCACTTGGCCTCGAAGCTCGGCATGGCCGGGCCACAGCTGTCCGGGCGGTCCACGAAGAAGTCGGCGGAGACCGAGGTGATGATGCCGCAGGTTTCCGTCATGCCATAGCCGGTGTTCGGGCGGGCGGTTGCGACCTGGCTGTCGATCTTGGCGACCAGATCCGGCGGCAATTGCGCGCCGCCGCCACCCAGGCTGAGCAGGCTGGACGTGTCCCGGGTGGCGAATTCAGGATGGGTGATGACTTCCCGGGCCATGACGGGCACGCCGCTCATGGCGGTGACCTTTTCACGCTCGATGAGCTTCAGGGCCTCGCCGGCGTCCCAGCGGTACATGAGCACCATGGTTCCGCCCGCCGCCGTCGTAGCGTAGGCGCCGCAATTGTTGGCGGTGACGTGGAACAGGGGCGTCGTGATCAGGGCGACCGGGATGGGCGGGGCGACCGTCGGATCCGGAACAACTCCGGTGCCGCGCTGTGTTGCGAGGGCCGTGGCCTGTCCGGAGAACATCATGTTGAACAAGTTGGCGACGCAGCCGCGATGGGTCAGCTGAGCACCCTTGGGGAAGCCCGTCGTGCCTGAAGTGTAGAAGATGCAGGCATCTGCGTCCGGGTCGATCTGTGCGTCAGGCATGTCACCGCCTTGGGCCAGGACCTGCGACCAGGGCAGGATGTCGTCCGCTGGCTTGCAGCGCACGCCAACCAGGGTGATGCCGTCGGCCATGGACGGGTTTTCCCGGATCCGGGCCATGCGCTCTTCGTCACAGAAGGCGACCTTGGGGGCCGAGTCCTTCAGGGCGTAGTTCAGTTCGTCAGCCGTCCACCAGGCGTTCACGCCCACAGCGGCGACGCCGATGGACACACAGGCCCAGTAGAGCAGCATCCATTCGGGGTAGTTGCGCATGGCGATGGCGACCCGGTCGCCGGATTTGACCCCATTGGCCAGCATCCAGTTACAGACCGAAGCGACGATCTTGTGGGCCTCGCCATAGGTGATCCGCTCGCCCTCATAGACCAGGTAGGTCCGGTCGGCGAAAGCGGCTGTGGAGAGCCAAAGGGCGCGGATGTTGGGCGGGGCGTTCTTGTAGCAGCGCAGCGGATTGCCGCGCACTGTCTCGGTTGCGATTTCAAAAGGCGCGCCAGGGCCCGTCAGTTCCGCCCAAGCCGATTTCAATTCCGAATAATGCAATACGAACGCTCCCTAATGATATCGCCCGCCAGCCGTCTTTTCCGTGACGGGGTCGGGATCTGAAAAACTAGCCCAAACTCTGTGCGGTATCCATCCGTGGCTGGCAGAAAGGCAAGTCCTGATTGCGTTGGCGCGATTGCTGTCTGGCCTAGTGCGCGCTGGCTGGGCTATCGTGCCTTCAAACATGTGTTGGGAGGACGCTATCAATGGCCAGTTCGGTCGCCGCTCAGGAATCCTATGACGTTGTCATCGTCGGCGCAGGATTTTCCGGTCTCTACCTGCTGCACAGGCTGCGGGGTCTTGGGCTGACGGCGAAGATCTATGAAGCCGGGGATGGGGTTGGCGGCACCTGGTACTGGAACCGCTATCCGGGCGCCCGGGTGGATATCGAGAGCCAGGAGTATTCCTACTCCTTCTCGCCAGAGCTCGAGGATGAATGGGTCTGGACCGAGCGCTACGCCACCCAGCCGGAACTTCTCCGTTATGTAAACCACGTGGCCGACCGCTTTGACCTGCGTCGGGACATCAAGTTCGAAACCCGTGTGACCTCCGCACGCTTTGATGAATCGGCCCATCGCTGGCGGGTCCAGACCAGCGCTGGCGATGATGTGGTCGCAAAGTACTGCGTCATGGCCACGGGCTGCCTGTCCGTGACCAATGACCCCCGGTTCCCGGGCGTGGAAACCTTCAAGGGGAAGTCCTACCACACCGGCCGCTGGCCCCATGAAGGCGTAGACTTCACCGGCAAGCGGGTCGCCGTAATCGGCACAGGCTCTTCGGCCATCCAGTCCATTCCCCAGATCGCCGCCCAGGCCGCTCACCTGCATGTCTTCCAGCGCACGCCCAATTTCAGCGTGCCGGCCCACAACGGTCCGCAGAATCCGGAAAAACTGGCCGACTGGAAAGCCAACCGCGACGCCTATCGTCAGCTGGCCCGGGAATCCGGCGCCGGGATCGTGGCGGTAGAGGCATCCGAAGCCTCCGCCCTCGAGGCGACGCCGGAAGAGCGGGCGTCGGTCTTCGAGAAGCGCTGGGCCCGCGGCGGCTTTGCCCTGGGCGGCTCATTCATGGACGTCATGGTCAATCTGGACGCCAACGCCCTGGCGGCGGAATTCGTCCACGACAAGATCCGCAGCATTGTGAAGGATCCTGAGACGGCCGAGATCCTCTGCCCCAAGGGATATCCCTTCGGCACCAAGCGCCTTTGCGTGGACACCGGCTATTACGAGACCTTCAACCGCGACAATGTCACCCTGGTCGACCTGACCAAGGGGGGTATCACCGCCATCACGCCGGCCGGCGTGAAGACCGCATCGGCGGAGTATGAGTTCGACGCCATTGTCTACGCCATCGGCTTCGACGCCATGACGGGCGCCCTGAACAATATCGACATTCAGGGACGGGAAGGGGAGCGCCTCCGGGAAAAGTGGGCGGATGGACCCAAGTCCTATCTTGGCCTGATGGTCGCAGGCTTTCCTAACCTGTTCATGGTCACCGGACCTGGCAGCCCTTCAGTCCTTTCCAACATGATGGTTTCCATCGAGCAGCACGTGGACTGGATCACGGACTGCATCGGTTATCTCAATCAGCGCCAGATCGGCGTGATTGAAGCCACCCAGGACGCCGAGAATGGCTGGGTCGCCCATGTGAATGAGGTGGCCGACATGACCCTCTATCCCCAGGCAAACTCCTGGTATCTGGGGGCAAATGTACCAGGCAAGCCCAGGGTGTTCATGCCTTATGTTGGTGGGGTGGGACCCTATCGCCAGATCTGTGCGGACATTGCGGCGAAAGGCTATGAGGGCTTTGCCCTGGCCTCGGCCGCCCACCCCGGATAACCCAAGCTGCAGAAGTAAAACAGTTGTTTGATTTTGTCGCAATTTGCTTCAATGCTAGCGGCAACATCCGAAACCCGATGGGAGCGAAACATGAGCGTAGCGACAAACGACAAGGCTGAATCCAGCTTTGGCCTGAATCCGATGGACGAACTGAACGACCTGCGGATGTCCGCAAAGGCTCTGCCCCTTCTGGACCACGTGAAGCGGTTCATCCGCGAGACCGTCAATCCCATGTCAGCCGAGTTCGAGCGTCTCGGAGAGGGCAAGACCGACCCCTGGTCCTATGCGCCGGGCCAGCTCGAAGTGCTCGAAGCCGCCAAGGACAAGGCCAAGGCTGAAGGTCTGTGGAACTTCTTCCTTCCCAACGCCGAGACCGGCGAGGGCCTGGCCAATCTCGACTACGCCTACATCGCTGTTGAGCTGGGCAAGAACCGGATGGCTTCGGAGTGCATGAACTGCGCTGCGCCGGACACCGGCAATATGGAAGTCCTGGAACGGGTCGGCACGCCGGCCCAGAAGAAGCAGTGGCTCGAGCCCCTGCTGGCCGGCAAGATCCGTTCGGCCTTCGCCATGACCGAGCTTCACTCAGCCTCGTCGGACGCCAAGAACGTCAATACCCGCGCCACCCTGGTGGGCGATGAGTACATCATCAACGGCGAGAAGCACTACATCTCGGGCGCTGGCGACCCGCGCTGCAAGATCATGATCACCATGGTCCAGACCAGCCCTGATGGCCCGCCCCACCTGCGTCAGTCGCAGATCCTGGTCCCGACCGACGCCCCCGGCGTGAAGATCATCGGTGGCCAGCACGTGTTCGGCGACCCTGACGCCCCCCACGGCCACATGCACATCGTGTTCGACAATGTGCGCGTGCCGGCCTCCAACATGCTGCTCGGCGAAGGCCGTGGCTTCGAGATCTCCCAGCTGCGCCTCGGCCCGGGCCGTATCCACCACTGCATGCGCGCCATCGGTTCGGCGGAAAAGGCCCTGGACCTGCTGGTTTCCCGCGGCCTGACCCGCACCGCTTTCGGCAAGCCTCTCGTCCAGCTGGGCGGCAACCTGGAAATCATTTCCCGCGCCCGCATCGACATCGAAGCCATGCGCCTGATGGTCCTCAAGGCCGCCAAGGCCATGGACGTCCTGGGCAATCAGGAAGCTCGCGTCTGGATCCACATGGTCAAGGCCATGGTGCCCGAGCGGGTCTGCCAGATCATCGATCAGGCCATCCAGATGCACGGCGCCCTGGGCGTGTCCCAGCACACCCCCCTGGCCCGCATGTACGCCAGCACCCGCACCCTGCGCATTGCTGATGGCCCGGATGAAGTCCACCACATGGTGGTCGGCCGCAACGAGCTGCGTCAGTATCGTGAAATGCCGGAAGACCAGTCCCTCCACGCGACCTTCCGTCACGGCTAGGTCGCTCTCCGGATCGTATGAACGCGCCTCTCGCCCCACCGGGCGGGAGGCGTTTTCATGTTTGCCCGGAAGGGTATGGCTGGCATCAATCTGGGTATCTCCGGGGACGGGACCTCCGATCTGGTCTGGGGCCGATATGGCAGGGATCCAGTTTCATGCGCTCACCTAGACCAAGACCAGATCTGCGCGACAGGCGGCCGGTGAGGCGGGACCTGTGGGCGACTGCGCGCCTGGTTCTTGTGGGCGCTGTCGTGTTGATCGCCCTGAGCCGCGTCCCGCCGCAGGCCTTCAAGGCGGCCGTGCAGGATAGGTCCGCTGACTTTGACTATTACATCCTGGCTCTGACCTGGTCGCCGGGCTTCTGCGCGACGCACAACGATCCCGCCCAGTGCACAGGAGAAGAGGGCTTCGTCCTCCACGGACTCTGGCCGCAATATGAGGGGAGGGGGTATCCCGCCGATTGCCGGTCAGAGCCTCTGCCAGACGCCGTCAAAGGGCGCTATGCGCAGCTCTTTCCCAGCCCGAGCCTCATGGAACATGAGTGGAAGAAGCACGGAACCTGCACAGGGCTGGCGCCGGATGCCTACTTCCAGCTGGCCGAGCGCATCCGCAGCAAGGTGATCATTCCGGCAGCCTATGCCCTTCCAAGACCTGTGGCGGTCTCGCAGGTCGACAATGTCCGCCAGGCCTTCCTGCAGGCAAATCACAGAATGCCGGCGGACGGAATTCGCGCGAAAGCCGAAGACCGCATGCTTGCCGAGGTGCGCATCTGCGTGACGCGGACCGGAGATTTCCGGTCCTGTGACTGAGGGCGACAGGCCGGCGACTCGAGCTGGTGATCAAATCCCTTACTTTCTTGGGGAAACATCCAGAAAGATCGGGTTCGTGTAGAACCAGAGATCCGCCCAAGGGCTTTCGCCCTGGGTGTCAGGCATGGGCTCGGTCTCTTCGACATTGGTCCCCCGCACGCGGATATACACGTCCGACCGAATACCGGTCAGGGTGTGACGTATGACGATCTCCTCTCCCTCGACAGTCCAGTTCGCGGCGGTGAACCGTGCGGCGACCGAGGTTGACGGATTTAGGTCTGCCTTCCTGTCGCGGACCGGCCCGGTGATCTTTCCCCGGATCAGATCAACCCTGGCGAGGACGGGGTGGTCCCCGTTGGCGTTGGGTGTTTTCGGGTTGACCAGGCGGATGGTGACAGTGACCGCTTCACCTGACTTCATGGTCAGGGCGTCCCCTGTGATGGCTGTGGCGCCCCCGGCGGTCGCGGAGAAGTCCACCCGGGAAACAAGATCGCCCGTGGTCACGAAAATCCGCCCGGCGCGCATCCCTGTGAGGATGGATGCCGGGTTGGGTTCAGCCAGGACGTAGGTTTTTGCGTATTCACCCGGCCAGAAGTCCGAACCGCCATCGGTCCAGTGGACATGGGAATCCGAGTTGGCGGTTATCCACCATCTTCGGCCTTCTCCCAGCATCGAGTCCCAGAACCCGCCAAGACGGGCTGTCATCTGGTCATAGCCGCCCATGGTGGGGAATTTGCCGTAGGAGCCTCGGGCCCGATCCCTGAGATTGCCAGCCTGATCAGGGGCCGCGAAACGCTGGCGGCTCTGGGCTGCGGCCTGGTGGCCCGGAGCGCCTTCCATGCCAATGGCCACCTCCGGCGCGGTATCGTTCCAGGCGCGCAGTTCTTGGGGTGAAGTCAGCCCGTATTGACCAAGTCCGGTAGCTGAACGGGCGGGATGGTGGGCGAAAAGGACAGGCTTGGGATCCTGGGCATTCATCGCCTTCAGCGCCTCGATCATCCGGGGCTCTGTGTTACGCGCCGGGTCCGCCGGGAAGGCCTCTTTGGCGTCAAAGGCTTGCTCGATCGCCTGCAACCGCCCGGGCTCATCCATCCCTGCTGGAACGATGATGCTGGAATGGTCGGCGGCCGGGCTGTTGAATTCCATCCCGAAAAACTGGATCAACTCGGGCACGGCGATCCGCGACTGCACCAGTTCCGGGTAGACATGGTCATGGCTGATCTTGCTGTGCAGGGGACCGCCATGATCGGTGGAGACCATCCAGGACAGGCCGAACCGGCGGGCCATGACGGCGTTCATCGGTATCGGATAGGCGGCGTCTGCGCCCATTATCGGCGTAGGCGGGGTGGTTTTCGCATCATAGCCAACACTGAAGCGGCTGTGGACATGATGATCGCCCGCCAGCCACCGGGCGCTCGCCGGGACAGGCGGTCCGGACCGCTGGAACTGCAAGGGTTCGGGCCTGACGTGGGTTTCATGGGCCGCCATGGGGCTGGCCCACATCAGGAGAGCCGAGAGGCCTGCGGCGCCGGAAACCAGTATCGTCTTCGTCACGGTCACTGCCTTTCAGGGACCCATCCGCCCCGCGTGGGACGACTGGATGATTGGGCAGGGCCTGCCTGGCGACCCCGCACTTCGAAGCGCGAACCGGAATGCAACGTCCAAAGAGGTCGCCGCTCCCTCAGGCTGGAAACTCATCCAAGTCTGCGCGTCCTAGTCGGTAGTCCCGGCATGTTTCAGTCCCGTGACGGCGCCATCTCCGCAGAGACATCCGGGATCGGGGATACAACAGCTGTAACTGACCTGCCGCGCCACATCAGAACAGACGACCCTGCAGCCAGATCAGGGCGGGATAGACACAGATCCACGTCCAGAAAAACCGGTTCAGCCCGAACAGGCAAGCATTGGCCAGGTGAAACAAGGCCGCGATGACCAGGCCAAAGGTCAGGGCCATCGGCGAGACCAGGGTCAGGGGAAAGGTAAGCTCAAACAGCATGACCGCCCAGGACATGACGAACATCACCTGTGGGCGGTCCGCCCATGTCCGCAATTCCTCGCTGACGGGATAGGCGGAGAACTGGAACACGTCCGCCAAGGCGCGACCGCTCCGCCAGTCGGGATTGACCACCTTGACCCATCCGGAAATCAGATAGGACAGCATCAACTGGGCGCCCAGATAGGCGAAGATCACCTCTTTCAGGTTCTGACCCGGCGCCAGCCGAGAGAGGGTCAGGCACCACAGGGCCAGCAAGCCCATGCGGTCGCTTCCGCCATTATAGGGGCCCTGAAACCTGTGAAGGATGAACAGGCTGAGCACCGCCATGGCCGCCAGGGGCCAGGGAGAGCCCAGGCCAAGGATAACCGGCACGGTCAAGGCAGTCCTGATCAGGAAGAGCAGCTTCTCGGTCTTCCCGCCCCGCAGGTGCTCAAGGCCCTGCTGGATCAGGGTCAGGCAGAGCAGGACTTCGGTAAGCCGGATGGCGTCGGCGTAGGTCATGGGGACGGGATGTCCGCAAGCCGTCGGAGAGGTGACTGGAACAGGACCTCCCGGGTCAGACCGTCATCGTGGCGGCGGACAAAGGCCAGCCGGAAGCCCAGCCATGCTTCATCGTGTGGCTCCGACGCGCCGGATCGAAGGTCTGCCGCAATCCGCCGGAATATCTCCTCCTGGCTGTGGAGGGTCGGCGCCTGGACCAGACGCTCGGCGCAGCTCACGAGGAACAGGCTCTCATTCCACGCCGGGCTCCAGATCATGCGCCACATCATGGCCAGCAGGCTGACCCGCTCAGGCCTTGGGCGGAACTCCCGCCAGTCTTCGGGCGGCTCGTCTGGGGATCGGACCAGTGCGATCTCGATCCGCGGAGAAGGTGCGATGACGTCAAAGAAATTCCACGACGGAATGATCGCCGGCAGCAGAAGGCTGAGAGGCGAGCGCAGTTGGTCCGGGACGGTTTGGACTTCCGGCATGGGCGCGGGCACCTGAATCAGTGAGCCATCGATCCCAGCGACTGCAACCAGTTGATCACAGCCGCCTGGAGCGCAATGCGCCGGTCAGACCAGCCATGGTCGGTGGCCTGATGAAGGACCTGAACCCTCGCGCCGCCGGCCTCACGGATCGCCCTGGCCAGTTCCTCGGCCTGGGGCGCCAGGCCGTCGTTCGACGTCAGGATCAGGACAGGCTTTGCGGCAAGCCCCTTGGCTTGATGGGTAAAGTCAAAGGCCTCACGGTTGGCGCTGATCTCCTCGGCCATGCTCTCGGCAGTGACACCGGCCAAAGCCTCCATATTGTCGGCCATGAAGGCCGCGGCCTGGGCGCGGTTCTGGCCCCGCTCTCGGCCCATATTGGCAGCTGAGATCAGGCCGACCCCGGCAAGGCCGTAGTCCTGACCGCCCACCAGGGCTGTCACCCATCCGCCCATGCTGTGACCCACCATGGCGATGTGCTTCGCATCCACGCCCAGCTTGGCGGCGTTCTGCGGATCCCGCAGGAAGGCGAGAACGGCCCTGGCGTCTTCCGGATTCTGGGCGAAGCGGAAACTGCCCGGGCTGCCCCAGGACCCGCGATAATTGAAGGTGATGGCGTTCCAGCCGGCCCGCCGCACGGCCTGGGCCAGGTCGAGATTCTTCTCATTGCCGGGCAGGCCATGACAGATCACCAGGGTCGGATGGGGGCCGGCGCCCGCAGCCAGGTAGGCGACGCCGTTTATCTGCACCCCGCCGCTGGGAATGTGCAGCACGACCATCCGCGCCGGGTGAGCGGGGTCTGAAGGCGGGTCAGTGTAGATTGCGCTGGGCAGGCTGACCGGCTGGGCCAGGGCCGGAGTGGCAAAGGCCAGAGTTAGGGAGAAGAGGAGGAGGGAGCGCATGGTCTATCGGTCGCACAATTACCCCTAAATTCGAAGTGGTATGTTGGACTCACGAATCCGCGTATTGATATTACTAAACCCGCAAATCAACATATCTTTGTACAGTATTTCTCGCACGGTCATGGGGAATTTAACGGGACCAATTATTATTGATTCGATCAATTCACTCGGATCAAGACCAATTATGTTATTATTGGGATCATTTCTAAGTTGAATTTTTTGCACAACTTGCGGAAGATCGCAGATAATTTCGACTGACTCCCTTACATATTTGCTTGCTCCCATATCGGGGCTATATATTACGCGCCATTCCTTTTCTTCGGCGAATCCAGGATGTTTCGTGCAAATAATACTGTATTTAAGAACATTGAATGCCAAGTTCGCTATTTGATTTGCTGGCGATCGCGCTAACAGATCTGCGATATTTTCAAGCCCTTGGATCATAGATGTAAATTGAACGCAGAATTCGTCTGCATCAGCGTACAGCACCGGGCTTGTAGCTATTGATCCCATGTCAGGGTTGTATAAGAATCTGGGGTTGAGAATTAGAGCGACCCCATTGACTCCACCATAAGCCCGCCACATGGAAAGTCGCCCCAATGTGTCTTCTTGATTGATCGGGCCTAGGTGCTCGGATACACATGCAATAAAAGTGTTGTGAAACATTGCAGGTAGCCACGAATTGAATAGTCTTTGAGTCTCCGACCAAACACCCGCGTGTGTGGCGTCGAGCGCAGCTCCTAGTTTTTCTGTAATCCCTCTTTTTCTAGCTTCTTCTAAGCAAGCCAAGCCGTGTTTGATTTCAGAGTAATCGTTCATGGTCTGCGCATTGCGCATCCATATCTCCCGGTTCTCCAAGATGCTGTGGGCGACGGCGACGCTAGTATAGTGAACCAACAAACGCCCTTGTGCCTTGAGTTCCTCAATCCGCAAATTGTCATATGGGAAGAAGGCTTCGGCGATTCTATCTTCGTCAGCGACTGTGAGATCCATGGTGCAGGGTACCGGTTAGTCCGTCACACGATCCGGCAAGGTACATATGCAAGACCACGGCGCAGACGCATCAAAACACAACGTATACGGTTGGCATATCTTGCCAGATATTAATACGCGTAAGGTCGGTGGCGGTGGAGTTATTCAAGAAAATTCAGCCGGTCTGGCGGACGGGGTGGGATTCGAACCCACGGTAGGCTTCCACCTACGGCGGTTTTCAAGACCGCTGCCTTAAACCACTCGGCCACCCGTCCGGGATGGCGGCTATAGCAGGGGTTTGGCCCGGCGGGGAAGGGGCCCTTATGCTTAAGATTTCCGGCCGGGAAATTAACCCTAGTGCAAACTCCTTTGGGCATGCTCAGGGCTCAAGATTCCCGTTGGAGCGTGCAAAATGTCCAAGGTCCCGTCCCGACTTCCAGCCTCTGGCCGCAGCCTGACCCTGATCCTCCTGGCCGGGGCCGCCCTGAGCGCCTGCGCGACGCCTCAGCCGAAATACGCCGCCTGGACTCCGGGCCTTGGACAAGCCGCCCAGCCCAGCGGGGCTGGCGGCCGCTACAAGGTTGGCGATCCCTATCAGGTTGCGGGCATCTGGTATGTGCCCAAGGAACAGCCCAACTATGATGAGACGGGCACGGCCTCGTGGTACGGCGACGCCTTCAACAACAAGTCCACGGCGAACGGCGAGATCTTCGACATGCACGCCATTTCGGCGGCGCATCCTACCCTTCCGATGCCGTCCATTGTGGAAGTCACCAATCTGGACAATGGCCGTAAGCTGCAGGTGCGGGTCAATGACCGGGGGCCCTATGTGGCCGGACGCCTGATCGACCTGTCCCAGGCCGCCGCCCGCGAGCTGGGCTATGACAGCAAGGGGCTGGCCCACGTCCGGGTGCGTTATGTTGGCCCAGCGCCCCTGGGCGAAATGGCGGCCAGACCTCAGACCACGCCAGCCAATGACGGGTTCAGCGTTTCTGCGCCTTCAGCGTCGTCCGTCGTGACCGCTGCGGCAGTCACGGCGGCGCCGATTGCTGTTGCGTCGGCCGCCTTGCCGGCAGCACTGCCATCCGCGGCGTCTGCAGCAGCGCCCGCAGCCATACCCCAGGCTGCGTCGGCGGCGACGGGCTCGATCGCGCCCGTCCTGACCAACGGCTACCGCATTCAGGCCGGCGCCTTTGCAGACTCCGCCAAGGCTGCACGCATCGCGGCCCAATTGGGCGAAACCGCCGAGGCGACTGTGGAGCCGGTGAGCGTCAACGGCGTGACCCTTTATCGCGTGCTGGTGTCTGGCGGCGAGCAGGAGGCTGGCGCCAGCGCCCTTCGCGAGACGGTGGCCGCCCTGGGCTATCCCGACGCACGGATCCTGCGGCCCAACTGATAACACCGGCTGGACTTTCCGGCCGAACCGGCCAATTTGCGGGTCGTGCAGCGCGGAAAGTTCATCACCCTGGAAGGCGGGGAGGGGGTCGGGAAATCCACCCAGATCCGGCGCCTTATTGCGCGCCTGACGGAACAGGGACGGGAGGTTGTGGCGACCCGCGAACCCGGCGGATCCCCGGGCGCTGAGTCCATCCGCGATCTGGTCCTGCGCGGCTCGGCCGACCGCTGGAGCCCGGTGACCGAGACCCTGCTCATGTACGCCTCCCGACGGGATCATATCGAGCGGGTCATCGCCCCGGCCCTGGCTGCCGGAAAATGGGTCGTCTGTGACCGATACGCCGACTCCACCAGGGCCTATCAGGGCGCGGCCGGCGGTGTGGACCCGGCCTTAATCGCCGCCATGGAAACCCATGTTCTCGAGGACGTGCGGCCAGATCTGACCCTTGTGCTTGATCTTGACCCGAAGATCGGCCTGGCCAGGGCCATGGACCGGGCCGGGGCGGAGATGCGTTTTGAATCCAAGGGGGAAGCCTTTCATCTCCGTCTGAGGCAGGCCTTCCTGGACATCGCGGCAAAGGAGCCCGCCCGTTGCGCCGTGATCTCGGCGGCTGGGTCGCTGGATGAGGTGGAGGCCCTGATCTGGTCCGCCGTTCAGGACCGGCTACATGGCTGAGGACATTCCCCATCCCCGCGACGTCTTCGATTTTCAGGGTCATGACGCCGCCGAACTGGCCTTTGAAGACGCCCGGTCGAGGGGGAGGCTCCATCACGCCTGGCTGCTGACCGGGACGGAGGGGGTTGGCAAGGCCACCTTCGCCTTCCGCGCCGCCCGGCGCCTGCTGGGGGCGCCTCACGCCCCATCCCACGGCATACTGGGCGCAGACCCGTCCCACCCCGTGTCGCGGCAGATGATGGCCCGGTCTCACCCGGACCTTCTGGTGCTTGAGCGGGTTGGCGAGGACGGCAAGCCCCGGCGGGTGATCCCGGTGGATGAGGCCCGCAAGCTCTCGGAATTCTTCTCCAAGTCGCCCGCTTCGGCCCCCCATAGGGTGGCGATCATTGATGCCGCCGACGACCTCAACATGAACGCCGCCAATGCGGTGCTCAAAACCCTCGAGGAACCCCCGCCGCAGGGTGTCCTGCTGCTGGTCTCCCATTCGCCGGGCGGACTTCTGCCGACCATCCGGTCCCGCTGCCGCCGACTGGGCTTCAGCGCCATGGGGGAAGCGGAGACAGCAAAATTCGTGGGAGACAGGGCTGGGGCTTCCATTGAGGACTCCATCCGCCTGGCCCGCATGTCTGGCGGCGCTCCGGGCAGGGCCTGGCGTCTGGCCCAGGCTGGCGCTGTCGCCCTGGACGACGCGGCCAAAACCCTGTTGGCCGATCTGCCCGAAGTGGACGACGCCATGGCCCTGGCCCTGGCAGACCGGTTCCGGGGTGCGGAGGGCGCGGCGACCTTCAACCTGCTGTTCGAGCGTCTGGCGGACAGGATCCACGACAAGGTCCAGGCCTGGGCCCAGGAGAGCGTCGCCGGTCTGGATCCCTGGGTCCGCGCCTGGGAAACCCTTCAGCGCCTTCCCCGGGAGGTCGAGGGCGTGAATCTGGACCGCACCGACGCCCTTTTTACCGCTCTGACCGAGCTGCGTGCGGCGGCCCGGGCCTGATCCCATGCTGATCGACAGTCACGTCAATCTCCACGCGCCGCAGTTCGATGAGGACCGCGATGAGGTCATAGCCCGGGCTCGCTCCGCCGGGATCGAGCTGATGATCAATATCAGCGATCGCATCAATCACTGGGACAAGGTCCGGGCCCTGGCTGACCATCCCGACATATGGTGCACAGTGGGCGTCCACCCCCACGAGGCCAAGGATGAGGCTGACCTGCAGGCTGAGCGGCTGATCGCCATGGCGGCGGATCCAAGGGTAGTCGGGATTGGCGAGACCGGTCTCGACTTCCACTATGACCTCAGCCCCCGGGATATCCAGGCCAGGGTCTTCCGCGCCCACATAGCTGCAGCCAGGACCACTGGGCTTCCGCTGGTGGTCCACACCCGGGAGGCTGACGAGGTCATGGGCGACATCCTGGAAGAGGAATATGCCGCAGGACCGTTCCGGATGCTGATGCACTGCTACACCTCCGGCCCGGAACTGGCCGCGCGGGCTGCGGCCCTCGGCGCCTGGTTCTCGATTTCGGGCATAGCCACCTTCAAGGCGGCGGAGGATGTCCGCGCCCTCGTCCGCGCCATGCCGGAGGACCGGATCATCGTCGAGACCGACTGCCCCTATCTGGCGCCGGTTCCCCATCGCGGTCGCCGTAATGAACCGGCCTACCTGCCGGCCGTCCTGGCAAAGACCGCGGAACTGCGGGGCTGGAGCTTTGCCGAGGCTGAGGCCCGGACCCAGGCGGCCTTCTTCGCCCTGTTCGACAGGATACCGGGACCCGTCGCATGACCGGCATGCTGGAATTCACCATTCTCGGCAGCGGCTCCTCGGGGGGCGTACCGAGGGCTGACGGCGACTGGGGGGTCTGCGATCCCGCCAATTCGAAGAACCTGCGTTCGCGGTGCTCCATGCTGGTCCGTCGGCTGGGCGGTGAGCCCGAAGCCCAGACGACAGTCCTGGTAGATGCCTCCCCGGATCTGCGTATCCAGACAGCCCTGGCGGGCGCAAAGCGGCTGGACGCCTTGCTTCTGACCCACGACCACGCCGACCAGACCCACGGTATTGACGACATCCGCGCCTTCTTCATCCGCCAGAGGGCCCGCATTCCCTGCCACATGGACGCGGTGACCACGGCCTCGATGATGCGCCGCTTCGGCTACATCTTTGAGGGGGAGGGGGGCTATCCCGGCATTGCTGACCGGCGCCTGATCCCGGGACATGGTCAACACTGGAGCGTTGAGGGGCCCTCCGGCGCTATTCCCGTCGTCACCTTCGATCAGGATCACGGGGGCATACGTTCGGTCGGCTACCGCTTTGGCGGCGTGGCCTATTCCAGCGATGTGGTCGGTCTGGACGAGGCGGCCTTTGCCGCAATGGCGGACCTGGATGTGTGGATTGTCGACGCCTTGCGCTGGAAACCTCATCCTACCCACGCCCATGTGGATATGACCCTGGAGTGGATCGAGCGGGTCAAGCCTCGCCGGGCGATCCTGACCAACATGCATATCGATCTGGACTATGAGGACCTCAAGTCCCGGCTGCCGGAGCATATCGAACCGGCCTATGACGGTATGCGGTTCCAGGTCCCGGTTGCGGTCTGACATGACCAGGCCTCTCAAGCTCGGATTTCTCGCCAGCCGGAACGGCACCAGCTTTCGCGCCATTGTCGAAGCCTGCGCGGCGGGCCAGCTGGAGGCCGAGCCCCGCCTGCTGGTCACCAACACCGGCAAGGCCGAGGCGCTGGAATATGCGCGGGGCAGGGGCCTTGCCTGCAGGGTGATCCCGACCGCTGCCGACGCACAGGCCGCGGACCAGGCCCTGTGCGATGCCCTGTCCGGGGCGGACGTCGACCTCGTCATCCTGTCCGGCTATCTGCGTCGCCTGGGCCCGGTGACCCTCAGCCGGTTCCGCAACCGGGTCCTGAACATCCATCCGGGCCCCCTGCCCGAATTCGGCGGGGAGGGGATGTATGGCCGCCGTGTCCATGAGGCCGTCATCGCCTCTGGCATTACTGAGACCTGCGCCACCATCCATTTGGTGGATGAGATCTATGATCATGGTGCCGTGATCGAACGCGCCGTCGTCGGTGTCTTGTCGGAAGACACGGCAGTCACGCTGGAGGCTCGTGTCGCCGAAATCGAGCCAAAGGCTTATGTTGCAGTACTGTCCCGTATTATATCCGGTGACCTGACCCTGCCGGACTAAGCCTTGGCGCGCGCGGATCCACGGTCAATTTCTTTCATCAGATCAGAGACATAGATACCAAAATCCACCTGGATGGTGTGGCGCTGAGCCTTGTAGTACTGACCCAGGTGGATCTGCTCGTCCTTGGCGATGATGGCCCGCATCTCGCTGGGCGATGGCGGTTTGTAGGCGCCGGTGAGATAGGCCGCGACCAGCTTGGCTTGCTGTTCGGCAAAATTCACCAGGGTGGGCAGGGGCTGGGCCAGGGCCATGTAGAACAGGTTCGGAATGTCGGGGTGCATCATCCGCTTATAGAGCGGCAGGCGATGATCGGCGTCGGGGATCAGGCCTGGATCGTCGAAGAACGGGAACTTCATGTCATAGCCGGTGGCGCAGACCAGGACGTCAACATCCAGGACCGTGTCATCGACAAACCGGATCTGCTTGCCTTCCAGGGCCTTGATTGCAGGCTTGAACTTGATGTCGCCGCAGCCGGCCCGGGTGAGGAATTCCCCGCTTACCGAGGGGTGAGCCTCCAGGGGTTCGTGGTCCGGCTTGGGCAAGCCATAGCTCTCCATGGCGCCCAGGGACTTCTTGATCGCCTTGCGAGCCATGGACAGACCCAGCTTGCGGGGGAACCAGGGCGGAAGGGCCGCCTTGTCCGCCGGTCTGCCGTTCATGTACTTGGGCAGGACCCAGACGCCGCGACGGGCTGAAACGGTCAGGGTGCGGGCGAGGGGGCGTTGGGCCAGCTCCGAGGCGATGTCCATGGCCGAATTGCCCATGCCCACCACCACGACATTCTTTCCGCGCATGTCTACCGGATCGAAGGGATCGTTATAGGCATGGCTGTGCAGGATCGGCCCGTCGAAATGCCCGGGATAATCCGGCATCCGCGGGCTCCAGTGATGTCCATTGCATACGAAGAGTACGTCGTATGTCCTTGTTTCGCCTGTGGATAACTTCACCTCCCAGAGCCCAGCGGCGTTGCGCCCGGCGTGAACGACGGCGGTGTTGAAGGTGATGGTGCGGCGAAGATCAAAGTGATCCACGTAGTCTTTGAAATATTGCAGCAATTGGCTGTGATGCGGGAAATCCGGCCAGTCCGCCGGCACCGGAAAATCCTCGAAGGCCAGGCGCCATTTCGAGGTGTCGATGTGCAGGCTTGAATAGCAGGCTGACATCCCGTTGGGGTTCTTGAAGTACCAGTTGCCGCCAATGTCGTCCGACGCTTCAAAGCAGTCATAGTCGACGCCGACATCCTTCAGTCGCTTTGCCGTCGTGAACCCGGAGCAACCGGCGCCGATGATGCAGGCCTTCATGGAACTTCGTCTCCCGTTTGCCGCTGAACGGCCTCGGGGCTAGGCTAGTTGTCCGGAATTCGCCCCGCAAGGCGAAGCCTGACGTGCCGCTGCGTCACAAGGGGTGTTTTCCTGGGATGGCGACTTCTGTGTCGAGAATATTTCTGATAATATTCCTTAGGCGAAGGATGGATATTGTTCCCGTTCAGTGCGGCCTCCCCACCCTGATCTGCGCAAGCCAGGAACCACAGCCGCCCGGCAAGCGCACCAGCAAGGGTCTTACAAGCACGTGTTCAGCGTCGGCTAACTCGCACTAAGCTGATATGTGTGAGGGCCGCAGGCTCGACGCGGGATAGTGGGGACACAGCTATGGTCATCGCCAGAAAACATCTAATGACGACCGGATTGGCGATCAGCCTGGCCTTCACCCACCTCACTACGGCCTGGTCGCAGGCCACTACGCCCAACTATCTTCCAGGACCAGATTATGCCGGCGTCGCAGGATCGCCCGCTGAGAACGCCCGGATCACGGCGCTCTGCGGCAAGAACCGCAATGCCGCCGATGGCTATGCGCCGCCGCCCACATTCGCGGGTCAGACCCGAGCACCGCTCGCCAATTCAAAACAAGCTTTTGAAGTGGACGTGGTGGCAAAAGTTGATCGAACCTGGGGCCTGGCGGTGTTGCCAGACGGTCGGGCATTGATCTCGATCCGGGCGGGCGGATTGCGCATCATTGACCAGAACGGCGTCGCCTCCGAGCCCCTTGCGGGCTCTCCGGCAATCCAGAACGCCCGGCTGTCAGGTATGTATGATGTGAGCCTGGACCGTGACTTTGCCCACAACCGCACGCTCTATCTGGGCTACGTGACCCGGCTGAGTGACACTGATCCGGCGGCTGTGGGCCGCATCGCCAGTGCGAAGCTCTCACTTGATGGCATGGCGCTGGAGGATCTGAAGATCCTGCGTGAAGGTCCTGACATCTTGCCGCGCCGCATTGTGCAAGCCCGCGACGGAACGCTGTTGATCCCTTCGGCCGTGATCGATTCCGGTGGACCCAACCCACAGTCGCTGCAGAGCCAACTTGGCAAGGTCTTGCGGATCAATCGCGACGGCTCAATCCCGAAGGATAATCCCTTTGTGAAGGACACCACGGCCAATCCAGCGATCTATGCCCTGGGTTTCCGCGACGTGCATGGCGCAGCGATTGATCCGAGGACCGGCGCCCTGTGGGTGGCGGAGAACACCCCGCGCGGCGGTGATGAGCTGAACCGGATCAAGGCCGGTGGCAATTACGGGTTCCCGGTGATCAGCTATGGCCGCGAGAACGGTGGCACCTTGATCAATGGCGGCAAGACCGCCCAGGAGGGCATGGAGCAACCGGCCTATTACTGGAACCCCTCGATCGCCCCCGGTAGCCTGATGTTCTACACGGGCCGAGCATTGCCAGGCTGGAGGGGCAACGCATTCATTACCGGCCTTTCGGGCGAGCAACTGGTTCGCCTTGAGATGAAAGCCGGCAGGGTGGTGGCTGAAGAGAAGCTGCTGATGGATCGCTGCGTGCGGATGAAGTCGGTCGCTCAAGGCCCGGACGGCTTCATTTACGTCACCACAGATGAACCTAAGGCCGAGCTCCTGCGTCTAAGGCCGTTGAAGAAGTAGGTCTTTGGTGAGTTCCGGGACTAAAGGGTCAAGAGCCGCGCCAAGAGCGGCGGTCTAGAGGGCAGCGCTCGGGCTCTGCGCGCTGCCAGGGCTACGCGCCCGCCCGCTCCCCTCACCTACCCGTCGGTGACATTTCTAACCTGCCTAGACAATGGACAGGAACTGCGATCACACGCAAAAACGCTGGGCTGTCCGCAGCCCGGGGCGTTGAGGACGAGGAGAATGGTCCGGCTCGTGAACTCTATTGGTCTGTTGGCGGCGACAGACAGCTCCCCTGTCCGTCCAGCTAGCCACCCTGGCGAAATCAGGACTTCATTCACCATTCCCTCTTAGGTTGGCCTTGTACAACTTTCGACGGTCGCCGTGCGCAATCAAGCCAAGCTCAAGGATGAGATGTCGCCCCGCCTGCAGCGGGTGCTGATTGTTGACTCCAGTCCTGGCAGCGCGCGGATGCTGCGTGACGCCATGCGGCAGTTCTGTTCGGGCAAGATCCACTGCGTAGAGACCAATGATATCGGTTTTGAGCTGGCCAAGGATTTCAACCCGCAGCTCTTCATCATTGATCTAGGCGGTGATCCTGGCGCGGCGCTCCAGCTGGTGCGCCGGATCCGTCGCAGCTATATGGCCTGCCGCCACGCCCCGATCATAGCCGCGACGTCGAGCGCGACGGCCGACGTTATCTTTGCCGCCCGGGACGCCGGCGTGCACGAATTCCTGGTCCGCCCCTTCACCCCGGTTGACCTGTCCCGTCGCCTGCAGGCTGTCACCCTGAAGTCCAGGGACTGGATTGAGGGCATGCGGTATGTCGGCCCCGATCGGCGCAGGTTCAACTCCGCAACCTTCACCGGCCCAAAGAAGCGCCTTGGCGATGGCCGCATGCCGGATCTGGCCAGGCTGCAGCAGGCGTTGAAGATCGTGGAATTCGCCATCGCCTTCAAGGATCACGATCCGGCCCAGGCCCTGCGATCCCTTCGGGCCCAGGCAGAGACCCTTCTGGATCTTGGAATCAAGTTTGACGATGCCCGGATGGTGAAGGAGGCGCAGGTCTTCCTTCGCTATGTCACCTGCATGACGGAATTTGATCTGACCAAGACCGACGACCTTCTTGACGTATCCTATCCCCTCCTCAGCCGGATGGCAGATAGCCGGTCGGAGAGCCAGGACTTTGACCCCGACATCAATGAGGAAGAGCGCGAGCGCCTGAAGGTGTGGAAAAGCCACATCCCCTCCTCCGCCCCCAAGGTCATTCCGCTCTAGGAACCACCCAGAGCGCCCAGCTGGTTCAGTCGGACCTGAAAGCCAGGGCCTGTGGCGCCCGCATTCTTGCGGATGAACTCCACCAGAGCCCGCTCATTCTCGTCGAAACGGCCATTTCGGCCCAGGCGGTCGAACAGCCAGGACGCTTCATCCTCGGTCACCGCCTCAGCCTCGGCCATCAGGCCGGCCTTGGCCTCGACCTGATCAGCCCAGGCCTTGTTGTCGAAGTTCCAGGTCGCCAGGGCGGCGAAGCCATCACGTACGCCATCCATGGCGGATCTCATGTCACCCAGGCGCTTCATGGGGTTGATCTCGATGTCCTGCGCCCAGGCTTCATTCTGCGCCGCCCGTTCGGCAACAGGCGACCAGGTCGACCGGAACAGCACGCTGTTGGCGACCGCGCTGACGAACAGGGCGCGCCAATCACCCTCAACCCGGGCGTCTCCCAGGGCGTCATTGATGTCCAGCAGGGCCTCAGCCTCGGCGCGGGTGACGCCAATATCCCCTGCCCCGCCTGTGGCGAACAGCAGACGCTTCAGTCGGGCTATGTCGGAGGCCGTGAGCCTTCGGTGATTATGCAGGCGCCAGAGAGCCAGGCTCCTGAGGCTGGAAAGCACGAAGTCCTGCAATTGCTGTGGGCAGTGGTCGGCGGCCTCCAGAACATGCACCAAGGCGTCCAGCTCATCTTCCCGCAGACGGCCATGGCGTGAGCAGGCCTCGATCAGCCAGCCTGCCTGGGTCTCATTCACATAGCCGGCAGGCGCCTGCTGGCGAACCACGAAGTCTGTGATGGCCTCCGCAAAGAAGTCACGCCATTCCCGCGCCAGGGTTCCTGCCCCCGCATTGAGTTCAAACAGGGCGTCGGCTTCCTCGCGATCAATCGCAACATCACCGGCAAACACGGCGCGGCGCATCAGCAGGGCGTCGTCCGCGGTCAGGTCTGTCTTGCCCCGAAGGCTGGCGATGGCGTCGTTGAGGGTCATGGCGGCTCCTTGGTCCGCGAAATCCTCACCGAAACTGCTTTCAAATGGCCTAACTACGGTAAGACTTGCCCGCAGGCTTATTACGATACACATTCAGTGCGCAATGAGGATTGCAGAATGACCGACAAAGCCAGGCGAGGACGCCCGCGTAATCCGGCGGTGGATCGCGCCATACTGGATATGGCCCTGACCCTGTTCATCGAAGGCGGTCTGGACAATGTCAGCTATGACCAGATATCCCGGCGGTCTGGCGTCAGTCGCGCCGCAATCTATCGCCGATGGGCATCCAGACCCCAGTTGCTGGTGGCGGCGATCGAGGCTCGCACCGCTGATGATGACGCCTCCCCGCCGGATTGGGCTGAGCGGGATTTCCGGGCGCGGCTGGACTGGTTCATCCTACAGACCCCGAAACTCATGCTCTCGCCATTCTACCGCAGGCTGGCGGGGGAAATCATCGCCCAACCCCAGGCCAGGGCGGACCTGACCTTCCTCTTCAATGAGACCATTGCGCGGCCGCAGCGGCTGATCTTCGCCCGGCTCATGCAGGCCGCGATCACGGAAGATATCATCGACGAGGCGGCGCCTGCCGACCTGATCTACGACATGCTCTATGGCGCCCTGCTCAACCGGCTGGTGTCCCACACCGATGGCGGCGGCGAGGATGAGGTCCGGAGGTATCTGGTGGGCCTGCTGGCGACCCTGGGGCTCAAAACCGGAAACTAGGCCGCCAGAGCCCGCTTGATGTCCCCTTCAAGCGCCGCCGGGGTCACGGTTGGCGCATACCTGCCCAGAACCTTGCCTGTCCTGCCGATCAGGAACTTGGTGAAATTCCATTTGATGGCGTCGCCCAGCAGCCCGCCCTTCTGCTTTTTCAGGTAGGCGAAGAGCGGGTCGGCCTTGGGGCCGTTGACGTCGATCTTGGCCATCAACGGGAAGGTCACGTCATAGGTAAGGGAGCAGAAGTTGGCGATTTCCTTGGCGTCCCCTGGCTCCTGGGCGCCGAACTGGTTGCAGGGAAAGCCCAGAATGGCGAGGCCTGCATCGTTGTGCTCCCGATAGAGCGCCTCCAGCCCCTCATATTGGGGCGTGAATCCGCACTTGGAGGCTGTATTGACGATGAGGATCACCTTGCCTTCGAAGTCACGCAATGGCGTCTCCGAGCCATCAGGGGCCCGAACGGAGAAATCATAGATGCCGGTCACTGCAGCTCTCCAAAGGCGGGGGCCGAAGCCCCCTTATGTGGTGATCAGTCCGTCGTATCGTCGGTCGGTGCGTCCGGACCATTCTTCTTGATGGACTCGATGGCGTTCTTTGCAGAGGCCTTGGAGGAATAGCCCTCGGTCGAGAACATCACTTCATCATTGTACTTGAAGCGGACCCGGAATTCACCCGCCTTGTCTTTGTAGATTTCGAACTTGTGGGCCATTTGCCACTCCTTTTGACTGCGCCTTGTCCCCAGGCAGAGGCTCGCCTTCAGCAAGGGCGCCGTCAAGGCCGGGGCTTCAAAATATCCGCTGAATCCGGGGGCTTGTCTCCCGCCTGGCGCCGGGGTTCTCTGAGCCCATGCAAAGCCCGACTCAGCCTGAAACCGACCCCATGAACCGACTGCTGGCCATCATGGCGCGCCTGCGGGACAGGGACACAGGTTGCCCCTGGGACCTGGAGCAGACCTTTGCGACCATTGCGCCCTACACGGTCGAGGAAGCCTATGAGGTGGCGGACGCCATCCAGCGGGAGGATCTGACCGACCTGCGCGAGGAGTTGGGAGACCTGCTGTTCCAGGTCGTCTTTCATTCCCGCATGGCTGAGGAGCAGCAGGCCTTCCGGTTCGAAGACGTGGTCGAGGCCATCTGCGCCAAGATGATCCGCAGGCATCCTCATGTCTTTGGGTCCGAAGGTCCGAGGTCCAGTGGGGAGCAGGTTGCGGCCTGGGACGTCATCAAGGCCCAGGAAAGGGCGATGAAGCCGGCGAAGTCCGGACTGCTGGACGATATTCCCCAGGGCATGCCGGCTCTCTCCCGTGCGGTGAAGCTTTCGAAGCGGGCAGCCAGCGTCGGCTTTGTCTGGCCGACGGTGGATGAGGTCCTGGCCAAGCTCGACGAGGAAGTCGAGGAACTGAAGGTTGAGGTTGCAGCCGACGACCGGGCCAAGACCCGGGATGAACTGGGCGACGTCCTGTTTGTGGTCGCCAATATCGCCCGGACCCTGGATATCGACCCGGAGGATGCCTTGCGGCAGTCCAACGCCAAGTTCGAGCGTCGATTCCGCTTCATCGAAGATGGACTTCGCGCCCGGGGACGTTCGGCCGCGGACTCGGATCTGGCCGAAATGGACGCCCTGTGGAATGACGCCAAGCGCGCGGAGAAGGCCGGGAACCCCTAGATCGGCTTTGGCTCCAGGCCCGGGAAGAACTGCTCGAACTGACCGAGGGCCTGCTCACTGAGGCTGACCGCAAGGGATATCTCGCCGGACTCCCGGTCCCTGCGACTGATGATGCGACCGTGACGATAAAGCCAGGCCAGGGCCGCACCCTCCCCCGCCGGTATGTCGATGCCGACTGGCGCCGCTTCGTCCACCAGATCGGCGATCATGGCCAGAAGCGTGTCGCAGCCCTCTCCGCTGACAGCCGAAACAGGCACAGCGGCCGGGGTGGATCTGAGGGCGTCGCCTCGCAGGTTTTCCCTGTCAGCCACCTCGGTAAGGTCCAGCTTGTTCCAGACTTCGATGACCCGACGTTCATTCATCTCAACGCCCAGCCGGGACAGGACCTTGCGGACGTCCTGGGCCTGGGCGTCGGTTTCCTCGCTGGAAATGTCGCGCACATGCAGAATGACGTCGGCTTCCTTGACCTCTTCCAGGGTGGCGCGGAAGGCCTCCACCAGTTCGTGGGGCAGGTCGGAAATGAAGCCTACTGTGTCTGAAAGCACAGCTGGCCGTCCGTCCGGCAGCTTTAGGGTCCGCAAGGTCGGATCAAGGGTCGCGAACAACATGTCCTGGGCGACCACATCGGACTGGGTCAGCCTGTTGAACAGGGTCGACTTGCCGGCGTTCGTGTAACCAACCAGGGCGACGGAGGGTGCAGGCGCCCTCTGGCGGGCAGCGCGCTGAAGTGTGCGGGTGCGGCGCACCTCCACCAGATCGCGCTTCAGCTTGGCGATCTTCTCGGCAATCAGCCGTCGGTCGGTTTCGATCTGGGTTTCCCCAGGACCGCCCATGACGCCGAAGCCGCCTCTCTGGCGCTCCAGGTGGGTCCAGGTCCGGACCAGGCGCGAGCGCTCATAGGAGAGCCTTGCAAGTTCGACCTGGAGCCGACCTTCCTTGGTGCGGGCCCGACGGGCGAAGATCTCGAGGATCAGGCCCGTGCGGTCGATGACCTTCACGCCCCAGGCCTTCTCCAGATTGCGCTGCTGCACCGGGGTCAGGGCGTCATCTACGATGGCGACATCGACTTCGAGCGCTTCGCAGAGATCGCCGATCTCCTTGACCTTGCCGGACCCGAACAGGGTCGCAGGGGTTGGTTTGCGCAAGGGGGCGATCAGGGCGTCGCGGATTTCCAGGTCAAGCGCCAGGGCCAGGCCCACGGCCTCTTCAAGGCGCGCGGCCCCGCTGCGGCTGGCGCCACGGGGATCACGGTCGGGATGAACGACAACAGCCCCCTGGATCGGGGCTTCGCGGTCAATCAATTGCGAGGTCAATCGTCCTCATCTTCCGACGGTTCGTAGAGCTGGACCGGGGCTGCCGGCATGATGGTGGAGATGGCGTGCTTATAGACCAGCTGGGACTGGCCGTCCCGGCGAAGCAGGACGCAGAAATTGTCGAACCAGCTGACCACGCCCTGCAGCTTGACGCCGTTCACGAGGAAGATGGTCAGGGGTGTCTTGGTCTTGCGGACGCTGTTGAGGAAGGTGTCCTGCAGGTTCTGTTTCTTGTCGTTTGACATGGCTTTTCGCCTCTTCTTGTTTTCGAGGGCGAAAACCGCCCCACACACGCGAGTTCAGATACGCCGACCACTGTGACAGACGCAATCGGTCCCGTCTGGCTATATCGCCGTGGAACGGGCTTGTTCAATATATAGGCGCCGCAGCCGGCTTGCCACAGGGCCGACCTTGCCATTTCCGACGGGCTTGCCGTCGACGACGACAACCGGCAGGACGAGCGCGCCGGCGCCGGTGATGAAGGCCTCGCTGGCGGCCAGGGCTTCAGCCGGGGTGAAGGGGCTCTGATCAACGGAAATCCCCTCGGCCTGGAGTATGTCGAGGAGTGTGTATCGGGTGACGCCACGCAGGATGTTGGCGTTGGTGTCCCGGGTCTTGACGGTTCCATCGGCCTTGACGATCCAGGCGTTGGAAGAGGCGCCCTCCGTGACAAAGCCCAGTTCATCGACAAACCAGGCTTCCGCGCCACCCTGTTCCTTGGCCGCCTGCTTGGCCATGGCGTTGGGCAGGAGGCCGACAGTCTTGATGTCACACCGACCCCAGCGGTTTTCCGGCACCGTAATGACCGAAACGCCCTTGGCCGCCTTTGCCTCTGCCGCTGCGCGATCAATCGCCTTGGCCGTGATCACGATGGCCGGGGGAACCGGGTTGGTGGGGAAGGCATGATCCCGGGGCGCGACACCCCGGCTGACCTGCAGGTAGAGCAATCCGTCCCGGATCCGGTTCTGCCTGACCGTCTCCCGCAGGACAATGGTCAGGGCTTTGCGGCTCATGGGCATGTCGATCTGAAGCTCTGAGAGGCTGCGTTCCAGCCGGGCGAAGTGGCCTTCGGGATCGGCCAGCTTGCCGTCAAACAGGGCCCAGACCTCGTAGACTGCATCAGCCAGCTGGTAGCCACGGTCCTCGATGTGGACAAAGGATTCGGCGTGACGCTCGAAGCGTCCGTTCACATAGGCGATCCGGCCCATCTATTCGTCCCCGTTATCGGCGCCGCGACCACTGGAGAGGCCAAGCGATTTCAGTTTGCGGTGAAGGGCGGAACGTTCCATGCCGATGAAGGCTGCGGTCCGCGAAATATTGCCTGAAAAGCGGAGCATCTGGGCGTGGAGATATTCCCGCTCGAACAACTCCCTGGCGTCCCGGAGCGGGAGGGAAATGATCCGCTCAGCCCCGATTGACCCGCCCGCTGTGGTCGGTGAGACGTCGCCGGGCATCATTTCCGCCGTAATCAGGTCCGACGGATCTCCGGCAGCAAGGATGAGCATGCGCTCAACATTGTTCCGCAGCTGACTGAGATTGCCTGGCCAGGGCCGGACCTGGAGGGCAGCCAGGGCGTCATCGGCGAGCCTGCGCCGGGTCATGCCAGTGGCGTCACAGATCTTCTGGATGAAGAAATCCACCAGTTCGGGAATATCCTCCCGTCGCTCCGCCAGGCCCGGCACCGAGATCGGCACCACATTGAGGCGGTGGAACAGGTCCTCCCGGAATCGGCCTGCAGCGATTTCGTCGCGAAGGTCCCGGCAGGTCGAGGACACCACACGGACATCCACCTGGACATCCGAAGCACCGCCCACCCTTCTGAACCGCTGTTCCACCAGCACGCGCAGGATGCGGCTCTGGGTTTCCCGCGGCATGTCGGCGACTTCATCGAGATAGAGGGTGCCACCATGGGCACGCTCAAAGACGCCGATCCTGGCGGGACGGCCTCCCTCCCCTTCTTCGCCGAACAGTTCCACATCCACCCGCTCCGGGGTCATGCCTGCTGCGCTGATGGCCAGGAACTCACTCTTGCCCCTGGGGCTGGCGCCATGGATCAGGCGGGCCACGGTTTCCTTACCGGCGCCAGGTGGGCCCGAAATCAGGACGCGGCTGTTGGCGCCGGCCAGCTTGGCGATCAGGCCCCGCAATTGCTGGGTCGCCATGGACTTGCCGATGAGGCCGTCAGGAACAATGGTCTGCGCCCGCAGCCGGCGGTTCTCACGCTTGAGGGTTGCAGACTCCAGAGCCCGCTCAACGGCCAGGAGCAGGCGGTCCGACTTGAACGGCTTTTCAAGGAACTCGTATGCGCCGCGCTTGATAGCGCTGACAGCGGTTTCAATATTGCCATGACCCGAGATCATGATGACAGGGAGGTCAGCGTCGAGGGTCCGGACAAGATCCAGCAGCTCAAGGCCGTCCATGCCGCCGCCCTGCATCCAGATGTCCAGGACCAGAATGGCCGGCTTGCGGGCGCGGATGGCTGCCAGGGCGGACTCTGAATCGTTGGCTGTACGGACGTCATAGCCTTCATCGGAAAGGATGCCGGCTACGAGATCCCGGATATCGGCCTCGTCATCGACTACCAGGACATCAGCCGCCATGGGGAGCCTCCACACTTGTGTCTGCGACCAATGTTTCACCCTGGTCGCCGGGGCTTGATGGAAGGGACAGGACCGCAAGGGCCCCGGGGCCATTGACGGCGTCAGTCAGGACCAACTCGCCGCCGTGATCTTCCAGGATACGTTTCACGATCGCCAGGCCGAGGCCTGTCCCCTTGTCTCGGGTAGTGACGTAGGGCTCGGTAAGCCGGTCGCGATCCTTGGCTGGCAGTCCGAGGCCATTGTCTTCAATCCTGATGGTCACGCCCTCGGCGCCCTGAATGATTTCGGCTGTGATCCGGCCGGGGGGGTCAGGGTTCTTCGCCGTTCGAGCAGCGACAGCCTCAACAGCATTCTTGAGCACATTGGTCAGCGCCTGAGCGATCATGCGGCCGTCGGCGCGCACTTCGGCCGACCTGTGAGGCTCAGCCAGGACGATGTCCATGTCCGGATTGGCCACACGTTGAGCAAAGACGGCCTCCCTTAGGAGGTCTGACAGGTCGTGGGGCGCAAAGGTCGGGGTTGGCATCCGTGCGAAGGATGAGAATTCGTCGACCATCCGGCCGATATCACCCACCTGCCGCACAATGGTTTCCGTGCATCGATCGAAGGTCTCAAGGTCGGCTGGCTGAATTCCGCCACGGAACTTCCGACGGATCCGCTCGGCCGAAAGCTGGATGGGCGTCAGGGGGTTCTTGATCTCATGGGCGATGCGGCGAGCCACATCGCGCCAGGCGGCGTTCCTCTGGGCCGAAACAAGCCGGGTAATGTCGTCAAAGGTCAGAACCAGACCTTCCTCGCTGCGGCTGGCCCGTACCCGCAGGCGGCGGGTTTCCCTGGTGCGGGACACATCAACCTCGCCCTCGGCTATGCCGGCCAGACCGGCGTCGCGGGCTATGCCGACAAGTTCCGGGGCGACTTCGTCCAGACTCAGGCCGTGGCCCCTGTCCCCGGGAAGATCCAGCAGGGAAACCGCCTGACGATTGGCGGCCGAGATCCGTCCATCACCGTCGGTAGCCAGCACCCCTGCCGACACTTCGGACAGGACGGTTTCGATGAAGCGACTGCGCTGTTGCGCCTCATCGCTGGCCAGGGTCAGGGCATGCTGCTGATGCTGCAGGTCCCGGGTCATGTTGTTGAAGGCGTGGGACAGGACGGCGATCTCTTCGGGGTCGTTGTCTGCATCGACTCTGGCTGAAAGGTCCCCGCCCGCCACCTTGCCTGCGGCCTGCACCAGTCGGCTTACGGGTCCGGAAATCGCATTGGCGGCCGCCATCCCCAGCCAGACTGCGCCCACCAGCACCAGCAGGGCTGTTTCGGCATAGGACAGGGCAAAGACGGTCTGGATCCTCTGACGGCTCTGGGCGGCCTCCCGATAGGACCCAAGGGACGCCTCAGCCTCGGTCAGGTTCTCGACGATTCCGTTTTCGATCGGTCGCGAAAGGTAGAGATAGGCGTCCTCATAGGATTTGAGCCTGTAGAGGCTCCGGGTCAGGTCAGAGGATACGAATATGTCCCCTTCGTCAGCGGCCTTGAAGCCGGACTCCGGGGGAATGGCATAGGCCGGAGCCTTGCCGATTTCAGCCAGGGCAAGGATGCGCCCCTCGCGATCAATCAGGTATGCCGCCTGGAAACCCTGATCCGCAGCCTGCTGCGCCAGAAAGTGACTGAAGGTCACCGGGCTGGTCTGCAGGGCGCCGGAGGCCCGGTTCAGGTCTTCGGACATCAGGGCGACGTGGTCGCTCACATAGCGCTTCTGCTCGTCCATATAGGAACGGAAGACCGTGGCGGAGTTCTCAACAACCGTCTGCACGCGGGTGGAAAACCAGTCATCAACCCCGCGGTTCACCAGCACGCCGGAAAAGAAGAAGACCACCAGGGCCGGCGCCATGGCCGCGAAGGCGAAGGTCGTTACAAAACGAAGGTGAAGCCTGGCGCCCGCATCGCTGGATTGTGCGTCAAGCAATTCCAGGAGCCTGATGCCGACAGTCGCCGCCAGGAAAAAGATCAGGCCAAGGTTCAGACCCAGGATGATCAGGATGTTTCGGCTGGCCGGGGCAAGCGGCCCGGTTTCGGGCGGAGAAGCTGCCAGCAGAATGGCGATGCCGGTGAGGAAGAGCGCCAGAACATAGGCGCCCACAAGGGCATAGCGTGATTGAACAAGCCGCCAGATCCTGGCGGCCCGGGTCAGATGAGCCTCGAGTGGGTGGGTAGCAGAGGTCATATGCGTGGCATAATAGCCGCACCTGTACCTCAAACTCAACACCAATGTGGCGTCACCGCTACGGTCTAGCGGCGGCCGGACCGCATTTCGACACCCAGATCCTGGATCTTCTTGCGCAGAGTGTTCCGGTTCAGGCCGAGTATCTCTGCGGCCCGCACCTGATTGCCCCGGGTCGCGCCGAGGGTGAGGTGGATCAGGGGACGCTCGATCTCTTCCAGAACCCGATCATAGAGGCCAGCAGGCGGAATCCCGTCCGGCTGCTCTGCGAAATAGCCCGACAGGTGTCGCTCGACCAACTGGGCAAGGCTCAGCGGGCCCTCCTGACCGATCACCGGAGCCTGATGCTCGGCCAGTTCCTTGTCGACAATCCGGGCGGTAATCAGGTCTTCGCCGTACAGGGCGCATACCCTGCGCACCAGATTTTCCAGCTCCCTGACATTCCCCGGCCAGGAATGGGTCTTGAGACGCTCAAGGGCGCTGCTGTCGATGGTCTTGGATGGAAGCCCCTCCCGATTTGCCCTCAGCAGGAAGGCTCTTGCCAGGTCCGGAATGTCTTCAGTTCGATCCCTGAGCGGCGGCAGGCGAAGGGGCGCAACATTCAGCCTGAAGAACAGGTCTTCCCTGAACAACCCCTGCTGGATGAGGCCTCTCAAGTCCCGGTTGGTGGCGGCGATGATCCGCGCATTGGGGCGTCGGCCGGTTTTTGGATTGATCGCCGCCTCTGTGCCATCAATGACCCGCAACAGCCGGGTCTGGGCGTCCAGGGGCATGTCCCCGATCTCGTCCAGGAACAGGGTTCCGCCGTCCGCCTCGACCAGCTTGCCCCAGTCGCCGTCTTCACGTCCGAAGAGCTCGACCTCGACCCGCTCCCTCGGGACGGCGGCCAGGTTGATGACGACAAACTTTCCGTCCTTGCGCCGTCCCATGTCGTGCAGGGCGCGGGCGACCAGTTCCTTCCCCGTGCCGCTTTCCCCGGTGATCAGGACCGTAAGGTCTGCCCCTACCAGGCGGGCAATTGTTCTGTAGACGTCCTGCATCGGGCCGGACCGGCCAATGAGAGGCAGGCGCTCATCCCTGACGGCTCTCGCCTGCGCCTTGGAGGCTTCACTGTCTGCTGGTCGCGACAGGGCGCGCCGCGCGACCGAGGTCATGTCGTCCAGGTCAAAGGGCTTGGACACATAGTCGAAAGCCCCGACCTCTGCGGCGCTGACCGCCGTAAGCAGGGTGTTCTGGGCGCTCATGACGATGACGGGCAGCTTGGGCCGTTCCTTGCGGATCCGGGGCAGCACGTCGAACACGTTTTCGTCCGGCATCATGACATCAGTAATGACGAGATCCCCCTCGCCTTCTGAAACCCATTTCAGAAGGGTGGTGGCGTTGCCGGTGGCCCTGACCTGATAGCCCAGTCGTGTGAAGGCCTGGCTCAGGACCAGACGGATCGAACTGTCATCGTCGGCGATGAGTATCTTCTTGTTGGCGTTGCTCGAGCTCATGCCAGGGAGTCCTCATCGGTCACAATCGGCAGCAGCACGCGGAATGTCGTGCGGCCAGGCTCGGAGTCGAAATCAATCAGGCCGCCATGAGCGGAGACCAGCTTTGACACCAGGGCCAGACCAAGACCGGCGCCATTGGCCTTGGTCGTTACAAAAGGTTGGAACAGGCTCTCGCGGAGATGAGCCGGCACACCGGGGCCGTTGTCCTGGATACGGATTTCCAGAGGCGCCCCACGGAGGTTCTGACCCTGGGTGGCCCGTATCCGCACGCCGTGTCGGAAGGCGGTCTGGATCACGATCTCACCGCGATTGTCGCCACGGGAGTGGGCGGCCTCGGCAGCGTTCTTGACCAGATTGAGGAAGACCTGGATCAGCTGATCCTCATCGCCCGGGGTCAGGGGCAAGGACGGGTCATAGCGCTCGCGCAGGACCAGTCCGTCCGCCACGCCATTTGCCGCAAGAGCCCGCACCCGATCCAGGACCTGGTGAATATTGATGGGCTTGCAGTCCGGCAGGGCGTCATCCGAGAACGCCTCCATCCGGTCGACCAGACGCCGCACCCGGTCCGTCTCATCGACGATCAGCTGGGCCAGAGGCGTATCCTCTGACCGGGCCCCAGCTTTCAGGAGCTGAGCCGCACCCCGGATCCCGGCCAGGGGATTCTTGATCTCATGGGCAAGCATCCGCCCCAGGCCGACAATGGTCCTCAGTCCGGCTGCTTCGGCTCCGCCGCGCTCGACAGCCAGATGGCCGCCCTTGACGTGAAGGGTCAGGAGAACCGAGCCATCCCCCAGGGGCACAGCGGCGCCGTCAGCCTCGAAGGACGGCAGGCCGAACAGGGAAATTTCCACTTCCCGCTCCCGGACCGGCGCATTCTCTTCAAGGGCCCGATTGAGCAGGGACACCAGGGCGGAACCATGCGGAAGGGCGGCGCCGAAACGGCCCCGAGAAAGAAGGCTGAGACCCTGCCCGAACAGCCTCTCGGCCGCCTCATTGGCTGCAACCAGGGCGCCGTCTGCGCTGACAACCAGGGCAGGTTCCGGTGAAAAGTCGAAGGCCGCCGCTTTCAGGGCGCTCAGGTCTGGCCCGAACGCCGAAGTCTGGAATCGTGAGGTCATGCCGCCAGTTTCTCCGATGGCTCGCGCCAGAGCGCCTTCAGGCCGGCAATGACGCCACCAGGATCATCAAGGCGGCAGAGGTCCTGCCTGGCGGACTTCCGCGCAGCCTCATCCAGGGGCATCGGGGCCTGGTCGACATAGGCCGCCAGATGTTTCCGGAAGACCCGGATCCCGATCCGGGCTCCATAAAACGACAGGCAATCCTCAAAATGCTCGAGCACGATAGCCAGCCGAGCCTGAAGATCCGGCGCCTCGAAGGGGCGGCCATCCAGCCCGGCTTCGATTTCAGCTGCGATCCAGGGCCGGCCATAGACCCCGCGCCCGATCATCACTCCATCGGCGCCGGACAGATCCAGGGCGCGTTGGGCGCTGGCCGCGTCATGTATGTCGCCATTGACGATCACCGGAATACTCACCGCATCCTTGACCTCTGCAACGGCGGCCCAGTCGGCATGGCCCTTGTAGAACTGGCAACGGGTGCGACCGTGAACCGTGACAGCCTGCACCCCAAGTGACTCTGCAGTCCTGGCGAGCTCAGCCGCGTTCATCGAAGCCGAGTCCCATCCCAGGCGCATCTTGACCGTCACGGGCACATCTACCGCAGCGACGGCGGCCGCCATCAGCCGACCGGCGAGGTCAGGCTCCCGCATGAGCGCCGAGCCGGCCGCAGCGCCGCTGGTGACTTCCTTGGCGGGGCATCCGAAGTTCAGGTCGATGATCTGTGCGCCGGCGTCGGCCGCAAGCTTTGCGGCCCTGGCGATGTGGTCGGGATCCCTCCCGACCAGCTGGACAACCATCAGGGGCAGCCCCTCCCCAACGGCGGCGCGACGCACCACGTCAGGCCGTCCGCGGGCGAAGTCGGCGCTGGCGACCATTTCAGTGGCCACATAACTGGCGCCGAGACGGCTGGCCGCCCTGCGAAATGGCAGGTCGGAGACTCCCGTCATCGGGGCGATCCACACGCGGCCGCCGACGACTGCCTCACCAACCTTGAGCGATTTGCCCATAAAATAGTCACTCCGTTCGCCCTCTTTTTAGGCAACAATGTGGCCGGGGTAAAGCCCTGAGTTTACGGGTGCAACGCAGGCGGGCTGGACATGGTGGAAGGTCGGCCTAAACAACGGTCATGAACGTTTCCGCCATTGTCGTCGCCGCCGGCGCCAGCACCCGGGCTGGGCCGGGCGTCCCCAAGCCCTGGCGGAACCTTGCCGGCCGCACTGTACTGACCTGGTCAGTCGAGGCGTTTGTCGCCGCCGGCGTGGACGACATTGTCGTGGTCGTCGCCGAAGGGTGGGAAGAAGCCGCGGGCGACGAACTGAAGCATCTCGCCGGATGGCGATGTGTGAATGGCGGCGCGAGCCGCGCCCTGTCAGTTCAGGCAGGCCTTGGGGCCATCAGGCAGCCAGACGACCGCATTGTCATGGTCCATGACGCCGCCCGGCCCCTGCTCACACCTGCCCACATCCTGGCGCTGACCGAGGCGATGGGGCATGCCGACGGCGCCCTCCCCGCCCTGCCTGTGGCCGACACCTTGAAACGTCGGACTGACACAGGTCTTGAAACCGTTTCGCGCAATGGCCTGTGGCGGGCCCAGACCCCTCAGGCCTTTCGCCTGGGTAGTCTCCGGCGCGCGTACGATGAGTGGCCTGCAACCGAAGAACCTACAGACGATGCATCCGTCGTTGAGAGAGTTGGGGGAAACATCGCCCTGGTTCAGGGTGATCCCAGGCTGTTGAAGCTGACCTATCCGGAGGACTTCGATATGGCGGAAGCACTTGTCCACCAGGCCCGGTCCATCCGTGTGGGCTTTGGCGTGGACGCCCATCGGTGGGGGCCGGGCGATAGTGTATGGCTTTGTGGGGTCGAGATCACCCATAGCCAGACCCTGATCGGCCACTCCGACGCCGACGCCGGTCTGCACGCCCTGACCGACGCCCTGCTGGGCGCCATCGGGGATGGCGACATTGGTGAGCACTTCCCGCCTTCGGATCCACAGTGGCGGGGGGCGTCATCAGACCGCTTCCTGGCCCATGCCGCTGACCGCGTCAGGGCAAAAGGCGGACGTATCCAGAATGTGGATGTGACCCTTGTCTGTGAGCAGCCGAAGATCCGGCCCCATCGTGACGCCATGCGTCAGCGTCTTGCCGAAATCCTTGGCATCGAGATCGACCGGGTCAGCGTGAAGGCGACGACGACCGAAGGCATGGGCTTCACCGGGCGTGGTGAGGGGCTGATGGCACAGGCCGTGGCCACCGTCGACCTCCCGGCCTAACCCGTCGACTTCTGCTGGATCTTCGCGATCATGGCGCCGATGAGGTTGGTGTAGTCATCAGTCCATGGCTTGGCGAGACCAGGATTGGTTGGCTTCCACCGCTGATCTCCGGCGAAGGCCGCCAGGGCCTCACGGTTCCGGGCGATGATCAATGCGTCTTCGGACGACTCCCACAGGGACGGGGCGTTGGGATCGATCTGATGGCTCTGCACCCTTGCGACACCGCCTGCCTTGCGCGCCACCGCCATGGCTGGTCCCAACAGCTCCACATTCCGGTTGGAGAGGTGGAGCACAACAACGCCGTCTGGCTTGATATGGCTCAGATACCCGCGGACAGCCTCTACCGTCATGAGGTGAACCGGGACGCTGTCAGATGAAAAGGCATCCACCAGCAGTATGTCGAACAGGTCTTTGGGTTGGCGGGCAAGGGTAAGCCGGGCATCCCCGAGCACATAGTCGATCGGCCCCTTGGCGCACTCGCTGACATAGGTGAAGCGTTTGGGGTCCGAGGCGATCTTGACCACAAGCGGGTCGATCTCAAAGAAGGTCAGCCGGTCGGTCGGACGGACATAGGCTGACACGGTGCCAGCCCCCAGACCCACAGCGCCGATACGCAGGGCCGGCTTGCTGGCTGAAATGGTCGTGAAGACCTGCCCGATCGGCGTCTCTGGCGCGTAGTAGACCAGAGGACGGCAGCGGAATTGCGGGCTCTGGGCCTGGGCTCCATGCAGGGTGGTGCCGTGGACCATCATCCGGACGTCTCCGCCCATCTCCGGAACATTCAGGTGGGACTCCTTCACCACGCCGAAGAAGCTGCGCCAGCGGGCCTGGCTCTCAGAGGACACGCCGGAAATCTGGGTCGAGATGGCGATAGCCAGGGCCATGATGAACAGCAGCTGCGCCCGCCGCCGCAGGACAAAGGCGCAGACCAGGGCCGTGGCGATGCCAATGCGGGGGATCAGCAGGGCGATGTCCGGGTCGGTAATCCGGAAGACGCCCATGGCCTCACCGCCAAACTGGGTTTCCACCTGCCGGAAGATCGGAAAGGTGAAGGCCGCCGCCAGACCCAGAGCCAGGGTCAGCCAGCGCCATCGCAGGAAGGGCCCCTGCCCCCATGGGCGGACGAGACAGGACGCCACCAGAACCAGGGGATACTCCCAGACATCATTGAAGATGACCGGCGCCAGAAAGGCGTTGAACCCGCCGCCGACCACGCCGCCAACCGACATCCAGAGATAGAACTCGGTCAGACGTCCCGGCTCTGGCCTGCGTGCCACCATGGCCTGATGACAGACCAGGGCTGTGAGGAAGAAGCACCCAAGATGGGCGATCAGTGACAGGGCCAGATTGTCCGGCACAAAGGCGACGAAGGCGATGCAGGCCACGACTGCTGCTGCCTGAAAGGTCAGCACCCCATCGGGGGACAGTATCTGCCGGGTGGAGAAAGCCAGGATGAAGGTCAGAAGATAGAGGGCCAGGGGAATGACCCAGAGAAACGGGGCCGAGGCGACGTTCGTGGTCACAAAGCTGGTGACACCCAGCATCAGGCTGGAGGGGATCGCCGCCAACAGCACCCAGAGCAACCGCTCCGTCCAGGTTGGAGCTGCGCCAACCGGAGCGGAAATCTCCAGAGGCCTTGCAGGTGACCGGACCACCCTGAGGGCGAGTATGGCGATCAGAGCGACGAACCCGCCATAGGCAAGGCTCCATCCGAAGGTCTGGCTGTGCAGGGCCGTCAGGGGTTCGATGACGACGGGATAGGCCACAAGAGCCAGAAGGCTGCCGATATTGCTGGCGGCATAAAGAGCGTAGGGCTCTGGCCCGTCCTTGACCTGGGCTGTCCTGGCGAACCAGGACTGTACCAGGGGCGCCGTGGCCGAAAGGATGGCGAAAGGCGCGCCTATCGAGCCGGTAAGGGCGCCCAGCAGCCAGAGGACCGGACGATCCGTGCTGGGTGGGCCAAACCATTCGCTGACGTGAAGCGGCAGAACCAGTGCAGCAAGGGCCAGCAGCCCCAGATGAATCACGGCCTGGAGCTTGAGCGACTTCAGCTTCTGCAGGAGGTGGGCATAGCCGTAGCCCAGCAGGAGCATGGCCTGGAAAAAGGCCAGACTGGTGTTCCAGATCGATGGGCCACCCCCCAGCAGGGGCAGCATCAGCTTGCCGATAATGGGCTCGACGGCGAAGACCAGGGCCGCGCTGAAGAAAATGGTCAGGGCGAAAATCGACTGGGAAGCCGAAGCCTGTGGGGAAGTTCGATCTTCTGTCAGCGTCATGGGCTCGAATCAGCTTGTGTCAGAGGCGATAGCGTTATTCAGGTGCTATCTCACACTTGCTTAATTTGCTCGGAGCCCACGCCATGTTTTCTCTCGAGATCGAAACCCTGGCCCGCCTGCTGGTGGACGAGGCCCGCAGCAAGTCCCTGCGGATCGTCACGGCAGAGAGCTGCACCGGCGGCCTTGTCGCAGCAGCGATCTGCAATATCCCCGGGGCGTCAGATGTCTTCGAGCGTGGATTTGTCACCTACACCAATCGGGCAAAGCAGGAGTTGCTGGATGTGCCCGGCGAGTTGATCGCTGACCTCGGCGCAGTTTCCGAGCCGGTCTCCCGGATGATGGCTGAGGGCGCCCTTGAGAATTCCAACGCCCATATCTCGGTCGCCATTACAGGTGTCGCCGGGCCAGGCGGCGGGACGCGGATGAAGCCTGTGGGCACTGTCCACATCGCCACTGCGCGCACCAACCATGGCCTTCACCACAGGGAAGAGTTCTTCCAGCTTGAAACCCGGTCCGAGATTCAGCTCGCGGCGGTCCAGGCCGCCCTGGAAGCCCTTCGGGAGCGGGTGGCTCAATCCTGACCGTACAGGGCTTTCGCCCGGTCATCGAAGCAGGTCATCAGCCGATCCACGGCCAGCTCGAAATTGCTCTGAAGCAGGTTGTCCAGCATCCGCGACTTGAAGGCGAAGTCGATATCAAAGCGCACTTCGGTCCCTTCGCCGTCCTCTGTGAAGATCCAGCGGTTTCTGAGTCGCTCAAACGGCCCTGAGATCAGGCCGACATCGATCTGCATTGCGCCTGGATCGCGGCGCACCCGTGTGGAGAACCGCTCTTTCAGGAAGCTGAACCCGACCTTGGCTTCTGCATCCACCCATGAGACCCCCTGTTCGTCGATGCGGGCGTTCCAGGTCCGCATTCCGGTGATCCAGGTCACGAAGTCCGGATAACGATCCACGTCGCCGACCAGGGAATAAAGCTGCTCCGGGGCATAGGGCAGCCGTCTTGTGACCTGGTGCCGCACGCCTTCAGACGCCAGCCCGGGTCAGCCGCGCCGCCTTGAGCCGCGCAAAGTCCTCGCCGGCATGGTGGGAAGACCGGGTCAAGGGACTGGCGGAAACCATCAGGAAGCCCTTGGCGTAGGCTATCTCCTCATAGGCCTTGAACTCGTCAGGTGTAACAAAGCGATCCACGGCGGCGTGTTTGCGGGTTGGCTGCAGGTACTGGCCAATGGTCAGGAAATCGATTCCGGCCGAGCGCATGTCATCCATGACCTGCATGACCTCTTCCTTGGCCTCGCCGAGGCCCACCATGAGACCCGACTTGGTGAACTGGGTTGGATCCCGTTCCTTGACCCGCTCAAGCAGGCGCAGGGAGTGGAAGTACCGGGCGCCGGGTCGGATCGACAGATAGAGCCGGGGCACGGTCTCCAGATTGTGGTTGAAGACGTCCGGCTTCGCGTCGATCACGGTTTCGGCGGCTTCTACGGGCTTGCGAAGGAAGTCCGGTGTCAGGATCTCGATCGTCGTCTGTGTAGCCGTACTGCGGATGGCGCGGACCACAGCGGCAAAATGCGCAGCTCCGCCGTCCGCAAGATCGTCGCGGTCCACCGATGTGATGACCACATGCTTCAAGCCCATTTTCAGAACGGCGTCAGCGACGCGGGCGGGCTCGGTGGGATCCAGGGCATCCGGTTTGCCGGTCGAGACATTGCAGAAGGCGCAGGCCCGGGTGCAGATCTCGCCCATGATCATCATGGTGGCGTGGGCCTGGGTCCAGCACTCCCCGATATTCGGACAGGCAGCTTCCTCACAGACCGTGGTCAATCCGTGGGTTTTGACAATTTCGCGGGTGGCGTTGTAGCCGGCCGATCCCGGCGCCCTGACCCTGAGCCACTCCGGTTTGCGCAGCATGGGCGTATCGGGTCGCGCCTGCTTTTCAGGGTGACGCACCCGGGCGCCGGTTCGCGTGTCGATGACTGTGGCCATGAACCATAGATCGTCCTTCATCGGGCGCGGATCAAGCGGCAAAGGGACACCTTGCATCACCTGGTGAATTTGGGCTGATAGGGTCATGTTCCGTCGAGCAGCCCTGACCCTGGCGCTTATTCTCCTGGCAGCCGGTTGTCACCGCACGGGAGGCGTCCAGCCATTTGCCGAGAGCCGAACCCCGCCGGACCTCGCGGGCCGGTTCTTCAGACCGGAAGGCTGGGCCTGGGGGTATGTCCAGGTAGGGGCCAATCCCCCTCAAAGGTATGGGGTCGCCTCAACCTGGCGGGCGCCGAGGGCCTCGGTGATTATCCTGCCCGATACTGGAGAATGCGCCGAAGCCTGGTTCGAGACGGCGTCGGACCTGACAAGGCGAAGCTATTCGGTCTGGGTGCTGGACCGGGCGTCCGAATGTGGGTCCGGACGATCTGCGTCGCCGGGTGATCGTGTCCATGTCAAATCCTTCGATCCGGACCTGGCGGCGGTAAAGGCGCTCATGCGCATTGTCGTGAGGCCGAATGGTGAAACACCGGTCATCCTGCTGGGCCAGGGGCGCGGGGCCATTCTGGCCCTCAGGTCCGTTCAGCGCGGTCTGGATGTTGACGGTCTTGTCCTGTCCTCCCCAACAGTTCCGCCGCCCAAGGCATGGAGGGCCTGGACGAGAGAGAGCCCCGACGCCTACCAAGCTGGAAAGACCCATGATCCGTGGCGGGGGCATGTCTCCCACGCCTGGATGACAGCCAATCCTGATCTGCGAGGGTCGGGTGTAAGCCGCGACTGGCTCGAACAGGCCAAGAGCCTTGAGGACAAGGCCCGGCAGTCCGCCACCGGTCTTGGGAAGACCACCCTGATCCTCAGCTCCGGCCCCGCGACCTCAGAAGACCTCGATCTCTGCGGCGCCATTGGGACATGCTCCCTCGTGCCCATACCTGGGGCGCGACCTGCCCTCAGCCTGGAAGCTGACACCTGGCGCACGCCATGGCTCGATGCCCTGGCGACCTTCATCGCCGCAAAGTCGGAGGCCGCGCGACGTGTCGGAAAGGATCGACGGGCGCCAGAGCCAAGCATGGCGCCTAACCCGGTGAGCGAGGATCTGAGACCCAGAGACATCCCGTCTGGCAGCGAGGCGAGCACAGGTCCATAGGTCCGGCTCGCGTTTGATGGCGACATACAGAAGTTGCACTCACGGAATGTAACGGACCTTTTCAAGGGTTGGCGCACTGGCTAGGTTAGGGTCCATACAGCCGACGATAGGTCGGGGAGGACTTACCACTTGTCGGAATCGTTTGATCCCATCGCTGCCGAGCGCACTGTGTTTCAGGCCCTGCTGGACGCCCGCACAAAGTACGGCGCGAAGAAGCTGATCCTCGAAGACCAGGATCGTAACCCCCTCAGCTATACCGACCTGATCCGGGCTTCCTTCGCCCTGGGCCGCAAGATCGCCGCCATGACCAAGCCTGGCGAGCGGGTTGGCGTGATGCTTCCGGCCAGCTCTGGCGTCGTCGTGACCTTCTTCGCCCTTCACGCCTTCGGGCGGGTTCCGACCATGTTGAACTTCACCTCAGGCATCCGGAACCTGAAGGCGGCCTGTGAACTGGCAGGGGTCAAGCATGTCCTGACGGCCAGCAAGTTCATCGAGCAGGGCAAACTCCATGACCTGACGGACGCCCTCGAGACCGTCGCCAAGGTGGTCTATCTTGAAGATGTCCGTGAAAGCGTGGGCCTGGCCGACAAGGTGTTCGCAGCCACGGCAGGCGCCCTGCCCGGCCCCTTCCTGGCCAAGGCCAAGCCATCCGACCCCGGCGTCATTCTTTTCACCTCAGGCAGCTTCGGGACTCCGAAGGGCGTGGTGCTGAGCCAGGCGAACCTTGTGGCCAATGTCCTGCAGATTGCGGCTCACATTGACCTGGATCCGGACTGGGTGATGTTCAATCCCCTGCCGACCTTCCACTGCTTTGGCCTGACCGCAGGCGTTCTTCTGCCTATCCTCAACGGCATGAAGGCATTTGAGTACCCCTCCCCGCTACATACCAAGATCATCCCCCCGCTGCTGAAGGACTGTAACGCGTCCATCCTGCTGGCTACCGACACTTTCGTGAACCAGTACGCCAGAGTGGCCGAGCGCGACGAGATGAGTGGCCTGAAATTCATCGTCTGCGGCGCCGAGAAGGTGCGCGATGAGACCCATAACCTGATCACCGAGCGGTTCGGCAATGTGCCTGTCCTGGAGGGCTATGGAATGACCGAGGCGGCGCCCGTGGTGGCCGTCAACCAGCCAGGTGACAACCGGCGAGGGACTGTCGGCGGGCTTCTTCCGGGTATCGAAGTGCGGCTCGAGCCGGTTGAGGGAATTGCCGGCGGTGGCCGGTTCTATGTTCGCGGCACGAATGTGATGTCGGGCTATCTGCTGCCCGACGGGTCTGTCGAGGCGCCCGTGGATGGCTGGCATGACACCGGGGACGTGGTTTCGATCACGGATGACAACTGGATCACGATCCTTGGGCGGGTGAAGCGCTTCGCCAAGGTCGCCGGGGAAATGGTGTCCCTCACCGCGGCTGAAGACCTGGCCTCGACGGTCTGGCCAGACGCCAGGCACGCCGTGGTGGCCATGCCGGACCCCAAGAAGGGCGAAAGGCTGGTCCTTTTCACTGATCAGCAGGATGCGGAATCCTCCGCTCTCCTGGCCCACGCCCAATCCATCGGCGCTCCGGAACTGGCCGTACCCAAAAAGATCGTGCGGATTGCTGAGGTCCCGGTGCTGGGCACCGGCAAGACCGACTATGTCGCCCTTCAGCGCATGGCCGAGACCGACGGTCGACGGGCCGCCTGACCCCGTCAGACGTGCAGGACCTTGCCGAAGGCGTCCAGTGCGGACTCGTGCATGGCCTCGCTCATGGTCGGATGTGGATAGACCGTGGCGTGGAGTTCGGCCTCGGTGGCCTCAAGGGTCATGGCCAGGGCATAGCCCTGAATCATTTCTGTGACTTCTGCCCCGATCATATGGGCTCCGATGAGGGCGCCAGTCTTGCCATCGAAGATGGTCTTGACGAAACCCTCGGTCTCCCCGGACGCGATGGCCTTGCCATTCACCTTGAACGGGAAACGGCCGACCTTGATGTCCAGACCCTTATCCTTCGCCTGCGCCTCAGTCAGGCCAATGGAAGCGATTTGCGGCGTTGCATAAGTGCATCCAGGGATTGGCGCTGTCAGGTTTGAGGACGGCAGACCAGCTATATGCTCAATGCAATGGACACCTTCATGGCTGGCCTTGTGCGCCAGCCAGGGCGGACCCGCCACATCGCCGATCGCGTAGAGTCCTGGCACGCCCGTCGCACCGTGACTGTCGGTTACAATGTGGGTCTTCTCGATTCTGACACCCAGGGCCTCGAGCCCCATGTCCTCAACATTCCCCACAATACCGACCGCCACGATGGCGACATCTGAACTCAGGGTTTCGGCCTTGCCGGCAGACTCCAGCTCCAGAGTGACGCCGGACTTGCTGGCCTTGAGACTCTTCACCGTGGCGCCGACACGGAATTTCAGTCCGCGCTTTTCAAAGGCCTTCTGCGCCGCCTTTGACACCTCCTCATCCTCGACGGGGAGAATGCGGGCAAGGCTCTCGATCACCGTCACATCGGAGCCCAGAGCCCGATAGAAGCTGGCGAACTCAATGCCTATGGCGCCCGAACCAATGACGACCAGGGACTTGGGCGTTGATTTCGGGACCAGGGCCTCCCGATAGGTCCAGATGCGTTCGCCGTCGGGAACCAGCCCAATGGCGGGAATGGTGCGGGCCCTGGCGCCTGTCGCCAGGATCACATGCTTGGCCGTGACTGTCCGGCTTCCGCCAGCCTTCAGGGCCACGACCACCTTGGGCGCAAGCCCACCCTTTTCCAGCTTTGCGACGCCCTCGATCACCTCGATCTTGTGCTTCTTCATCAGGAAGGCGACGCCAGCATTCAGCTGGGATGAAACGCCACGGGAACGTGTGACTATGGCGTCAAAGTCGAAGCTGGCCCCCTGAACCTTGAGACCATAGTCAGAAAGGTGGCCCAGTTGCTCATAGACCTCGGCGGATTTCAGCAGGGCCTTGGTCGGGATACAGCCCCAGTTGAGGCAGATGCCGCCCAGGAGTTCCCGCTCAACAATGGCGGTGCGCATGCCAAGCTGGCTGGCGCGGATGGCCGTGACATAGCCGCCCGGCCCTGATCCGATGACGATGAGGTCGAAATCCATGGTCTTCGCCCTAAACGATCATGGTGATGGGATCTTCGATCAGGGCCTTGAAGGCCTGCAGCCAGCGCGCGCCGATGGCGCCGTCCACCACCCGATGATCACAGGTCAGGGTCACAGTCATCATGGTGGCTATGGCCAGTTGGTCACCCACCACTATGGCGCGCTTCTCACCGGCTCCAACCGAGAGGATCGCACCCTGCGGCTCATTGATGATGGAGGCGAAGGCCTTGATCCCGAACATGCCAAGATTGGAAATGGAGAAGGTGCCGCCCTGGAACTCGTCGGGCTTCAGCTTCTTCGATCGGGCGCGGGTGGCCAGATCCTTGGCCTCGGATGCGATCTGCGCCAGCCCCTTCAGCTCGGCCGAGCGGATGATGGGCGTAATCAGACCGCCATCGATCGCGACCGCCATGGCGATGTCCGCGTGATGGTGCATGGCGATGCCTTCGGGCGAATAGCTGGCATTGGCCTCTGGAACCTGCTTCAGGGCGACCGCCGCGGCCTTGATCACCAGATCATTGACGCTGACCTTCTGTCCCTGGGCCTCAAGCATGCCATTGATCTTGACCCGCGCCGCCAGCAGGGCGTCGATGTTCAGGTCTATGGTCAGCGGGAAGTGAGGCACATCCCGGAAGCTGTCTGACATGCGGCGGGCGACTGTCTTGCGCATCCCGTCCAATGGGATCAGGTCATAGCTGCCATCAGCAATGCCCATCTGCGCCAGGGACTGGGCCTGCCTTGGAACTGCGGACACGGCAGTCGCGGGAGCCGCATCCTGCCGTGCAGACGCCGCCTTCGGGGCGCCGGGCTGGGCCGCATCCACATCGGCCTTGATGATCCGTCCATGGGGACCTGTCCCCTTGATGTCGGAAAGGGAAAGGCCCTTCTGCTCAGCAATGCGTCTGGCCAGGGGCGAAGCGAAAATCCGGCCGCCCTCAGCCTTGGTCGGGACAGCGGCCATAACGGGCTTCGCAGGGGCGGGAGAAGGTGGCGCCTGCACGGCGACGGGCTCGGCAACAACCTGCGCAGCGGGCTTTGCATCACCTCCGGCGAGGCGGGCGATGGGCGTGTTTACCTTCACCTCTTCAGTCCCCTCAGGGACAAGGATTGCTTCGACAACGCCCTCGTCTACAGCCTCGACCTCCATGGTCGCCTTGTCGGTCTCGATCTCGGCAATGACATCGCCGCTGCGGACCGTGTCACCGGCCTTGATGAACCACTTGGCGAGGACACCCTCCTCCATGGTGGGCGAGAGGGCGGGCATGAGGATATCAGTAGACATTGTCAGATGCTCACGCAGGGAGTCATGGCTGCTCCTGGGACAGATGGCTGAGATGGCCGGCGTTGGCCTCCCAGTTCTGGCCGTCGAATTCGGACAGGTTGAGGGCGACCGGCGCGTCCAGGCACCGGGCGTTGACTGACCAGCCATCGGGGTTGGACCTCGGCCGGTAGAAGGCTTTCACCCCACAGACACGACAGAACAGGTGTTTGGCGACGCCGGTATTGAAGACATATTCGGTGAGGCTGTCCTGCCCCTGGTCCAGCCGGAAACGGCTCTCCGGGACGATCATGTGGATGAAGCCGACCTTGCCACACATGGAACAATTACAGGTCTGGGCCTCAACGGGCTCAACCAGCGCGACCTCGAAACGGACTGCGCCGCAGTGACAGCCGCCCTGACGCCAGGAAGCACCGGTCATCGATAACAAACCGCCTTTGCGGCCTGAACGATCTTTTCCACGCCTGGAAGCGACAGGAGCTCCAGGTTCGCGGCGTAGGGCATGGGAACATCCTCCTGGCACACCCGGGTCGGCGGTGCGTCCAGATAGTCAAAGGCGTGTTCCAGCACCCGGGCGATCACCTCGGCGCCAACCCCCATGGGACCCCAGCCTTCCTCGGCCGTGACCAGACGATTGGTCTTCTTGACGCTCTCGACGATGGTCTCATGGTCAAGGGGGCGAAGGGTGCGAAGGTCGATGACCTCGGCGTCAATGCCTTCGGCTGCAAGTTCCTCGGCCGCCTTGAGCGCCAGCCCAACCATGCGGGAGTGGGCCGTGATGGTGACATCCTTCCCGACCCGCCGGACCTTGGCCTTGCCAATGGGCACGACCCAGTCGATATCGGCCGGAATGTCGAACTCGGTTCCATAGAGCATCTCGTGCTCAAGGAAGACGACAGGGTTGGGATCGCGGATCGCCGCCTTCAGAAGGCCCTTTGCGTCGGCCGCATCATAGGGCGCCACAACCTTGAGACCGGGCACCTGGGCATACCAGGCCGAATAGTCCTGGCTGTGCTGGGCGCCTACCCGGGCCGCCGCACCATTTGGTCCACGGAAGACGATTGAGCAGCGGATCTGTCCGCCAGACATGTAGAGGGTCTTGGCTGCGGAATTGATAATATGATCAATAGCCTGCATGGCGAAGTTGAAGGTCATGAACTCGATGATCGGCTTCAGACCCGCCATGGCGGCGCCAACGCCCAGACCAGCGAACCCATGTTCAGTGATCGGGGTGTCAATGACCCTGCGGTCGCCAAACTCCTGAAGGAGGTCACGGCTGACCTTGTAGGCGCCCTGATACTGCGCGACTTCCTCGCCCATCAGGAACACGGCGTCATCCCGACGCATTTCTTCGGCCATGGCGTCGCGCAGGGCGTCGCGCACAGTGATCCTGACCAGCCTGGCGTCTGCCGGAATTTCCGGATCGACCTGCACAGCCGGCATGGGCGCAGCAACCTTTTCGACAGGCGCAGGCGCCACTACAGGCGCTGTCGGCGCAGGTGAAGGAGCCGCCTCAACAGCCCCCTGCCCGGCCAGGCGGGCAATCGGCGTATTGACCTTTACCTCTTCAGTCCCTTCCGGGATGAGGATTTCCTCGACGACGCCTTCATCAACCGCCTCGACCTCCATGGTCGCCTTGTCTGTCTCGATCTCGGCAATCACGTCGCCGCTGCGGACCGAGTCACCGGCCTTCACGAACCACTTCGCCAGGGTCCCCTCTTCCATGGTGGGGGACAGGGCCGGCATCAGGATGTCGGTCACTGTGCGGCCTCCAGGTAGACGTCGGTATAGAGCTCCGATGGATCAGGCTCGGGGCTGGTTCGGGCAAATTCAGCGGCGTCGGCGACGACGCGTTTGACCTCTGCGTCTATGGCCTTCAGGGCCGCGTCGTCCGCCCAGCCCTTCTTTTCGAGCAGTTCCTGCAGATGGTCGATGGGATCACGGTTCTTCCGGACCTCGTCGACCTCTTCCCGGCTGCGGTACTTCGCCGGATCACTCATGGAATGCCCGCGATAGCGATAGGTCTTCATTTCGAGAATGTAGGGGCCATTTCCTGACCTGGCGTGCTCTGCGGCCCTTCCGGCGGCGTCGCGGACGGCCAGGACATCCATACCGTCAACCTCTTCGCCCGGGATCAGGAATGAGGCGCCGCGCTTGTAAAGATGGGTCTCTGCGGAAGCCCGCTCAATGGAGGTTCCCATGGCGTACTGGTTGTTCTCGATCACGTAAACGACCGGCAGGCTCCAGAGCTCGGCCATGTTGAAGCTCTCATAGACCTGGCCCTGGTTGGCCGCGCCGTCGCCGAAATAGGCGAAGCTGACATTGCCATTGGCCTTGTATTTGTTGGCGAGAGCCAAGCCCGTACCAAGGCTCACCTGAGCGCCAACGATCCCGTGACCGCCGTAGAAGTCCGCCTCGGTCGAGAACATGTGCATGGACCCGCCCTTGCCCTTGGACGACCCTCCGGACCTACCGGTCAGTTCGGCCATGACCTCCCGTGGGTCCATTCCACAGGCCAGCATGTGGCCGTGATCCCGATAGCCCGTAATGACCTGATCACCGGGCTTCTTGATCGCCTGAACGCCTACGGCAATAGCTTCCTGGCCGATATACAGATGGCAAAATCCGCCGATGAGCCCCATGCCGTAAAGCTGCCCGGCCCGCTCTTCGAAGCGGCGGATCATCAGCATGTCGCGATAATAACCGAGCAACTCGTCCTTGGAGGCCGTTTCAACCGTCCCCATGGTTTTTTTGGCTTTCGACGGTGAGACAGCTGGGCTGCGCGCCATAGGTCACTCCAGATAATTTTCGTCGCCAACCGGCGAGACCTGTTTCCGCAGGGCCCGAATCCTAAGGCTGCCGCCGGATCACATAATCTCTTGGATCAGCGAAACCTAACAGGGAACGCGCACGTTCCTCCAGAAGATCAGCAGATAGGGATTCATCGCGCAACAAGCGAGCGCGGGCCTCGAGATCTTCCCGCTGGCTGCGCACCAGCTCCAGCTCCGCTGTTTTCGCGGCCAGGGCCGCGTCCCTCTCGCCGGTAGTCAGTATTCCCCGATCACCCGTCAGGGCGTGAAATCCGAAATAGGAGATCAGCAGCCCCAGGGCGAGGGTAGGAATATAGGTGCGCAGACTAGATAGCACGGGGTGGGAATCACCTAATCGCAGAGACGATTCCACTTTGCCTTCACATGCTTAACCAAGGCTTGCGATGGGGCTCAGCCAGCGCGTTTCAGAGCCTTTCGACCCAGATATATGGCTTGATCGCCAAGCTCTTCCTCAATCCGGAGCAGCTGATTGTACTTGGCCGTCCGGTCGGCCCGCGCCAGGGAGCCGGTCTTGATCTGCCCACAGTTCGCAGCGACCGACAGGTCGGCGATGGTCGAGTCCTCGGTTTCGCCTGACCGGTGGCTCATGACCGACGTGTACCCGGCCCTGTGGGCCATATCCACGGCGTCGAGGGTTTCCGACAGGGTGCCGATCTGGTTGACCTTGACCAGAATGGAATTTGCCAGACCACGCCCGATCCCGTCCGCCAGACGGGCCGGATTGGTCACGAACAGATCATCGCCAACCAGCTGGACCTTGCCGCCGAGTTTGTCGGTCAGTAGCTTCCAGCCCTCGAAATCATCCTCGGCGCATCCATCCTCGATGGTGGCGATCGGGAAGGCCGCCGCCAGGGCGGCCAGGTAATCGACCATTCCGGCAGGGTCGAGGTTCTTGCCCTCCCCGGCCATGTCGTACCTTCCGCCCTTGAAGAATTCAGTTGAGGCGACGTCCAGGCCGAGCAGGAAATCCGTTCCCGCCTTGTAGCCAGCGGCCTCGCCCGACTTCACGATGAAGGCCAGGGCTTCCTCGGCGGTCGCGATGTTCGGCGCGAAGCCGCCCTCGTCGCCAACATTGGTATTGTGCCCGGCCGCCTTCAGTGCGGACTTCAGACTGTGGAAGATCTCTGCGCCCATGCGAAGGCCTTCGGCGAAGGTCGCCGCGCCGGTGGGCAGGATCATGAATTCCTGGATGTCGATCGGGTTGTCAGCATGGGCGCCGCCATTGATGATGTTCATCATCGGAACCGGCAGGACGCGGGCGTTTACGCCGCCCACATACTTGTAGAGGGGCAGGTCAGCTGCGCAGGCCGCCGCCTTGGCCGCCGCCAGACTGACGCCCAGAATGGCGTTGGCGCCCAGACGGGACTTGTTCGGCGTGCCGTCGAGCTCGATCAGGACATTGTCCAGCCGGCGCTGATCTTCGGCGTCGAATCCCGAGAGCGCGTCGTAGATTTCGCCATTGACCGCATCCACGGCCTGCAGCACGCCCTTGCCGCCATAACGGGACTTGTCACCGTCCCGCTTCTCTACGGCCTCGTGAGCGCCTGTAGAAGCGCCTGAAGGCACTGCCGCCCGGCCCATGGAGCCATCCTCGAGGACAACATCGACTTCCACGGTGGGGTTACCCCGGCTGTCCAGAATTTCACGCGCGGTGATGTCGACAATCTCGGTCATGTCCGGTCTCCGGATAACAAAATGTGCGGCGAGCCTTAGCCATCTTCGCTCCGCCGGGCAATCGCGCGACCTTGACTTCAGTTCCCGAAAGCAGACTTTCGCGGGTCAGATCGGGAGAGACGACATGCTTTTGGTGGACATTGCGAACTCGGTTGCCCTGGTGACGCTCAACCGGCCAGAAGCAATGAATGCACTCTCAAGGGAGCTCCGGGCTGAACTGCATCGGACGCTCAGTGCGCTGGACGCTGATCCCCAGGTGAAGGTTATCGTCCTGACCGGCGCTGGCGACCGGGCGTTTACCGCCGGCCTGGATCTCAAGGAGTTGGGAGAAGACCCGGACGGCCTAAAGGCCGCCAATGCGACGGAACCCTCCGAGAATCCCGCCTGGGCGGTCATCGCCTGCCAGAAGCCTGTCATCGGAGCAATCAATGGCGTGGCCATTACTGGTGGATTTGAGGTCGCCCTCGCCTGCGACGTTCTGATCTGTTCGACGAGAGCAAGGTTCGCCGACACCCATGCCCGGGTCGGCATCACCCCGGGCTGGGGACTTTCACAGAAGCTGTCGAGGCTGATCGGGCCTTACCGGGCAAAGGAACTTTCGTTGACCGGCAATTTCCTGGACGCCGAGACGGCCTATGCCTGGGGCCTGGCAAACCGGGTCGTAGCCCCGGAAGAGCTCATCCCCACGGCCTTGAAGCTGGCGGCGGACATGGCCCAGATCGATGTGGAAATGCTGACCGGTTACAAGGCGATGATCGACGACGGCTATGAAATGAGCCTGCGTCAAGGCCTGGAGCTCGAACACGCGAGATCAAGCGCGCACAACCGGCACGTTACGCCTGACATGGTGGAACAGCGGCGGGCCGGCATTCAGGCCCGGGGACGCGCGCAGTAGACTGCGTGCCGAATCCCTTAGTCCTGCTTGGGCGTGATGACCTGACGGCCCTTGTACATGCCGGTCTTCAGATCGACATGGTGCGGACGCTTCAGTTCGCCGGTTTCCTTGTCTTCGACAAAGCTGTTGGCGCCCAGGGCGTGATGCGAGCGACGCATGTTGCGACGGGACGGGGATACTTTGCGTTTAGGAACGGCCACGGGAGAATCTCTCAGGCGTAAAAATGGATGCGGCGGCCCGGGGCCGCCGACGTGAGCGCGGGTGTATGCCTCAATCGATCGATCGATTCAAGACCCCGTTCGGAAGCAATCCCAATCTGACCATTTTAGCGGGGTCACACCAGGCGGCTGCGAACCTTCGCAGCCCCGATGAAGCTTGAGAACAGTGGGTGGGGATCAAAGGGTCGGCTCTTCAGCTCCGGGTGGAACTGAACCCCGACGAACCAGGGATGATCCGGCCTCTCGCAGATTTCCGGCAGGACACCATCCGGAGAGAGACCGCTGAAGGACAGCCCGGCCCGCTCAATGGCCTGCCTGTAGCCGATGTTCACTTCATAGCGGTGGCGGTGACGCTCATGAATGACCGTGGAGCCATAGATTTCCGACACCAGGGAGCCCGGGGTCAGGACGGCTTCGTAGGACCCCAGACGCATGGTTCCGCCGAGATCGTCGCCTTCCCCACGCATTTCGCGCTGATTGCCCTTGGTCCATTCCGTCATCAGACCGACGACAGGTTCAGGTGTCGGGCCGAATTCGGTTGAAGACGCCTCGGAGAGCCCCGCCAGATTGCGGGCAGCTTCCACCATGGCCATCTGCATGCCGAAGCAGATACCGAAATAGGGAATCTGGTGTTCCCGGGCGAACTGGATCGCCCGGATCATGCCGCCGGACCCCCGCTGACCAAAGGCTCCAGGCACAAGGACGCCATGGACCTCGGTCAGGCGCTCGGCGATCAGACCTTCCTCGCGCTCGAAAGCCTCGCCCTCGATCCAGTCCAGTCGGACGCGGACATTGCTGGCAACTCCACCATGGATCAGGGCTTCCACCAGGGATTTGTAGGCGTCTGTCAGGCCGGTGTATTTGCCGACAATGGCGATGTTGACCTCGCCATCAGGATTGGTCAGGCGGTCTGAAATGTCCTGCCACCGGGACAGGTCCGGAGCCGGTGCAGAGTCGCGCATCCCGAAGACGTCAAGGACTTCCCGATCCAGACCCTGGGCGTGATAGTCCAGAGGCACGCCGTAGATGCTGCTGGAGTCCATGGCCTGGATGACCGCACTCTCCCGGACATTGCAGAACTGACCGATCTTCCGGCGCTCGCTGTCAGGAATGGGCTGCTCGCACCGGCACAGCAGTATGTCGGGCTGGATGCCGATGGACCGCAACTCCTTGACGGAGTGCTGGGTCGGCTTGGTCTTCATCTCACCGGCGGTCTTGATGTAGGGCAGCAAGGTGAGATGGATGTAGCAGGCATGCCCGCGTGGCAGTTCCTGCCCGAGCTGACGAATGGCCTCAAAGAAGGGCAGGCCTTCGATATCGCCTACAGTGCCGCCGATCTCCACCAGGACAAAATCGACGCCTTCGCCTGGATCAGAGAGGACGAACTGTTTGATCTCATCGGTGACGTGCGGAATGACCTGGACAGTTGCGCCCAGATAGTCGCCCCGCCGCTCCTTCTCGATGATGGTCTTGTAGATCTGTCCGGTCGTGATGTTGTCGGCGCCCGTGGCGTTCACGCCTGTGAACCGCTCGTAGTGCCCAAGATCCAGATCGGTCTCGGCCCCATCGTCCGTGACGAAGACCTCCCCGTGCTGATAGGGGCTCATCGTCCCAGGATCGACATTGAGATAGGGGTCCAGCTTGCGCAGGCGGACCTTGTATCCACGGGCCTGCAGGAGCGCGCCGAGGGCGGCGGACGCCAGACCTTTTCCAAGGGAAGAGACCACGCCGCCGGTGATGAAAATGTACCGGGTCATGGGCGGTCAGACTAGTCGTGATTCGGCGCGAACGCCTTGAACCGATTGCACTGAACCAGCTGTTCTCCCGTCGGCCAGGCCAAACGCGCAAAGGAGTGCGAGCCGCAAACGCGGCTCCAGGTCATGAAGCACGGGAACAGACCTTACGGTTTTGTCGGAGCCGCAGGCTCAACTTCGCCGGCGAAGGGATTGTTGACGGTCGGAGTCGGCGCCTGGATCGGCGCAGGCGCGCCGTCTGGCGTGGTGGGCGCCGTCTGCCCGGGAGCCTGACCAGCCGGAGGACGGTTGAGCGTGCTGGGCGCGAGATTGTTCATCTTCACCCGGTCAACAACCGAAGTGGCGCCACGGGATTTGCCCGACAGCAGGGTAAGGCTGATGCTGAGAACGAAGAACAGCGTTGCCAGGATCCAGGTCGTGCGGGTCAGCAGATCCCCGGCGCCGCGGGCGCTCATCATACCGGTGGGCCCGCCGCCCATGCCCAGGGCGCCCCCTTCTGACCGCTGCAACAGAACGACGCCAGTCAGCGCGATACTGACCAGGATGTGACAGACGAGCAGAATTCCGAGCATGTCCATGTCCGATGCATTGGGGCGCACCCCAAAAACCAAGCCGCGCGTCTAACATCCTCGCGCGTCGAAAGCCATAGCTGGGGACGACAGGTTCAAAGTGAAAGGCCTCCAGGCATCTTGTCAAAGCCCCGAAGTCGGGCGCAGCCTGCGCCTAAAAGGGAGACATGACCATGGAAGCCGAAGTCCTCGCCCGTGAAATCGAAGGCCTCTTGAAGCTGCGATCCATACCCTTCGCCATGAAGATGTTCGCCCGCCGGGAGGACATGGAGGCCATCCCCCGGATCCGGCGTCCACAATCAGTCCATACCCTGGACCAGATTGTCGGGCAGGCGTCGCGGCTTGGGTGGACCGTCGGCGTTACGGCGGACGATCTGGTTGGCGCGCAATGCCGGGCTGTGGTCGGCCTGGGAAACGCCAAGACCGAGGCATGGCGCTCGGGCGAGCACATGAAGGGCGTCTGGTTTGAAACATCAGAAGACGCCAAAGCCCATCAGGATGCCATGAACTGTGTGCCGGATGGTCTCTATGACGCCCTTGCCGTCGGCCCACTGGCCTCTGGCAAGCTCAAGGACCCTGACATCGTCCTCTTTTACGCAACGCCAGGCGCCATGATCTACTTCATCAATGGCCTGCAGTGGTCTGGATACAAGCGATTCGACTGGAGCGTGGTGGGAGAAAGCGCCTGCGCCGATTCGTGGGGACGGGCCCTGACCACCCGCCTGCCCAGCCTTTCAATCCCCTGCTTTGCCGAGCGGCGGTATGGCGGCGTACTGGATGACGAGATGCTGATGGCATCTCCCCCAGAGTTCATCGAGGCCGCCATTGCGGGCATGAAAGCCCTTTCAGGGAATGGTTTCCGCTATCCCTTCCCACAGTATGGCGTCCAGCAGGATGTCAGGGCCGGAATGGCTGTCAGCTACAGCTCCAAGTCCTAAGGAAGGCGGTAGTCTGGCACCCGAAGCTGGCTGCCCAGGGTTGATGACGGCGCTCGAGAGAGCGGAAAAGAATATGAATTCTTAAGCCCTTAAATGCTTAATTCGACTCGTCAGTGTCTGGTGGTCGGACGGAGGCAAATGCATCCGTGTCCCCTCGAAGCCGGCTGACCCGCTTGGGGGCGATGAATGAAAAATAGGAGCTCTGATCGGGCTATCCGGAATCTGGGTGCTCTTCAGAAGACCGCGTCTACAAGCCGGGTCCTAAATCTGATCGCCGTTGGCTCTACCCATCGGGAAGATCCGACCTACAAGACCCAGCCCTTTTTCGATAATCCGGTTCTCAATGAAAGCCTGATCCTGAAGCACAGGGTCCGGGCCGACGAGCGCTTCGTGTTTGACGATCAGCGCCAGGTCGCCACCAAGGTCATCATTCCATTCGAGAGATCTGACCTTCGCATGGGAGGCCGATCCTTCTTTGTCGGCCAGCGCGGCTGGACAACCATGATCGACGAGATCGCCGGCGAAAACGCCAAGCTGCACCGGGACATTTCCCTGCTGCTGGCCCTCGACGAACTTCCATCCCTCGACCCCTTCCTGCTGCGTGAACACCTCAATCGCCGGGGCTTTCCCATTGCGCCGATCTACTTCGCCATTTCCGACGCCGACCTGGAGCGGATGCAGGAGTATGTGGGACAACAGATCCATCAGCTGATCAGTCTCGCCTTCCCGGCCAACAGCGCCCAGGGCAATTCCGACAAGATGGTCCAGGCCCTGCTTTCCACCCAGATTGACGAGCGGCTGGAGCCACTGCGCATCGTCATGCGGCTGGAGGGAGAAGCCTATCGTGAAGGCGTCTTCAGCTGGAAAGGCTTCCTCTATTACAAATGGGTCCTGAGCGACCTTGCGCCGAAGCTTGGCACGGTGATCAAGGAACTGCCCATGCTTCGGGCCACGGGTCACCGGGACCGCGAACTGCTGAAATACATCGAGGACGCCCGCGCCCGCCTGCTGGACGCCGTTCAGCTGAGACGCCGTGAGGTCGCAGCGGCCCTGCAGGTCTACGACTCAGCCTTCAATGACCTTACCCAGAACGGCCGGCCCATGGCGTTCCGCGACTTCCTGCTTAAGGCGCCCGACATGTTCATGATGTTGGGGGAGCGGATGGGCGTGATTTCGCACATTGCGAGCTTCTGGCGCTACAGGTTCCCCGACCTGAGATCCCTGAACGCCCCGATCGAAGAAGTCGTCGACATCCTGCAGGATTTCGAAGCCAATCTGGTCAGCTATGACCAGGCGCTGTGGGGCACAAACTAGGCGCCTTCGTTCCGCAACTCTTCGACGAAGTCGCCGATCCAGGTGTTCCGGCCAGGCTTAATGCGCTCTGCACGATAGATGTGGCTGAGATCGGCATAGGCGCGGTCGAAGTTCTTGTTGACGATGACATAGTCGTACTCACCCCAGTGGGTGATCTCCTCCCGCCCGCGCTCAAGTCGCCGCTGGATGACATCTTCATGGTCCTGGGCCCGGGCATGCAGACGGCGGGAAAGGTCCGACCAGGATGGCGGCAGAACAAATACCCGCACAGAATCGTCAGGCATGGCGGCGCTGATGTATCGTGCACCCTGCCAGTCGATGTCGAACAGAACGTCGTGCCCCTGCTCCAGAGCCTCGATCACCGGCTTGCGCGGGGTGCCGTACCGGTGATCGTGAACCGCGGCCCATTCGAGCATCTGGTCATCGGCGATCAGCCGGTCGAATTCATCGTCAGACACGAAATGATATTCCCGACCATTTTCCTCCCCGGGCCGCGGGCCGCGGGTAGTGGCCGAGATCGAAAGGGTCAGGTCTGAATAGTCAGCGACAAGCCGCCGGGACAAGGAGGTCTTGCCGGCCCCGGACGGGCTGGACATGAGCAGCAGAAGACCTCGCCTCTGGGTCTCCCAGGGTTTGTGGTGCTCATCCGCCGGGCTCATAGGCTATTCCACATTCTGTACCTGCTCGCGAAACTGCTCGATGGTCGCCTTCAGTTCCAGCCCTAGCGCCGTAAGCTCCGGCAAGGCGGATTTTGAGCACAGGGTATTGGCCTCTCGCATGAATTCCTGCGTCAGGAAATCAAGTCTTCGCCCTGCCTGACCCGGTGTGGCGATCTGGGCCCGGGCGGCCTGAACATGTCCGACCAGCCGGTCGAGCTCCTCGCGGACATCGGCCTTCACGGCCATTGCAGCCGCTTCAACCACGATGCGCTCGGCTATCCCTGGGGCGTCGCCGGCAAGCTCAGCCATACGGCGGGCAAATCGAGCCTGAATGACCGCCGGCTGATCACCTGCACGGGCTTCAGCCTGGTCCACCAGACTGGCCATGCTGGCCAACTGGCCCAACAGGACGCCTTCGAGACTGGCGCCTTCCTCGTTTCGGGTGGCAAGCAGTCCATCCAGGGCAGCGTGGATCGTCTGGACCATTCCGGCTTCCACTGCGGCCAGAAGCTCAGGCGCTTCGGCTTCTGCATCCACATCCAGAACCCCCCGAAGCCCCAACAGGCCATCAAGACTCGGGGGTGTCACCGCTCCCGCACCGAGCCAGGCGGCGCCAGCCTTGAGATAGTATTCCGCCTGCTCGACATTGACCCGCACCGATGCGCGGGCGTCTGAACGCCTGGCGGTAACGCCGACCGTCAGCTGGCCACGCTGAAATCGCGCTTGGGCCGCATCGCGGGCCTGACGCTCAAGACTGTCAAATCCGGGAGGTCCCCGAAATCTCAAATCAAGATTGCGGCCATTCACCGACCGCGCTTCTACCGACCAGGTCCAGTCCCCGTGAGTCCCTTCCGCCCGGCCAAAGCCGGTCATCCCTGACAGGCTCAAGGCTTGCCCCCCGGCTTCACGTCAGCAGCCCGCTTTTTCTCGATCTGGCGCCACTTGGTGACGTTGCGCTGGTGTTCCTCAAGGGTCGACGCAAACACATGCCCACCAGTCCCATCAGCCACGAAATACAGCTCATCGGTTTTTGGCGGATCGAGGACGGCGGCAAGAGCCTCACGCCCGGGATTGGCAATGGGCGTCGGAGGCAGGCCATTGATCTGATAGGTGTTGTAGACCGTTGGTGCGGCAAGCTCGGAGACCCGCAATCCCCTGCCCAGCGAACGGCCCTGGCTGATGCCGTAGATCACCGTCGGGTCACTCTGCAGGCGCATGCCCATGCGAAGCCGGTTCAGAAAGACCGCCGCAACCCGGGGGCGCTCGCTGGCCTTGCCCGTTTCCTTCTCGACAATTGACGCCAGGGTTATGGCCTCATTGGGCGTCTGGAAGGGCAGGTCGGCCTGCCGGTTCTGCCAGAGCAGGACCATCAATCGATCCTGCGCGTCCATCATCCGCTTCAGAACGCGAGCCCGGTCTTCTCCGCGCTGGAATTCATAGGTCTCGGGCAGGATGCTGCCTTCCGCAGGGGTCGGCGCAACCCCGGACAAGAGCGGTTCCGTGGCAAGCTTCTCCACAACGGCTTCCGACGTCAGCCCTTCGGGTACCGTGATCTGGTGCCGCACGGTTTTTCCCGCGCGGATGTCTGACAGGACATCCTTGATCGAAGCCCGGCTCCTGATCGCATATTCCCCCGCTTTCAGGTCCCGGGCGGCGCCCGTGATCTGGACTGCGGTAACAAAGACCGAGGATGAGCCGATCACCCCTGCCCGCTTGAGTGTAGAGGCGATCTCCGGAAGGCCTGCGCCCTGGCGAAGTTCGACGACAGTCTCCTCCCCCGCCTTGGCCGCGGGACCGGGCCCGCCATAGCTCCAGAGGGCACCCGCGATCACAAGGAAAAGGACCAGCCCGAACACCGCGCCGCCGCTCACAAGTGCGACCAGCAGACTCCGCGCCGGGGTTACCCGGCGGGACTTCGACCTGGGCTTTGATTTGCCGCTCACGTAACCTTCTTGAAGACCACTGAGGCGTTGGTTCCACCAAAGCCGAAGCTGTTGGAAAGGGCGACGTTGATCTCCATGGCCTTGGGCTTATTGGGCACAAGATCGATCACCGACTCCACAGACGGATTTTCGAGATTGATGGTCGGCGGCGCGACCTGGTCCCGGATCGCCAGGCAGGTAAAGGCCGCTTCAATCGCTCCGGCGGCGCCCAGCAGGTGTCCCGTGGCCGACTTGGTCGAACTCATGGTGGCCTTGGCCGCCGCATCACCCAGCAGGCGCGTCACAGCGCCCAGCTCGATCTCGTCGCCCAGGGGCGTAGAGGTGCCATGGGCGTTGATGTAGTCGACTTCAGAAGGATCGACACCGGCGTCCTTCAAGGCTGCACGCATGGCGCGGAATCCGCCATCGCCGTCTTCAGCCGGGGCCGTGATGTGATAGGCGTCGCCCGCCATGCCGTAACCCGCGACCTCGGCATAGATCTTGGCCCCACGGGCCTTTGCGTGTTCGTATTCCTCGAGCACCAGCACACCGGCGCCTTCGCCCATTACAAAGCCGTCGCGATCCTTGTCATAGGGGCGGCTTGCGCGCTCGGGGGCGTCGTTGAACCCGGTCGACATGGCGCGGCAGGCGATGAAGCCGGCAATACCCACCGGACAGATTGCGGCCTCGGCGCCGCCTGCCACCATGACGTCGGCATCGCCGTACTTGATCATTCTGGCCGCGTCGCCAACGGCGTGCGCGCCGGTGGCGCAGGCCGTAACCACGGAATGGTTCGGGCCCTTGAACCCGTATTTGATGGAAACCTGACCCGAGGCCAGATTGATAAGGGCCGAAGGGATGAAGAACGGGCTGATCCGCCGGGGGCCCTTCTCATGGAGCTCGACACTGTTGATCTCGATGGTCGCCAGACCGCCGATGCCGGAGCCGATGATTACGCCGGTCCGCTCGGCGTCTTCGGCAGTCGCCGGAACCCAACCCGAATCCCGAACCGCTTCATCAGCTGCGGCGACAGCGTAGAGGATGAAGTCATCCACCCTGCGCTGATCCTTTGGCGCCATGGTCTTGTCCGGATCGAAGGAGCCCTCGATCTCAGGACCGCCGCCGCCACGACCATCCACCCGCGGCACTTCGCAGGCGACCTGGCAGGCATAAACCTCAGGATCAAAATGGGATATCCGCCCTGCGCCGGACTTTCCGGCGAGAATGGCTTTCCAGCTGAGTTCGGTACCCTGGCCCAGGGGGGTCAGAAGGCCTATCCCGGTGACGACGACACGACGCATGGCTGGCTCCAATACGCGAACCGCCGCGCCTCTGGTAAGGGACGCGGCGGTCAACTTTGCAACAAAGCCTAGGCTTTAGGCGCCCAGACGTTCTCCGATGAACTTCACCGCGTCGCCCACCGTCTGGATGTGCTCGGCTGCGTCGTCCGGAATTTCAATGTCGAATTCTTCTTCGAAGGCCATGACCAGTTCGACGTTGTCGAGGCTGTCAGCGCCCAGGTCGTCGATAAAGCTGGCCTTTTCGGTGACCTTATCAGGATCGGCGTCGAGGTGTTCGATGACGATCTTGCGCACGCGCTCAAGGATGTCGGACATGAGTATAGGTCCCTGTTGTTCAACTGATCCATCTGCGACCGCCGACGGGATGTCAACCGCTCGCGAGATTTGTGGTTAGAGACCTAGGCCTCTGGGTTCGAAGGTCGCCGTAGCATGTTCGCCTATGGGAGGCCAACAGGTCAAATCATTGCCATGCCACCATTCACATGAAGGGTCTGGCCGGTCATGTAAGCCGCTTCGTCGCTGGCGAGGTAGGCGCAGGCCGCCGCAACTTCCGCGCCGGAGCCCAGTCGCCCGGCGGGGATGGTCGACAGGATCTGCGTCTTCTGGGCTTCATTCAGGGCGTCGGTCATGGGGCTTTCGATAAAGCCAGGCGCGACGCAGTTCACCGTGATTCCCCGGGTCGCGACTTCCTGCGCCAAGCTCTTGGAAAATCCGATCATTCCGGCCTTGGAGGCGGCATAGTTGGTCTGGCCGGGATTGCCCATGACCCCCACGACCGAGGTGATTCCGATGATGCGCCCGAAACGGCGCTTCATCATGCCACGCATGGCTGCGCGGGAGAGCCGGAAATAGCTTTCGAGGTTCACCCTCAGGACCTGTTCCCAGTCTTCGTCCTTCATCCGCATCAACAGGCCATCCTTGGTGATGCCGGCATTGGCCACCAGAATGTCCAGCTGTCCGGTGGCTGCCTCAGCCCGCGCCACGAGCCCGTCCACCGATTCGGCGTCCGAGAGATTCGCCGCAGCAACCGAAGTCCGCTCGCCCAACTGACCGGCAAGGTCGGCGAGAACCGCCTCGCGGGTCCCTGACAGGACCACGTGGGCCCCTTGAGCATGGAGGGTTCTGGCGATTTCCGCGCCGATTCCACCCGTAGCCCCGGTGACCAGGGCCGTCTTTCCAGAAAGATTGAACATGTTGGTCCTCAAAGGGTCTTGGCGAAGGCTTCCAGGTCAGCCGGTGAATTCAGGGGCGTGGCTTCTGCGTCGGGGGCGATGCGCTTGGCCATGCCCGACAGAACCTTTCCGGCCCCGGCTTCGGCGAATCGGGTGACCCCGCCCTCCCCGGCTAGCCAGATCATGCTTTCACGCCAGCGAACTCGCCCCGTGACCTGCTCAACCAGCATCCGCCGGATTGCTTCCGGGTCCAAAGTCGGCCGGGCGGTGACATTTGCGACCAGAGGCGCACGAGGGGCCATGATGACGGCGCCAGCAAGTGCGGCGGCCATTTCGTCTGCGGCGGGTTGCATCAAGGGGCAATGGAAGGGCGCTGATACGTTCAGCGGAATGGCGCGGGCGCCAAGCTCCTTGGCCTTCTCGATGGCCAGATCAACCGCAGCCTTGCTTCCCGAGATCACCACATTCCCGGCATTATTGTCGTTGGCGACCACGCAAACGCCAGCAGCCGACCCAGCCTGAGCAGCGGCCTCGGCAAGGGCGACGTCCGACTTGGGTCCGATCAGTGATGCCATGGCGCCTTCACCAACGGGAACGGCGCGCTGCATGGCCTGACCACGCAGCTTGAGCAGCCTTGCCGTATCCCCCAGGGTCAGGGCTCCGGCCGCTGCCAGGGCGGAGTACTCACCCAGTGAATGCCCCGCCACAAAGCCGGCGCGCTCGATCGAGATCCCGAATTCCTTTTCGAGGATCCTGGTCACGGCAAGGCTCACGGCCATCAGGGCTGGCTGGGCGTTCTCGGTCAGGGTCAGCTGGTCTTCCGGACCCTCTTTCATCAGCGCGAAAAGCTTCTGCCCCAGGGCGTCATCGACCTCCTGGAAGACCTCCCGCGCGGTCCCGAAGGCCTCAGCCAGGTCGACACCCATGCCGACAGCTTGACTGCCCTGACCTGGAAACAGAAAGGCGAGGCTCATGGTCTACTCCCTATGGACGCCGATCCGGCGCGACGATGTTGCCCGACGGGTTAGGGGATTACCCCTTCCCCGGCAACTCTCTGGTCAATTCCCATTCCGCGTTTCAGAATGCCTGAAAGAAATTGCGGGAGGTCTCCATGCGCGCCGTTGTTCGCCGAAACAAGCAGCTCATCTGTACGGACGTGGCGGATTTGACCCCTGCCGCCGGTCAGGTCCTGGTGCGCACCCTGGCCTGCGGCATCTGTGGGTCTGACCTGCATGCCCTGCACCACATGGAACACATGATGGAGACCTCGGCCCGCGCCGGTGGGGGGATGGGCTCCGGATTTGATCCGACGAAGGACACGGTATTCGGGCACGAATTCTGCGCTGAGATCCTCGACCATGGTCCTGGAACCGCCAGAACACTCAAGGCTGGCGCCCGGGTTGTCAGCCTCCCTGTCACCCTGACCGAAAGCGGGGTCGAGGCCCTTGGCTACTCAAATCGCCTGCCGGGTGGTTTTGCCGAGCGGATGATCCTGTCCGAGGCCCTGCTCCTTGAAGTTCCGAATGGACTGCCAACAGATCAGGCGGCGCTGACGGAACCCTTCGCCGTGGGCGCACATGCTGTAGCCAAGGCCAGACTGGACAAGGATTCAGTGGCGCTGGTGGTTGGTTGCGGCCCTGTTGGCCTGGCCGTGATCGCCGGCCTGAAGGCCAAGGGCCACGGCCCCGTGATTGCCGCCGACTATTCTCCCCGCCGCCGCAAGGCCGCTGAAATGCTCGGCGCCGACGTCGTGATTGATCCGGCCCAGGAGAGCCCTCACGCCCGTTGGGAAGCCTTTGGGGTTCCCACCGCCAGGGCCGCCCAGAACGCCGCCCGCATGATGGGCAAGACCTTCGGACACCCCGTAGTCTTCGAGTGCGTCGGATCGCCTGGCATCCTCCAGCACCTGATCGAAGCGTCTCCGGCCGGAAGCCAGATCGTGGTCGCGGGCGTCTGCATGGAAACTGACAAGATCGAACCTGCAATCGCCATTACCAAGGAAATCGAACTGACCTTTGTCTTTGGCTATTCCCCGGAGGAGTTTGCCGGGACCCTGAGGCAGATCGCCGAAGGCGTCATTGATGTCAGTGGCGTTGTCACCGGCAAGGTAGGGCTGGAAGGGGTCGCCCAGGCCTTTGTCACCCTTGGCGACCCGGAAGCCCATGTGAAGATACTGGTCGAGCCATAACTGACGGTGTGGAGATGGTGAGGATTCTCCCGCGCTGGCCATGAAAGAAAAAAGCCGCCTCAACCCGGGGTTTGAGGCGGCTTTTTCATATGCTGCACCAATGTGGGAACCCTATCCCACGAAGCCCAGTTCACCATGTACGTCGACCCTGCATGGCGATCCGGCGTCCTGACAGGCGCGGGCCAGCTTGTTGGCCGCCGCCTTGGCTTCATCCTTGGTTCCGAAGGTATCCACGGGACCGTCCTCAAGCTGGACTGTCCAGACGCCATTGGCGGGCGCCACCTTGACCAGCTTCCTGGCGAGACTTGGACGCATGCCCATCAGAGGGTCCGCCACATAGGTGAGGTTGCGGGCATCATGACATCACCTTTTCAAGCTGGCTGACTTCGCCCTTCAGAACCTTCACGCCCAGGAAGTGCATTTCGCCATTGCGGAAATCGATATCCGCGACAGCTACGCTCGGATGGCGCTTCAAAGCTGAGTCATCCCGCGGCGTCAGGTGAAGGACGAGGCTGCCAAGATCGGCGCCATCAGCCAGGGCCTGCTCGATTTCGGTCCTCAGACTCAGGATGGATTGGCCAGACGAAACTGGACTTGTGGATTTCGGGCGCATTCGGGTCCTTTGGAGGCTTATGCCAGACGTTTCGGCGAGATATCCGAGGTTACGGGGCGCTTTTCGCCGCCGCGTCCGAGAGCCAGCCTAAATTGCACTATGCGCGAAATAAGATAAAATTCACACTTCAATCTTGGACAATTGGCATTTTACATGCCCTGCCGTTCACCACATTTCAGAACGATTTCCTTACGCGTAAAAATATCTGACCCGCCTTCTAGTATTTTCTGGATTAGTATTTAAACTAGAGACATCGATCTCTGCTGCGCAACGCTCCTTTAAGCCCACTCGCTCGCGCGGGATGTTTGAAAGCCGACCTTTTCAGATTCGATCTCCGCCGGGCTCTTCCGGCGGTTTCGCACCCACTACGGAGGCTGAAAATGGCTACCGGTACTGTCAAATGGTTCAACACCACCAAGGGCTTCGGCTTCATTCAACCCACTGACGGCGGCAAGGACGTGTTCGTGCACATCTCGGCCGTTGAACGTTCGGACCTGAATGGCCTGCATGAAGGTCAAACCGTTTCCTACGAACTCGAGCGCGATCAGCGTTCGGGCAAGGAAAGCGCTGTCCAACTGAAGAACGCCTAAGAATTCCGCCTGCAGCCCTGGCTGCAGACGACATTCAGGGACCGACGCTTCGCGGTGTCGGTCCCTTTTCTTTGCGCCATTGGCAGAGGCGACCTGACCGCCTATTGCATGCGCTCAGAGCGCTTCAGGATGTAACGACATGGACGATCCCCAGGCCGACGAAGTCAGGCGCCAGGCCCGCAACAGGCTGTTCGGGCGGATCATGATCGTCGGGTTTGGTCTGCTCGTTCTGTTGCAGGTGGCTCCCATGCTGCTGCGCATGGTCAAGCATCTGCCAGCCTAGGACTACAATGAGGGTTTGAATCCCCTCCCCTCCGCCCTGTAGGCTTATGCCAACCACAGGGGGGAAACCACATGCGACTGACTTCACCGCGCATTGCGCCGCTGGCCGACAACAACCTTGACGCGGACCAGGCTGAAATCCTCGCCCCCATGGCGGCGACTGGGCGGGTGCTGAACATCTTCCGGACCATGGTCAACGCTCCCAAGGCTGCCAAGGGCTTCCTGGCATGGGGCAATTATGTCCTGTCGCGCCGCAATGACCTGCCGGCCCGGGATCGCGAGATCGTCATATTGCGGATCGGTTTCCTGTGTCGGTCCGGCTATGAATGGACACAGCATGTCGCCATCGGAAAGCGCGATGGCCTGACAGACGACGAGATCTCCAGGATCAAGGTCGGCGCCGACGCTCCTGGCTGGAGCCCTTCCGATCAGGCCCTTCTGAAGGCGGCCGATGAGCTCCACCACGACCAGTTCATCACCACGCCCACCTGGACCGCCTTGAAGGCGCATTTCTCGGACAAGCAGTGCATGGATGTGGTCTTCACCGCTGGTCAGTACACCCAGGTGTCGATGATCCTGAACAGCTTCGGGGTGCAACTTGACGAGGGGCAGACCCTTGATCCCGACCTAAAGGGGTTTTGAAGATGAGCGGTCGCCTCGCCGGCAAATCGGTCGTCGTGATCGGCGCGGGCCAGACGCCCGGAGACACGGTTGGCAATGGACGGGCCATCTCAATCCTCTTTGCCCGGGAAGGCGCCCGCATATTGTGTGCAGACCGCATTTTCGATCGGGCCGAAGAGACTGCCGCAATGATCCGCTCTGAAGGCGGCGATGCGCTGGCTCTGTCGGTGGATGTCACCAGGCCAGCAGAGTGCGACGACCTTCCGGACCAGGCCCTCAAAGCCTTGGGTAGCCTGGACATTCTGGTCAACAATGTTGGCATAGGCGGCCGCGGAGACGGTCCTGCCCATCGCCTGACCGAGGACGCATTTGACCAGATTGTGCAGGTCAATCTCAAGGGCATGTGGCTGACCACAAAGGCCTTCCTGCCCGTATTCCGCGGGCAGGGACACGGCGCCATCGTCAATATCTCGTCACTGGCTGGAATCGCCGGAGGCAATCAGCTGGCCTATGAAGTCACCAAGGCCGGGGTGAACCGCCTGACCACCAGCGTCGCCCAGGCCAATGCGTCGAAGGGCGTCCGATGCAATGCTGTGGCCATGGGCCTTATGGACACGCCAATGGCGGTGGCCGGCATTGCCCAGGCCTCGGGTCAGGAGCAGGAGGCCGTGCGGGCCGCCCGCAACGCCAGGGTCCCCCTGGGGGGCAAGATGGGCACGGCATGGGACACGGCCTACGCCGCCCTCTTCCTGGCGTCGGATGAGGCTGCATTCATCACCGGCGTCGTCCTGCCGGTGGACGGCGGCATGTCCAGCCGGATCGGCTGACTATTTGGGCGCCAGCCGTTTCTGGGCCAGGGCGGCGCAGGTCGCCGTGCCGATCGGGCCCTCCCGGTCGTAGAGCCAGGTCTCGCCAATGGCGACGCCGTCGGTTGCATGGTGGTTCACCGTCTCAAAGCCGACCCATTCGCCGACCATGGCGCGATGAAGATAAACCGTGACGTCGGTATTGATGTAGGCCAGCCCCTTGTCCCTGGACGCATTTGCGAAGGGGCTGCAGAAATCAGCCGCCACCGCGACCCGCTGGAAGGGCGTTAGTGGCTTGCCGGCCACAAGCTCACGAACTTCACTCATCCAGATCTTCCTTGGACCCGGCTCGCCAAAGCCACCGGCAATCTGCCGGGTGGCCCACATGCCGCCCATGGGAGAGCGCGTATTGGGCAGGGGCTCAATGGTCTCGGGCATGGGCGCATCCCAGTTAGGCGGGCTCCAGGTGGTGCCTTCGGGATTCTCGGTGCGACGCAGGAACTGGCAGCTGGCCTTGGCCATGCTGACGCCGCCAGAGACGAACTCAGCTTCGGTCATGCGGATACGGCCGCCTTCCCGGATCAGGGTGGTCCGGATCTCCACAGGTTCAAACCCGGGCAGCTTGTACATGTCGACGGTCAGTCGGGCCGGCGTGAACTCGTCTGAACCGAAGGCTTCCTCCAGCCCATGCCCCAGCAGGCCGATGACAACCCGGCCATGCAGCGATCGGTTGCCCCAGGGACCACGACCAGAATCCTGGGGAATGAAATGATCCCCCTCGCGAACGTAAAAAGGCTGATTTTCCATGGCGGGATACATGCCAGAAAATCCTGCCGTGTCGAGCAGCCCTTGACCTTGATCAAGGCGCGTCACGCCTGACGAGCCTCAAATCCCCCTGGCATGAAGCATTGCTGGAGAGTGTCATGACGACGTTCAGGCTCGGCGAAATCTCGATCTGCGGCGATGAGGCCGAAGCGATCTTTTCCCGCACTTTTGACCACCCAACCCAGGCTGTATGGGCCGCGCTCACCCGTTCCGACCTGCTCGCCCAATGGCTTGCCCCAGGCGAGATCCAGATGTTCCTGGGCGGCCATGTCAATCTTGATTTCGGCGACAGCGGAATTGTCATCCGCAGCCAGGTTTCAGCCTACTCACCGGGCCGCCTGCTGGAATACTCCTGGAGCGGCGACGGCGACACCCTTCGTCCCCTTCGCTGGGAAGTCTCGACCTATGACGGCAAGGCCCAGCTCTCCCTGACCCTGACCATGCCGGCCAGCGAGGACATAGCCAGGTCCTGCGCCGGCTGGGAGGCTCATCTCGAAATGCTGGCGGCGACGCTGGAGGGGGTCTCGATCAAGTTCCCCTTCGAACACTTCAAGGCAGCCCGGGAAGCCTACAAGGCCAAGATGGGGCTGGTTCCCGCCTAGGGAATAGCCGTCGGCGCGCCGTCTGCCCGGTAGATCACGCCGCCCTTCATGACGAACTGCACGTGTCGCAACAGGCTGATGTCCTTGATCGGGTCGCCATTGACCGCCACGAGATCGGCGAAGCGGCCCGCCGCGACAGCGCCAATCCTGTCTGAGGCGCCGAGAAGATCGGCCGCATTGCGGGTCGCGGTGAGGATGGCGTCCATGGGCGCCATGCCGCTTTCGGTCAGCAGGCTGAATTCAAGGGTGTGATCCCCCTGCCCCAGATCCGTACCATAGGCGATCTTCACACCGGACTTCAGCGCGCGGGGCATGTTCTGTTTCGGTAACAGGTCATTCGCCAGCTCCTTTTCCGCTGTCCCGGGCGTCAGCAATTCAGGATGCTCGCTGGCCGCACGATAGAAGACATCGAAGACCGTCAGGGTCGGCACCAGATAGGTTCCCCTGGCCTTCATCAACGCGAAGGTCTGATCGGTTGCAAATGACCCATGCTCCACAGAGTCGACCCCTGCCCGCACGGCGGCTTCGATAGCACCTGCCGGATAGATATGCGCCGCCACCTTCATGCCCAGGCTGTGCGCGGTTTCCACCGCGGTCTGCATCTCGGCGTCGGTCATGAGCTGCTGGCGGGGATCATCCCCGGTGGAGGCAATACCCCCTGACGGCATGATCTTGATCAGATCGGCGCCACGACGCCTGTGTTCCCGCACCCTGATCCGCGCCTGTTCAGGTGTGTCAACAATGCCCTGTTCCCAACCCGGGTGGGAAAGGGATGGATCCAGGCCGCTGCGGGGGTCGCCGTGGCCCGCCGTCGGCCCCAGAGCCTCCAGCGAGACCCAAAGGCGGGGGCCCGGGATCTTTCCGGCGTCAATGGCATTCCGCACGGCGACACTGTCATCCGATCCACCCACGTCCCGGGCAGCAGTGAAACCCTGCTGCAGCATCGCCCTGGCATAGACAGCGCCATCAAAGGCGCGGTCCAGGGAGGAGTGTGTCACCCAGTCCTCGGTGGCATTGGTGGTGCTGGGCAATTTGGCGGCGATGTGGATGTGGGCGTCAATGAAGCCGGGCAGCACGGTGGCTCCCGACAGATCGACAACCCGGTAGCCGGCCGGACTGGAAAAGCCATCGGAGACCGCCTTGATACGGTCGCCCTGAACCAGGATTGAGACGTTCCTCAGCGGCGCCGCGCCTGTCCCGTCAATCAGGGTTCCAGCGTGGACAACCAGGTTCTCTGCGCTGGCGGAGCTCGCAAAAAGCAGGGCCGCGAGGCCAAGGGCTCGGATCATAGGTTCGGTCTTCAGAAGAACTGGGCGAGGTTGCGACGGATGCGATCATGAACGACTTCGCCCGCTGGTGGGGGCTCAAAGTCGAGGCCAGTCAGGGTTTCAAAGGCCGAAATGTAGACCCTGGAGGTTTCCTCAATGAGCTTGGCCGGAATTTCCGGAATGGGGTCCTTGTAGGGATCGCAGCGCTCTGCGACCCAGCTCCTGACAAAATCCTTGTCAAAACTGGGAGGACGTTTCCCGTTCGCCAGAGCCTCAGGATAGCTTTCGGCGAACCAGTAGCGGCTTGAATCCGGGGTATGGATTTCATCGGCGAGGATGACCCGTCCGTGCGGATCGAGACCGAACTCATACTTGGTATCCACCAGGATCAGTCCCCGCTGCGCAGCGATCTCCCTGCCGCGGGCGAACAGGGCCAGGGCGTAGGTCGACATGGTTTCCCATTGCTGGGCGGAAACCAGCCCCTGATCGAGGATCTGTTGCGGTGACAGGGGCTCATCGTGGCCGCCATCGAACTCCTTGGAGGTCGGGGTCAGGATCGTCTCCGGCAGCCTCTCATTGTCGCGAAGGCCATCGGGGAAGGTCAGGCCGTACATTTCCCGTCTCCCCTGCTTGTAGAGGGTCAGGATCGATGTGCCAGTTGTCCCCGCAAGGTAGTCCCGAACCACCATCTCCACCGGGAGAATGTTGAGCCGCTGGCCCACGACCACATTCGGATCCGGATAGCTGAGGACGTGATTGGGGCAGATGTCGGCCGTCTGCTCGAACCAGTATCGCGCCGTCTGGGTCAGCACCTGGCCCTTGAACGGAATCGAAGTCAGGATGCGGTCAAACGCCGACAGCCGGTCAGATGCTATGATGATCCGCCGCCCGTCAGGCAGATCGTAATTGTCACGGACCTTGCCATGGTAGTGGTTGGGCAGTTCGGGCAGGTCAATTTCCGCCAGAACCTGCCCCGCCGCGGGATCCGTCATCACGCCACCTCAAAAACTTGTCTGATCACAGGCTTTGCCGCGAAGACAAACCGTCGTCTAGTTCGTATGGTGTCTGCAAGAGGAGATCCCCCCATGAACCGCACTGCTCTTTTCACCACCCTCGCACTGTCCGCTGCAGCAGCAACATCGGCCCTGGCCGCCCTTGCGCCAGGCGCCAAGGCCCCGGACTTCAATGCGCCCGCTTTTCTCGCTGGAAAGCCTTTCACCTTCAGCCTGGCTGAAGCCCGCAAGAAGGGCCCCGTGGTCCTGTACTTCTTCCCTTCGGCCTACACGAAGGGCTGCAATCTTGAGGCCCACCTGTTTTCAGAGGCCGCCGATGAGTTCAAGGCCCAGGGCGCAACCCTGATCGGCGTCACGGCAGGCAAGACCAAGGAACTGGCGGCCTTTTCCGCAGAAACCGAACATTGTGGCGGCAAGTTCCCGGTCGCCGCCGATAACGGCGCGGCTATCGCCAAGTCCTATGACTCGACGCTGAAGATGGCAGGCATGTCCGTTCCGATGGCTCTGTCGGCCCGCACATCCTACGTGATCGCACCCGACGGCAAGGTGATTTCAACCTACGACAACCTCGCCGCAGACGACCACGTCAACCAGACCATGAGCAGCCTCAAGGCCTGGCGCGCAAAGAACCCCAAGAAGTAGTCTGCGAAGCCGGCGGAGGGGCCTCCTCTCCGCCGGTCAGCCTCCGCTATTTGCGATCCAGGGCCTTGCAATCAACCTTGGCGCATACCTTCTCCCGCAGACTTGCCTGAAACTGCGGCACGAGTTCCTGCATCATCGGTCCCATCTTCGCGACCATGAGAGGCTGCTTGTCGATCAGTGCCCGGCCGGTCTTGCTCTCATAGAAGACCACCAGATCCGAGAGCTCTTCCTCGGTGTAGATTTCGGCCATCACCGGTTCCATCTTCTTCACGATGGTAATCATCAGGTCGGCGGTCGCGTCATTGACGGCCTCCAGGACCTTCTGCTGAAGCGCTGGATCACGACCATCGCCCTTGGGCATGCTCGCAAGCATGGATGGCCCCAGGGCCCGCATGGCGTCCCCATAGGATTTGTCGATGTGGATGAGCTGAATATACCGATGGGCCAGCTCCAGTTGCCGGGCAGTCGGCTTGGCGGGCGCATCTGCAGCCCAGGTCGACGTTGCTGCGGCGGTTAAGGCCAGCATGCAGGTCGCAAACAGCGCAGAAATCTTCATGTCTTCCACCATTGATTGAGTCTTGGCTGGAAACTGCCCGCAAACCGGATGGCCGGCAATCCCCAAGCCCTTGCCATTCCCCGGGTTTTCCCCTATCAGCCGCCCTCTTCTACGGAAGGCGGTCTTGCGCACGGAACATCAAAGGGTCGGGAAACTCCCGGTCGCCTCGTGCAGGATCCATCGCGGACGCCGGTCACCCGCCGACGTAAGCGCCGCCTCCCACAAGGGAAAAGGACAAAATGGCGCTCTACGAGCACGTTGTTATCTCGCGGCAGGATATCTCGCCGCAACAAGCTGAAGCCCTCAATGACACGATCAAGGCTCTCATCGAAGAGCTCGGCGGCTCCGTCGCCAAGATCGAATACTGGGGCCTTCGTAACCTCACCTATCGCATCAAGAAGAACCGCAAGGGGCATTATTCCCTTCTGGCCCTGGACGCTCCGGCGCCGGCCGTCAAGGAACTGGAGCGCCAGCTGTCGATCAATGAAGACGTGCTGCGCTACATGACCATCCGCGTCGAGGAACTCGACCTGGAACTGTCCCCGGTGCTCGCCCGTCGCGACCGTGATCGTGAGCGCGAACCGCGCCGCGAAGAAATGTACTAGGAGGGATCACAATGACCGACGAAACCTCCGCCGCTCCGGCCGCAGCCGGCGCCCGCCGCCCGTTTTTCCGTCGCCGCAAGGTCTGCCCGTTCTCGGGCGCCAATGCACCGAAGATCGACTACAAGGACGTCAAGCTCCTGCAGCGCTACATCTCCGAGCGTGGCAAGATCGTGCCGTCGCGTATCACCGCCGTTTCGGCCAAGAAGCAGCGTGAACTGGCCAAGGCCATCAAGCGCGCGCGCTTCCTGGCCCTGCTGCCCTACGTCGTGAAGTAAGGGGCCAGAGAACCATGAAAGTCATTCTGCTCGAACGCGTGGAAGGCCGTGGCGTCCTTGGGGACGTTGTGACCGTGAAGGACGGGTATGCCCGTAACTTCCTCCTGCCCCGCCACAAGGCCCTCCGTGCCAACGCCGCCAACCTCAAGGTGTTTGAAGCCCAACGGGCTGACATCGAGGCGCGCAACCTGAAGGCCAAGGAACAGGCCGGCAAGTCGGGCGAAAAGCTCGACGGCACCAGCTACATCCTGATCCGTCAGGCTGGCGAAAGCGGCCAGCTCTACGGATCGGTCACCGGCCGTGACGTGTCTGACGCCGTCAATGCTGACGGTGGCAAGATTGAACGGGCGATGGTCGTTCTGGACAAGCCGATCAAGACGCTTGGTCTTCACGAAGTGAAGGTGCGCCTGCATGCGGAAGTCACCATCACGGTGACCCTGAACATTGCACGCAGCCAGGACGAAGCTGAGCGCCAGGCGCGCGGCGAAAACGTCATCGACTCGCAATTCGAAGAAGACCGTCTGGCGGCTGAAGAAGCTGCTCAGGACATGCTTGCCGGCGGCGCCGGCAGCCATGAAGGCGACTATTCAGAGGCCTGATCGTCTCTGACATAACTGGACGAAGACGAGGGCGCGGAATGTCCATTCCGCGCCCTTTTCTTGTTCTCACGCGCCAAAGCGGTAAAACCGCCCGCAAATTCGGCCACATGACCCCGATTTAATCAGCAATTGGCGCGTTTATCAGCACTGTTGCAAATATGTCATTTCCCGGGCGCCCAGGACGCACTACTTTGAGTGCCTTATCTGTGTGTCCGGGCGTCCGCCTGGGCCAGACCGGGAACCCCTACAGAATGACCTACCGCACACTTCTTCTGATGGCCGCTTCGGCCGCCTCTCTCATGGCCGGCCAAGCCGCCGCAGCCGACGCCGCGAAGCCGAACGCTGAAGTCGAAGAACTTGTCGTCACCGGCACCCGGGCCGAGGGCCGCACCCGGCTGGAAAGCCTCGCCCCCGTCGACGTGATCTCCACCGAGTCCCTGGCCCGGCAGGGCACCACGGAAATGGCCGCCGCCCTGGCGACCGTCGCCCCGTCCCTGGACTTTCCCCGTCCGTCCATCACGGACGGCACGGACAGCGTCCGCCCTGCAACCCTGCGCGGCCTGGCGCCTGACCAGACCCTGGTCCTGATCAACGGCCTGCGTCGTCACGCCTCCGCCCTGGTCAATGTCAATGGTTCCATCGGCCGCGGTTCGGCAGCCGTCGACCTGAACGCCATTCCGACCGTCGCTGTTGACCGCGTCGAAGTCCTCCGGGACGGCGCCTCGGCCCAGTACGGTTCCGACGCCATCGCCGGCGTCATCAACATGCACCTGCGCGAAGCCCGTGAAGGCGGCAGCATTTCCACCACCTTCGGCAACTACGACACCGACGTGAAGACCGCCCGCAATGTGGCCGGCCGTCACAAGGTCGATGGCCCGACCTGGACCGTCGCCGGTTGGCAGGGCCTCAACCTCGGCGCTGACGGCTTCCTGACCCTCAGCGGCGAATACCGCTTCCGCAACCCGACCAGCCGGGGTGACCTCGATCCCCGCGTGACCCCCTCCAAGGTGACTTCGCGCTTTGGTGATCCCCAGTCCGAAGATCTGAGCTTCTACGCCAATGCGGGTCTGCCGCTGAATGACACCTGGAGCCTCTATGGCTTCGCCGGCTACCAGAACCGCAAGACCGACAGCGCGGCGAACCCGCGTCTGGCCAATAATGCCAACAACGTTGCGTCGATCTGGCCAGGCGGTTTCCTTCCGCTGATCACGACCGACATCGATGACATGACGGCTTCGGGCGGCGCCAAGGGCGAAATCGCCGGCTTCAAGGTCGATGCCGGCCTCGTCTATGGCTATAACAAGGTGCACTACGGCGTCCGTGACTCCGTGAACGCCTCGATCGGCGCCACCTCGCCGACCGTGTTCGACGCGGGCATCATGCAGTACGATCAGACGATCGCCCAGATCGACGCATCCAAGCCTCTGGAACTGGGTTTCGCCAAGCCCGCCAACCTGGCCTTCGGCGTTGAATACCGTAAGGAACACTACGAAATCGGTCGCGGCGATGTCGCTTCCTATGTCTTTGGCGGCGTGGCCGGCAAGGCTGCTGGCGCCCAGGGCTTCCCGGGCTTCAAGCCCAGCAATGAAGTCAGCAAGGATCGCAGCTCCAGCGCGCTCTATGTGGAACTCGACTCCCAGGTCACCGAAGAGTTCGGTGTGGACGCCGCCGTCCGCTACGAGAACTTCTCCGATTTTGGTTCGACCACCACGGGCAAGGTCTCGGCCCGCTATGACTTCGCTGAAGGCCTCGCCCTGCGCGGCACCATCGCCACCGGCTTCAGGGCGCCCGCCCTGCAGCAGCAGTACTTCACTGCAACTTCGACCAACTTCATCACCATTGCGGGCGTCAGCACGCCGGTGGAAGTTGGCACCTTCCCGGCCACCAGCGCCACCGCCAAGGCCCTTGGCGGCAAGCCGCTGGAGCCTGAAGAGTCCACCAACTACTCCCTGGGCGGCGTCTATCATAACGGCGCTTTCGAAGTGACGGTCGACGCCTATCAGATCAAGATCGACAACCGCATCGTGCTCTCGGAGAACATCCAGGGTTCCCCTACCGGTTCGGCCACGGCCATTGCTATCTTCAACCTGATCAATCCTCCTGGCTCTGGCGCAGGCCTTGGCGCGGCACGCTTCTTCATCAATGGCGTGAATACGGAAACCAAGGGCGTCGACATTGTCGCGCGCTATCATTGGACCACGGACACCATGGGTCGCTTTGACCTGACTGGCGCCGCCAACTTCAACGAGACCAAGGTCACCAAGGTTCCGACCACCTCGGTCCTCTCCGGCCTGCCGGTGCCGCCGATCCTATTTGATCGCGCCAACCGTCTGACCTTCGAAAAGGGCACCCCCACTGACAAGTTCGTGGCCAGCGTCGACTGGAGCCTCAATGACTGGGGCGCCACGGCAAAGGTCGCGCGCTATGGCGACGTCCTGGTGCCGAACAACGCAACCTCGGCCCTGGACTATCAGGTCGGGACCCACAGCGTTCTGGACCTGGAAGGCCGCTACAAGACCCCGATCGGTCTTGGCATCGCCCTGGGTGTCAACAATGCCCTGGACGAGTATCCGAACCCGACTCCGACCAACGTCAACACCAATGGCCCGAACGGCTTCCCGGGCTTCTCGCCCTTCGGCTTCAACGGCCGTTACTACTACGCTCGTCTGACCTACAACTGGTAAGACATCTGGCGGCGCGGACTCCTCAGGGGTCCGCGCCACCCTTATCCGGGCGACCTGGCCAGGGTTCTCCACAGGCTGGCTGAAATCCTGTTGGAAACCGTTCCGCGCCCACTTTGACGCACTGCCAGAGGCAGCTTGTTCGTCTATCGTCAGCCCATGGCAATCGTCCCGGCTCTCGATCTAGTTCCCGCCCACAATGATACGGCGATCCCTCACGCTCCGGCCAATGTCGAGGCTGAGCAAGCCCTGCTGGGCACCATTCTCTATGACAATGCCGCGTTCGAGCGCATCGGCGACTATCTTCAGGGCCGCCACTTCTACGAACCCTTTCACCAGCGCCTCTACGCGACCATTGAAACCCATATCCGCAAGGGACAGCTGGCCGAGCCCATCCTGCTGGCTGAACAGTTCAGCCGCGACCCGGCCTTCGACGAACTGGGTGGGGTGCGCTATCTGGCCGACCTCGTTGATAGGGCCCCTCCGGCCGCCAATGCTTCCGACTATGCCCGCGCCATCTATGAACTGGCCATCCGCCGCGACCTGATCCGGATCGGCGGTGACATCAGTGTTTCGGCCGCAGCGCCGGATCCGGAAAAGTCGGCCCGAGACCAGATCGAATCCGCAGAGGCCCAGCTTTACGCCCTGGCAGAGACCGGGACCGCCAATCAGGGCTTCATTCCATTCGCGGACGCCCTGCACGGCGCCGTCGCCATGGCGGCCGAGGCCCACAGCCGCGATGGCGGCCTTGCGGGCATATCTACCGGCCTGATGGACCTGGACCAGAAGATCGGCGGCCTGCACCCCTCTGACCTGGTGATCCTCGCGGCCCGTCCCTCCATGGGCAAGACTTCACTGGCCTGTAACATCGCCTTCGACATCGCCAAGCACTATGCCTGGGAGCCACAGCCGGACGGCACGAAGAAGCGCGTTGCCGGCGGGGTTGTGGCCTTCTTCTCACTGGAAATGTCCGCAGAACAGCTGGCCATGCGTCTGCTGGCGGAAGTCTCCGGCGTCTCGGGCGACCGCCTCCGGAAGGGTGAGATCGATGCCGTGGAATTCGGCCGAATTCGCGACGCCGCCCTCGAGATCCAGGAGGCGCCGCTCTACATCGACGCCACCGGCGGACTTTCCATGGCCAAACTCGCCGCCAGGGCAAGGCGCCTGAAGCGTCAACATGGCCTGGACGTGATCTTCGTGGACTATCTCCAGCTGGTGACCGGGGGCGATGGCCGTTCCGACAACCGGGTTCAGGAGGTCTCGATGATCACCCAGAGTCTCAAGGCCCTGGCCAAGGAACTTGCGGTTCCGGTCATCGCCCTGTCCCAGCTGTCCCGTCAGGTGGAAAACCGGGAGGACAAGAAACCCCAGCTTTCCGACCTGCGGGAGTCCGGCTCAATCGAACAGGACGCCGACATGGTCATGTTCATCTATCGCGAGAGCTACTACCTCAGCCGGATGGAGCCCCGGGAAGGAACACAGGAACATCTCACCTGGCAGGAACAGATGGATCAGGTGGCGGGGCAGGCTGACGTCATCATCGGCAAGCAGCGCCACGGCCCCATCGGCAATGTGAAACTGGCCTTCAACGAAGAGATCACCAAGTTCGGAAATCTCGCCCGCGACGCCCGCCGCTACGACGTCCGCTAGCCCCCAGGCATTCTCCGCGCTAAGGGGATCGCAATGACTCCGACCGCCGCCCGTCTGACCATAGACCTTGACGCCCTGGCGGCGAACTACGCCGTGCTTTGCCAGGTAGCGGGGGGCGTCGAAGCGGCGCCCGTCGTCAAGGCGGACGGGTATGGCCTTGGCGCAGGCCTTGTGGCGGCCAGGCTTTGGCGTGAAGGCGCCCGTCGGTTCTTTGTCGCCCGGCTTTCGGAAGGGGTGGCCCTGAGAAAGGCGCTCGGGCCCAGCCGCCCGGCAGTCATCTATGTTCTCGACGGATATGCGGACGGCGCGGGACAGACACTTCTGGAGTTTAGTCTCACTCCGGTTCTCAACAGCCTCGAGCAGGTTCGCACCGGGTCTGAGTGGGCAGCCTCCCTCGGGAACCGGCCGCCCGTGGCTCTTCAGGTCGATACCGGCATGAACCGGCAGGGCCTGATGCCGGAACAGATCACAGCGCTGGCGGGGCAGTCTGATGCACTCTCAGCCTTTGATCTCCAGCTGTTCATGAGCCACCTGGGGTCGGCCACGATACCGGAGGCCTCAAGGTCAGAGCGTCAGCTTGAGCGCTTCAGGCCGCTCCGCGCCCTTTTCCCCGACGTGCCCGCCAGCTTCTCGGCGTCTGCGGGCATCTTCCTGGGAGCCGACTATCGCTTCGACCTGGTGCGGCCCGGGATCAGCCTGTTCGGCGGAGGTCCTGAAGAACGCCCCGATCCACGGCTGAGGGCGGTCGCAACCCTTGAAGCGCCAATCTGTGACATCCGGCAGGTCGCTGCCGGGGAAACCGTTGGCTATGGCGAGGCCATTGTCCTTGACCGCCCCACCCGCCTGGCCATTGTCGGCGTCGGGTATGCAGACGGCTATATCCGCAAGGCGATGGGCAGAGGCATGGCCTGGTTCAAGGGCGCCCTGCGTCCGGTCGTGGCCGTCACCATGGACCTCATTTCAATCGACATAGGCGACGCCCCGGCCCGCCCCGGTGAGTGGGTCGAACTCATGGGCCCAAACGCCCACATTGATCTTCTGGCGGCGGCGTCCGACACCGTTGCACATGAGTGGCTGGTCCGGCTCAGCGCCCGGGCCGAGCGTCACATCGTCGGCGAGATTTAGTCCCGTCGCGACGAAATCGACTTGGGCGTGGATCGGCAATTCATGGCAGAAGGAAGCGCCTCGGGCCGTGACCCGACTCAGGAGTTTTCATGGCCCGCGACGGCGCCGTTTATGTCTGTCAGTCCTGTGGCGCCGCCCAGTCCAAATGGGCGGGCCAATGCCCTGCCTGCGGCAGCTGGAATACCCTTGTAGAGGAAGTGCAGGCGCGTCCGCCCGGCGCCCTTGCGCCAACCAAGGCCACCAAGACGAGGGGGCTGGTCTTTCAGGGTCTTGAATCTGAAACCCCTGCCCCGCCCCGCATCGCCACAGGCATTGATGAGTTCGACCGTGTCTGCGGCGGCGGCGTTGTGCCGGGCTCAGCCATTCTCGTCGGTGGTGATCCCGGCGTCGGAAAGTCGACCCTTCTCCTGCAGGTCGTGGGATCCGCCTCCCGTCGCGGCGCCTCCTGCGCCTATATCTCCGGCGAAGAGGCGGTTGAGCAGATCAGGGGGCGGGCCCAGCGTATGGGTCTGGCCGACGCCCCTGTAAGGCTGGCGGCCGAGACCAGCCTGCGGGAAATCCTGGATGGCCTGAAGCGAGACCGCTTTGATCTGGTCGTGATCGACTCCATCCAGACCATGTGGAGCGACGCCCACGAGGCCGCGCCGGGTTCCGTGACCCAGGTTCGCGCCGCCGCTGGAGAACTGGTCAGACTGGCCAAGAAACAGGGCGTGGCCGTCATTCTGGTAGGACATGTCACCAAGGAAGGGACCATTGCGGGCCCCAGGGTCATCGAGCACATGGTCGATGCCGTCCTGGCCTTCGAAGGTGAGCGGGGATACCCCTTCCGGGTTCTGCGCGGAGTTAAGAACCGCTTTGGCGCCACCGACGAGATCGGCGTTTTTGAAATGGGCGATTCCGGGCTCAACGAAGTGCGAAATCCCTCCGCCCTGTTCCTCGATACTTCGGGAGAGCGGGCCGCAGGAGCGGCTGTATTCGCCGGGATCGAAGGAAGCCGACCAGTCCTTGTGGAATTCCAGGCTCTGGTTGCGCCATCCGCCTATGGCACCCCTCGTCGGGCCGTTGTCGGCTGGGACTCCGGGCGTCTCGCCATGGTGCTGGCTGTGCTGGAAGCCCGGTGCGGGGTCAGCCTGGGCAATCGCGATGTCTATCTGAATGTCGCCGGAGGCCTCCGGATCAATGAGCCCGCGGCCGATCTCGCCGCGGCCGCCGCCCTGGCGTCCTCGGCCCTCGACATCGCCTTGCCCCAGGACTGCGTGGTCTTTGGCGAGATCAGCCTTTCTGGCGACATCAGGGGGGTCAGCCGTATGGATTCCCGCCTCAAAGAGGCCGCCAAGCTGGGCTTTAAGCAAGCGCTAGGGCCTTCCGACCTAGATGGTGGTCCTCTGAAAATGTCGGGCGTAAAGCGATTGGCGGACGCCATCGCGCGCATCGGCGGAGGCGACTGGACCTAGGCGACATGCCGACATTCGATATCATAGTTCTGGCTATCCTGGTCATTTCGGGGGGCATCGGCCTCTATCAGGGCGCTGTGCGGGAAATGATCTCGGCGGTCTCCTTCATGGTTGCGGCTATTGCTGCAGTTTACGGACTTCGCTTTACCGGGCCATTCGCCCAGAATCTGGTGCACCCGGAGTGGGTCGGGACGGTTCTCGCTCTTGTGGTGACCTTCATCCTGGTTTTCGCCGGCTTGCGCCTCCTGGGCGCCGGGATCAGCCAGGGTATCCGCGGGGTTCCGGTTCTTGGCGCCCTGGATCGTACAGTTGGCCTGGGGTTTGGTCTGCTGCGCGCCTTCATCTTCCTGGGCGCTTGCAATCTGGCGTTCAATGCCGCCACGCCCAGCAGTCTGAGACCAGCCTGGCTGGCCGAGTCAAAGCTCTATCCGCTTACGGAAACGGCGGGCGCCCTGCTCAAGGCCTTTGCCCCGAAGGGCATGGATGCCGCCGACCAGCTGACCCCTGCCCTGACACGCGCTGTTCTTGACGGTTCTGTGAACCCGCAACGTGACTCTGGCGACAGCTCGGGGTATGACGCCGGCGCGCGTGGCGGAATCGACGATCTGGTGGAGAAAGCCCGATGAAGACCCCTCCGGACCGATGGTCTCCCCGGGATCCGGATGATGACGCCCCCCGGCTGGAGTGCGGCGTCTTCGGCGTCTTCGATGTCGCGGACGCGGCGGCGGTTACGGCCCTCGGCCTCCATGCCCTGCAGCATCGCGGACAGGAGGCCTGCGGCATAGCCAGCTTTGACGGCCAGGGTTTTCACACTGAACGCCATATGGGGTATGTGGGCGACGCCTTTGCGGGCAGCGACCTCATGGATCGTTTGCCCGGACAATCGGCCATCGGCCACACACGCTATTCCACCGCCGGCGGCAGCTTCATCCGCAATGTCCAGCCCATGTTCGCAGACCTGGACTCTGGCGGCATAGCCATAGCCCACAATGGCAACCTCACGAACTTCCTGACCCTGCGCCAGCAATTGGTCGGCGAAGGCGCAATCTTCCAGTCGACCTCGGACTCCGAGGTCATCCTCCATCTGATCGCCAGGTCCCGCCGGGCCCGCATTGTCGACCGGTTCATCGACGCCCTGAGCAGGATCGAAGGCGGCTATGCCCTGGTGGCCATTACAAACAAGAAGCTTATCGGCGTTCGCGACCCCCTGGGCATCCGCCCCCTGGTGCTGGGCGATCTTGACGGCAGGGCCGTTCTGGCCTCCGAAACCTGCGCCCTGGACATGATCGGCGCGCGCTTTGTCCGCGACGTGGAGCATGGCGAGATGATCGTCATCGACCAGGACGGGATTGAATCCCTTCGCCCCTTCCCCGCTGCCCAGGCCAGGCCCTGCATCTTTGAATATGTCTACTTCGCGCGCCCCGACAGCGTTGTGAACGGCCGTTCGGTCTATGACGTGCGCAAGAACATGGGACGCCGCCTGGCCCAGGAAAGCCATGTGGATGTGGATGTGATCGTCCCGGTGCCGGACTCAGGTGTGCCAGCAGCGCTTGGCTATGCCCAGGAGACCGGCGTGCCCTTCGAAATGGGCATCATCCGAAACCACTATGTTGGCCGGACCTTCATCCAGCCGACCCAGGGCGCCCGGGAAATGGGTGTTCGAATGAAGCTGTCACCCAATCGCTCGGTCCTGGCAGGCAAGCGGGTCATGCTGATCGACGATTCCATAGTTCGGGGCACGAACTCCGTGCGGGTAGTGCGCATGGTTCGTGAGGCTGGTGCAGCTGAAGTGCATCTGCGGTCGGCTTCCCCGCCGATCAAATGGCCGGACTTCTATGGCATTGACATGCCAGACCGCGACAAGCTGCTGGCGGCGAACCATTCCGTAGAAGAAATCGCCAGAATCCTTGAAGTGGATTCCATGGGCTTCCTGTCGGTGGACGGGCTCTATGCGGCCATGAATGTGGCGCCGCGGGATCCGGCCAATCCGCAGTTCACCGACCACTATTTCACCGGCGACTATCCAACCCGCCTGCTGGATCGGGAGGTGGCTGAAGGCCGCAACGAAGCTGCGGAGAGACAGCTTTCCTTCCTGGTGGACGCCTGACCATTTCCGCCTCGCGCACCCTGCTGGCCCGGCTGAAGCCGGACACCTATATCCTCCTGATCATTGGCATGGTGGTGCTGGCCAGCCTGTTGCCCGCCCATGGCGCCGCAGCACCTGTATTCAGCCTGACCACCAAGGTCGCCATCGGAGCTGTTTTCTTCCTGCATGGCGCCAAGCTCTCAAGGGAAGCTGTCCTCGCAGGCATTACGCACTGGCGCCTGCACCTTCTGATCCTGGCCGCGACCTTCGTACTGTTTCCGGTCCTGACTCTGGGACTGGCCGCCCTGCCCGCCTGGATCACCCCTGTGTCGTTGGCGCCGGGCCTGATTTTTCTGGGCTGTCTGCCTTCCACCATTCAGTCGTCCATCGGTTTCACGGCCATCGCCCGGGGAAATGTTGCGGCGACCGTGGCCTCTGCAACGGCTTCCAACCTGCTGGGCATTGTGGTGACACCCCTGCTGGGCGCCGCCCTGATGCACACAAATGGCGGCGGATTGTCCCTGCATTCTGCCCAGGCCATAGTATTCCAGTTGCTGCTCCCGTTCATGGCGGGCCAGGTCCTGCGTCCTTGGATCGGCGCCTGGGTGTCGGCGCACAGCAAGATCCTGTCCTATGTTGATCGCGGCTCGATCCTGATGGTGGTCTACACCGCCTTTTCGGAGGCCGTAGTCGGAGGCATATGGAACCGGGTCGGCGCCTATGACCTCGTCCGGCTGGGACTGATCTGCTGCGCCCTGCTTGCCGCCGTCATGATGGCCACCTGGACCGCCGCCCGCGCCCTGAAATTCAACAAGGCCGATGAAATCACGATCGTCTTCTGTGGCTCCAAGAAGAGCCTCGCCAGCGGCGTCCCCATGGCAGGCGTGCTGTTCCCCGGCGCAAGCCTCGGGCTGATCCTTCTGCCCATCATGATTTTCCACCAGATCCAGCTGATGGCCAGCGCCGTCATCGCCCAGCACTATGCCGAGCGCGCTGAAGATCAGCTATCGCCCGAAAATACCTGAAGAGTTCCCATGACCGATACACCTACACCCCTTGCAGGACAGATCGCCCTGGTTACAGGCGCTTCGCGGGGCATTGGCCGCGCAACGGCCCTGGCTCTGGCTTCGGCGGGCGCCCACATCGTCGCCACGGCCCGCACACAAGGCGCACTGGAATCCCTCGATGACGAAATCCGCGCCCTGACGGGGCAGTCAGCGACCCTGGTCCCCCTCGATCTGTCCCTGACAGACGGCATTGACCATCTGGGCCTCGCCATTCACCAGCGGTTCGGCCGCCTTGACCTGCTGGTGCATTGCGGCGGCGTCCTCGGCGCCTTGACGCCGGTCAGTCACGTCGAGCCCGGGCTCTGGGACAAGGTGATGACCGTAAACGCCACCGCGACCTACAGGCTCATCCGGGCCACAGAACGCCTTCTGAAGGCGGCTCCGCAGGGCAGAGCCCTGTTTGTCACCACGGGTCGAGTGATCCGCCCCAAGGCCTTCTGGGGCCCCTATGGCGCCTCCAAAGCAGCTATGGAGCATATTGTAAGGACCTGGGCGGACGAGATGGAGAATACGACTGTCCGGGCAGCCCTGATCGACCCCGGCTCCATGCGCACCAAGATGCGTGCCGAAGCCATGCCCGGCGAGGATCCCGAGACCCTGCCTCACCCTTCAGAGATCGGCCCGTTGATGGTCGAGCTGGCCCAGGCTGACCTCGGCCAGCCAGACACTAACGTCGATTTTTCGGCGTGGCGGAAAGAACGCGGGCAGCCCGTTTCGGTTTGACACCCGGCCTGGCCAGCTTCTGGGCCCGCCCTTTCGGCGCACCCGTAGGCTTGGGCTTGGCGACCCGCATGGGCTTGGGCTTGCCAGTCGCGCCCGCCTTGGCCTTGGCGGCGGCCTCAGCCTTCTTCTTGGTGGCGAGACCGGTCTTGGCCTTGTTGCGGTTGGGCTTGGGCCGATCAATGGCCACGCCGCTCTTGGCCTCGCCCTCGGCATAGGGGTTCTTGTTCGACTTGACTGTCAGACGCATGGGCACGCCAGGCAGGTCAAAGCTCTCCCGCAGGGAGTGGATCAGATAGCGCTTGTAGTGCTCGGGAAGCTGGTCAGCCCGGCTGGCGAACATGACGAAGGTCGGCGGACGGGCCTTGGTCTGGGCCATGTATTTCGGCTTCACACGACGACCGCCAACGGCTGGAGGCGGATGCCTCTGGATGGCCATGGCCAACCAGTCATTCAGGTCGCGGGTCTTCACCTTCGTCGACCAGTCCGAATGGGCCTTCAGGACCGCAGGCATGAGCTTGTCGAGATTTCGGCCCGTTTCGGCGGACAGGGCGATCAGCGGTGATCCACGCAATTGCGGCAGGGCACGGTCGACCTTCTCGGTGATCTCTTCGAGTGTCGTCCTGGGATCCTCAACCAGATCCCATTTGGCCACCACAAAGACCAGGGCCCGGCCTTCGCGTTCCACCAGATCGGCGATCTGCAGGTCCTGGATCTCGAAGGGGTGGGTGGCGTCCATCACCAGAACGACCACTTCGGCGAAGGTAATGGCGCGGATGGTGTCGGCTGTGGAAAGCTTTTCCAGCTTCTCCTGAACCCTCGCCTTGCGGCGGAGGCCGGCTGTGTCCACCAGGCGGATGGCGCGGCCATCCCACTCCCAGTCGACGGGAATGGCGTCGCGGGTGATCCCGGCCTCAGGGCCGGTCAGCAGTCTGTCTTCGCCGATCAGCTTGTTGATCAGGGTCGACTTGCCGGCATTGGGGCGTCCGACAATGGCCAGCTTGATCGGCATCTCAGCCAGCTCGCCGTCGACGATCTCATGTTCATCCGAGAGATCCACGAGGGCGTTGAACAGGTCCGCCATGCCCTCCCCATGCTCGGCGGAAATGGCGATGGGCTCTCCCAGGCCAAGACGGAAGGCGTCATTGACTCCATCATCGCCCTTCTTGCCCTCGGCCTTGTTGGCCGCCAGCACGACCGGCTTGTCCTTGCGCCTCAATATCTCTGCAAAGACCTCGTCCATGGGCGTAATGCCCTCGCGGGCATCCACCACGAAAAGGGCGACGTCAGCCTCATCTATGGCGATTTCTGTCTGGGCCCGCATGCGGGCTTCGAGACTTTCGTCGGTGACGTCCTCGAAACCGGCAGTGTCGATCAGTTCGAGCGCAAGGTCGCCCAGTTGACCCGTGGCGAAGCGCCGGTCGCGGGTAACACCGGGCCGGTCATCGACAATGGCCAGTTTCTTGCCGGCCAGGCGATTGAAGAGTGTCGACTTCCCGACATTCGGGCGTCCTACGATTGCAAGTCTAAGCGGCATCGGGGCATCCCCTTCCCGCTCTAACGCAAGGCGATGAGTTGGGCCTCATCGGTCACGACATACAGGGTTCCATTCAGTGCGATCGGCCCGAGCAGGACAGGCTGACCAAGCTGAATGGTTTTCTCAACAACACCGGTCTTGGCGTTCACGGCCTTGAGTTCGCCCAGGTCAGACACGGTAATCAGTTTACCGCTGGCAAGGATCGGGCTGCTCCAGAGGGGCTTTGCGGCGTTCTTCTTGGCGCCCTTGCCCATCTTGGTCACAAAATCCCAGCGTCCCTTCTTGACCTTCCCGTCATTGAGGTCGCGCACCCAATAGATCTGACCGGTCTCCCGGGAGATACAGTAAACCTTGCCCGGCTTGTCCACGACATAGACCACGTCGCCAACAGGCCATGGCGTCGTGATGCCGGTAATCGGAAGCGTCCAGCGCGCCTGGCCGGTGCGCAGGTCGGTCGCCGCCAGAAGTCCGGAATGGCTGACCGCAAAAACATCTCCCTGATAGATGACCGGCCGACCAGGAATGTCGCGAATTTCAGACAGGGCGTTCGTGCGGCTGGCCTTTGACAGGGCTTCATTCCAGAGATCATTGCCGTTGGCCGCACGCAGGGCCACGACTTCTCCAGACCCGAAGGTCGCAACAACCGTATCGCCGGAAACAGCCGGGCTCGATGCGGCGAGGATCCGGGCCGATTCCGACAGGGCCTGATAGGTCCAGCCCACGGCCCCTGTCGCCGCGTCAAAGGTCAGAAGCGTATTGTCGATCGCCACCACAAACACCCGGCCGCCAGCGACGGTAGGCGCCGCATGAATCGGCTGTTCGGTATTGGTGCGCCACAAGACTGCACCCGTATCGGCATTCAACTGGGCGACAAAGCGGAAGCCCGAGGCGACGGTAAGCTTGCCATCAGCCAGGGCCAGGCCGCCGCCAAAACCTTCGCGATCGCGTTTGGATTTGGCGCGGAGATCCACCTTCCAGACCGTGGCGCCTGTAGTGGCGTCATGTGCCGAGACAGTCGCCTCAGCATCCATCACATAGATCTTGCCGTTGGCGGCCACGGGTGGGGCTGTGATGTAGCCGCCGTTTCCGGACTTCTTGCCGAAGCTGCGGCGCCAGGCGACAGCAAGGCTGCCGCCAGCGTCGGCATGTTCCACAGACTGTTCCGGCGTGCCCCCTGGCAGGGCCCACTCGGTCACTGTCTTGGGGTCAGGGATGAAGAAGTCCGCGCCCTTGAGCCCTTCAGCAGGCGCCACGGCTTCATCCGGCGCATTGATGGCGATCCGGTTACCCTCCGACGCCACCTCTGCGGGACCGGCGTCAGACTTGTGAAAGGGATTGATCCGCTCAACTGTCGCACACCCGCTGACAACGAAGGCCGCCGCAAGTGCGAGAATGAAGGAGCCGTTCCGGCGCATGGACGTCATTGGGCGTTGGGGCCTGGCTGTTGCGGCATGCCGGGAAGTCCGGCGCCGGGAGCGGAAATCATGGGAGGCGGCGCAGCAAGAGCAGCCTTTACCACAGCCGACGTCAGCTTCGCCGAGCCGGAATCAATGAGCGACATGGCCGCCTGCGCCCGTTGACGCGAACCTTCCTGAGCATCCGGACTCAGGGAAAGGACAACGAAATCGCCCCTTGCCCCAGCCGTGTCTCCCGCCAGGAGCTTTGAATAGGCCAAGGCTTCCCGCGCCTGGGTTCGATAGGGGCGGCCCTCTTTCATGAGGGGATCCAGACGCGCCTGCATGTCCTTGAGGGAGGAGTTGTCGAGCAAGGCATAGGCCGACTTCAGGGAAGCAGCATCGCCGATCATCGGATCGGGCGCGCTTGCCGCTGACTGGTCAAAGAATTTCACTGCCCCGGCAGTGTCATTTGCGGCAAGGCGCAGGGCGCCCAGATGCTGCAGGGCCAGTGACTTGTACACCTTGGAAGGCGAATTGGAGACTTCGGTCCACAAGCCCTGAGCCTCTGCTGACCGCCCCTGGTCAAAGGCTTCCAGGGCCTTGCTGTAGCTTTCGGAAGCCTTGGCGGCCGCCTTGCTCTGATAGGAGTTGTACCCCACGACTGCGCCATAGCACGCGAGCACTACGGCGAGCACGCCGATGGCCCAGGGCAGGATTTTCAGCGCAAGCGCCTTGTAGTGGTCGGAGCGAAGCTGCTCTTCAACCTCTTCAAAGACATCGACCACGTAGGAACTCCGCTCGAAAGGCGTACAGGGATAGAGCGGCGGAACCTATAGCGGCTAGCCTTGCGCCGCAATGTCCCGGGTCCCTACTCCGTAAGGAAACCTCGTTTGACGTGGAACCGTGGCCGAACCGTGGCGCAGATCTCCATCCTTGCGGGGGTTCAGATCTCTTCGATCACCCGGGTAAGGACAAACCCCATGGCGACGACGGCCAGTCCGCTGGCGACCCATATGATCAGCCAGTCCGTCGAGACCAGACCCAACAGCGTCACGCCCGGCTTCAACTGACTGACACTGGCTTCAATCAGTTTGCTTGAGCCTGCTGAAACATCTTCAACACGGTGGACGAAATTCGACATGATCAGTTGGCTGGCCCCGACCACGCCGCCCGAGACACCGGCGGCGCCAATCAGCCAACGGCGAAGGTTCCAGCCCTGATCCAGCCGGGCTTCCACCCGTCGTGCGAACTCGACGTCGTCGGAAAACGGCGTTGACTGCGCAAACAGCCGCTCAAGCCTGCGTTCAAATTCGAGCTCAGCCATTCCCCAGCCCCCCTGCTGAAGCGAGATTTTCGGACGTCGCCAGTCGCGCTCTGAGCTTTTCCAGACCACGTTTGACATGGGATTTGACCGTTCCTAGTGGCAAGTTTAAGGCCTCCGCCGCTTCGACATGAGACAAACCGGCGCCATAGCAAAGCGTAACGGCCATACGTTCGGCCGGTTGCAGCAAGTTGAGCGCGTCATCGAGAGCCATGCGTGTCGCGGTGTCCGAAACCGTTGGCGGGAGTTCCTGCAAGGCTGAGTCTGCAGCCAGAAGCGCCAGACGCTTCTCCCGCTTCATCCGCCGGACATACAAACGGACCGCAATCTTCTTCACCCAACCTGCGAAAGCGCCCTCACCCCGGAACTCGCTGATGGATTCGAAGGCTGCGAGAAAGGTGTCCTGAGCTGCATCGTCAGCCTCTGAGGGGGCTGCACCCATGCGGCGAAGCAGGCTGCGTACGCCCGTCGCATGCCTGCGCACGAGTTCGCCGAAGGCACGCCTGTCCCCTGCTGCCGCAAGGTTGGCCAGATCCACGTCGTGGTGGCCTGAAAGGCTCTGGACGCCAGACACGAGTTTCCCCCTCCCCCCGGCGCCCTCAGGACTTACGATTGCGGTTCAGATAGGCCATCAGGATAAAGGCCAGACCGATGAAACCCGGGAAACATGCCAGGCCCAGCAGCGGATAGGTCGCGTCCGGCTCGTCAAAGCTGAGGGCAATCGCCAGGCCTGTCAGGCCTGCAGCAACACCGGACCAGATGATGCCAACACGGAGGTCACGCTCGGGCGAGGCCGGCATGCGCACCTTCACGTTGGACGAGAGTGCCGTGATGACGTCGGCTGGCAGGGATTGTCCGGCTTCGATGGCGGCCTTCAGCGTGTCCTGGAGCTTCTCGCGTTCCCGACTGCGCATAATGGTCGGCACGAGAAACAATGAAACTATGGATCCGAATATGATAGCGACGATTGTGACTGCGACCATTTTGGCGTTCTTTCCTGTCTGTTTGCGAGCCACGCTGGCTCATCGATACAGGTAAGAGGCACGCAAGACTGTCAGCAGATGCACGTGGCGCGATGAAATATTTGTCATAATCCTTTGAACCTTGATCGCCGCAGGTCTTCAGCGAACAGCAGAACGCCCAGCACCATGATGACAAGGCCAGGCGTCAACAGACGCCCGAACTGGATCAGTAGGGGTTCCAGGCTGGGGGCGACCATCCAGATCAGGACCACGGCCGAGCCACAGGCCGCCGCCAGAATGCTGAGCTCCTGCCAGAAGATCTTCCGAGCCAGAGCCTGAAGCACTGACTCCTGGAACACCAGGTCCCTTGCCCTGGGCATGTCTTCAGCGAACAGGGCCTTGAGCTTCTCGTCAGCCTTCATCATCGGAAACTCCAAGGGCGCTCAGCAATCGGGCCCTGCCGCGCTGTACATGGGACTTTACTGACCCCAGGGGCATGCCCAGGGCTAGAGCGGCCTCGGCATGGGTAAATTCTGCGCCAAGACAAAGGGCGACACACGCCCTCTGATCCATCGGAAGCTCGCTCATCGCGCCATCAAGAGTCATCCGGTCTTCAGCCGAGGGCGCAAGAACAGCAGTTTCGGCCTTGCTGTATTCTGCATCCCTCAGTCGCGATCGGCGGTCGGTCCGAATTGCCGCCAGGGCCTTGCGATATCCTATCCCGCAAAGCCAGGCCCGAAGGTTCGCCCCTGGCTGAAGCTTTCCGATCCCCGACCAGGCCGCAAGAAACACTTCCTGGGCCAGATCGTCAGCAAGGGTCCAGTCGCTACAGGTCCTGCGGAGAAAGGCGCGCAGTCCCTGCTGGTGACGCTGAACAAGGACCGCAAAGGCGTCATCGGATCCGCCCCGTATGGCTGCAACCAATGCGTCGTCATCTGAGGCCCAGCCCCTGGCGCCTTGAGACCGCGTCATCAACGACACAAGCCAGCCGCCCGATCCACGCCATGCGCTATCAGCGGCGATGGCGCTCATTTGCGGCCATACCGACTGCCCAGGGCCGCGAACATCAGATTGGCCACCGCGACACAGGTCAGGATGATGGCCGCCACCTTGAAGGCTCCTTCAGTCCCGGGAACAAATCCGTACCAGGCTGCAAACCACAAGCCGGCGGCGATCGACCCGGTGATGATGGCCGCGCGCCACTCACGATATGGGCCCCCGCGGTAATAGCGCCGATAGCGCCGATAGCGCCGCCCAACCCTTTCATCCCCGAACTCATCGCCCTCATAGTCTTCCGTGAGCCGGCGGCTGATTTCGGGTGGGGGCTCCTTTCCCTGAGCGGCATAGGTTTTCAGCACTTCCAGCGTGTCACGGCTGCGCTGGTAGCTGAGCCACCGATCCCACGCCCCCAGGACGAAGGCGCCGATCGGGAAAATCAACCACCAATAGCTCCACCAGAAATCGTGCATCGCAAACTCTCCCAGTTCCGGGCACCCGTTGCGTCCGGCCTTGCCCACTAATTGCCGCGGAACCCCGCATTGGATGCACCGTGACGATGGATATTTTCGACCTGACAAGGCAAGCACAGAGAGGCGGCCTGCGACCATGTGGACAGGTCCACCTCATACTCGGGAATCCGCGATGCAAATCCTCTCCCATGCCGAAATCGCCGAACTGCTGTCGGGGCACGTAGATCTTCGCCATCGCCCCGGGTCGGTGCAGCCGGTTCGATTTCCCGTCTCCGAGGCCGCTTACTATGACCCGTTCAATCGATGGGTCGCTTCATGCCCGGCAGGCGTCCGTATCCGGGTTCAGACCAACTCCACGCGTTTAAGGCTGGTGGTGGCCCAGCGGCTCTCACCTCCAGCAGCCGGGGCGGAGCGTCGGGGCGCCTATGACCTGTTCATTGATGGGTGTCTTGACCAGCGGATCTGGGGTGATGGCGGAGCCCTGGTGGACCCTCAGACAGGAAACCTGACGGGAGACGAGACCAACATCATCGAGTTCGGCGATCTGCCTGCCCGGGACAAATTGCTTGAGATCTGGCTTCCGCAAGCAGGGACGGTTTCCATCACAGAACTCGCCCTCGACCCGGAGGCTGATTGGGCAGTTGCTGCGGAAAAGGGTCCGCTGCTTCTGTTCCATGGCAGCTCCATCACCCATTGCATGGAGGCTGACGGCGCCAGTGCGGGATGGCCCGCGGTGGCGGCCAACCTCTGCGGCGCCAGGCATCAGAACCTCGGTTGGGCCGGCTCCTGCCTCCTGAGCGGTCAGGCCGCGCGGATCATCCGGGATTCAACTGCCGACGCCATCATCCTGAAGCTCGGGATCAATGTCTGGCCGGAAGGCATGTTGAAAACCCGGACCTTCCTGGACTCCGCCCACGCCATGATTTCCATCATCCGCGAGAAACACCCCGCGACGCCTATGGTCGTCATTTCGCCGATCTACTCTCCGGGTCGTGAAGACGCCGGGGACGGTCTGACACTTCAAACCATGAGGGATCTGCTGGAACAGGTCGTGGCCGCACGGGTTCAGTCGGGAGATCTCAACATCCGCTATCTCAGCGGACTTGACCTGTTCGGCGCGGATGACGCCCACATGCTGCCGGACGACCTGCATCCCAATACCGCCGGTTACCAGCTTATGGGCGAGAGGTTCTACACCAGGCTGCTGACTGGACCTTCCGCCCTGGTGAGCGCCTAGCCATACACCTTCGCATAGACTTCGGGACTGAACCCGAGAACCAACTCGTCGCCGCCTTCGACTACGGGACGTTTGATCATCGATGGGTTGGCCAGCATCAGGCCCAGCGCCTTTTCCGCGTCCAGGTCGGCTCGATCGGCCTCAGCCAGCTTGCGGAATGTGGTTCCGTTTCGATTGATCACCCGCTCCCACCCGACCAGGTCGATCCACCGTGACACGGTTTCCCGTGTAACGCCTTCAGACTTGTAGTCATGAAATTCATAGGCGATGCCATGAGCCTCCAGCCAGGTGCGGGCCTTCTTCATCGTGTCACAGGCCTTGATGCCATAGACATGGATGGGCTTCATGCTTTCCTCCGCCACACTATCTTGCGCCGATCCTGACCAGGACTGCCCGAGGAATCTGGTAGTCCCTGATCACGGCTGAATGGTCACGGAGTCCGACCACATCCCGCTGGATGAAGAACTTCCAGACCGCGTCAGCCGCCTCCCTCAGCAGGGCCTCACGACCAAGGTCTGCGACCAGTCCGGGATCCTGCAGCCTCAGCAGGGCCTCTTCCACCATGCGGCCGGCACGTCCGAGGGTTGAAGCCTTCTCAGAGGCGATCTCGCCATTGAGCACGCTTTCGCCGGTTTCGAACTGGCGCCCCCTTTGCAGGGACTGGGGCAATCGCAGGGACATTGTGTCAGACTAGCAGGATAGGCGAGTTTGACCATGGTCACCGGCTCTTAAGCATAGGTCCCTATCTGCTTGGGACCAGATGGAGACGAAAGACATGACGAAGCTGGTTCCGATCCTTGGTGTTATCGCCATGCTCGCATCGCCGCTCGCCGCCTCGGCTCAAAATGTCGGCCATATCGCGTCGGCCAAGCGGGGCGCCAATTGCACGGGATGCAATCTGTTTCAGGCTGACTTCGCAGGCATGGAGATATCGGGTCGAAGCTATGCCGGGGCGCGCCTTCGCCAGGCGGATTTGAGCCTTTCGGTCATGAACCGCACAAATTTCTCCCGTACTGACATGCGTGACGTCAATGCCTATGGCGGCGTCTTCTCATCTGCGAATTTCGCTGGCGCCGACCTGACCCACGCTACATTTGTGGGGACCTATCTGGAAGGCGCGAACCTCAGCGGCGCCCGTCTGGACGGAACGAACTTCTCCGGCGCAGAATTGGGACATGCACACGGGCTCACCCAGGGCCAGCTGGATCGCGCCTGCGGAGATGGTCAGACCCTGCTGCCCAGAGGCCTGCGCATTCCCCGCTGCTGACCCCCGACTCTGCTGACCCCCAACTCTGCGACCCAGGGGGTTACGGCGAATTAAGTAGCCTTCCCGGAAGATGAGGGGCAGTTGATAGCCACCATGTTCCAGCACTCGCGACTGACAGAATTCCTGCTCGGGTTGTTTGCCGCCACATCCATTCTGGCGCCTTCAGCTGCGCACGCCCTCGGAGGGGATGGAGACAAGGTCGTCGCCCGCGTTGTGACTTTCGGCGGCGCCTGCGAAAAGTGTGACCTCTCTGGCCGCCGGATGTCGGGCGCCCAGATTCTGGGCGCGAACTTCTCCGGCGCGGCCCTGGTCGGCTCTGACATGCGTAGTGTTCGGGTGCTGGGCGCCAACTTCTCTGGGGCTGACCTCTCAAGGGCTGACCTTACGGACTCCGAAATGATCGGGTCGAACTTTTCCAACGCCAATCTTTCGAACGCGCGCCTCAGAGGGGTTCAGGCCCGGGGCGTCGCCTTCAGCTCCGCCATCATGGTCAAGGCAGACCTGCGGGACACCGAGGCCCAGGGCGCGAATTTCAGCCGTGCTGACCTGTCCAGCGCCCAGTTCAACGACACCTCACTGCAAGGCGCCGTCCTCAGCCGTGTGGATGGGCGTGGCGCCAGTTTCCGCGACGCCGCCCTGCAAGGCGCCAATCTATCCAGCGGGCGTTTTGACAGGGCCATTTTTGTCGACGCCAGCATGGACGGCGCTGTCCTGAACGGCGGACAGTTCGATGGCGCGGATTTCCGGGACGCCAGCCTTCACCGGGCCGCCTTGTTCGGCGCAGACCTGTCAGGGGCCCGCAACCTCGATCAGGACCAGATCAACCACGCCTGCAGTGACGCCTCGACCAGATTGCCCAAGGGCCTGGTTCCCAGGACCTGCAGGGGTGTGACGCCCCACTGGTCTCCCAAGGCGCCCCCTGCCCCGCCGGCTCCGCCAGCGCCGCCTAGACCTTGATCGGCGGCGCGGTGCGGATGTGCAGCTCCTTCAGCTGCTTGTCGAACACTTCTGAAGGCGCATTCATCAGAAGATCCTGACCCTGCTGGTTCAGCGGGAAGGCGATGACTTCGCGAATGGCCGTCTGGTTGGCCAGCAACATGACGATCCGGTCAATGCCGGGCGCCAGACCGCCGTGGGGCGGCGCGCCGTGCTTGAAGGCGTTGAGCATGCCGCCGAACTGCTCTTCGACGAACTCAGGCCCATTCCCGGCGATCTCAAAGGCCTTGAGCATGACGTCCGGACGATGGTTCCGGATGGCGCCAGAGCACAGTTCATAGCCATTGCAGACGATGTCGTACTGGTAGGCCAGGATATCCAGGGGATCCTTGGTGTTCAGAGCCTCCATCTCCCCCTGGGGCATTGAGAAGGGGTTGTGCGAGAAGTCCACATGGTTGGACTCTTCGTTCATCTCGAACATGGGGAAGTCCACGATCCACACGAACTCGAAGCGGTTCTCATCCACCAGGGAGAGGTCCGTCCCGACCTTGGTGCGGGCCAGGCCAGCGAACTTGACGAAGGTCTTGGGATCTCCACCCACAAAGAAGGCGGCGTCGCCGACCTTGAGGCCCAGCTGTTCCCGGATGGCGTCGGTGCGCTCGGTTCCGATATTCTTGGCGATGGGGCCAGCTCCGCCCTCCTCGCCTTCCCGCCAGAAGATATAACCAAGGCCAGGCTGACCCTCAGATTGGGCCCAGCTGTTCATCTTGTCGCAGAAGGCGCGGCTTCCGCCGCCTGGCGCCGGAATGGCCCAGATGGCGTTCTTCGAGGTCTCAAGCATCCGGGCGAAAAGGCCAAAGCCGCCGCCGCGGAAGTGTTCCGAAACGTCCTGCATGACCAGGGGGTTGCGCAGGTCAGGCTTGTCCGTGCCGTACTTCGAGATGGACTCCCGATAGGGAATGCGCGGGAACGGATATGGGGTGACCGGCTTGCCGTCGGAGAACTCTTCAAAGACCCCGTGCATGACAGGCTCAATCGCCGCGAACACATCTTCCTGGGTGACGAAGCTCATTTCGACATCGAGCTGATAGAATTCCAGTGAGCGATCAGCGCGCAAGTCCTCGTCCCGGAAGCAGGGGGCGATCTGGAAATAGCGGTCGAACCCGGACACCATCAGCAGCTGCTTGAACTGCTGGGGGGCCTGCGGGAGGGCGTAGAACTTGGTCGGGTGCATCCGCGATGGCACCAGGAAATCCCGGGCGCCTTCCGGCGACGACGCCGTCAGGATCGGGGTCTGGTACTCGAGAAAGCCCTGGTCGATCATGCGGTTGCGGATCGAATGGATCACCTTGGACCGCAGCACGATGTTCTTGTGCAGGGTCTCACGACGCAGGTCGAGATAGCGATGCTTCAGGCGGATTTCTTCCGGGTAATCGGGCTCCCCAAAGACCGGCAGAGGCAGTTCAGCGGCTTCGGAAAGGACCTCGACGGCCTTCACACGCACTTCCACTTCGCCGGTGGCGAGGTTGGCGTTGATGGTGTCTGCGCTGCGGGCGACAACCTCGCCGTCCACCCTGATCACGCTTTCGGCGCGCAGCCGCTCCACGACCGCGAAGCCGGGGGTATCAGGCGCCAGCACCAGCTGGGTAAGCCCATAGTGGTCGCGCAGATCGATGAAGACGAGACCGCCATGGTCGCGCTTACGGTGGATCCAGCCTGAAAGGCGGACGGTATGACCGGTGTCGGCGGCCCGGAGGGCGCCGCATGTATGACTGCGATAGGCGTGCATGTGGATCGCTGAAGCTCAAAAAATCGAGGCGCGGAAGGGCGCATGAGGGGGGGCGAAAGTCAAGGACGGCGACCGCCTCCCCTCATCCTTGTCGTCCCGATTTACTTCTCCGGGTGGGTCAGAGCCTGATAGGTCAGGGTCCGGGCCTGGGTCCCCAGGTCCTCGCCGCCGGTTCCACCAAGGCGTTGGACCATGCCGACAAAATAGAGGTCATTGGTCGGATCGACCCAGAACCAGGTGCCAGCGGCGCCGCCCCAGCTCATTTCACCCTTTCCGGTCAGGCTTCCGGCCTTGCGCGGATCATTGACCACCATGAAGTCGAGACCAAAGCCCACGGAATTGTTGAACCGTGAGCCGCTGGTGCCATTGGTGTTCACCAGAACGCTCTCAGGAATGACATTCGTCCCCATGAGCTCCACTGCGGCCGGGGACAGGATGCGTGCGCCATCCAGCTCACCCTTGTTCAGGATCATCTGCGCAAATCGGCCATAGTCGGCAGTCGTCGAAACCAGGCCACCGCCGCCGGACTCCATGGCTGGCGGCTTGGTGTAGTCGGGCGGAGGATTGCCAAACAGCTCACTGGCCGGGACCATCTTGTAGGTCTTGGGGTCGGTCATATAGAGCGCGACCAGGCGGGAAGCCTTTTCCGGGCCGGTGTAGAAGGCGGTATCGGTCATCTTCAGCGGCTTGAAGATGCGATCACCGAGGAAATCCCCGAACTTCTGACCTGAAATCCGTTCGACGATCGCGCCCTGCAGGTCCACCGAAACCGAGTAGGACCAGTTTGTCCCCGGCTGGAACATGAGTGGGATGTCGGCGACCCTGGTCACCAGTTCCTTCATGCCCGATGACCCAAGGACCCGGCGCTCGCGGAAGAGCTTGTCCACGGGATGCTTGTCCCCAAGGCCATAACCAAAGCCGGCTGTATGGCTCATGATTTCCCGCATGGTCGGGGCGCGGGTCGCCGGAACCGTGACGATATTGCCCTTCTCGTCCAGGGCCGTCATGACCTTGAGGTCCTTCAGCTCGGGAAGGAACTTGGTCACCGGGTCGTCCAGCTTCCACTTGCCTTCCTCAAACAGGATCATCATGGCCACGCCGGTCAGTGGCTTGGTCATGGAATAGATCCGGAAAATGTCGTCCTTCCGGGTGGCTGCGCCGGTCGAGATGTCGGACTTTCCGTAGGTGTTGAACGACACGACCTTGCCATGCCTGACCAAAAGGGTGGTCATTCCCGAAACCCGTCCGTCTGCGACAACCTTGGCCATGGCGGCGTCCAGCTTCTTCAGCCGCGCTGAATCAAAGCCGACCGCTTCAGGCGCCATGGGCGCAGCTGGTGCGGCCTTTGCGGCCGGCCTGGCTTCAACAGCAGGCGCGGAAAGTGTCAGGCTGGCGACGGCAAATACGCTGGCCAGCAACCGGAAACGACGCGTCATGAAAAATCCCCCCATCAAATATACGAATACGACCTGGAACTTGAATTCGGCCAAAGCTTAGCTGGCAAACACCATCACGCCTAGCTGCCCGGCTTGGGCCGGAATCTCTTGTTTGTCGGGAAGCCCTTGGGCGAGATCTTGCCCGCTGAGGCCCGCCGACCCAACCAGTCCTTCCATTCGGTCCAGACCCTTGTACGGCCCGCCGTGTCGATCCATGTGGCCCCGTCTTCCGCCTTGAAGACAACAGCGTCACGCAGGCCGCCTTCGCGGTATGCCTGCAGCTTCACGCCCTTGCCACGGACCATTTCGGGCAGTTCATCCAGGGGAAAGATCAGGATCTTCCCGTTATCGCCGATGACGCCAAGATGATCGCCCGCGACCGGCAGGGCGAAGGCGGCGCCCTTGGCGCCAACGCTGAGGACCTGCTTGCCCGCCCGGCGGAAGCTGATGGCTTCGTCCTCCGGGAGCAGGAAGCCATAGCCCTCCTTCGAAGCCAGAACGCGCTTGGCGCCAGGCTTGTGGGTGAAGACGTCGACGATGTCAGTCTTGTCGTCCAGATCGAGCATGAGGCGCACGGGCTCCCCATGGCCCCGCGCTGAAGGTAGCTTGTCGCACGGCAGGGTGAAGAACCGACCGTCTGATGCCAGGATCAACAGCTTGTCGGTGGTCTCGGCAGGGACCACGAAGCCCTGCTTGTCGCCTTCCTTGTATTTCAGCTCTGAAGGGTCCTCCACACGACCCTTGGCGGCGCGGATCCAGCCCCTGGCCGAGAGGATGATGGTGATCGGCTCGCGCACGATCATGGCTTCAATGGCCGCGTCAGCATCCACCGTTGGAGCGTCTTCAAAGGTGGTCCGGCGGCGCCCGACCTGGGTATCCGGCCCAAGAATGGCGCGGACATCCTTCAGCCCCACGCCCACCAGCTTCCACTGCTGCCGGTCCGACCCCAGCATCTTGAGCAGGCCGTCCCGCTCTTCCGCCAGTTCTGCATGCTCCCGGCGCAGTTCCATCTCCTCCAGCCGGGCCAGTTGCCGCAGCCGGGTGTTGAGAATGGCGTCGGCCTGGATGTCGCTGAGATCGAAGGTCTCGATCAACTTGGCCTTGGGCTCATCCTCGAAGCGGACGATGCGGATCACCTCGTCCAGATTGAGGAAGGCGATGACCAGGCCATCCAGTATGTGCAGCCGGGCCTCGATCTTGGCCAGCCGGTGCCGGGCGCGGCGGACAAGAACCTCGCGACGGTGATCGAGGAAGGCCTGCAGGAGGCCCTTCAGACCCATGACGCCGGGTGCGCCCCGGGCGTTCAGCACATTCATGTTCACCGGGAACCGGGTTTCGAGATCGGAGAGCTTGAACAGGCTCTCCATCAGGACCTCAGGCTCGACATTGCGGCTCTTGGGCTCGATGACCAGGCGCACGTCTTCGGCGCTCTCATCGCGAACATCCCCCAGCAGGGGCGCCTTCTTGGCCTCGATCAGTTCAGCGAGCTGCTCGACCAGATCAGCCTTCTTCACCTGATAGGGAATCTCGGTGATGACGATCTGATAGGTCCCGCGACCATTGTCTTCCTTGGACCAGCGGGCCCTGAGGCGCACCCCGCCCCGACCGGTCTCATAGGTCTCGGCCATTGAAGCCTTGGGCTCGACGACAATGCCGCCTGTGGGGAAGTCCGGACCCTGAACGTGCTCCAACAGGTCCAGGGTCGAGGCCTGCGGGTTATCCAGAAGGACAAGACAGGCGTCGATCAGTTCGGCGGCATTGTGAGGCGGAATCGAGGTCGCCATGCCCACGGCGATGCCGCTCGAACCATTGGCCAAGAGGTTCGGGAAACCGGCCGGCAAAACCACCGGCTCTTCGTCTTCCCCGTCATAGGTTGGCCGGAAGTCGACGGCGTCCTCATCAATACCATCCAGCAACAGCTGGGCCGCGACGGTCAGACGACACTCGGTGTATCGCATGGCTGCGGCGTTATCGCCGTCGATATTGCCGAAATTGCCCTGGCCATCCACCAGCTGGTAGCGCTGGGCGAAGTCCTGGGCCAGGCGCACCAGGGCCTCATAGACAGCCACATCGCCGTGAGGGTGGAACTTGCCGATGACGTCGCCGACAACCCGCGCGCACTTCTTGGCGGTGGTGTTCGGATCCATCCTCAGCTGGCGCATGGCGAACAGCAGGCGGCGGTGGACCGGCTTCAGACCATCACGGACGTCAGGCAGGGCCCGCCCGGTAATGGTCGACAGGGCATAGGCCAGGTAACGCCGTGAGAGGGCGTCGCTGAGCGGTTCGTCAATGATGCGGTCGCCGTCGCCGTCCGACGGCGGAAGCAGGGGTTTGGACATATCGAATCAGACCGAGGTTTCAGCTTCCGTCTTAGCGGGCTCCGGCGCTTACGTCACAGGCGTTGGGCGTCGGTCAGCTTGTCGATCAACCAGAAGCGCGCCGGGGGCAAAGGCCGGTTGAGGGGCCCGAAGACAAAGGCTTCCAGAAAGTGGGCCGTAAGGGCAAGACCCGCGCCTACATCCCCTGGCGCCAGTCCCGACTGCGAGGACAGCATGAAGGGCGGCAGGGTCAGCAGCTTATCCCTGTAGGGCTCTCCAGCCTCCCGGCTGACCGCGCGACCTGTTCGGGGCGAGACATAGATCAAATCGTCCACCAGGCCGGTCGCAGCGCACTTCGAGAGGTCGAGACCAAAACCGAGATCCTGCAGCAGGCCCGCTTCGAAGCGCACAAACACCGCTGGCCAGATGTCGGGAAAGGCCAGGGCTGATGACAGGGCCTCAAAGGCCAGAAAGGCGCCGGGATGAGGTTCACGTTCCGGCAGGGCTGCAGACGCCACTGCAGCGGCCGCTGAAAGCCCTGCTAGGGCCAGAGGATCATCAAAGAGGGCTGATGGCCCCTCCCCCACCGGCTCGAGGGTCGCTGCGCCCAATTGCTCGGAAACCCTGGCGCGGTACTGGATCAAGGCCCGGGCGCCGGCCTGCAGGAAGGGCTTGATGCGCCGGGATGCACCGCCCGCCACATGCGCCGCATAGCGGCCATGATGGGCCGTCAGGAATTCGACAATGGCCCCGGTCTCGCCGAAGGCGCGGGCGGACAAAACATAGGCCTCGTCCTGGAATTCCATGCGGCGGCCCTAGACGTCGAAGTCCAGACCGATGTCGCCATAGAACTCGCGCTTGTCGGCCCAGGTCTCGTCGACCTTGACCGTCAGGAAGAGGTGTACGGGCCTGTCCAGAAGCTCGATCAACTCTTCGCGGGACTTCTGGCCGATCCATTTCAGGGTCTGGCCGTTCTTGCCCAGAACGATTGGGCGCTGGCTCTCGCGCTCCACATAGATGGTCTGCTCGATCCTGGCAGAGCCATCCTTGCGCTCCTCGAAGGAGGTGGTCTCCACCGCCGCCGCATAGGGCAGCTCCTCGTGGACACGCAGGTAGATCTTTTCCCGGGTGATTTCAGCCGCCAGAAGGCGCACCGGCAAATCAGCGGTCTGCTCTTCCGGATAGAGCCAGGGGCTCTCGGGCATCAGGTCTGCAAGGCGGGCCTTCAGGTCGTCTACCCCAGCCCCATCGGCGGCCGAAATCATGAAGACCTCGGAATAGACGCCGGTCTCGAACAGCCGCTGAACCACGGCCAGCATGCGCTCGCGCTTGACCCCGTCGATCTTGTTGATGGCCAGGATCGCCTGCTTGTTGGAGGCCTTCAGGCCTTCAATGATGGTCTCGACATCTATGACGGCCCGCTTGTCCGCCGCCTTGGCGGACCCGTCGCCGACCGACAGCTCGGCCTGCACGTCCACCAGATGGACCACCACCTCGGCCTCATCAGCCCCGCCCCAGGCCGAACGCACCATGGCCCGGTCCAGCCGGCGGCGGGGCGAGAAGATACCGGGGGTGTCCACCAGCACGATCTGGGCCTCTCCGGCCATAGCGACGCCGCGCACCGGAAACCGGGTGGTCTGAACCTTCTGGGTGACAATGGAGACCTTGGCCCCCACCAGTCGGTTGGTCAGGGTCGACTTGCCCGCATTGGGCGCGCCGATGATCGCGGCGAAGCCGGCGCGGGTCATGGTTCGAGTTCTCTCTTGGCAAGCATCAAAGCGGCCGCAGCCTTCTCGGCCTCACGCTTGGAACCGCCCCTGGCGGTCTCGGCGTCAAAACCGGGCAGTCGGACTTCAATGGTAAAAATCGGGGCGTGGGAGGGTCCTTGGCTGTCGACCACCACATAGTCCGGGGCGGGCAAGCCGCGTCCCATAGCCCATTCCTGCAGCAAGGTCTTGGAATCCTTGCTCTGGGGGGCATCAAGCTCATTGAACTCGTCAGCCCAGAACCGCCGGAAGAAGAGCCGGGCCGTCTCAAGTCCGCCATCCAGGTAGAGCGCAGCCATAATCGCCTCACAGGCGTCGCCCAGGACCCGGTCGCTGTCCCGGGCCCCGACCTTGCTGGCGCTGGCGTCAACGCGCATGGCGTCGCGCAGGCCGATATTGCGACTGATCCGGGCGCAGGTATGGGAATTGACCAGCTGGTTCATGCAACGGGACAGTTCGCCCTCCCGCGCCGCAGGCCGGACCTCGGTCAGCTGCTCGGCGGCCAGCAGGTTCAGCACCCGGTCGCCGAGAAACTCTAGACGCTCATTATCGCGGATCTTCGTTCCACCATTGCCGACGCTGGAATGGGTCAATGCCCGTTCGAGCAGTTCCATATCGGCGAATTGGTGACCGATCCTGGCCTGCAAGTCCGCAACAGCCTGGGCGCGGCGGTTCATCGCAGGGACCGGAAGAAGCGATCAGGACGGGCATGGGTGAACCAGGTCCATGGCTCGAGCAATGAGGCGCCCTTGTTCCAGGAAAGCAGGATCACCTGCGCCTTGCCCACTATGTTCTCGGCCGGGACAAACCCGACCCCGATGGCGTTGGGAACCCGACTGTCCAATGAGTTATCGCGATTGTCGCCAAGGACAAAATATTGCCCGGCCGGCACGACAAACACCGCCGTATTGTCCAGGTCGCCGTCGCTTCCGTAGTCATAGGTCACGTATTTGCGGCCATTGGACAGGGTTTCCTCAAACCGCTCGACGCTCCTGGTGAAGCCATAACCGGAATCCATCATCACCGTGGGCAGGGATCGGCGCGGAACGGGGGCGTCGTTCAGATAGATCACCCCGCCCTTCATCTGGACCCTGTCACCGGGCAGGCCAATCAACCGTTTGATATAGTCCGTCCGGCCATCCCTGGGCAGTTTGAAGACGACCACATCCCCACGCTGGGGTTCACGTCCAAAAATCCTTCCGGTCATGACGGGGGGACTCAAGGGAATGGAGTGTCGCGAAAACCCGTAGGAGAACTTCGAGACGACAATGTAGTCGCCCTCCAGAAGGTTCGGCTCCATGGAGGCTGAGGGGATGGTGAAAGGCTGGAAGATCAGGACCTTCAGGATCAGGGTAAGGATGAGGGCCAGACCTATGGTCCAGACGATCTCCGCGAGTTCCTTCAGGGCTGCCGGCGGCGCGGCGTCCTCTTCAGAAGTCGGGTTGGATGTCATGAAAGGGTCCGCGTGGCTCAAGCAGGCCAAGGCCTCGCCCTTAGCTAGCGGCTAGACCTGTCTGCGGCAAGTCGCAGGCTGACCCTAGTGCACCACCCGACCAAAACGGCTGAAATTCAGATCCAGCACCCAGGTCCATGGCTTGAACAGAGACGCGCCCTTCTTCCAGGAAACAAGCACGAACCGGGCCCGGCCTTCCAGATTCTCTTCCGGCACCATGCCGACGCCATCATAAATTGAAAGTCGGCTGTCAGCTGAGTTGTCCCGGTTATCGCCCATGAAGAAGTAGTTTCCGGCCGGAACCGTGAACTCCTCGGTATTGTCCAGGGGGTAGTTGGTCCCGAAGTCATTGGTCATGATCTTGCGGCCCTCAGGCAGGGTTTCCTGGACCCGCTGCACCGGGATTATCGACTCGGTTCCGCCGGTTTCCTCGATCGTGGCTGTCACCGTCCGCGGGACTTCCTTGCCATTAATGTAGAGCAGGCCGTCGCGAACCTGGACCCGGTCACCGGGCAGGCCGATCAGCCGCTTGATGTAATCGGTCTTGTTGTCCCGCGGCAGCTTGAAGACGATGATGTCTCCCCGGGCGGGCGCCCTGCCAAAGACCCGTCCGGAAAACAGCGGCGGGCTGAGCGGGATGGAGTGCTTCGACCAGCCATAGTCAAACTTCGTCACCAGCACATAGTCCCCCTCATAGAGGTTCGGTTCCTCTGAGGCTGAGGGAATCGTGAAGGGCTGGAACACCAGGACCCGGAGGAAAAGCGCGATCAGCAGGGCGATGGCGACCGTCTTGATGATCTCCCAGGTCTCGTTGACTTCCGGGGTTTCCTGGGTGGCATCAGTAGCGGGCGCGGCTTCAGACATAGACAGGTCCTTGGTCAATCCGGCCAGCCGGACGAAATCAAATCAGCCGCTGCATACGATGCTGCGGTAATTCTGGCGAGTGAACATTCAGAAAGGCCGGGAGCCTAGAGCGGAAGCGCCTCGATGATCACGAAGGCCTGGGCATAGGGGTGGTCATCCGTAAGGGACAGATGGATGACTGGCCGATGCCCCTCCGGCGTAATGGCGTTCAATCTTGTCAGGGCGCCGCCCGTCAAGGCCATGGTAGGTTGGCCGGAACGCATGTTCACCACCCCCATGTCCCGCCAGAAGACCCCGGCCCGCATGCCGGTCCCCAAGGCCTTGGCGCAGGCCTCCTTGGCCGCAAAACGCTTGGCATAGCTGGACGCAGGGTCTGTCTTCCGGTCCGACCGGCTGCGCTCCAGCTCGGTGAAGATCCGGTTGGTGAACCGTGTCCCGAACCGGTCCAGACTGCCCTGGATCCGGCGGATATCTGACAGGTCAGAGCCGATGCCGACGATCACGCCGCAACCTCGGCCCGGGCAGCGTCCATCAACAGGCGCATGCGGGCAATAGCGGGTGACAGGCCGACAAAGATCGACTCGCCGATCAGGAAGTGCCCGATGTTCAGCTCCATCACCTGAGGAATGGCGGCGATGGCGCTGACCGTCTCATAGTCAATTCCATGACCCGCATGGACCTCAAGCCCCAATCGCGTGGCCTCTTCTGTGGCCTCATGCAGGATCTTGAGCAGTCGGGGCGCCTCAGGCGAGCCCTCGCGCACGGCGTCGCAATAGGGGCCCGTCGTCAGCTCGACCACCTGTGCGCCGACGGATTTCGCCGCAGCGATCTGGGCCAGGTCTGCATCCACAAAGCAGGACACCCTGATGCCGGCGTCAAGGAACCTGCGGACCGAGCCGGCAATGCGGTTATGCCCACCAACAACATCCAGCCCGCCTTCCGTGGTCACTTCCTCACGCCTCTCGGGTACGAGACAGGCTACATGGGGGAGATGAGCCAGACAGATGGCTTCCATTTCAGGCGTCACGGCCATTTCGAAATTAAGCGGAATGCCTCGCTTGCGGGTTACCCGCGCCAGGGACTCGATGTCGCTGTCCGAGATATGGCGGCGGTCCTCACGCAGGTGGGCCGTAATGCCATCTGCGCCAGAGGCCATGGCCAGTTCCGCGGCGCGGACAGGATCAGGATAGTCAGCCCCACGTGCGTTGCGGATGGTCGCGACGTGGTCGATATTGACGCCCAGACGAAGCCTGTTCACTTGGAAAGTCTCCGGCTGCCGGGGTCCTCCACCGGAATGGCGGCCAGTTCCGGCGGCAGCTGGTCTGCGGGATAGGCCGGGACATCCAGCCGCGCCAGGGCGATGAAAGGTGCGCCGGGATCGGCGCGTCCGCCAGAGCGATCCACCAGGCAGGCCGCAACCACAACTTCACCGCCGGCCTTCTTGATGGCGTCGACGCATTCCCGGGACGACAGGCCGGTGGAGACAATGTCCTCGACCATGGCGACCCGGGCGCCGGGCTCGATCGAGAAGGCTCGGCGCAGCTTGAACTCGCCCCCTTCCCGCTCGACATAGAGCGAGGGAACACCCAGGTGTCGGGCGGTCTCATAGCCGGGAATGATACCACCTACCGCTGGCGAGATGCAGACATCCACCTTGCCCACGGTCTGGGTGATAAGTTCCGCCAGGGCCTTGCACAGGCGCTCGGTCCGGTCGGGATACTGGAAGACCAGGTTCTTCTGCAGGAAGGTGCCGGAATGCAGCCCGCTGGACAGGATGAAGTGACCTTCGCGCAGGGCGCCTGCGCCGCGGAATTCGTCGAGGACCTGTTCGGTGTTCATGGATGTATCTCCTGTGCGTCCGGCCTTACCGAATAGCCCCCCGTCTGTCATCCGCCTTGGCGATCAGGTCGCAGGTTTGGCGGCCCAGATCCGCGGCCCCAGAACGGTCACCGCCAGCCCGGCCAGGATCAGCCCGGCCGCCGCCAGCTTCCAGACCGGCAGGGCCTCGCCAAGCAGGACGGCCGAGGCGCCCATTCCAAAGACCGGCACGAGCAGGGACCAGGGCGAAACCGTCGCCGCCGGATACCGCGCCAACAGGAACCCCCAGGCGCCATAGCCGACCAGGGTATTGCCGAGGGACTGCCAGAGCACAGCGGCCCAGGTGCCCAGGTCAGCATTGACCAACCCCCGCTGGATGGCTGGCAGGCCGTCGAACATCAGGGCCAGAACGATCAGCGGCGGAACGGCGAAAATGCTCGACCAGACCACGAAGGACAGGGAACTGACCCCCGGGGTCGATCTCTGGACCGTATTACCCAGGGCCCAGGACACCGCGGCGAACAGGACCATGCCAAGCCCAAGAGGCGTTGTCGTGGCGTCGGTGTGCGTCAGGATGACCCCAAGGCCAGCCGCGCCAAGGGCCAGGGCCGCCACCTGGAAGGCCCGGACCCGCTCACCGGTCAGCCAGACGGACAGCCCAATGGTCACAAAGGCCTGGGACTGAACCACCAGAGAGGCCAGACCCGGCGAGATCTGATGACCCATGGCGATATAGAGGACACCGAACTGTCCGATCCCGATGAGCATGCCATAGGCCGCCAGATTGCGAAGCGGGACCTCCGGGCGCTTGAAGAAAAAGACCGCCGGGAAGAAAGCCAGTCCAAATCTCAGGGCTGCAAAGGTCAGGGGCGGCAGATGCGCCAGGGCCACCTTGATGACCACGAAATTGCTGCCCCAGATCGCCACGACCACAAAGGCCAGCAGGGCATGCCGCCAGGAAAGCGCCGTCGCCGTCATCGAAAATCCCCCAAATCGCCGGCGCCTTAGCATTGCAGGGGCTGGAGCGCTATCGGGGCCCCGGACCCCTCCCACGCCTGCAACTATTGAAACGCGGCCCCGGGCATGCGGTTATCTCCCGGACTGTTCGTCGTTCAGGGAGCCGCAATATGTCGAAGATCAAGATCCGGAAGGTCGCCGGGGCGCTGGGCGCAGAAATCTCCGGCGTCGACCTTTCCGAGCAACTGTCTGACGACGTCGTCGCCCAGATCCGTGCCGCCTTTGTTGAGCATCAGGTGATCTTTTTCCGGGATCAGGCCCTGTCACCCTCCCAGCAGACCGCCTTTGGCCGTCGCTTTGGCCCCCTGAACATCCATCCTTACGTATCGGGCATGGATGACCATCCAGAGGTCATGGAGATCATCAAGGAGCCCTCCGACAAGACAAACTTCGGCGGCGGCTGGCACTCGGACATGAGTTTCCTCGAAACCCCGGCCATTGGGTCAATCCTTCATGCCATCGAACTCCCTGACTGGGGTGGCGACACCCTGTTCTCCAGCCAGGCGGCGGCCTATGAGGCCCTGACACCTGCCCTGCGCGCGACCCTCGACACCCTGAATGCCGTCCATTCCGCCGGGCGGGAATACTCCTCCAGCGGCCACTCCGCCCAGAAGCGCGCCTCCATGAAGGTCGTCGAGGCTGAGGGCGCAGTAGGTGAGTTTATCCACCCTGTGGTCCTCACCCACCCGGAAACCGGCCGCAAGGCGCTCTATGTGAACCCGGCCTTCACGACGAAATTCGAGGGTTGGAGCAAGCGGGAGTCCAAGCCCCTCCTGGACTTCCTGTTCGACCACTGCCGTAGCGAGGCCTTCACCTGCCGGTTCCGCTGGTCGCCGGGCGCCGTGGCCTTCTGGGACAACCGCTCGGTCTGGCACTACGCCCTGAATGACTATCCGGGACAGCGTCGGCACATGCGCCGGGTGACAGTAGACCCGGGCCCTGGCCTGACACTTTCAGCGAATACCGCCCTGCTAACCCCAGCCCAGGCCTGACCATGAACCGCAAGGCCAAGGGCGGCGTCGACCGTCGCGATCTCCTGACCATAGGCGGCGTCGCTGTCGCAGCCAGCGCCCTGTCCGGGTCGAGTGAGGCTGCAGCAACAAACAGCCGCATGGTGACCGTCACTGAAGGGACCAACCTGGCGGTCGCGGCTTCTCCGGACGGCAAGTCCATCGCCATGGACCTACACGGTTCGATGTGGACCCTGCCCGTTGCAGGCGGTCCGGCCAGGAGGCTGACCGATGAATTGACCGACGGCGCCCAGCCCGACTGGACGCCTGACTCAAAGACCCTGGTCTTCCAGTCCTATCGGGCCGGCAATTTCCATATCTGGTCCGTCAAGGCTGATGGCACAGGGCTGACACAACTGATCAGCGGACCGTTCGACTGTCGTGAGCCCCGGGTTTCCCCGGATGGCGGAACCATAGCCTTTGCTGCGGACGCGACTGGCCGTTACGCCATTCACATCATGCCGATCACCGGAGGCGCGCCGAAGCTGGTGGCCGAAGCCGATGGGCAGGCCTGTCAACCCTGCTGGTCGCCGGACGGCAAGACCCTGGCCTATGTGGTTGATCGCAGACGCATCGAGACCCTGACCTTGGGCGGCGCCAGGACGGTCGCCTTTACAGCGAGCTCAGGTGAGGTTCACAGCCCAAACTTCAGCCCTGAGAGCACGAAACTGGTCTTCACCCACCTGGATGAGGGCAAGGCTGAACTGAGGACGGCGGATGCCGTCTTGGTGAAGGGTGCTGACGTCTTTCCGTTCAGGCCAACCTGGCTGCCAAACGGCGACATGATCTTTGCTGCGGACGGCCAGATCCAGCGGCAGGGTGCGGCTGGCCGGAAGGCTGTTCCATTCGAGGTCCGGATACCTGTCGCCCGGCCCTTCTACCGGAAGCGTGGCCGGAATTTTGACTCCACGGTTCCGAGCCCGGTAGTGGGAATCGGCAGTCCGGTCCTGTCACCCGATGGCGCCCAGATCGCCTTCCGGGCCTTGAACGACCTCTACATCATGCCTCTGGGCGGCCCGGCCAAGGCTCTGACAAAGGACCGGTTCTGGAAGTGCGACCCCGCCTGGTCGCCCGATGGCCTGTCCCTTGCCTATTCCACCGACCGCGGCGGCGATCTGCAGGTCTGGGTACGCACCCTGGCGACCGGCGAGGACCGCCAGATCACCCGCCATTCCGGCGCCGCCCTCGCACCCGCATGGTCGCGCAACGGCAAGACCCTGGCTTTTCTGGACCAGACCGGGGCCCTCCATACGGCCGAGGTCGCCACCGGCAAGATCCGCCAGATCCTGCCTGCCATCTGGGAGCCAGGTCGGCCCAGCTGGAGCGCCGATGGCAAGACCATCGCCCTGGCCGCCTTCAAACCCTATTCGGCCCGCTATCGCGAGGGCCTGAGCGAGATCCTGACTGTCGATGTCGCCACATCGAAGACCACCTATCAGCCCCATGCGGCCCACAAGTCCCTGGGCGTCCGGGGCGATGACGGCCCGGTCTGGTCACCGGACGGAGCCCGCCTCGCCTATGTCTTCGCCAGCCGCCTCTGGGTGGTGGAGGTCGACCCGCAGGGGGGCTTCATCGGCCGTCCCAAGGTCCTGAACAACGAAGTTACTGACGCCCCCAGCTGGGCTGGCGACTCCAACACCCTGCTCTACCTGTCAGCCGGTAAGCTGCGCCTTCTCTCCCTGGACGGCGGCCCGCCCAGGGATGTGCCCCTCGATCTGAAATGGGCCAATGCCAGGCCCCAGGGCAGGACTGTCGTCCGCGCAGCCCGGGTCTGGGACGGCATTGGCGCAGAGGCCCGCAAGGACCTGGACATTGTCATCAGCGGCAACCGCATCGCCCACATCGTCCCCAAGGGCCGCGGCCCAAAGGACGCCCGCCTGGTCGAAGCCCCCGCGGGAACCACAGTCATTCCCGGCCTGGTGGAAATGCACGCCCACCGGCAGATGGCGGGCTACGCCTATGGCGACCGCGAGGGACGGCTCTGGCTTTCCCTCGGCGTGACAACAACCCGTTCCCCGGGCTCGCCTGCCTATCATATGGTGGAAGACCGCGAGGCCCTGGATTCCGGCGCCCGGATCGGCCCGCGCTATTTCGCCACCGGCGAGGCCATTGACGGTGGCCGGATCTATTACAACTTCATGCGGCCTGTGACCGAGCCTGGCCAGATGGCTCTGGAGCTCGAAAGGGTCTCGTCCCTCAGCTACGACCTGATCAAGGCCTATGTCCGCCTGCCCCTGGACGCCCAGCGGGATCTGACGACCTGGGCCCACGCCAACGGCCTGCCAGTAACCTCGCACTATCACTACCCGGCCCTGGCCTTCGGGCTGGACGGCATGGAGCACATGGGGGCCACCAGCCGGTTCGGCTATTCGCGCACCGCGAGTTTCCTGGGGGCCAGCTATCAGGACGTGACAGCCCTCTTCGCCGCCAGCGGCGCCCGGCGCACGCCCACCCTGTTTTCCTCTGCAGCCCTCTATGCCCAGGACCGCTCGCTGGTGGATGACCCCCGCACAAGGGCCCTCTATCCGCCATGGGAGTATGCCCGACTGAAGGCCCGGGTCGACATGTCCACCAAGGGTGATCTGGCGCCAGCCCTAGAGTCCCTGGAGCGGAATGTGGCCCACCTGCGGGCCATGCTGAAGGCCGGCGGCAAGGTGGTCACGGGCACGGACTCTCCCATCGATTTCAACGGGATCAGCCTGCATATGAACCTGCGGGCCATGGTTCGCTATGGCATGACGCCCGTCGAGGCCCTGCGGACGGCCACCCGGGCCGCCGGAGACTTCCTGGACCAGCCCCTGGGCTATCTCTCCAAGGGCGCCCTCGCAGACCTGGTCATCTGCCGAGGCGATCCCCTGGCGCGGATCGAGGACGCCGCCGCTGTCGACAGGGTGATGAAGAACGGAGAAGTATTTGATATCCCGGGCCTTATCGGTCCCTTCTCATCCCCGGTACGGCAAGCCCGGGCCGCTTCACCCTTCGCCATGGCCGCCGCCAGCCAACCCTGGTGGCATGACGCCGACTATATCGCTTCCGGTCGCGCCGCCTGTTGCACGGACCCCTTCTGCGCCACACCCTCCGGCCGGCGCACCTTCATCGCTACCGAGGCCTGAGCCCCATGAAACTGTTCCAGACCTATGACTCCCCCTTTCCGACCCGGGTTCGCCTGCTGCTCATGGCCAAGGGGCTGACCGCCGACATCATCCAGCCGCCTGGCTTTCATTATGACGGCCTGACCAAGGAAGAATACCTCAAGATCAACCCCATCGGCCGGGTGCCCGCCCTGGTCCTTGATGACGGTCGCGCCATGCCCGAGAGCGAGGTGATCTGCGAATACCTGGAGGACGCCTATCCCGAACCCTCCCTGCGCCCCGCCGACCCCTTTGACCGGGCCCGCATGCGACTGCTCAGCCGGATCTGCGACTTCTACCTGGTCATGGCCATGGTCCCCCTGTTCGACTACTCCGCCCGCCCGCGGAAGACCTGGGACCAGGAAGGCATCGACAGGGCCTTCGGCAAGATCAACGACGCCCTGGCCTATCTCGAACAGTTCATCGGCGAGGAAGGCTATGCCGTGGGCAAGGCAATCAGCCAGGCCGACGGCGCCCTGGCGCCCCAACTGATCCTGACCACGGAATGGGCCCCACCGACCTTCAACATGGACGATCCCCTGCAGCGCCATCCCAAGCTGATGGCCTACTGGACAGCCATCCAGAAGGATCCTCTGGTCAGCCGCCTGATCACCGAGACCCGTGATGCCATTGTGGAGAGCAAGGAGCGGGCCCGGGCCTATGTGAAGAGCCGGTCGGGGAGCTAGTGCTCCGCCTACCCCTTGGCCCGATCCACCGTCTCGATCGATGGGTTTGCCCTCAGCGCCGCCGCGATGTGCGTCATGTGGCGGGCGTCCTTGACCTCGACGTCGAAGTCCACGTCGAAGAAGTCTTCCTGGCGCAGGTGCATGCGCAGGTTGACGATGTTTCCGCCGGCGTCGCCAATTACGGTGCAGGCCTGTCCCAGAACGCCAGGGGCGTTGCGGATGGTGGCTGTCAGGCGGGATTGGGTGACCGTGTTGCGCTCGGCCTCCGGCGTCCATTGCAGGTCGCGCCACATCTCCTCGCGGTCCTCGTATTGGGCGAGGTTGGCGCAGTCGATGGTGTGGATGGTCAGGCTGGTCTTGTCTTCACCGACAATGCCGACAATGCGGTCGCCGGGCACCGGGGTGCAGCAGTCGCCGAAATGCAGGGCGACCCCTGAGGTGACACCGCCGCCGCGGACATAGAGCCTGGCGGCCTTGCCGTCCTCGATCCGGCGGACCGCCGTGGCGGCCTCGCGGTCGGCGGGCTTCAGCCCCGGGAAGATGACATCGAGGATTTGGGCTGGGGAAACCCGGCCGCGACCGATCAGTTCGAAGATTTCGTCTTCCGTGGTGACGCCCCAGCGCTCAAGGGCCGGGATCAGGGAGACATGGCTGCGGGACTTGCCGGCCCGGGCGAAGGTCTGGTCCACCGTGGCGCGGCCCAGGCGGGTCAGCTCTTCCTTTTCCGACTGGCGGATGTGTCGGCGGATGGCAGAGCGGGCGCGGCCGGTAACCGTCAGCGAGCGCCAGTCCGGCGGGACCACGGGCTTTGGACCCCGGACCACCTCGATCACGTCGCCATTGACCAGAACTGTCCGCAGGGGCTTGAGGTCGCCATTGATCTTCACGCCAATGCAGGTGTCGCCCACATCGGTGTGGACGGCATAGGCGAAGTCCAGGGGCATGGCGCCGCTGGGCAGACTGACCAACTTGCCCTTGGGGGTGAAGACGAAGACCTGGTCGAGGTACATTTCCAGCTTGGCGTGCTCGACCAGCTCGTCCACGTCGCCGCCGTGCTCCAGCACCTGGACCAGGTGTCGCAGATTGACCAGGGGGTCGCGGCCACCGGCGGCAGCCTGGTGGTCGGCGTCAAAGCCGTAGGACTTGTCCTTGTAGCGCCAGTGGGCCGCCACGCCGTCCTCGGCCACCCGGTCCATGTCCTCGGTCCGGATCTGCATCTCGATCCGCAGCCCCTTGGGGCCGACGACCGTGGTGTGCAGGGAGCGGTAATTGTTCCGCTTGGGGGTTGAGAGATAGTCCTTGAACCGGTCCGGCACCGACGGCCAGGCCATGTGCACCACGCCCAGGGCGCGGTAGCATTCCTCTTCGGTGCTGACGATCACCCGGAAGGCGTAGATGTCGGACAGTTGGGAAAAGCCCAGGGACTTGCGCTGCAGCTTGCGCCAGATGGAATAGGCGTTCTTTTCCCGGCCAAAGACCCGGGCAGACAGCCCTGCCGCCTCGAGCCTTGCGGTGATTTCCCGGGAGACCACGTCCACCGCCCCGCCCTGCTCGGTCCGCAGGGCCGCGAGACGACGGGAGATGGCGTTGCGGGCCACGGGATTGAGGTGCTCGAAGGCCAGTTCTTCAAGCTCGGTGCAGATCCGGTGACAGCCAATCGACCGGGCCAGGGGGGCGTAGATGTCCAGGGTTTCCCGGGCGATCCGCTCTCGCTTGGCCGGCGCCTTGATGTACTGCAGGGTCCGCATGTTGTGCAGGCGGTCGGCCAGCTTGACCATCAGCACCCGCACATCCCTAGAAATCGCCAGTATGAACTTGCGCAGGTTTTCGGCCTGCTTGGTGTGCTCGCTGTTCAGCTCAAGCTTGGTCAGCTTGGTGACGCCCTCCACCAGCTCGGTGATTTCAGCGCCGAACAGATGGGAAATGTCATCCGGCGTGACCGGGGTGTCCTCGATCACATCGTGCAGCAGGGCCGTGACGATGGTGGCCGTATCCAGCCTGTAGTCGGTGAGGATGCCGGCCACTTCGATGGGGTGGGCGAAATAGGGATCGCCCGAGGCCCGCTTCTGGGCCCCATGCATGCGCATGGCGTAGACATAGGCGCGGTTGAGGATGGCCTCATCGGCGGTCGGGTCATAGGACCGGACCTTGTCGATCAGCTCATACTGGCGAAGCATGCGCGGCCGTCTGACGGTGTCAGGGACCGGCGTGTCTGTTGGTTCGGCGTGCGGTGGATCTTGCGCCGCCGTGCTGGAGAGAGGTTCTGCGCCCTCGGGGCTCAGTACCGCTCCTCCTGGCCACCGTCGCGATCGCTCTGCAGGGCGCGGATCAGCTCCAGCTCGCTCATCTGCATGTGGGTCGGATCGGCCAGCAGGGCGAGGGTTTCGGCCTCTTCCTCGGCTTCCGAGCGCTCATCAACCCGCTGAAGGGTGGTGATCAGGTTTTCCCGCAGGTCGTCGGAATTGACCACGTCGTCGGCGATTTCCCGCAGGGAGACCACGGGGTTCTTGTCGTTGTCACGGTCGACCATGATCTGCGAACCGGCCGAAATCGCCCGGGCGCGATGCGCCGCCAGCAGCACGAGGCTGAAACGGTTGGGGACTTTTTCGATGCAGTCTTCGACGGTGACGCGAGCCATGAAATCCTCGGGAAGCGGATAGAACCTGACAAAATAGAGGGTTTGGCGTCTTTGTGCAACGCCGCAAACCCTGACCGGCGGAGAAGTCTAGCCGGCGACGGTCTCGATGACCTGTTCCATGGTGTCCAAAAGATAGGTCGGCTTGTGGTTGGCCAGGATATCGGGGCGGGTATAGCCCCAGGTCACGGCTCCGGACGCCAGACCCACATCGGTCGCCGCCTCGATGTCACGGGTTTCGTCGCCGATGGAAATGACCTCGGACTTGGCCACCTTGGTCCGCCGCAGGACTTCCCGGAACTTGGGCGATTTTCCGAAGATCGACGCGCCGCAGGCATAGTGGGAAATCAGGTCGGCGCAGGTTGGGCCCAGGATCTTGCGGACATTGGCTTCGGCGTTGGAGCTGACCAGGGCGATCATGATCCCCTTGTCGGCCAGGCTCATCAGCATCTGGTCCGCGCCGGGGAACAGGCTCATTTCGGAAATGTTCTCGGCCACAAGCTTGCGGGTGTGCCTGGCGATGAAAGGCATCTTCCAGGCGGGCACCTTCATATAGGCCACGACCTCCCGCGAGGATCGCCCGCGGAGCATCTCGATCTCCGCCTCGGTGATCTTCCGGAAACGGAATTTCTCCGCCACCTGATTCACCATCGAGATGAACCAGTCGGCGCTGTCCGCCAGCGTTCCGTCGAAGTCAAAAATGACAAGCCGATAGGCCAAAAGCGTATCCCGAATTAATGCTCAGGTTCGGCTAGCCTTCCCTTGGGCGCCCGTCAATCGACAAGCGCCCTTTCGAAGCCGGCTGAGAGGAATCGTCACGGTCCAGTCGGCGATGCAATCGGCGCTGAATCACGACCGATCGGAGCAGATCGCGCCAGTTTTTCAGCGGTTTCGCCGAGAACTGGATGCCGCCAATGCGGCGCAATGTCGGCCAGCGGACCCATTACGAAGAATCGCTCAGCCGCCCGCGGATGGGGCAGGATCAGCTCTGCTGTATCGAGAAGCGTTCGACCGTGCGCGATGAGGTCCAGATCGAGGGTTCGCGGAGCATTTCGGGCGCTTCGCAATCGACCAAACTCGGACTCCAGGCCGAACAATGTTCGAATCGTCTCTTCCGGGCCCTGCTGCGTCTCGACAACCACAACGGCATTGCGATACTCGTTGGCGGTCGGGTCCGGCCAGGCGGCGGATTTCCACCAGGACGACCGGCGCACCACAGGCAATCCCGCCTGGGCGAAACGAGAGAGCGCAGCTTCCAGAAGAGCTTGTGGCGACCCAAAGTCGCCGGCCAGATTTCCGCCCAGAGCGACGATCACCGCCTCATCCAGGTTCATGCGCCCCAGCCCCCATCATGGATTTCCGACCTCAATGACATTCTATCCGACCGACAAGCTGGCGCTCTTCATCGACGGAGCCAACCTGTACTCCGCCGCCAAGGGGTTGGGTTTCGATATCGACTACCGCAAGCTGCTGGAAGAGTTCCGCAAGCGTGGGGTCCTGATCCGGGCCTATTACTACACCGCCCTGGTCGAGGATCAGGAATATTCTCCCATCCGCCCCCTGGTGGACTGGCTGGACTATAACGGCTTCCGTCTGGTGACGAAGTCGGCCCGGGAATTTACCGACGCCCAGGGGCGCAAGCGGTGGCGGGGCGACATGGATGTCGAGATCGCGGTCGACATGCTGGAAATGGCTGAACACGCCGACCACTTGCTGCTGTTCTCTGGTGACGGCGACTTCCGGGTTCTGGTTGAGGCCGTCCAGCGCAAGGGCGCCCGGGTGACCGTGGTTTCAACTGTGAAATCCCAGCCCCCCATGGCCTCCGATGACCTGCGCCGCCAGGCTGACAATTTCATAGACCTGGCGGATCTGGCGGACATGATTGGTCGACCCTCTCGCCTGCCCCGGTTCATCCAGGAAAGCCGGACCTCCAGCGATCGCGAAACCGACACCTATGCCGAAGACTGAGGCCGAACCGGCCCGGGACTGCCCCCGCTGCCCCCGCCTGGTGGCCTACCGGGCGGAGAACCAGCGCGCTAACCCTGCCTGGTGGAACGGCCCAGCCCCTTCGTTTGGCGACCCCAATGGCCGGCTCATGGTCATGGGCCTGGCCCCGGGCAGGACAGGCGCGAACCGGACAGGCCGACCCTTCACCGGAGACCATGCCGGGGTCATGCTCTACGAGACCCTGATCAAGACCGGCTTCGCCCGCGGAACCTATGATGCGAGACCCGATGACGGGATCGAGCTGGTCGATGCGATGATTTCCAACGCGGTGCGCTGCGCCCCACCTGGCAACAAACCTGAGACCTCGGAAGAGAACGCTTGCCGGCCGTTTCTGACCGCCCGGCTTGAGGCCATGCCAAACCTGAAGGTGATCATCACCCTGGGGGACGTTTCAAGACGCAATGTGCTCAAGGCACTTGGGCTCAAGGCATCCGCAGGCCTGCCGGGTCACGGGACAGAGTTCAAGGCCGGCCCCTACATCGTGCTGAACAGCTATCACTGCTCACGGCTCAATACGAACACAGGGCGGTTGACGGCTGACATGTTCGAGGCCGTCTTCCGCAGGGCGCGGGAGCTGATCGAAGGTTAGGCTCGATTGGGCGGTAGTATCACCATGGCTGAGCCAATTCTCCGCGATGAACAGACTGGCGACCATGACGCCATTTATCAGCTCACCCAGCGGGCCTTTGCACCCATGGCCTTTGCTGCTGGCGATGAGCAGGATCTGATCAACGCCCTGAGGGATGCTGACGCCCTGACGCTGTCCTTGGTCGCCGTCCGGGAGAACGAGGTCGTCGGCCACATCGCCTTTTCGCCAGCCAGCTCCGCTGATGGGGCGCCGGGTTGGTACGCCCTAGGCCCGGTATCGGTCGCGCCGGAAGTTCAAGGTCTGGGGATCGGCAGGCTGCTCATTGAGGCGGGTCTTCAAAGGCTCATGGACCTTGACGCGGCCGGCTGCATCCTCACAGGCAATCCGGCTTACTACAGGCGTTTCGGGTTTGTAGTGAGGGCGGACCTCGCGCCTCCGGGGGAGCCCGCTGAGTACTATATGGTTCGTCCCCTCGGCGATCCTTCTCCCGCGCAGGTGGTGTCATTCCACCCGCTTTTTCATGCAGGCGAGACCTAGACCTTCCAGTAGTCGTAGCGCCAGGCGGTCCTGAAACCTGCCCGGCGGTAGAGGTTGAGGGCGCTCCAATTGCCTTCTTCCACCTGCAAGACGGCTCGGGTGAAACCTCGGTCCAATCCGATCCTGGCCAGGCCGGCCAGAATGGCGGCAGCATAGCCCCTGCCCCGGGCAGACTGAGCCGTTCGCATGCCGTGGATCGACACCCAGCCATGATTGAAGTTGCCGACACCGACGGCCGCGGCCTGGCCGTCCAGCTCCACCTGGCCAAACTGGGTGTTCCTAGCTGAAGCCAGGACGCGAACGCGCGCTTGTCCCTCCACAGGGTCAAAGCCTGGCCCAGCAAAGACGGCGCCCCACCCCTCATCCGGGGCCGTCTCGAAGTTCGCCGGCGCCTGGGTAAGTTGGGCGACCGCATCAAGGTCGGCCACCATGACCAGGGTCGGCCGCAGGCTCGGACTGAATCCCATGCCTGCCAGAAGATTGCGGGTCTGAGCATGCCCTGCTGCATCCGGCATACGGAAAATGGGATCAAGACCCGCCGTCCTGTAGGCCGCGATGATGGCGTCTGCCTGACCTGGGTGGATGCTCCGATCATGCCGGGTCGGAACGGCGCTCTTGGCCCGGCCCATGGGGGCTGGAACCATGGGCATGAGCCATCCTGCAGATTCGGCGACAGGGTCGCAGCCCAGCCCCGCCAGGGTCGCGCGCTCGATGGCCTCGATATCGCCCTTGGCGATCAACCCCGGTCGCGCAAGAGGCGGGCCTTGTCCCTCTGCCAGTCACGGTCGGCGGTGGCCTGGCGCTTGTCGTGGTTCTGCTTGCCCTTGGCCAGGGCCAGCTCAAGCTTGGCCAGCCCCTTTTCATTCCAGTAGAGCTTGGTCGGAATGATGGTGCGACCTTCCCGCTGGACAGCGCCGATCAGCTTCTCGATCTGCTTTCGATGCAGCAGCAGTTTCCGGTGCCGCCGCGGCTCGTGGTTGAACCGGTTGGCCTGGCCGTAGGGCGGAATGTCGGAATTGATCAGGACAATGTCCCGGCCTTCGACCGAGGCATAGGACTCAGCGATATTGGCCCGGCCGACACGGAGGGATTTGACCTCGGTGCCGGTCAGCATCAGGCCCGCCTCAAAGGTCTCTTCCAGGAAATAGTCGTACCGCGCGCGGCGGTTTTCAGCGATGAGCTTCACAGGATTTCCGCGTCAGAGGACGCCGGCCTCCTGCAGGGCGGCCCTGACTTCGGCGCGGGACGCTTCCGACGCCGAAACCAGCGGCAGGCGCACCGCCTCGTCGCACAGGCCAAGCTGGGACAGAGCGTACTTTGCGGGCGCTGGGGACGAGTCAGTGAACATGGCCTTGTGAAGGCGGACCAACCGGTCCTGCCAGTAAAGCGCAGCCTTGGCGTCACCATTCAGCGCCGCATTGTAGAAGGCCGCGCATTGGTCGGGGACCACATTGGCCGTTACGGAAATGCAGCCTTGGCCGCCATGGGCCATATAGCCGAGGGCCGTGGGATCATCGCCCGACAGCATGATCCAGTCGTCGCCGCAGGTAATCCTCTGGACCGTCGCGCGGGTCATGTCGCCCGTAGCGTCCTTGATCCCGACAATGTTCGGCAGAAGGGCAAGGCGGGCCAGGGTGGCGTCGGAAACGTCGACGCTGGTCCGGCTGGGAACATTGTAGACGAAGATCGGAATCTGAACGGCGTCGTTGATGGCCGCATAGTGGGCGTAAAGCCCCTCCTGACTGGGGCGGTTATAGTATGGGGTCACCACAAGCACCGCGTCGGCTCCGACCGCCTTGCCATGCCTCGCCAACTCAATGGCCTCCGCCGTCGAGTTTGACCCTGCCCCGGCTATGACCGGGATGCGGCCCTTCACCGTCTGTACGCACAGCTCCACCACACGACGATGCTCATCATGGCTCAGGGTCGAGGTCTCGCCCGTTGTTCCAACCGGAACCACCCCGTGCACGCCGCCAACCACTTGACGCTCCACCAGTTTGACGAACGCCGCCTCATCGACCTGTCCTTCGCGGAACGGGGTGACGAGGGCGGGCATGACGCCCCTGAAGATCGGATTGGACATGGTCTGCAAAAAGCCGTGAAGACGAGGTCAAGTGTTGCGACCTCAAGATTGGGGCGGACAATATGGCGCGAGCCCCCTATGTCGCAACCAATTGAGTCGGTTATTTCGTGTGTGCGCCGCACCAAGGGTTCCGGAGTTCCTGGATTGTCGTTCAAAGTCAGCCGTTCAGTCCTCGCATCCGCCCTCGTCGCCTTGCTGGCAGGGATGGCTGAAGCCCAACCTGCACAGACACCAGGTGCAGAGGGCAAGCCGGCGCCCGAACTCATCCAGACCCCATCAACGGGCTATGCCAGCCGTATCTCGACAGACGACACCGAGCGCCTGAAACAGGCTCTGGAGAGCGCCCGGACCGGCAATGTTGACGCTGTCCGGTCAATCCTTCCCCAGATATCAGACGATATTGCCCGGAAGATCGCCCTCTGGTCCCTGGTGGACAACAATGCTGAACGGCTGACCTTCTTCGAACTGGACCAGGCCCGCAGGGATCTGGCGGGATGGGCCCGGGCCAGCAAACGCCAGACTGCGGCAGAGCGTAAGCTCGAAACCTCTGGTCTGACCTCGCAGCAGATCATCAACTGGTTCGGGGGTGGCGAGCCCGCCACAGCGGAAGGGGTTCTGGCTCTCGCCGGGGCTCAGCGTGCGACCGGCCAGGCGGCCGCCGCCAACGCCAATGTCCGAAACGCCTGGCGCACCCGAGCCTTCGAGGCCGAGATCCAGAGAACCATGCTCGCCCGGTTTGGTGACGCCCTGTCGCAGGACGATCACATCCGTCGGGCCCAGATCCTGCTCTTCGGCGCGCAGGGCCCGGCGGCGCGGGACATGGTGGCCTTGCTTCCGCCGGATCATCAGGCCCTCGCCCGAGCCAGGCTGGCCCTGAGACAAGGGACGCCAGACGCCCTCTCTCTGGCTGCGTCCGTGCCGGCAGAGCTTGCCCAGGATCCGGGTCTACGGTTCGAACGCGCCGTCTACGCCCGACGGCGTGGCCAGGACGCCCAGGCCCGGGCCGAACTGGCGGGACCGGCTCCAGATTCCCTGAACGCTGAAATGGCCAGCAGGGTCTGGGATGAGCGGTACCAACTGACCCTCTCCGCCCTCAAGGCGGGGGACAGTCAGGGCGCCTACGATGCGGCGGCCAATTCAGGCCTGACCAGCGGCGCTGACGCCGCCGAGGCCGAGTTCTACGCTGGCTGGATCGCCCTTACCCGCCTGCGAAAACCCGCTGTAGCAGAAGAGCATTTCAAGGCCCTGGAGCGCATCGGCTCTTCACCCATCACGCGCGGACGGGCCCTCTACTGGCGGGGCCGAGCGGTTGAAGCCCTGGCCGGAATGGACGCCGCTCAGCCCTTCTATGAGGCTGGCGCCCGATACAACAGCACCTTCTATGGCCAGTTGGCCGCGGAAAAAGCGGGACTGACCAGGCTGGATCTGGGTCGGGACCCGGTGATCAAGAGCGCAGACCGCGCCCGGTTTGAAGCCCGCGATACTGTTCGCGCCTCCCGCCTGCTGATGGAGTCCGGTTACCGGGACCTCTTCCGCACCTTCGTTCTGGCCCTGGATGATGTCCTCCCTTCGGCAGAGGAAGAGGCCCTGCTGGTGGATCTGGTCCGCGGCTATGGCGATCAGGACACGTCCATGAAGGTGGTTCGCTCAGCCGCCCAGAGGGGCTTTGTCCTTCCCGAGCGGGGATATCCGGTTCGCACACCGCCCGAAACAATGGATGCGGCCGAACCTGCGCTTGTGCTCGGCATAACCCGGCAGGAGAGCAGTTTCGATCCGATGGCGCGATCGGGCGTGGGCGCCAGGGGCATGATGCAACTCATGCCAGCAACCGCAGCCGCCGTCGCACGCAAGACCGGGGTCAGCTATTCCGTCGATCGGCTCTACGAACCTGACTACAATATGCGGCTCGGATCCACCTTCCTGGGCGGACTGGTCAGCACCTTCAGCGGGTCCTATGTCATGGCCATCGCGGGCTACAATGCCGGTCCGGGTCGCCCGACGTCATGGACGGCCTTCTGCGGCGATCCGCGCGGCGGCGGAACCGATCCCATTGATTTCATCGAGTGCATTCCCTTCTCGGAAACGCGGAACTACGTCATGCGCGTGATGGAAGGGATGCAGGTCTACCGCGCCCGTTTGAACAATGGCAGCGGGCCGCTGACACTTTCGGCTGATCTGAAACGCGGCGCCTACAGTTATAGCCCTGTGACGGCAACGGCGGCGGCCCTGCCAATCGGCGGCGCCAATACGCCCATTCCCAATCCGCCCTAGACGGGTTCGATCAGGCCCTGCATGAGGCCGTGCAGGGTTACCCGCATCAGTTCGGCCTTTGGCGCCCATTCGAAATCCGGACGGGTTATCAAGAGCGCCACCACGCCATGGGTCGCAGCCCAGAGGGTCTGGGCAACGGAGTCTGCGTCACCGGTCTTGAGCCGCCCCTGAAGACCGAGCTCACGGACCCCTCCGGAAAAGATGTCGTAACAACGTGCGGAAATCTCGGCGAGGCTGTCGCCAAGCACATCTGAAACCGGGGTGACGCTACAGAAGACAAGCATGTAGGCGTTTGGGTGCTCCAGCCCCCAAGCCATGTAGGACTCCAGCATGAGCTCCACCCGGCGGGCGGCATCCACAGGCATGGCGGCGATTTCAGCATTGCGCTCCAGCAATTGCCGGATGGTCCGCTCGGAGATTTCCAGAAGAATGCAGCCCTTGTCGGGGAAGTGCATGTAAAGCGCGGTCGAGGAAACACCCACCTCATCGGCGATCTTGCGGATGGTGGCGCCTTCATAGCCATTGGCCACAAAGATCCGCTCGGCGGCCTCCAGGATTTCGGCGCGCCTCAGATGTCCATCGCCCTTCGGCTTGCGCGCCGAACGGCGCATTGTCGCAAGTTCCGTCACTTCCAGCCTTTCCACCCCTGTTATGTGACAGGATGACAATTCTGCCTCCGACGCAAGCGGCCCTTCCTAATCCGTCGGACCAGACCTCGGCCGGAGGCGCAACATCCCCAGGATCAGGATCAGGCTGACGATCACCGCCCCGATCAGTGGTGCGACGAAGGCCAGACCCGCGATCACGACGGAGCCGACATCCTCAAGAACCGACAGGACCGGATTACCCAGTCCAGCCGTCGTCGCGGTACTGACCAGGCGAGTGCTGGATTGCGCCGCATGGAATGCGAGAGCAGTCGGAACGCCGATCACCAGCCCTGCAATGGCTGCGATCCCGGGATCGGCATGGCCAAATACCGCCCCGGCCGCCAGGGCCCCGGCCAAGGGACGGGTGAGTGTTCCCATAGCGCTCAGGGCGTGGTCGACCACAGGAACCTTGTCGGCAATGACTTCCACTACTGTGGCGACGCAAAGGGCGACCAATGCCCCTGTTGAACCAAGCCAGGCAAATTGCGGGTTCAGGTCCACGCCGAACCATCCAAGTCGCGCCACAATGCAGAGCATGAGCAGCGGCATGAAGGTGCGCAGCCCCGTCGCCGCCGCCAGCCCGAGCCCAAGGAGCGCTGGCAAGATCCATTCCTGCATTTTGTCTCCCCGGATCGGCGGCGTCCCTTAGACAGGTATCCGACAACCGCCAGAATTGCACCTCAAGGCGTCCTACTAGGCCACTCGATGACCCGCCTGCACAAGAGGTTGGCGGAGGCGACTTCATGATCTGACGGCAGGGAGCCCGGCGAACCGTGATCTGGACAATCACGCCAGCCCCTCGTAACTGCCGCAGATGACCAAGCTTCATCCCGCCGTCGCCGACAAGCCGGGCGTCATGCGCACGACCGGCTGGGGGGACTATGCCCTCATGGACAGTGGTAACGGCCGCAAGCTCGAGCGTTATGGCCCCTACAGTGTCGTGCGGCCAGAACCGCAATGTCTCTGGGCGCCCAAACTCCCGGCCGAGATCTGGGAAAAGGCGGACGCCGTCTTTGACCCCACCGACGAGGAAGATGCAGGACGGTGGCGATTCAAGGCCCAGCCCAGGGACACGTGGCCCATGGCCTGGGGAGATGTTCGCTACAAAGGTCGTTTCACCGCCTTCCGGCACCTGGCGTTTTTCCCGGAACAGGCTGCGAACTGGGCCTGGCTGGATGGGAAGGTCCGCGCCTTCAAGGGGCAGCCGCGCGTCCTGAACCTGTTCGGCTATACAGGGGTAGCCAGCCTTGTCTGCGCCGCTGCAGGGGCGGCTGTGACCCACGTGGATGCTTCGAAAAAGGCCATTGGCTGGGCGCGGGAAAACGCCACCCTGTCCGGGCTGGACGACCGCCCCATCCGCTGGATCTGCGAAGACGCTCGCAGGTATGTCCAGAGGGAGGTACGCCGCGGCAACCGCTATGACGGGATCATTCTGGATCCGCCGAAATACGGTCGAGGGCCTGATGGAGAAATCTGGAAGCTCTTCGAGAACCTGCCGGAACTGGCGGGGCTTTGCGCCGAACTGCTATCCGACACTGCCTCATTCCTGCTGCTCAACGCCTATGCCGAGCGCATTTCAGGAGCGGCTCTGGCGGGCCTGCTCTCTGACAAGCTGGCTGACCGTGGCGGCGCCATCGAGTGGGGCGAGCTTGCCCTCACACAGGACGATGGAACCCGCGAGATCGGCATGAGCTTCTACGCCCGCTGGACGTCATGAGCGCTCGAACGGTCACCTCCCTGACCAATCCCACGGTCAAGGCCGTGCGCGCCCTGCACCTGCGCAAGGACCGGGACGAAACCGGCCTGTTTGTCGCCGAGGGCCTGAAGATCATTACCGAGGCGGTCGAGCTGGGGCATGCCCCGCAGATCCTCATGTATGGCCAGGAAGCCCAGGGCCATCCCCTGCTTCACCGCGCCATATCCGCAGCCAGATCAGGCGGTGGAGAGGTGATCGAGGTCACACAGGACATTCTTGCCAAGGTCTCGCGCCGGGATAATCCCCAGGCGGTCGTCGGCGTTTTCCGGCAGGTCTTCACCGATCTCAATGACCTGGTCCCTGCCAGCGCATTGGCCTTCGTCGCCCTGCACCGGGTGAGGGATCCCGGAAATCTCGGCACAATCATCCGGACCGCAGACGCCGCCGGCTGTGGTGCGGTCATCCTGGTCGGCGAATGTTGCGATCCCTATTCGGTGGAAGCCGTGCGGGCGACCATGGGCTCCGTCTTCGCGGTTCCCATCGTAAGGGCCTCTGAGGCGACCTTCTCCGAGTGGCGCAAGTCATGGCCAGGATCCGTCATCGGCACCCTCCTGACAGCCACGGTCACCCACAGCACAGCAAAATACGTCAGACCCTCGTTGATCCTGATGGGGAATGAGCAGCAGGGGCTGACCCCCGACCTTGCGGCGCTCTGCGACGTCAATGTGAAGATCCCGATGCGCGGGCGGGCTGACAGCCTCAATCTTTCGGTGGCGACCGGCGTCATGATCTACGCCGCCACGGCCTGAAGGCCGATCAGGTCCCTCGCGGCTTGGCTCTCGCAGTCGGCGTGGCGGAAGCCGGATCCTCTGGCCAGACATGCTTGGGATATCGCCCACGCATCTCAGAGCGTACATCCTTCCACGAGCCAGCCCAGAATCCAGGAAGATCCTTTGTGGTCTGGATAGGCCGATGCGCCGGTGACAACAGGGCAAGCGTGAGAGGAACCCGACCGCCGGCAATTGCAGGATGCTGGCTCAGCCCGAAGGTTTCCTGCACCCGGACTTCCACCCGCGGCCCGCCATCTGCGCCATAGTCGATGGCGAAGCTGTTCCCGGTCGGGGCAGTCCACCGCGCCGGAAGGGCCTTCTCAAGGGCGTTCAATCGATCCCAGGGAATCTGAGCCTTCAGGGCAGCTTCCAGATCTGCGGACCTGAGATCCTTCAGGCTGCGCAGGCCCGAAACCAGCGGCGCAAGCCATTCCCCGAGACTGGCGATGAGCCCCTGATCCGAGAAATCTGGCCAATCGACTTCACCAAGTTCCTGCAGGAAGGCGATCCGGTGGCGGAGGATCATTGCCCCCTCCCCCCATTTCAGACTTGCGATCCCATCCCGCCGCACCCGGTCCACAAGGGCCTCCGCAACCAGCACCGGATCCGGGTTTTCATCGATCTGCTGATCCAGAATCAACCGCCCCAAGCGACGGACCCTCACCCCGCGCAACCTCCCCCCGCCAGACTCCTCCAGCCGGACCTCGGACTCGATCTGATCAGCGAAGAGGACCTCGATTTCTGACGGATCAACCGATGCCGCGAGGCGGATCCGGTCGCGCCGATCTCCGCCGCCCAATTCCGCAATGGCCAGCCAGGGCTCCCGGGCCAGGACCTCGGTCGCGTCCAGATAGGCGCCCCGACCGTTGGCCAGCTGGAACTCACCCATGGGTCCCCGCGCCTTGGCCACCCGCTCTGGATAGGCGAGCGCAAGCAGAAGGCCTTCCGAGAGCTGGGGGGATGATCCCTTCCGCCCGGCCTGCTTCGCCCACCGGGCCGCCAGCGCACGGCTGTCCTTGGCGCGTGGACTACGATCACGCCGGAACGCTTCCAGCCTGTGGATCAGGCTCGTCTCCCTTCCGCCCAGGGCAGGCTCCGAAACCAGCGCCGCTATCTCCGCGCCCAGGTCGGATTGCCCATGCTCAGCGGCCTTCAGGACCATGTGGGCCAGCCGTGGCGTCAGGGGAAAAGCGGCAATGGCTTCACCGTGTCCCGTCATGACGCCCGCCTCTGTCAGGGCTCCAAGTCGCTGCAGAAGACTACGCGCCTCTGTGAAGGCAGCCGAAGGCGGTGGATCCAGAAAGGCAAGACCCGAGGCGTCCTTTACCCCCCATCGCGCCAGATCAAGGGCCAGGCCCGTCAGATCGGCTTCCTGGATTTCCGGGGCGGCAAAAGCTGCAAGCGCCCTGGTTTCCGCTTCATCCCAAAGCCTGTAGCAGACTCCGGGCTCGGTTCGGCCGGCCCGGCCCCGACGCTGGTCAGCTGCGGCGCGGCTGACCCTGACCGTGGCCAGGCGGGTCAGTCCGGATGCCGGATCAAAACGCGGAACCCTTGCCAGTCCGGAGTCGATCACGACACGGACGCCCTCAATTGTCAGGCTGGTTTCAGCAATGGAGGTGGCCAGCACAACCTTGCGGGTCCCGGGCCTTGCAGGCGAAACAGCGTGATCCTGGGCTGCAGCATCCATGGCGCCGTAAAGCGGTGCAATGATCACGTCGGCAGACCTGATCCTGTCGCGCAGCCGTTCTTCTGTTCGGCGGATCTCGGCCTGACCCGGGAGGAAAACCAGGAGACTGCCGACTTCGGCCGCCAGGGCCCGTTCAACCGCGCGAACCACATGATCCTCAAGGCCATCGCTTCGGCCAAGGTACCGGGTCTCAACCGGAAAGGCCCGCCCCTGGCTCTCCACAAGCGGTGCGTCCCCGAGCAAACGCCCTACCGCTGCGCCATCCAGGGTCGCGGACATGACCAGTATCCTGAGATCATCGCGAAGGACAAGCTGGGCGTCCCGGGCCAGGGCCAGGCCAAGGTCGGCATCAAGGCTGCGCTCATGGAACTCGTCGAACAGGACGGCGCCAACCCCTTCAAGGCTGGGATCATCCAGGATCATGCGACTGAACACGCCTTCGGTGACCACTTCGATCCGGGTCCGGGCTGAGACACGACTCTGCAGGCGGACCCGGTAACCAACCGTCTCGCCTACCGGCTCGCCAAGGGTTGCAGACATCCGCTCAGCCGCCATGCGAGCCGCGAGACGACGGGGTTCCAGCATCAGGATCTTGCGCCCGGACAACCAGGGCTCGTCCAGCAATCTGAGCGGCGCCACAGTCGTCTTGCCCGCCCCGGGGGGCGCAACCAGCACCGCACAGGTCGAGCCCGCAAGGGCGGCCTGCAATTGGGGGATGACGTCCTCAATGGGAAGCATGGGCAGGGTCTAGCCGCCGACTGCAGATCCGCCAAGGCCACTCGCCAGACAAGGAAGACAACCGGCTCTTTTCAATCGCCTGCAAAGGACCGATGTTAGACACATGGCAAATCCAGACCTCCCCATCCGGGCCCTCATCGCCCCTGTCACGCCGCTGCAGCAGAACTGCACCATTGTCTGGTGCGCCAAGACCCTGAAGGCGGCGATCATAGATCCGGGCGGAGAAGTGCCCCGGTTGATGGAGGCCCTGGCGACCCATGGCCTGACCCTTGAGAAGATCTGGATCACCCACGGTCACATGGACCATGCGGGTGGCACAGCCCAACTGAAAGACCTGACCGGGTGCCCGATCGAAGGGCCCCATCCGGATGACCAGTTCTGGATCGACCGGATATCGGACTCAGGAAAACAGTACGGCATGCCGGAAGCGCGTACCTTCACACCCGACCGATGGCTGCAGGATGGTGATGTCGTGACCCTGGGCGAGACGGAGTTCGAGGTCATCCACTGCCCGGGCCATACGCCGGGCCACGTCGTCTTCTTCCACCGCGAGGCGCGCTTTGCACAGGTTGGCGATGTCCTTTTCCAGGGCTCCATCGGCCGGACAGACTTTCCGAGAGGCAATCATGGGGATCTGATCCGGGCCATAACCGAAAAGCTCTGGCCTCTGGGTTCCGATGTCGCCTTCGTTCCGGGACATGGCCCCATGTCCACCTTTGGCCAGGAGCGGAAGACCAACCCCTTTGTCGCCGATGAGGTCCTGGCGGACTGATTTTTGTCCGGCCTGAAATTTGGCGGTCGCAAGGCTCAGCTAAACGGGACGTCATGACCCCGCCAACAGAACCCATGGCTGCGCGCATTCTGATGGTCGATGACGACCCTGGAATCTGCGACGTGGTCTCTGAATTCCTTGGCCAGCACGGCTACGATGTCCGGACTGCCGGAAACTCCCGCGAGATGGACTCTGCCCTGGCCATGGGGCCGGCAGACCTGATTGTTCTCGACGTCATGTTGCCGGGAGAGGATGGCCTGGCCATATGCCGCCGTCTCAGCGGCCCGGATGCGCCACCGATCATCATGCTGTCCGCCATGGGGGAAGACACTGACCGGATCGTCGGTCTCGAACTGGGGGCCGACGACTATCTCCCCAAGCCCTGCAATCCGCGGGAACTGCTCGCCCGGGTTAGAGCGGTCCTGCGTCGTGCTGAAATGCGGGGTTCGGAACGGTCGGTGGGCCCCGGCTGCGAATTCGCCGGGTGGCGCCTTGATCTGGTCCGGCGCGAACTGCGGACCCCCGATGGAGTCATGGTTCACCTCTCATCGGGTGAGTTTGCGCTCCTGAGATCCTTTGTCGAACGCGCGCAACGCGTCCTGACCCGGGATCAATTGCTGGATATGGCCAGGGGGCCGGACTCTGACTCCTTTGACCGGGCGATCGATGTGCAGATCAGCCGCCTGAGACGGAAGCTGGACGAGGGCGCAGCTGGTCAGAACCTCATTCGTACCATCCGCAATGAGGGCTACATGTTTACGGCCAAGGTGAGAAAGCTTTGAGTCCCGCCCGGTCCGGCAGTGGCTTGGCGCAGCGCCTGGCGCGCCCCTCAGGCTCCATCTTCGCCCAGATTCTGACTCTGATCAGCATCAGTCTGATCGCAGCCCAGGCCGTGAACCTCCTGCTGATTTTCAACCTTCCTCCGCCCTCGCCCGACTTCTATCGCATCACCGAGGTGGTTCAGGTCTATCGCGGACTGCCGCCGCCCTTCGCTGAACGGCGCCCGCTCGAGGTGCGTATGGCGCCTTCACCGCCCAATCCTCCAATGGAAGGACGTAACGCCCGGTCCCTTCGCAGGGCGATAGCCGGATCCCTGGAAATAGATGACAACAGGGTCCGGATCACAGGGGACAGAAGCCCCTTCGCTGACCGTCGTGTGCTCCGCATTGTCCGCGACCAGCTGGCGCGACAGGGCGCGCGCCACGAGGAACTGTTCCTGGTCGCCCCCTTCGCCGTCAGCGTCCAGCAAGCCGATGGACAGTGGCGAGTGGTCAAGCCTGCCCCTGTCTTCGGCCTCGAGGCCTGGCAGCAAAGACTGGTGCTCTGGTTCCTGATTACAGCCCTGGCCATGGCGCCCCTGGCCTGGATAGTCGCAAGGCGGATGGCCAGGCCCTACCAGCTGTTCTCCGAAGCGGCTGAGCGCCTTGGACGCGATCCACAGTCCACACCAATCTCTCTGTCCCTGACAGGAGCCTCGGAAATCAAGGTCGCAGCCGTGGCCTTCAACGACATGCAAAGCAGGCTCCAACGATACGTCGAGGACAGGACCGCCATGGTAGGGGCCATCGCGCATGATCTGAGGACTCCCCTGACACGCCTGAAATTCCGTATCGAGTCCGCGCCCGAAGATCTTCGCCGGAAGATGGCCAAGGACATCGATGAGATGGACCAGATGATCTCCGCCGCCATGACCTTTGTCCGCGACGCCAGCCACGCCGGTGAAAGATCCCCTCTGGAAATCTCGACCCTGGTCGAGAGCCTTTGCGATGAAATGTCTGAAACGGGCGCTCAGGTTACGCTGACAGATCGCGACCGCGTTGTTCTGAACGGTGACGCGGTGGCCCTGCGGCGACTGTTCACCAACCTCCTGGAGAATGCCGTGAAATTCGGCGGCGGGGTCGAGGTGCGCGTCCTTGGACTGGACGGCTTCGCTGTCATCGAAATCCGGGACGATGGACCGGGCATTCCGGACGATGAGCGCGAGCGGGTCTTTGAGCCCTTCTACCGCAGGGAGCCTTCCCGCAATCGAGATACAGGCGGGATCGGCCTGGGCCTTGCAGTGGTTCGCTCCGTCGCCCGCGCACACGGGGGTGAAGTTGAACTCGAGAACAGGTCCGAGGGCGGACTGACAGCACGGGTCAGGCTGCCGCTCTAGGCCGCCTCGACAACGGGCCTCAGGAGTGCGACCCCTGTGACGTTCGTCAACCTTGCGAGTCCCCCCTTGCGTCGCCTCGGCTTGTTCATTTTCCTGATCGCCTCCCTGGGGCTTTCGGCCTGCCAGCAGCAGGCCACCCGACCTGACTGCCCAGAAGGCAAGGTCTGCATCGAGTTCGGGAACAATTCAGAGGTCGAGACCCTGGACCCACAAAGGTCGACCTTGCTGGACGACTTTTCGGTCATTGCTGACCTGATTATCGGACTGACGACAGATGGCCCCGGCGCTGAGCAGATTCCGGGAATGGCGACGTCGTGGGAAACCAGCCCGGACGGACTGGTCTGGACATTCCACCTTCGTGAAGCCTCGTGGTCTGACGGGGTTCCGGTTACCGCAGATGACTTTGTCTACGCCTACCAGCGGATCCTCAACCCAAAGACGGCTTCGATCTATTCCTACCTCGTCTACATCCTGAAGAACGGGCAGGCCCTCAACGAAGGCAAGGTGAAGCCGGAAGCCCTTGGCGCAAAGGCCCTGGACGCCAGGACCCTTCAGCTGACCCTCGAGCACCCGGCGCCCTACCTGCCTGAAATCGCCAAGCACCAGAGCTTCTACCCGATCCCGAAGCATGTGGTTGAAAAGTGGGGCGACGCCTGGACGCAACCCGCCCACTTCGTGGGCAATGGGCCCTTCAAGCTTGCGAGCTGGAAGCTTGGCGACCACATCGAGGTCAACAAGAGCCCGACATTCTACGACGCCGCCAAGGTCTGTATCGACCGGATCAAATACTACCCGACCAATGACTCAATCATGGCTGAGCGTCGGGTCAGGAAGGGTGAACTGGACATCAATACCAACTTCCAGTCCAACCGGATCGATCAGATCAGGGCCGACATGCCTGGGGTCGCCAGAACCCACGTTTCCCTGGCGACCAGCTATATGTCGTTCAACACCCGGGACAATGCGGCCTTCAAGGACATCCGGGTCAGGCGTGCGCTTTCAAAGGCCGTGGACCGGGAGTTCATCACCCAAAAGCTCATGCGCGCAGGTCAGGCCGCCGCCTATTCCTTTGTTCCGCCTGGAACGGCCAATTTCAAATACGGGGCCCACACCTTCTGGGCCGGAGAGACCCGCGCCCAGAGGGTTGCCGACGCCCGCCGGCTTCTGGCGCAGGCCGGATACGGTCCGGACAATCCCCTGACCTTTGAGATCAAGACGCCAAACAGTCCAGACAGCATCCTCATCAGCCAGGCAGTGCAGGCAGATTGGGCCGAAATCGGCGTGAGTGCGAAAGTGGTCCAGAACGAGTCCCAGATCGCCTTCGCAGCCTTCCGGATGCGTGATTTCGATGTGGGGGTGATGAACTGGTATGCTGACTTCAATGACGCCACCACATTCCTCGGCCTGTTCAAGTCCGATACCGGCGGTCAGAACTATGGGGACTATAACAGCAAGATCTACGACGCCCTGCTGGACGCCGCCGATCACGAAGCCAACATAAACAAGCGCGCAGAGCTGTTGTCCCAGGCAGAGCAGATCATGCTCAATGATGAGGCCACCATTCCCCTGTTCTTCGTAGTGAACCGCAACCTGGTGGCCAACCGGATCACCGGTTGGGTGGACAATGCCGAGAATTTTCACCGGGCCCGCTGGCTGTGCGTGAAGCCAGGCTAGGGCTCCGGAAGACGGGAGCAGGACTGACCATGGAATTTCTCGTCCTCATGCACGGCGACGCCACATCTCCTGAAACCGGCGATTGGGATCGTTACATCGGTGGACTGATGGCTGAAGGCGTATTCTGTGGCGGCAGTTCCCTGTCATCCGGCGCAAGTCTCAGATTGCAAGGCGATCCCGCGCCGACATCAGCCCCTGTGGGCTTCATCCGACTGAAGTGTCGCGATCTGGATCAGGCCCGCGAACTGGTCGCGCAGAATCCGGCCTATCTGGCAGGCGCCAGCATCGAAATTTTCCCGTTGGCGGAAGACGAATGAGCGCTTCAGATCGGGCGACTGGAGGAAGTGGCGGTGACGCAGGGATTCGAACCCTGGATACCCTTTCGGGTATGACGATTTAGCAAACCGTTGCCTTCAGCCACTCGGCCACGTCACCACTTTGATTTGTTTTGGGTTTTCTCCCAGTCCCAAAAGCGTGCCGACCAGCGGTCCGGATTGGGAGGGTCCTCATAGCCGAAGCCGCTGCATCGGGGAAGTCCGCAAAGCGTGACATCACCCACCAAGTTTCAGAAACCGGTACTCCGTTAACCGCAGGGTCAGACGGACCCACTAGTCTGATGGCGGTCTTTCACGGGTAACTGCTTACACATGTCCCTCGCCGAGCCCTTGCCTCGACAGGTCCGCGCCTCCGTTGACGAGCCGCAAGCCACAGATCTGCCTGGTCAGAGCATTGACCGTCGCGGCCCCATGCGCCCTGCCGTGCTTGAGCCGTCCCGCCGGCGCCTGTCTGGCCGGCTGGTCACCCGGATGTTCCAGATCGGCGATATTCTGGCCCTGTGCATAGGCGCAGCCCTGGTCCACCAGGCCATGCCATCCCTGGATCTGCGACTTCTCACCGTCATTGTCGCAGCGGCCTCCTCCCCCCTCATGCTGGCCATGGCCGGGGCGTACAACTTCTCCCGACGCGAAAACATCGCTATCCAGGCCGTTGTCGTTTGCGCCGCCATGGGCGCCAGCCTTGGCGCCGCAGCCCTGGTGCTCATCTTCAGCGGCAGCAGTGAAGCCGTGCCCAGGGCGTTTCAACTCTGGGCCCTGTTTGGGGCCCTTCCAGTCCTGGGACTGCACATCCTCTGGTGGGCCCTGGTCAGGCGCTGGCGGGCGACAGGACGACTGACGCCAAACATTATCGTGGTCGGGGCCACCGGCGCGGCCAGCCGACTGATCAACAGCCTGCTGCAAAGTCGCGACGCCCACGTCCTGGGCCTGTTCGATGACCGCGCGGCCCGCAGCCCTTCTACGGTCGAGGGCGTTCCGGTTCTGGGCGGAACCCGGGACCTGATGAACCATCGGATCATGCCCTACGTGGACCGCCTGGTGATCTCGGTTCCTTCAAAGGCCCGACAGAGGGTGCGTGAACTGATCGAGCGCCTGCAGGTCCTGCCAAATGAAATCGTGTTGCTGCTGGACAAGGATGAAGACGGCCGGGAGTCTGACGCGATCAGCCGGATCGCCGACGTGCCCCTGGCTCACATTTCAGGCCCCCCCTCCAACGAAGTCCGCGCCCTGTTCAAGCGGATCCAGGACGTGGTCATCGGGGCTTTGGCCCTGGTCCTGACCTTTCCCATCATGCTGGCCACAATGGTCGCCATCAAGCTTGACAGCCCGGGACCGATCTTCTTCCGGCAGCGCCGCCACGGCTTCAACAATGAGGAAATCCTGGTCTGGAAGTTCCGCTCCATGCGCGTCGAGATGACGGACGCCAAGGCGCATCAGCAGGTCCGGGCTGGGGATGCCCGGGTCACCCGCGTCGGCCGCTTCATCCGCAAGACCTCGATCGACGAACTGCCCCAGATCTTCAACGTCCTGGCTGGCCAGATGTCCCTTGTTGGCCCCCGGCCCCATGCCATCGGCATGAAGACCGGTGACGTGGAAAGCGCCCGTCTCGTCGCCGAGTACGCCCATCGACATCAGATGAAGCCTGGAATGACGGGATGGGCTGCGATCAAGGGCTCTCGGGGCCCTGTGGACACTCCGGAACTGGTGGAGCGCAGGGTCGCGCTCGACATCGAATACATCCAGCGCCAATCCTTCTGGCTGGACCTCTGGATAATGTTCATCACTGTCCCGGTCCTGATCGGCGACACCAAGGCCATCCGTTAGGTCGCGCCCTCGTGTTCCTCAAAGGACTGATGGGCTATCTGCCGGCCAACCTGCTCCAGGGCGTGATCGGCTTTCTGACACTGACCATATTCACGCGCATCCTCTCGCCGGAGGACTACGGGCGCTATGCCCTGGCGCTCGGCGTGACCAGCCTGGCCTACACTGCCTGCTTCTGCTGGATCGAGGCCGCCATGGCGCGGTTCTACCCGGTCGAAAAGAATGACGACGTCGATGCGCCCGAACTCTACGGCACGCTCTATCGTCTGTTCGCCGCCGTCGCCCTGCTGTTGATCGGGATCAGCGCACTCGGGCTTTATCTGTGGCCGACCCCGACCCCGGGCGGTCAGGCCTTGAAGATTGCCATAGGCGCTGGCCTGATAAGCATTGTCTCCCGATCCCTCCTGCGCATGGCGCAGGAACAAAGGCGCTCGGAAGGCCGGGTGAGCGCATCCGCCGGTATAGACATGCTCCAGACCGGCGGTGGCTTCCTGCTGGGCGTCCTTTTCGCCTATCTCGGCCTCAAGGGCGGCGCGCCCCTGCTGGGGGCTGGGGTCATGGCCCTGATCCTCCTGCCATTCTTTGTCCGCGAAGACTGGGGCAGAGCCCGGCGCGGCGTCTGGTCCGCCCCGAAGGCGGTCAGCTATGCCAGGTACGGATTTCCGATCACCCTGAGCCTCATTCTCTCCCTTGGCCTTTATACCCTCGACAGGTTCCTGATCGCCCACTTCATGAGCGAAGCGGATGTCGGCGCCTACCAGGCGGGGTTTTCGCTGGCGTCCCGGGTCATCGACGTCCTGTTCATCTGGTTCGGGGCCGCCGGTGTCCCGTCCATGATCAACGCCCTGGAAACCGGTGGGGACAAGGCGCTCAAGGATGAGGCCCGGCAGCAGATCCTGCTCATTGCCCTCCTGGCCTTCCCCGCTGTTGCAGGACTTATCAGCCTGGCTTCGCCTCTTACCGAGTTGCTGATCGGCGAAAACCTGCGCGGCAATGCGCTTGCCATCACTCCATTAGTCACCCTGGGCGCCCTGCTGGCCGGGCTGAACAATGGCTATTTCCTCCTGCCATTCTCGCTCACCAAGAAGACCCATCTACTGATCCTTGCCATGAGTGCGCCGGCCCTGGCGAACATCGCCCTCAACCTGTTCCTGATACCCAGGATGGGACTTCAGGGCGCCGCCCTCGCCTATGCCCTGAGTTTCGCCATAGGCATTGCCTCATCCTGGCTGTTGGGCCTGCGGGCGACAGCCCTGCCAGTCCCGATCTTCGACCTCGCCAAGATCGCCGCTTCAGCCGCCTTGATGGGCTTCATACTGTCGAAGGTCCCGCCCCTGGGCATGATGGCCGAGTTGGTGATCAAGCCCCCTCTGGGAATCCTGATTTATGGGGCCCTGATTTTCGGACTGGATATCTGCGGCGCCCGCAGCCATGCCCGACGCCTGCTGGCAAAGTTCCTGCCATCCACCACGACCGCCTGAGATCCAGACATGGCCCGAAGAAGTTTGACCTACGACCCGACCCCAGGCGCTGCGAACCCGGTGCTCCTTTTCTACAAGGAACATGAAAATGACAGTCTGTTCCCCGGGGACCGGTACCTGAAGCGCATCATCCGGCCCATCTGGCAGAAGCTGCACCGCAATCAGAAGGTCTCAGGGTTCGGCATGTCCTTCCAGGCCATGTGCCACGGACTGTCCGAAGCCGGGCATGAGGTCATCGTCAATGACTACGCCCTGGCCCGGGCCAATCCCGGCTACCCCGTCGGGGTCATCGGCAATCTTTCCCTGCTGGACAACTGGACCTTGCCAAATCCAGCCCTGCTTGGGCCCTCGTTGTATGACCAGCCCGGCCAGGCTCCCGACCTGTTTGAGGACAAACGCTTCCGCGCCTATGTCTGCCTGGCTGACTGGATGTACGACCTGTTCGAGACGCAATACACGGGCAAGTGCGTCAAGTGGTTTGCCGGAATTGACACCGAGGCATGGCCTGATCGTTCCGGTGGACCGAAGACCCTCGACTTCATCATCTACGACAAAATCCATTGGGACTACGAGGCCTATGCCGAAAACCTCATAGAGCCCATCCGCCGTGAGCTGGATGCTCGGGGCCTGAGCCACAGAACGATCCGCTACCGCTATTACGATCACCCGCTCTATCACGAGCTCCTGACTGCAGCCCGCGGCATGATCTTCCTCAGCGAAAACGAAACCCAGGGCCTCGCCTACCAGGAAGCCATGTCCTGTAATGTCCCCATTCTGGCCTGGGACCGGGGCTACTGGGCTGACCCCCAGGCGGCGGAACACTTCGGAAGTCCGCCCAAGGCATCGTGCGTTCCCTTCTTTTCAGAGGCTTGCGGCGGGAAGTTCACCGGCATGGAAGAGTTCACCGCCAGCCTTGATAGGTTCATGGAACGTCGTGATGACTACAGACCGCGTGAGTTCGTGAAAGCGACGCTGAGCCCGCAACAGTCGGCGCAGACCTATGCCGCCGCCTATTTTGCAATCGCGAAACCTTAAGACTTTTCAAGCGCTTTTCACGCAAACTCGATCCATGGCCCAGACCATTACCCACTTCCGTCGGGACGGAGGCGCAAAGCCGCGGCTCAGCATACTCACGCCGTTCTACAAGGAATCTCCCGCCCTGCTTCTTGAGGCGCTTGGACGCGATAGCGCCATGCAGGGCGGCGATATCGAGATCATCCTGATCGATGACGGATCAAAGCAGCCAAGCCTCACTGAAACCGTCATCGCCTGTCTGGAAGCCCAGCCTTATCCGGCAAGCCTCATCACATTGTCTGAAAATGAAGGGCGCTCGGCCGGCCGAAATCACCTGATGCAGGCCGCACAGAGCAATTACTTTCTTTTCCTCGACAGTGACATGCTCCCTGACAGTCAGGGTTTCATACAGACATGGCTCGACACGATTGATCATGATCGCCCGGACGTCGTGTTCGGCGGGTTCTCCCTCGACCAGGCAAGCCATGACAGGGCCTATGCGCTCCACAGGGCCATGGCTTCACACAGCGACACGGTGACTGCAGAGGTCAGGCGACAGTCGCCGGAGAAGTACATTTTTACCTCCAACCTTCTGATCCGCGCAGACATCCTGGCGGAAGAAGGCTTCGACCCCGCATTCACGGGGTGGGGTTGGGAAGACGTGGAGTGGAGCATGCGGGTGTCGAAGCGCTGGACAATCGGCCATATCGACAATACCGCGACACACCTTGGGCTGGACACGGCAGAAACCGTCGCCGCGAAGTATGAGCAGTCGGTGGCCAACTTTGCCCGGGTTATCGCTGCGCATCGGACCATCGTCGCCGGCTATCCGAGCTACAAGGTCGCAAAACTCCTGAGCATGACTCCGCTACGCAGGACGTGGAGACCGATCCTCAAGGCCGTGGCGCTGACACAGTCCCTGCCGACCAAGGTTCGCGCCTTCTCCATGCGTCTCTACCGCGCTGCACTCTATGCGGAGGTGGTATGACCACGCCGGCTGAAACAGCCTATGCCGCTGATCGGTCGATTTTCGGCAAGGTCAGGCGACGCCTCTCCCGGATCATGCATCGTCGCCGCGCGCGGAGGGGACCTGATCGCCCGCTTCTCAGCATCACCTTCGATGACGCTCCCTTGAGCGCGACTGGACTTGGGGCGGAGATACTTGAGCGGCATGGCGTGAGGGGCACGTTCTACGCTGCGGCCGGGCTCTGTGGACAGATTGCGCCGATGGGTGTGTGCGCGGGTCCAGAAGATTATCTCGACCTTGCCCGGCGGGGGCATGAAGTCGGATGCCACACCAACTCCCACCTCGACTGCGGGCAAGCCTCGGGCTCGGAAATTCGGGAAGACGTTGATCTGAACGCCGCAGCCTTCAAGGCCTGGGGACTGCCTGCCCCGGAGAACTTCGCCTATCCGTACGGAGATGTGTCAGCAGCGGCAAAGTCCACCCTGACATCCAGGTTCAACAGCCTCCGCGCCCTACATCCCGGGATCGTCTCCACGGGCACGGATCTGAATCAGGCGCCTGCTGTCGGGATCGAGGGCCCAGAAGGTGAAGCCACCGCTCGCCATTGGCTGAGGCGCGCAAAGGCGGAAAAGGGCTGGCTGATCCTTTACACCCATGACGTCGCGCCCTCCCCCTCTGCCTGGGGATGCACGCCCGAGGCTCTGGAACGCCTGGTTCAGGAAGCAAAAAACGAAGGCTTCGACATTGTGACCGTCAAGGCAGGCATTGAAGCGATCACCTACGCCACATCCTAGTCAGTACGCCTGGGCTTCCCTGTCAGGCCAGCACAGCTTTACAGCTATCGCCGTGAACAGAACCCAGCGAAAATCATTGTAATTGACTGCGATGCTCTCTGTTATGCACATCAATGTGTAGCACAGGATGAAGGAAAGCCCGAGATATCCTCCGTTGTTCCGGTAGGCAGATACTATACTCGCGATCAGGAATTGCACCTGCATCAGTATGAAGGCTGCGAGGCCGGGAATACCCATCCCTAGCAACTGTTCCAACCACGCATTGTGGGCGTGCTGAGCTCGAAAGCCTGCCTGCTTTACGATCCAGGGCAAGGGGCCCCACCGCCCCTCCTCTGTCCAGACCGCACCATATCCGAAGCCTGTCCAGGGACGCTGCTCGACCTGCCGCAGGATCGGGCCCCAGACATTGGTTCTTCCGGTAAAGGTCGCGTCCTTGCCCAGCAGGTCGAAAAACACATGAGGGGCCAGCAAGACAAACGCCGCAACACTGCCGACAGTGACTACAGTGATCCAGGTGACCAGCACGGCCATGATCGCCCCTCTCTGAACCAGCAAGACAAACACCAGGCCGCCCAGGCCAAGAGCGGCTGCGACCAGTGAGGTCTTGGAAGTCGATAACAGGATGAGCACAATTGCGAGGACCACAAAAACTACCCAGAGGATTCTTTGCCGGGGATTGAGCACGGCAGCCGACGCAAAGATGCAGACAGCCAGGGTCATGTCGCCGCCAAGATGGTTTTTCTCCGACCAGACGCCGCGCCACGCCCCCGGGAATATCTCGTGCATGATGCCAATGGAGGGCAGCAGGATCGCGAAGGCAAAGCAGAGCACGACCAGGATTGCGTAGGTCGTCGCCAGGAGCGAGGTCAGTTCCGCCCAGGACCTTTGCGCCACGATCACCACGCCGCAAAGGGTGGTCGCGAGAATGGCTATAACACGACGCTCGGTCTGGTCAGGCGCCACCGACCACAGAATTGAAGCGGTGACGATCGCCATCAAGGCAATGAGGAAGGGTTGGCGCAAGACCGCTCGAAATGACTGGCTGAGGGAGGTCGCCAGAAGGATCAACCCGAGGCCATAGGCCGGGAAAAACAGGTTACGCACAAGGCCGCTGGCCGCAGCATTCCCCTTGTCACCCAATATGGGAAAAACCCACGCCTGGCTGAAGGTCAGGAGGATGGCGATCGAGACAATGAAGTTTGCGGTCCGCCCCAGGGCGATGGGCCTGGCCTCCTCAAAAGGGAGTTCCCGGATCGCCGTCACCGTCGCTGGCTCTTTTGCTTGAGCGCTGGCGCCATCCCCGCGCGGTTGACGAACAGGCCGCTGACGCTGGCGCCTGCCTCCACCAGTGCATCCCGAAGCATGGCGGGGGGACGGACATCGACCTCATCGGCCGCAACGACGATCACGGTCTGATCCATGTTCTTAGCCAGGGTGAGGGCTGCTCCGGACCTGTCCAGAGATGGACAGTCAACGATGATGACATCCACATGACGACGGAGGGTAGACCAGTAGGCGGGGTCTCCGATCACATGCAGGTTCTGGCCAGGCTGGAGTCTCTCGCTCTGAAACCTGGTGACCCACCATCTGGCGTCGCCCACCTGATGCGCCGAGAGATATTTTGCATCGGCAATCGGCGTCCTTGCGGCGGAGAGCGCAGTCGGACGAAGGGTAAAGAACATCGATCCATCAGGACTGGCGCTGGCGGCCGGCCCCAGTTTCCCATAGTGGGCCTCTTCGCCCGAAAGCGCCGAGAACTGTGCGCCGGCAAGAATGTCGAGGTCTACAAGCCACACTGAGCGCAAGGCGCTGCGGCAGGCATGGGCTGCAAGGGCTCGGGCGACTGAAGATGCCCCTTCGCCGCGACGGGCGGCTACGACCTGGATGACGCGAGCCCCTGCCGCCCCTGGCGAACCCAAGGCTTCCCACAGCTCCGCAATTTCATCGCTCAGGTCGACCATGACTCGAATCGTGGCTACGCAATGGGCCAATGTAGCGCCAAACGGCAGGAAACCGTACGTCCCCGATTACCCTACCGGAATACGGCGAATACCGCTGACGAGCGGGGCAGGATCCAAGCTGGATCAGCCCGCCTTGAAGCCTGCGCTTGCCAGGACTGGCAGGGCGAAGGCGCGTTCAGCCACACGTCTGGTGACGAGACCAGGCCTCAGAAGCATGCGGATCAGGCCAACACACATGGCTGTAAAACCCGCCACCAGAACCGCCAGCATGGCCACGGGTCGCTTCAGGCTTACCCCCTTGGTCGGTGGGATAGCCCGACTGACAATCCGGATATTGTCGTTTTCCGAGGCGGCGATGTCCTGAGACGCGCGGCTCTGGACTTCCTTCACGGTGTAGTCGCGCACATTGGCCTGCAGGACGTCACGACCAAGGGTCAGTTGCTGGAACCGGGGCTCAAGCGCAGCGAGCTTGAGGCTTCTCTGGGTCAATTTCGACACCTGCTCGTTCTGCGCCACCAGGGACTGCCGCAGGGCAGCGATGTCCGCAGCTATGGTGACCCTCTCGGTTTCCACCGTCTGATAGACCGGATTGATACCCAGACGCTTGGCGCCTTCGGTCTTCGTCCGGCCAGCCGCCATCCCGGCTTCCAGCTGGGCGATCTGACTGTCGATCTCCTGCACAGGTCGCGCATCATTCCTGTAGCGGGACAGAAGGTCCTCCCTCTGGACCCGAAGGGCGGCCAGCTTGTCGCTCGCGGCGCCAGAGAAATCCCGGTAGAGGCCGACTTCCTTGTTGATGACGCCCATTTGCGACGAAAGGTTTGCGAGCCTGGCGATCCTGTCCTGCAACTGGGTCTCAGTTTGCAGGCGTTGCTGTTCCACCTGGGCGAGGAGCTGGCTGACATTCGTCTTTTCGGCCGTGAAGTCCCCGATCTGGTTGACCATCAGGAACTCCTGCAGGTCCCGATCCGCCTGGCCCAGACGCGACTCAAGCAGGCCCTTCTGCTCGGCGATGGCCGGACTTACCGGGTCACCCAGAACGCCATGGCGATAGACCAGATACTCCTCGAGCAGGGTGTTCAGTACCAGCGCCGCAATCTCGGGCGAGTCTCCCTTGAAACTCAGCTTGATGATCGGGGTGTCGGGCGCCGTCTCAATTTCCGTATTCTTTTCCAAAGACTGAAGCGCGTCCGCCATGATCTTCTTCTTGCCGGCGGCGTCACTGGCCGAATATTCCTTGGCCATCTCGGGATAGATCCTGGAGAGCCCAAGCTTGGTGATGACCCGCTGTTTCAGCTGGGCTGAACCGAGAATTTCCGTTTCAGACTGGATGACCTGATCAGAATCGGGAACGGCGCCACGGCCGGCGTCGCCAGCCCTTGGTTCGTAAACATATTCCTGGCCGAGTCGCACAAGAACACTGGAATAGACTGGATAGGTCGTCTTCATCTGGGTGGCAGCCAGGACGCCCAGGATAGATATGGTGAAGAAAACGCCTAAAATCAGCCACTTCTCTCTCGCGAGACGCTCTACATAGTCATAGAGATCATCACGGGTGATGGCATCTCCCCGCCCTGAACGGACATTTGCAGACAGCTGAGCGACCATGGAATTTCGACTTTTCTAGCCTTGACCCCCTGAACCTCGCGCCGGACCATTAACGATCTATTACCCATTCTCATTAACCTTCGTGACCATGCCTAGCCGCCACGCCTCCATGACCGGTCTCGCCATCATCCTCGTGCTGCTGGGAGCCGGCTGCGCCAACCCGCGGACATCAGGCGGCGCGAAACTGGAAATCAGGGCCCAGACCCCGGCCGGCGAGTTCGGCAATATTCCCTATGCGACCTGGAGCGACTACGAGCCGCCCTATCGATTCTACCCGGGTGACGAGCTCGACGTCAGCATTCCGACCGCGCCTGAGCTGTCCAAGGCTGTGATCGTTCAACCGGACGGTCGCATCACCCTGCCCCTGATTGGCAGTCACATGGCTGCGGACCGCACCCTGGACGAACTGCATGACGCCCTGGTCCGCAGTTATTCGGTCCAACTGCTCCGACCGCAGGTGGACATCACGCCAAAGGCGGCGCCCTTGAAGGTGTTTGTGGGAGGAGAGGTCAAGAATCCTGGTGTTTTTGACCTGGTCGGTGACGGCGACGCCCTGCGCGCCGTGATCCAGGCTGGCGACTTCCTGAATTCTTCAGATCGGAGAAAGGTCATCATCCTGCGACGCGGCCCGGATGGCCGTGGCATGATCCGCACGGTCAACCTGCAGAAAGGGCTGACCTCAGGCGCAGCCGAGCTGATACCGCTGCGTCGATTTGATATCGTCTATGTGCCGAAGAGCGGGGTCGCCAACGCAACCCTCTTCGTCCAGCAGTACTTCCGGGACCTCTCGCCGATCCAGTTCGGATTCAACTACGCCCTGGGCCAGAAAACCTACTGACCCCTGTCGGACCCGTCTAGCCGTGGGCCAGCCACTCGCGCGCGGCGCGTTGCGCTTCAGCCACTTCTTCCGAGCCCATCTCTTGGCTCAGTTCCTTACGATAGACCTTGGCCTCGTTGGAGCCGCGCATGGCCGCCAGGTTGAAGAGCATGTGCGCTGAAACATAGTCCAGCGGCGCTCCACCCTGTCCAGTTGAATAGAGGAGGCCCATCTTGAACAGTTCATCGCCGGTGGCGTTTGGCCCCGGCAAGGGCAGTCCGACTTCCGATTCCACGCTCGCAAGCATGAGTTCGATCCTTTTTCTGACTCTCCGGGTTCCATTCTGGAGCCCGCCCCAAGTCCGATGCGTTCAGGAAAGTCGACCTTCGCTGAAGATATAGTTAAGCGCCGCTAGGCCTGTCTGTAATTTCAGTCCATTTGACGCGCTGAATCCCCGATTTTGAGTATTTACACGGTAGAGTTGGCCACTAAACGCCGCGACAAACTGTCGCGGTCCTGTCTGCCGGACCGGTCGATCGATTTGGCTCTCGACCTGAACGATCGCAATTTCAGGTCGTACAGCAATTCCATTTCGGCTCCGGCGCCAATCACCCTAGCGTCACCGCATTCAGCGGAATGAACCCATGGCGACAACGGAAGTCTTACCTGCGGACCTTGCCATTACCCGGGCGGTGAGCAACGCCTGCAGGAACATCTACGTCTACACGCCGCTTCTGCAGGTCGGTGACGACCACAAAAAGCACAACGCCATGACCGCAGGTGCCCTCTGAACTCGCCTGATCGGGTGCGCGCTTTATTGGCTCGCCAGAGCGCACCATGCTAGCGAACCACCTGACCCATCGCTCCAAGGATTCGACCGTCCATGCGCCGTCTTTTGTTCGCCCTAGCGGCCCTCACGCTATCAGCCGCTTCTTCGGCCCTGGCCGGCGACATCAAGGGACTGACCCCAAAGGATATGGGCAGTTTTGAGAGGGTTGCCGACGTGAGGGTGTCCCCCTCGGGCGCCTTCGCCATCTACCAACTCCGTTCAACCGATTGGGCAAAGAATCGTGGCGTACAAAGCCTTTGGCGCCTGGACCTTTCCGCCAAGGCTTCGACTCCACAACGCATGGCCATATCAGATGGCGGCGCGTCCTCTGGTCGCTGGTCGACGGACGGACGCTGGATCTATTTCATGTCTTCGAGGTCTGGATCTCCCCAGGTCTGGAAGACGGACGCTGATGGCGCAAAGGCGACCCAGGTCACCAAACTCCCCCTCCCCGTCCAGGCCTTCCGTCTGGCGCCTGACGGCAAGTCCCTCGTGGTCGGATTGGCCGTTTATCCGGACTGCAAGACGCTGGAGTGCACGGTCTCCCGCAACGAAGCGCCCAAGCCACAATCCGGCAAGGTCTATGACAAGCTCTTCGTCAGGCATTGGGACGAATGGGCCGACGGAACCAAGAACCACCTGTTCGCCCTGTCTCTGGATGAGAACGGAGTTGGCGCCGGCGCCGCCGTGGAGCTGACCCCCGGTTTTGATGGCGACACGCCCTCCAAGCCCTTCGGCGATGAGGGTGACTTCACCTTCACGGCCGACAGCGCCGCCGTGATCTTTTCGGCGCGGATCGCTGGCAGGGACGAGCCTTGGCAGACCAATTTCGATCTCTTCAAGGTCTCGCTTTCTGGCCAAGGTGCGCCAGCCAATCTGACCGCAGGCAATCTGGCGGGAGATGCGGCTCCGGCAATTTCCCCGGATGGCTCAAAGCTGGCCTGGTTGGCCATGAAGCGTCCGGGTTTCGAGTCCGACCGCAACGGTCTGATGGTCCGCGATCTGAAGACAGGGATCACAAGAGAGCTCGCCCCAAGCTGGGACCGGTCCGTCGAGAGCTTCAAATGGTCCAGGGATGGAAAGACCATCTTCGGCATTGCCCAGGATCTGGGCCAGACCCGGATCTTCGCCTTCTCGGTCGCCAAGGGCGGAGCCCCAACCGCGATCACCGGCCAGGGCCACGTCGCTGATTTCGACTTCGCCAAGGATGGCCTGCTCCTGACCCAGGACAATCTCAAGACGCCTGCCCAGGTCTACCACCTGAAGACCGGCGCCAAGTCGCCTGTTCCCCTCACAGACCACAATGCCGAGCGCCTGGCCGCCATCACCATGGGCGAGGCTGAACAGTTCACCTTCCCTGGCTGGAACGGCGAGACGGTCCATGGCTATGTGGTGAAGCCCGCTGACTATCAGCCGGGCAAGACCTATCCGGTCGCCTTCCTGATCCATGGCGGCCCCCAGGGCAGCTTCGGCAACCTCTTCCACTATCGCTGGAACGCCCAGACCTATGCCGGGCGTGGCTATGCCGTGGTCATGATCGATTTCCACGGCTCGACCGGTTACGGTCAAGGCTTTACGGACGCGATCTCCCAGCACTGGGGCGACCGGCCGCTGGAGGACCTTCAGAAGGGCTGGGCCTACGCCCTCGGGAAGTATTCCTTCCTGGATGGCGATCGCGCCTGCGCCCTGGGCGGCTCCTATGGCGGCTTCATGATCAACTGGATCGCCGGGAACTGGTCAAAGCCCTGGAAGTGCCTTGTCAATCATGACGGGCTCTTCGACACCCACGCCATGGGCTATTCCACCGAAGAACTCTGGTTCTCTGAATGGGAGAATGGCGGCACGCCCTATGACAATCCCAAGGGCTATCAGGCCTTCAACCCGGTCAATCACGTGGCCAAGTGGAATGTGCCGGAGCTGGTGATCCATGGCCAGAACGACTTCCGGGTCCCCCTGGAGCAGGGCCTGGGCACATTCACTGCCCTTCAGCGCAAGGGGGTGCCAAGCCAGTTCCTTTACTTCCCGGATGAGAACCACTGGGTCCTGAAGCCCGAAAACGGACTTCAATGGCATGACACCGTCTTCAACTGGCTGGACCGCTGGACCGCCAAATAGGCAGGACAAAAAAGGGGGGCTCTCAGGCCCCCCTTTCCGTATCCGCCTAGTCGATGCCGAGTTTTGACTTCAGCAGCTGATTGACCGTCCCGGGATTGGCCTTGCCCCCGGTCGCCTTCATCACCTGGCCCACGAACCAGCCGATGGCCTGCGGCTTTTCCTTCACAGACGCCGCCTGACCGGGATTTCCGGCGATCAGGTCGTCAATGATCTTCTCCAGCGCGCCCGTATCCGAAACCTGCTGCAGGCCCTGGGCCTCAACAATGCCCCGCGGGCGGCCTTCGCCCGCCCACATGCGCTCAAACACATCCTTGGCGATCTTGGAGGAGATGACCCCTTCTTCGATCAGAGCCACCAGTTCGGCGATCTCGTCAGGCTTCAGCGGGCTGTCCTCGATGTCGAGGCTTCCTGCCGTCAGCTTGGCCGCCAGCTCATTGGTCACCCAGTTTGACACCAGCTTGGCGTCGCGGCCCTTGGCCGCGGCTTCGAAATAGTCCGCCCTGGCTTGCTCGATGATCAGCACGCCGGCGTCGTAGGCAGTCAGGCCATACTGCGACTGCAGCCGCTCCTTCTTGGCGTCCGGCAGTTCCGGAAGCGACTCTTCGATCGCCTTGACCCAGGCGGGATCAAGCTCCAGGGGCAGGAGGTCCGGATCCGGGAAGTAACGATAGTCGTGCGCCTCTTCCTTGGACCGCATGGAGCGCGTTTCAACCTTTGTCGGGTCAAACAGCCGGGTCTCCTGATCGATCTTGCCGCCATCCTCAAGAATCTCGACCTGACGGCGGGCCTCATACTCGATGGCCTGCTGGATATAGCGGTAGGAATTGACGTTCTTGATCTCGCAGCGGGTGCCCAGGCCCTCGCCCGGACGACGTACGGAGACGTTCACGTCGGCGCGGAGATTGCCCTTCTCCATGTCGCCGTCGCAGGTGCCCAGATAAACCAGGATGGTGCGGACCTTCTTCACATAGGCCGCCGCCTCCTCCGCCGAGCGCATGTCGGGACGGGAGACGATTTCCATCAGGGCGGTGCCGGCCCGGTTCAGGTCAACATATGTGGCGTTGGGATCCTGATCGTGCAGGCTCTTGCCGGCGTCCTGTTCCAGGTGCAGGCGCTCGATCCCGACCGTGAAGGTCGAACCGTCGTCGCGCTCGACGATAACCTCGCCCTCTCCGACGATCGGGTCCTTGAACTGGCTGATCTGATAGCCCTGCGGCAGATCCGGATAGAAGTAGTTCTTCCGGTCAAACAGGCTTCGCAGATTGATCTGCGCCTTGAGGCCGAGGCCGGTCCTCACCGCCTGCTCGACACAGTGGCGGTTGATCACCGGCAGCATGCCGGGCATGGCCGCATCCACCAGGCTGACCTGCTGGTTCGGTCCCGCCCCGAAACCGACGGCGGCTCCGGAAAACAGCTTGGCGTTCGAGGCGACCTGGGCGTGGATTTCCAGGCCCAGAACAATTTCCCACTGGCCGGTGCGGCCCTGTATCAGCTTTGAGGTATCAGACATGCCTTGCTTCTAGTGCCGCCCGCGCCGAAGCGGAAGTGTCTTGCGCAAGTCAATGAAATCGCGCTTTCTGCCGCCACCAAAAACCTCCCCGGGAAGGAACCCGACCATGAAGAAGATGCTCGCCGCCAGCCTCGCTGGCCTGTCCATGATCCTCGCCGCGGGCGCCGCCCTGGCTGCCGACGCGCCGAACGTCGAAACCACCACCATCGAAGATCTGGCCGCCAACCCTGCCACCAAGGCGATTCTCGACAAGGACGTCCCGATGCTGACCTCGCATCCGGCGTTCGACCAGTTCAAGGCCATGACCCTGAAGGCCCTTCAGCCCCTCAGCCAGGGCGCCCTGACCGACGAAATCCTGGCCACCGTTCAGGCTGACCTGGACAAGCTGCCCAAGCCGTAAGCGGTCCCTTCGACCCCATAATGAAAAGCCCCTTCGCCGGTCCGGCTTGGGGGCTTTTTGTTGCCTGGAGCTCAGGGACTTTCGCCTACCACCAACGGGTCGGCTTTGCCCGGAAGTCCGCCGCCTTTTCCAGAGCCCCGCCCAGAGAGAACAGGGTCCCCTCATCCAGGGTTCGGCCAATCAGCTGAAGTCCCAGGGGCAGGCCATTGGCGTCAACGCCGGCCGGTATGCTCATGCCCGGAAGGCCTGCCAGGTTCACCGTCACCGTGAAGATGTCATTCAGGTACATGGCGACCGGGTCATCGGCGTTTTCCCCAAGGCCGAAGGCTGCGGAGGGCGCTGTCGGGGTCAGCAGGGCGTCGACCTTGCCGAAGGCCTGCTCGAAATCATCGGCGATTCGGCGACGGACCTTGAGCGCCTTGAGATAGTAAGCGTCGTAGTATCCAGCCGAGAGCACATAGGTGCCGATCAGGATGCGGCGTTTCACTTCCTCGCCAAAGCCCTTGGCCCGGGTGTTTTCGTAGGTCTCGGTCAGGTTGCCGCCCTCGACCCGCAGGCCGTAGCGCATGCCGTCATAGCGGGCGAGGTTCGAGGAGGCTTCGGCCGGAGCGACGATGTAATAGGCCGGCAGGGCGTATTTGGTGTGCGGCAGGGAGACCTCGACAATCTCGCAGCCGGCTTCCTTCAGCCAGGCGATACCCTGTTCCCAGAGAGCGTCGATTTCCGGCGGCATGCCGTCTACCCGATACTCTTTCGGAATGCCGATCCGCAGGCCCTTGACCGACTTGCCGACAAAACTGGCGAAATCCGGGGTGTCGACGTCCAGGCTGGTGGCGTCCTTGGGGTCATGGCCCGCCATGGACTTGAGCAGGATTGCGGCGTCTTCCACCGTCTTGGCTATGGGGCCGGCCTGATCGAGAGACGAGGCGAAGGCCACAACGCCCCAGCGCGAGCATCGGCCATAGGTTGGCTTGATGCCGACCGTCCCCGTAAAGGCGGCCGGCTGGCGGATGGATCCGCCTGTGTCAGTCGCGGTTGCCCCCAGGCAGAGGTCGGCCGCAACCGACGCCGCAGAACCACCGGACGAACCGCCAGGGGTCAAACTTGCATTACTGCCACTACGCCGCCACGGATTGACCACCGAGCCAAAGGCGGAGGTCTCGTTCGACGAGCCCATGGCGAACTCATCGAGGTTGAGCTTGCCCAGCATGACCGCCCCGTCCCGCCAGAGATGCGAGGTGACCGTGGACTCATACTCGGGAACAAAGTTGCCGAGAATATTCGAGCAGGCCGTGGTGCGGACGCCCTTGGTGCAGAACAGGTCCTTGATGCCCAGGGGCGCGCCGGTGAGAGGACCGGCCTCCCCCTTCGCCCGCCGGTCGTCGGCATCCCGGGCCATGGCCAGGGCCTGATCCGGCGTCTCCAGTATGAAGGCGTTCAGGGCGCGGGACTGGGCCACGGCGTCGATATGCGCCTGCGTCAGTTCGACCGACGAAAACGTCCTGGCTTCCAGGCCGTCGAGGGCGGCCTTCAGAGTCATGCGTGTGAGGTCGGACATCTATTCCACCACCTTGGGCACGACAAAGAACCCGCCGGAGGACTTCGGCGCATTGGACAGGACGACATTCGCATCGCCGCCGTCTGTCACCACATCCTCGCGAAGGGGCATGGGCATGGAGACGGCAGAGGTCATCGGGACCACGCCGTCCGTGTCCACTTCGGCCAGCTGCTCGATCCAGGCCATGATACCGCTCAGCTCCTTGGCCAGCGGCTCCAGGCGTTCTTCCGGCTGGGCGATGCGCGCCAGCCTGGCGACCTTGCGTACGGTCGCCGCGTCGATGGCCATGGGGCCCTCCTTGATCTGTAAGGTGTGGGTTAGCCGCGGCAGGGCGGCTTTGACAAGACTTGCTGTGGACTTAGGCCCCTTGGTGCCCGCAGCGCCACGGGTTATGCACCCCCATGGCCGTCGTTGAACTTACAGACCTTCCCGCGCATTTGCCCCGTCTGGGCGCGCTTTTCGGGCTGGATCTGGGGGAAAAGACCATAGGCGTGGCGGTCAGCGATCCGACCAGGACCATATCCTCCCCCCTGAAGACCCTTGAGAAGACCAAGTTCAGCCTCGACGCTGCGGCCCTGTTCAAGCTGATGGATGATCGGGAGGCGGCCGGGCTTGTGATTGGCTTGCCCGTCAACATGGACGGCACGGAAGGAACCCGCTGCCAGTCCAACCGGGCCTTCGCCCGCAACCTGCTGCGCCTGCGTGAAGGTCTGCTGATCGCCTTCTGGGATGAGCGACTGTCAACCGTGGCGGTCAACAGGGTGTTGATTGATGAGTTTGACGCCTCCCGGTCCAGGCGCGCAGACCTGGTGGACCAGATGGCGGCGGGATGGATCCTGCAGGGCGCCCTGGAACGCCTGAGAAATCTGCAGGCCTGATCGCGGTTCAGACCGGGCCCTTGGCGCCCGCACCGACCTCGCCTAATAGACCTCTTCAATGACTGCTTCGCCTCTTGGTCTGAGCGAGGTCCTGGGACGGACCTTCCCGTTTCCGCGGCGGCATTTCCTATCCATTCAGGACCTGAACCCGGTCGAAGTCGCAGGACTTCTGGATCTGGCCGACGGATTCGTCACCCTGAACCGTCAGACGGCCAAGAAACTCGACCTGCTCAAGGGTCGAACCCTGATGAACCTGTTCTTCGAGAACTCGACCCGGACGCAGAGTTCCTTCGAGCTTGCGGGCAAGCGTCTCGGCGCAGACACCGTCAATATGAGCCCCCGCTCCTCATCGATTTCCAAGGGCGAAACCCTGATCGACACGGCGGTGACCCTCAACGCCATGCAGCCGGACATTCTGATCATCCGGCACGCATCATCGGGGGCAGCCTCCCTGCTGGCCCAGAAGGTCTCATGCTCGGTGATCAACGCCGGCGACGGCCAGCACGAACATCCTACCCAGGCCCTGCTGGACGCCCTGTCCATGCGCAGGGCCTTTGGCCGGATCGCGGGCCTTAGGATCGCCATTTGCGGCGATGTCCTGCACAGCCGTGTGGCGAGGTCCAATGTCGGCCTCCTTCAGATGATGGGCGCCGAGGTCCGGCTGGTCGGACCGCCGACCCTCATGCCTGCCGAGGCCGCCCGCTGGGGGGTCAGCATCTTCCATGATCTGCGCGAAGGCATTGCTGGCTGTGACGTGGTGATGATGCTGCGCCTTCAGCTGGAGCGCATGGATGGCGTCATGGCGCCATCCCAGCGGGAGTATTTCCGGTTCTGGGGTCTGGACAGGGAAAAACTGGCCCATGCGGCGCCCCATGTCAGGGTCATGCATCCCGGGCCCATGAACCGGGGCGTCGAGATCGACTCCGACGTGGCTGACGACCTCAATGTCTCGCTGATCCAGGATCAGGTGGAAATGGGTGTGGCCGCCCGCATGGCCATCCTGGCTTCCCTGGCCGCTCGCCTGGACAATGACTGATGCGGTCGGTCTGTGTCTTCTGTGGGTCCAGCCCGGGCAAGGATCCGCAGTACCTCGCCGCAGCAACCACCATGGGTCGCCTCATCGCCGAGCGGAATGCGGTGCTTGTCTATGGCGGCGCCAAGGTTGGTCTGATGGGCGCCGTCGCTGACGCCGCCCTTGCGGCTGGCGGTGAAGTTGTCGGCGTCCTGCCGGAAGCCCTTGCCGCCAAGGAACTGGCCCACACCTCCCTGACACGCCTTGAAGTCGTTTCGTCCATGCATGAGCGCAAGGCGCGGATGGCGGACCTTTCCGAGGGGTTTGTCGCCCTGCCCGGCGGCGCCGGCACCCTGGAAGAAATCTTCGAGATCTGGACCTGGGGCCAGTTGGGCTTCCACGGCAAACCCGCTGGTTTTCTGAATGTCTCCGGCTACTACAACGGACTGGCCGCCTTCCTCGATCACACGGTGAAAGAGGCCTTCGTAAAGCCAGTCCACCGAGACATGCTGACCTTCAGCGATGATCCCGCAGCACTGCTCGACGCCCTGGCGGCCTATGAGGCGCCGGTTTCGGAAAAGTGGCTTGAGCGGTTCGAGCTATAGAGGCCCCAGGAATGTCCCGCCCCCTCGCCATCCTCAACGCAAGACTCGTCGATCCTGACAGCCGCTATGACGGCCCTGGCGCCCTTTTGATCCGCGACGGCAGGATTGCAGACGTCATCAAGGGTGAAAGCCCGGCAGGCCTGTCCGATGATGCCGAAGTGATTGACGCCAGGGGCGCCATGCTCGCCCCCGGCCTGATCGACCTGCGCGTCAAGACCGGCGAACCGGGCTTCGAGACCCGGGAAACCCTGAAGTCCGCATCCCTCGCCGCGGCTGCGGGCGGCGTCACCTCCATCGTCCTGCAGCCCGACACCCATCCGGTCATCGACGAGGCTTCGGTCGTTGATTTCATCCTGCGCCGGTCGCGGGACATTGAACTGGTCCACGTCTATCCCGCCGGCGCAGCTACCAAGGGCTGCGAAGGCAAGCGCATGGCCGAAATCGGCCTGATGCGGGACGCCGGCTGTGTCTACGTCACCGACGCCGACCGACCCATTGTCGACTCCAAGGTCATGCGTCGGGTCCTGGCCTATGCCGCCAGCTTTGGCGTCATCGTCGCCCATCGCCCCGCTGACCCCTGGCTCTCGGCTGGCGCCGCTGCGACCGAAGGCGAATTCGCCGGCCGCATGGGCCTGCCTAGCGTTCCGCCCATCGCCGAAAAGATCATGCTGGAGCGGGATCTGGCCCTGGTCGAATTGACTGGCGGCCGTCTTCTGGTGGACCAGGTAACCACAGCCTGCGCTCTGGAAAGTCTGGCGAGGGGCAAGGCCAAGGGCCTCTCGGTCATGGCAACAACCTCGATCAATCACCTGTCGTTCAATGAGATCGACATTGGCGACTACCGGACCTTCGTGAAGTTCGATCCGCCGGTTCGCGGCGAGGATGACCGCCAGGCGACCATTGAAGCCCTGGCCAGCGGCCTGATCGACATTGTCGTCTCGGCCCACGCCCCGGCGCCGGCGGAAGACAAGCGCCTGCCCTTTGATGAAGCCGCGCCCGGCGCTGTTGGGCTGCAAACCCTCCTGCCGGCCCTGCTGGCCTTCTATCATGAAGGGCGGATTCCCCTGCTTGACCTGATGCGCAGCGTGACCAGCCGCCCAGCGGAACTTCTGGGCCTCGACGCCGGCAAGCTGGCCAAGGGCAGTCCGGCCGATCTGGTCATCTGCGATCTCAATGAGCCGATCGTTGTGGACCTCGACAAACTGAAGTCGAAGTCCCGCAACTCCCCGTTTGACGGACGCCGCCTGCAGGGCGGGGTGAAAATGACCCTCGTGGACGGCCGGATTGTCTATCGGGCCGAGGACTGAGACCCTCAAGCGCACGCCACCTGACCGACGTTGAAATAGAGAACATTTGACGAACACCTGCAGATTGCGCCAATCTGGGGCCCGCAGGTGACGTCGGCCCCTCCGCCGACTAGGATTCCTCCACGATCATCTGAAGGGAAAGACGCGCATGCTGGCCTTGGGAATTGACGCGAAACTGGTCGCTATCGCCGTGATCGGCGGCTACCTGCTCGGGAGCATCCCCTTCGGGGTCCTGGTGATGAAGGCCGCTGGCGCCGGCGATCCCCGCGCCATCGGCTCCGGCAATATCGGCGCAACCAATGTCCTGCGATCTGGTCGGCGGGATCTGGCGGCCCTCACACTGATTGGCGATGGCGGCAAGGGCGCCCTGGCTGTCCTGCTGGCCTGGATTTTCTCCAACGGGCAGGCGCCCGAGACCCGCACCCTGCTGTGCGCCCTGGCCGGTGGGTCTGCGTTTCTGGGCCACCTCTTCCCGGTCTGGCTGGGCTTCAAGGGCGGCAAGGGCGTGGCGACCTTCTATGGCACCCTGATCGCCGTAGCCTGGCCCCTGGGTCTGGCGGCCGGCGCAACCTGGCTGATCATCGCCTACATCCTGCGCATTTCATCCCTTGCGGCCCTGGTCTCCGCCGCCCTGTCGCCACTGCTCGCCCTTCTGATCTTTGACCAACCCTACCCCGTCACAGCCCTGGCCCTCTTCATGGCCATTCTGATCTTCGTCCGGCACCAGGAAAACATCCGTAGGCTGCTCAAGGGCGAGGAACCACGGATCGGCGCCAAGAAGGCGGCGGAGGCTGCGGAGCAATGACCCAGGCCCTGTCGCCTTCCCAGCGGCGGGACTGGCTGCGTCTGGCGCGCACCGACATGGTCGGGGCGGTCTCGTTTGGCTTCCTGCTCAAGCGTTATGGCAATCCCACCAAGGCCCTTGAGAACCTGCCGACCGGCTTTCAGGGCCGGGAGCGTGAAGCGGCGTCCGCCATTCCTTCCCGGGAGGAGATAGAGGCCGAACTGGAGGCCGGAGCGGCCCTGGGCGCCAGGCTGCTGCTTTCCTGTGACCCTGACTATCCGCCCAATCTCGCCGCCCTGGACGCGCCGCCACCCATGATCTGGACGCGTGGGGATGTTGACCAGCTCCACCGCCCCACAGTCGCCATTGTGGGCGCCCGGATAGCTTCGGCTGCAGGCCAGCGCTTCGCCCGCACCCTTGCAGGGGAACTCGGCGCCGCCGGCTTTGTGGTGGTGTCCGGACTGGCCAGGGGCGTGGACGGCGCGGCCCACGAAGGCGCCCTGCACTCGGGCACGGTCGCCGTGCTGGGGGGCGGAATTGACGATGTCTATCCCCGGGAACACGACAAGCTCTACCAGCAGATCGTCGACCAGGGCTGCGTTGTCTCGGAAAGCCGCCCGGGCCAGATCGCCCAGGCCCGCGACTTCCCCAGGCGCAACCGGATCATTTCCGGCCTGAGCCGGGCCATTGTGGTTGTGGAAGCCGAAATGCGGTCGGGCTCGCTGATCACCGCCCGCATGGGCGCAGAACAGGGCCGTGAGGTTCTTGCCGTGCCTGGCTCTCCCCTCGATCCGCGGGCGAAGGGCTGCAATGACCTGATCCGCCAGGGCGCCGCGATCTGCGAGGGCGTTGACGACGTCCTGCGCGCCCTCGAAGGATTTGGCGGCTTCCAGGCGCCTCAAACGCCTTGGCTTTCGGACGTGGAAAGCGGGTTCGACACTGGCCTCGACGACCTTTGCGAGCAGGTCGCCGCTCTGCTGTCGCCGACCCCGGTATCAAGGGACGACCTCATCCGCGCAGCCGGCGGACATGCCGGTCCTGTGCTCGCGGCCCTTGCGGAACTTGAACTTGCAGGGCGTGCGGAATTCAGCCCTGGAGGGGCCGTAGCTGCGACCTAATTTCTTGAGCAGTTGACAGCTATGGGGGTCAGCCCCACCTTCCGCTCCCTTTTCAGTCCGGGCTTTCGGCCCTTGGGATCACCCGTCGCGCATGAACCTCGTCGTTGTCGAGAGCCCCGCAAAGGCCAAGACCATCAATAAGTATCTGGGCTCGAACTATACGGTTCTGGCCAGCTACGGCCATGTCCGCGACTTGCCGGCCAAGGACGGATCGGTTCGGCCCGACGACGACTTCTCCATGTCGTGGGACGTCGATCCCAAGGCGGCCAAACGCCTGAACGACATTGCTGATGTCGCCAAGACGGCCGAACGCATCATCCTGGCCACCGACCCCGACCGTGAAGGGGAAGCCATCTCCTGGCACGTGCTTGAGGTCCTCTCCAAGAAGAAGGCCATCAAGGGCGCCAAGGTCGAGCGGGTGGTGTTCAACGCCATCACCAAGACCGCCGTGACCGAAGCGATGAAGTCGCCGCGGGACATCGACATGGAGCTGGTGGACGCCTATCTGGCCCGCCGTGCCCTGGACTATCTCGTGGGCTTCACCCTTTCGCCCGTCCTCTGGCGCAAGCTGCCGGGGTCCCGGTCCGCAGGACGGGTGCAGTCCGTCGCCCTTCGCCTGATTGTCGACCGCGAAATCGAGATCGAGAGCTTTGACACCCAGGAATACTGGACGGTAGAGGCGGACGTCTCGGCTGGAACCGATCCTTTCCTGGCCCGCATGGTCAAGCATGAGGGCAAGCGCCTCACCAAGTTCGACCTGAATTCCGAGGCCGGCGCCCGGGCGGCGCAGGCTGCCGTGAAGGCCGCGACCTTCAAGATCGCCTCAGTCGAGAAAAAGCCGGCCCGCAGGTCCCCTGCCCCGCCCTTCACCACTTCGACCCTGCAGCAGGAAGCCGCACGCAAGCTCGGCTTCTCCGCCCAGCGCACCATGCAGGCGGCGCAGAAGCTGTACGAAGGGATCGACATCGGCGGCGAGACCGTCGGCCTGATCACCTATATGCGGACTGATGGCGTCCAGTCTGCGCCTGAGGCCCTGCAGGAAGCCCGCCAGGTCATTGGCGGCATCTATGGCAAGGAATACGTTCCCGAAGCGCCCAGGATCTACAAGACCAAGGCCAAGAACGCCCAGGAAGCCCACGAGGCCATCCGGCCGACCTCTCTGGCCCGCAATCCCGGGTCCCTGCGCCTGGAGAGCGACCTCGGCCGCCTTTACGAGTTGATCTGGAAGCGGATGATCGCCTCCCAGATGGAGGCCGCCCGGATCGAGCGGACCACCATCGAACTGGAAAGCGGCGACGGCCAGACCGGCCTGCGCGCCACCGGTCAGGTCGTGCTGTTTGATGGCTATCTCGCGGTCTACGAGGAAGGTCGCGACGACGCCGACGACGAGGAAAGCGGCCGCCTGCCCCAGGTCAAGGAGGGCGCCGACGCCAGGGTGATCGACGCCCGCGCCGACCAGCACTTCACCGAACCGCCCCCGCGCTATTCCGAAGCCAGCCTCGTCAAGAAGATGGAAGAGCTGGGGATCGGGCGCCCGTCGACCTATGCCTCCATCCTGACCGTCCTGCGGGACCGGGCCTATGTCCGCATGGACAAGAACCGGTTCATTCCCGAGGACAAGGGACGGCTGGTGACGGCCTTCCTCGAGCAGTTCTTCCGCAAGTACGTCCAGTACGACTTCACGGCGGCCCTGGAGGAAAAGCTCGACCTGGTCTCGGCCGGAGAGCTGAACTGGAAGGTCCTCCTCCGGGAATTCTGGGACGACTTCCACGGCGCGGTCGGCGAGATCGCCGAGCTTCGGGTCACCAATGTCCTCGACGCCCTCAATGTCGCCCTTGGGCCGCACATCTTCCCGCCCAAGGCTGACGGCTCTGACCCACGGGGTTGCCCGACCTGCGGCGCAGGTCAGCTGTCCCTCAAGACCGGCAAGTTCGGCGCCTTTATCGGCTGCTCCAACTATCCGGAGTGCCGCTTCACCCGTCAGATCGCCCAGTCCGATGAGGACGCCGCCCAGGACAATGGCGACCGCGAACTTGGGGTCGATCCCGAAACCGGGCTGACTGTCTTCCTGAAATCCGGCCGGTTCGGTCCCTATGTCCAGCTGGGCGAAGGCGACAAACCCAAGCGGATCTCCCTGCCCAAGGGATGGTCGGCTCCAGACATGGATCTCGAGAAGGGCCTGCGCCTCCTGCGCCTGCCGCGGGATGTGGGTCTGCACCCTGAAGACAACATCATGATCACGGCGGGGATCGGCCGGTTCGGGCCCTTCGTCCTGCACAACGGGGTCTATGCCAACCTGCCCAGCGTCGATGAGGTCTTCGAGGTCGGGCTCAATCGCGCCGTCGCCGTTCTGGCCGAAAAGCGGGCCGGCGGTCGGGGCGGACGGGGCGAAAGCGCCGCGCTGAAGGATCTTGGCGCCCACCCGGTGGACGGCGCGTCCATCAAGATCCTGTCGGGCCGCTATGGTCCCTACATCAAGCACGGCTCGACCAACGCCAACATTCCCAAGGGCGCAGATCCCAAGGACATCACCCTGGAAGAAGCCGTGCAGCTGATCGCCGACCGGGTCGCCAAGGGCGGCGGCAAGAAGCCCGCCAAGGCCAAGGCTGCAGCCAAACCCAAGGCTGCTGCCGCGAAGAAGGCCCCGGCCAAAAAACCAGCTGCCAAGAAGCCTGCAACGAAGAAGGCGGCGAAAGCCTGATTCACGCGCTATAGGGGGCCATGGCCAAACTCCGCGCCCCCAAAGCCTCACGCTTCGTCAGCAAGCCCGCCCAGGGCCTGCCTGATCGCGAAACCCTGCTGAAATTCATCCGCGAGGCGGGTGAAGCCGACAAGTCCGACCTTGCCAAGGCCTTCGGGCTCAAGGGGGCTGACCGCAAGGCTTTGCGGGACATGATCAAGGAGCTGGAGAGCTCGGGCGACCTGGGCCGCCGCGGCCGCAAGGGCTTTGCCGCCTTTGGCGCCCTGCCCCCCGTCGGGGTCGTCGATGTCACCGAACGCGACACGGACGGCGACCTCTTCGTCCGCCTGACCAAGAGCGACGACACCCGGGCCGTAAGGCTGTCGCCTGACAGGTCCGAAGTAGCCGCTGGCGCCCCTGGGCTGGGCGACCGCCTGCTGGTCCGCTTCGAGACCCTGGAGAACGGAGAAATCGAAGCCCGTCTGATCAAGAAGCTGGGGACCAGCGTTCACAAGGTGCTCGGCGTCGTCCGCAAGGCCAATCGCGAGGTCAGGCTGGAGCCTGTGGACCGCAAGTCCAAGGACAGCCTCGTCCTTGACGGCGCAGGCGTCATCGACCTTCGGGACGGCGATCTTGTTGTGGCCCAGCCTGTAGCCTCCGAGCGCCGCTATGGCCCCAAGCGCGGCAAGATCCTTGAAGTGGTCGGCCGCGAAGACCATCCCCGCGCCGCTTCGCTGATCGCCATCCATTCCCATGGCATTCCCACAGGCTTCAGTTCCGAAGCCGAAGCGGAAGCTGACGCTGCACAGCCGCCGACCCTGGCTGGCCGGGAAGACCTGCGCGACATCCCGCTGATCACCATCGATCCGCCGGACGCCAGGGATCACGACGATGCGGTCTATGCCCAGATGGACGACGACGCCGGCAATCCCGGGGGCTGGGTGGTCTGGGTCGCCATCGCCGACGTGGCCGCCTATGTCCGTTCGGGAACAGCCCTGGACCGGGAAGCCCGGGAAAAGTCCAACAGCGTCTATTTCCCCGATCGGGTGGAGCCCATGTTGCCCGAACGGCTGTCCGCAGGACTGTGCTCGCTCCGGGAGGGCGAGAACCGGGCCTGCCTCGCCGTGCGCATGGTGTTCGACAAAGATGGCCGCAAGCGGAGCCACCGTTTTGTTCGGGGCCTGATGCGGTCAGCAGCGAAACTGTCCTACGAGCAGGCGCAGGCGGCCGTGGACGGTCAGCCGGATGATGTGACCGGCCCGCTGCTCAAGGCCGTCCTGGAGCCCTTGTACGCCGCTTATGAGTGCATGAAGATCGGACGGAACAAACGCTCGCCCCTGGCCATCGAAAGTTCCGAACGTCGGATCAACATCAATTCCGATGGCGAAGTCGCTTCGATCCAGCCCCGCGCCGCCCTGGAAGCCCACAAGCTGATCGAGGAAATGATGGTGCAGGCCAATGTCTGCGCCGCCGAAACCCTCGAGGCGAAGAAGACCCCGCTGATCTACCGGATCCACGACACCCCCAGTCAGGAAAAGGTCCAGTCCCTGGCCGAGTTCCTGGCGACCCTGGACATCGCCTGGTCCAAGGGCGAGGCGCCCCGCACAGACCGGTTCAACAAGCTGCTGGCCGAGAGCCATGAGAGCCCCCACGCCGCCATCATCAATGAGGTGGTCCTGCGCAGCCAGATGCAGGCCATCTATTCCGCCGAGAATATCGGCCACTTCGGCCTGAACCTGGCGAAATATGCCCACTTCACCTCGCCCATTCGCCGATACGCCGACCTGATCGTTCACCGCGGCCTGATCCGCGCGCTGGGCTTCGGGGACGACGGGATCACTGACTGGGACATTTCCCACATCAAGGACACGGCCGAGCAGATCACATTTGCCGAACGCCGGGCCATGGCCGCCGAGCGGGACGCCACGGATCGCTATGTCGCCGCCTTCCTCGCAGACCGGGTCGGCGCCGAGTTCGCCGGCCGGATTACCGGCGTCACCCGGTTCGGCCTGTTTGTCCGCCTGGAGGAGACCGGCGCCGATGGACTGGTTCCGATATCGCGGCTGGGGGATGAGTTCTTCATCCATGATGACCGCCTGCACGCCCTGGTGGGCGAACGAAGCGGTTCCCGCTGGATGCTGGGCACGCCCGTTGTCGTCCGATTGCTGGAGGCCACTCCAGTGACCGGCGGCCTGGTCTTCGAAATGCTCTCTTCGCCGGCGCCCGCAGATGCGAACGCCCCCCGACCCCGTATGGCGCAACGCAATCGCAAACCCGGTGCTCAGGACGCTCGCAAGCGCGGCGGTCCGCCAAAGGGCGTGCGCAAGGGAAAGAGGCGATGATCGCCAACTGGCTTCCCTGGGCGCTGGGGTCAGCGGGGTTCGCCGCCCTCACCGCCATCTTCGCCAAGATCGGGATCGAGAACATCAATTCCGACTACGCCACCATGATCCGCACGACCGTGATCCTGGCCATCACCACGGGGATCGTGGTCGCCTCTGGCCAGTGGCAGCCCCTGGGCTCGGTCAGCCGCAAGACCTGGACCTTCCTGGTTCTGTCCGGACTGGCCACTGGAGGTTCCTGGCTGTGCTATTTCCGCGCCCTGAAGCTTGGCGACGCGGCGCAGGTGGCGCCGGTGGACAAGCTTTCGGTCGTGCTTGTGGCTGTGTTTGGCGCGGCCCTGCTGGGCGAGAAGCTTACCCTGCCCAACTGGCTGGGCGTGGCCCTGATCGCCGGCGGCGCCGTCCTGGTCGCCTATCGGGGCTGATCAGGCTTCCGGAAACTCGTAAACAATGGTGTCGAAGGACTCGGCGGCGAAGACGTAGAGCAGCCTCAGGGGCTCTGATCCCACGCCGCGGGCGCCATGCCAGACCCCGCCCGGAATGAAAACGGTGTCCCCCGGCGCAAGGTCATAGTCGACCCCGTCGATCTGCATGACCCCTTTCCCGGACAGGATGTAATAGGCCTCGTCCTCGGCATGGCGGTGAATTTTGGGCGCCCCGCCCTCACCCTCCGGCACATCGGCCACACCCATGGTCAGGCCCCGCGATGGGGTCCGGTCAGCGCTCAGCAGGGTGCGCCAGGAAACCACCCCCTTCACAGGATCGTCCCACGCCTCAAGGGGGATGTCGGCTTGCTTGAGGACAAAGGGTTTCGGGGACATGGATCCTCCCAAAAATCAGCGACGCGGGCAAACAGAGTACAGAATTGACGTAAGGGCACCGTTCCCTAGAACGAAAACCGGTCCTAGACTTCGGACATGACCGAAGAAACGCCCCCCGTCCGTCGTTCTGACGGATCCCGCATGCGCCCTGAAGGCGCCCCCGCCGTCAAGCCGAGAGACGCCGCGACCCTGTTCATCATCAGACGGGATGGCCCGAAGCCCCGCGTCCTGATGGGCAAGCGCAATGGCGGCCATGACTTCATGCCCAATCTCTGGGTCTTTCCCGGCGGCAGGATTGACCGGGCTGACTTCCGGGCGCCCTTCGCCACCGAGCTGAAGCCGGAGGTGGCGGGAAAGTTCCACGCCCACCTGCCAGGCAATCGCGGGCGCGCCCTGGCCCTGGCCGCCATTCGGGAGACGTTTGAGGAGGCTGGTCTTCTCCTGGCCAAACAGGCGGATCCCCGACCTGCTGCAGGCCCCTGGCGGGAATTCCTGGCTCAGGGCGCCATGCCCGACCTGGAAGCCCTGTCCATAATCTATCGTGCAGTGACACCGCCGGTTCTGGCCAAGCGGTTCGACACCTGGTTCCTGATGGCTGACGCCGAACGGCTGATCAGCCTCGAACGTCAGCCCGATTGCGGTGAGCTGGAAGAGATCGCCTGGTTCGAATTTGAAGAGGCGTTGGAGCTCAATCTTCCCATGGTCACCCGCTCGGTGATCAAGGAAGCCGAGGCCCGTCTGGAGGAACCGGATCGGCCTATTCCCTACATGCGCTTCCGGATGGGACCGACAAAACCAAGAGTTCTGTAGCGCGCCATTGACTTTGGCGCCGGGATTCGTATTTTCCGCCGCTCTTTAGAACACCCGCCGTCGCGCTCCCGCGTCCGGCCCCGCCCAAGGATCGATCATGGCGAAGCCCGCCTCAATCAAGATTCGCCTGAATTCGTCGGCAGACACCGGCTTTTTCTACGTGACCAAGAAGAATGCGCGCACCAAGACCGAGAAGCTGGTCATGCGGAAGTACGACCCGGTCGTCCGCAAGCACGTGGAATTCAAGGAAGGCAAGATCAAGTAGGTCGCGAAAGCCCCTACCGATCAAAAAGAAGCGCCCGGACCGCAAGGTCGGGCGCTTTTTCTATGGCTGAATGGGCGGCCGAGGTGTTCAGGCGGCCCTGGCGATGACCTTGTTGCGCCCCTGGGCCTTGGCTTCGTAGACGCCCTCATCCGCCCGCTTGAGCAGCAATTCAGGCTTGTCCTTTTCACCAAGCGTCGCGGCGACGCCAATGGAAATGGTCACGCTCAGCAGTTCTGAACCACCCATGACCCGGAAGGGTGAGCCAGCCACATGGCGACGGATTCGTTCGGCGATCCGCTCGGCGTCTTCCAGCTTGGTGTCGGGCATGACCACGACGAATTCCTCACCGCCAAACCGGCAGGGAATGTCGATGGCCCGGACATTCGAGGCCAGACGGACTGCGAATTCCCGGAGGACCTCGTCGCCCACATCGTGGCCATAGCTGTCATTGATGCGCTTGAAGAAATCGATGTCGATCAGCAGGGTCGAGACGGGATCCCCACCCAGAACAGCGCGCTTCACCAGGGCGTCAAGCTGCCCGGTCATGTAGCGACGATTGTGCAGGCCGGTCAGCTGGTCCGTAACGGCCAATTCCAGGGAATGGTCCAGATTGTCCCGCAGATAGTCGGTATAGCGCTTGCGCTTGATCTGGGTCCGGGCCCGGGCGGCCAGTTCCTGGGGATCTATCGGCTTGGGCAGGATGTCGCTGACCCCGAGGTCCAGGGCCTTGACCAGCCGGTTGCGCTCATCGAAGTCGACGACCGCCAGAATGGGCAGATGCCGCGTGGCTTCATCCGACCGGATCTGGGCGGTGAACCTCAGACCGTCAAAGGTCCGCGCCGTGGCGTTGACGATAATCAGGTCCACAGGCCCCTTGGCCGAAAGCAGGGCCTTCTCGGGATCGCTTTCGACAATGGGACGATGCTCGATCGACAGTTCCGAAGCGATACGCTCTGACTGACGCTCATGGTCATCCACAATGAGGATTCGGCCGCCGGTGCCGCCAAGTCGTGCTGACGCGCCGGCAATTACGCCCATACGGCGGCCGGAGGCCTCCCGCTCGCGCAGCTCATCAATGACCATCTTCAACCGGGTCAGACTGCGGACCCGGGCGAAAAGCATGACATCGTCGATGGGCTTGGTCAGGAATTCGTCCGCCCCGGCCTCAAGGCCAAGAATACGGTCGGAGCGGCCGTCGAGGGCGGTGACCAGAACTATGGGGATATGCCGGGTCTCGGGATCATCCTTCAGCCGGCGGCACACCTGAAAACCGTCCATGCCGGGCATCATGACATCGAGCAGGATGATATCGGGCTTTTCCGCCTGGGCCTTGGCCAGGGCGGTTGGTCCGTCATAGGCCACAAGGACCTCGTAGTATTCCGCCGTCAGCTTGGCTTCGAGCAGCCTGACGTTGGCTTCGATGTCATCGACGACGAGGATTCGCGCGGTCATGGCGGCTATTCCAGCAGTCTGCGAATGGTTTCGAGGAAATGCGAAACGGAAATAGGCTTGGAGATATAGGCTTCGCAGCCGCCTTCGCGGATGCGCTCCTCATCACCCTTCATGGCGAAGGCTGTGACGGCGACCACAGGAATGGAGGCAAGCTCATCATCTTCCTTCAGCCATTTGGTGACTTCGAGACCAGAGATTTCGGGAAGCTGGATGTCCATCAGGATCAGATCCGGCCGGTGCTCACGCGCAATCGAAAGCGCCTGCAGTCCCTCACGGGTCTGCAGGGTCTGATAGCCTTGAGCATCAAGCAGATCATGAAACAACTTCATGTTGAGCTCGTTATCCTCGACGATGAGGATTTTTTTGACCATTTACGTCCCGAATAAGTACTCGAACCCGGGCGATTCTTGTCCGGGCCCCACCATTTCCCGATTGATCACACGGATATCCTTAAACTCACGTTAGTCGCGCCGGAGACACCGTGTCAGAGACACCCGCCACAATCGTAAAGAGTCCCGACCTGGTCGGCATGGGCCTGGACCGCACGCGGCCCCTGGTGATTGTCGATGTGGACGAGGTTCTCGGCCTCTTCATGCAGGGCTTTGCCGACTACCTGGCCCTTCAGGGACTGGAATTCCGCCTCGAGCGCTTCGCCCTCTTCCAGAACATCTACCAGCCGGGTGAAGCCGAGCATCTGGACGTCAGCTTGGGCAAAACCCATTTCGACGACTTTTTCCGGCACGCCGCCGGGGATATGGCCCTGGCCGAGGGCGGTCGTGAAGCCCTCCACGAGCTTTCCAGACTTGCAAACATTGTGATCCTCACAAATGCGCCAGGCCATGGTCGCCTGGCCCGGGCCCGCTGGCTGGGCCGCCATCGCATGGACTATCCCCTGATCCTCAACAGCGGTCCCAAAGGGCCCCTGGCGGCGGCAATGGCCAGGCAGGTTTCCGGCCCGGTCGCCTTCGTGGATGACATGTTGTCCAACCTGGACTCCGTGGCCGAGCATGCGCCGCAGATCAGCCGCTTCCAGATTGTTGCAGACCCGAGACTCAGAACCATGGCGCCCGCCAAGCCCGACCTGCACCGGCGAATCGATGACTGGAGCGAACTGCAACTGGCGATTGAGGCCGCGATTTCCTAGTTGAAGACGCTCCTGATCGGGAACAAAACAGGATCGCCCCCAATCTGGCGAGTCCCTTCTGACATGATGACATCAGGCGAGCCCAAGTGGTGAAAGGCCTTTGCCGCGATTGCCTCAAGACCGGTGAAATGGACCGCAGGTGTCCTGCATGTGGTTCTCCCAGGATCGTGACTCACGCCGAGATCTTCGACCTCTCAATCGCCCACATGGACTGTGATGCGTTTTACGCCTCGGTTGAAAAGCGCGACCGGCCGGAACTTCGGGATCGCCCGGTCATTGTCGGTGGCGGAGTCCGCGGGGTTGTAACCACCTGCTGCTATATCGCCCGCATTTCGGGCGTCCGGTCGGCCATGCCCATGTTCAAGGCCCTCAAGGCCTGCCCGCAAGCCGTTGTCATCAAACCGGATTTCCAGAAGTATCGCACTGAGAGCAAACGCATCATGGCGATGATGCGGGACCTGACGCCTCTGGTTCAGCCCCTGTCCCTGGACGAGGCCTGGATGGATCTGTCGGGGACGGCGCGCCTGCATGGGGCTTCACCAGCCATCACCCTGGCAAGACTGCAGGCGCAGATCGAAGCAGAGGTCGGGATAACGGTCTCCATCGGTCTGGCCGCCAACAAGTTCCTGGCGAAGATTGCGTCAGACCTCGACAAACCCCGGGGCTTCTCCGTCATTGGTCACGCCGAGGCCAAGACCTTTCTGGCTACAAGACCCGTCGGAATTCTGCCCGGCGTCGGTCCGGCCATGGTGAAGAGCCTGGAATCCGGAGGCTTTTCGACCGTGGGAGACATTGCCCGGGCCGACCTGAAGATTCTGGCCAAACACTTTGGCCAGAATGGCCTTCGCCTCCACAAACTCGCCCAGGGCCTGGACAATCGCGCCGTCGATCCGGATCAGATCCGAAAATCGATCAGCGCCGAGACCACCTTCAATTCGGACCTCAAGACCTTTGAGGACCTCGACGATCAGCTGGTTCCCCTGGCCGAAAAGGTCGGGCGTATCGCCCGAAGCTCAAACTTTGCCGGACGGGTGGTCACCCTGAAGCTCCGCGGCGACGACTTCAGGATCCTGACCCGGCGCCGCGCCCTGCCGGTCCCCACCCAGACCGGCAGAACCATACTCTCGGTAGCGCGTGAACTGATGGCGGCCGAACTCAAGGCTGGTCGGCCCGGCCGCGCCTTCCGGCTGATCGGCGTGGGCATTTCCGAACTGATCGAAGCCCAGGCGGTGGAATCCGATTTCTTCGGAGATGAGGAAAGGCGAAGCCTGGCCAGTGAAAAGACGGCCGACGCCCTGCGGGCTCGATTCGGATCCGCCGCCCTGACTTCCGGCCGCGCCCTTGGCCGGAAAACACCGCCTTCGGATTGAATGGTTCCGCCAGACATCCCATCCGGCCTCCTGTCGAAGGCGCAAATCTTGGGCCATCCACACGATCTGTCGGCCTGATTTGAATTCAACCCTTTCAAACCGCGCCAGATTCCATATCTAATCACGGGACAGGAGCGGCGATGCGGCCGTTTGGAGACCTGTTCGATGGCCGAGCGTAAGCAAGGTGATCAGGCGACGGGCGACCGTACGACGGTGATCACTAAGACAAAGACGAAGACCCAAAAGCCTTCGCTCTACAGAGTGTTGATTTTGAACGACGATTACACGCCGATGGAATTCGTCGTGTACGTTCTGGAACAGTATTTCCACAAGTCTCGCGAAGAGGCGACGGAGATCATGCTGCACGTACACCAGCACGGTGTTGGGGTGTGTGGCGTCTATACCTACGAAGTAGCGGAAACCAAGGTAGCTCAGGTTATCGAGACTGCCAGACGGCACCAACATCCGCTTCAATGCACCATGGAAAAGGACTAGGCGACCTTGCCGTCATTCTCGCGCCAACTCGAAGACTCGCTCCATCGCGCCGTCGCTTTCGCCACGCAGCGCAAGCACGAATACGCCACCCTGGAGCATTTGCTGCTCTCTCTGATCGATGACGAAGACTCGGTCGGCGTGATGACAGCCTGCGACGTCGACCTTGGCGCGCTTAAAACCACACTCACCAATTACGTGGACAATGAATTGCGGTCCCTGGTGGTGGATGACGGGGAAGACGCCAAACCAACGCCCAGCTTCCAGCGCGTGATCCAGCGCGCGGTCATTCACGTACAGTCCTCTGGCAGGGAAGAAGTGACTGGCGCCAATGTTCTGGTCGCCATTTTCTCCGAACGGGAAAGCCATGCGGCCTATTTCCTGCAGGAGCAGGACATGACCCGCTACGACGCGGTCAACTACATCGCCCATGGCATTGCCAAGAAGGCCGGCGCCAGCGAATCCAAGCCCGTGAAGGGCACCGAAGACGAGGATAAGCCGAACACCAAGACCGGTGGAGAGGCCTTGGATGCCTACTGCGTCAATCTCAATGAGAAGGCCAAGCAGGGCAAGGTTGATCCCCTGATCGGCCGCATGCCGGAGGTGGAGCGCTGCATCCAGATTCTTTGCCGCCGCACCAAGAACAATCCCCTGCTGGTTGGCGATCCCGGTGTCGGCAAGACCGCCATCGCTGAGGGTCTGGCCCGCAAGATCATCAACAAGCAGGTCCCTGAAGTCCTGGCGGGCTCAACCATCTTCTCCCTCGACATGGGCTCGCTGCTGGCAGGCACCCGCTATCGCGGCGATTTCGAAGAGCGGATCAAGCAGGTGATGAAGGAGCTGGAAAACCACCCGGACGCCATCCTGTTCATCGACGAGATCCACACGGTGATCGGAGCAGGCGCGACCTCTGGTGGGGCCATGGACGCCTCCAACCTGCTCAAGCCCGCCCTCGCCTCAGGAACCCTGCGCTGCATGGGCTCGACCACCTACAAGGAGTTCCGCCAGCACTTCGAGAAGGATCGCGCCCTGGTGCGCCGTTTCCAGAAGATCGACGTCAATGAGCCGACGATCGAGGACACCATCAAGATCCTCAAGGGCCTGAAGACCTATTACGAGGACTTCCACAAGCTGAAGTACACCAACGACGCCATCAAGGCGGCGGTGGAGCTTTCGGCCCGCTACATCACCGACCGCAAGCTGCCCGACAAGGCGATCGACATCATCGACGAAGCCGGCGCCAGCCAGATGCTGCTGCCGGAAAGCCGCCGCAAGAAGACCATCGGCCTCAAGGAAGTCGAAGCCGTGGTGGCCAAGATCGCGCGGATTCCGCCGAAATCGGTCTCCAAGTCTGACACCGAAGCCCTCAAGCAGCTGGATGAGGACCTGAAGCGCGCCGTCTATGGCCAGGACAACGCCATCGAGCAGCTGTCCGCCGCCATGAAGATGGCCCGGGCCGGCCTTCGGGATCCTACCAAGCCCATCGGCTGCTATCTGTTCTCGGGTCCAACCGGCACGGGCAAGACCGAAACTGCTCGCCAGCTGGCCTCGACCATGGGCATCGAACTCATGCGGTTCGACATGAGCGAGTACATGGAACGTCACACCGTCAGCCGCCTCATCGGCGCGCCTCCGGGCTATGTGGGCTTTGACCAGGGCGGCCTGCTGACCGACGCGGTCGATCAGCATCCCCACTGCGTGGTCCTGCTCGACGAAATCGAAAAGGCCCACCCGGACGTGTTCAACATCCTGCTGCAGGTGATGGACCACGGCTCGCTCACCGACGCCAACGGCAAGAAGGTCGATTTCCGCAATGTCGTCCTGATCATGACGACCAATGCGGGCGCCTCTGACGCCCAGCGCAACGCCATCGGCTTTGGTCGCGGCAAGCAGGAGGACGAGGTTGATGAGGCCCTGAAGCGCCTCTTCACACCGGAATTCCGCAACCGTCTGGACGCCATCGTCCAGTTCCGCGCCCTGACTCCGGAAATCATCCGTCAGGTTGTCGTGAAGTTCGTCATGCAGCTGGAGGCCCAGCTGGCCGATCGCCACGTGACCATCGAAACCACCGACGAAGCCGCCGACTGGCTGGCCAAGAACGGGTTCGACGAACTCTACGGCGCCCGGCCCCTCGCCCGGGTCATTCAGGAGCATATCAAGAAGCCCCTGGCCGACGAGATCCTCTTCGGACGTCTGGTCAAGGGCGGCCACGTCAAGGTGGTGCTGAAGGACAGCAAGCTGGCCTTCGAGATCGAGGAAGAGGGCCGTGAGCCCGGCGCCCCGATTGTCGAGCGGCCGGCACGCAAATCGAAGAAGTCTACCCCCGAGTTGGCGGACTAGGCTTTCGGCCTTCCCAATGATTGGCCCCGGAGGCGACTCCGGGGCTTTTCTTCGCCCGCCATTCCTTTTGAGGTCGCCCCATGAACACCTTCATCAACGGCCTGCCCAAGGCTGAACTCCACCTGCACATTGAAGGCAGCCTCGAGCCCGAACTGATGTTCGACCTGGCCAGGCGCAACAGCATCGCCCTGCCCTTCGCCAGCGTCGAAGCTGTCCGTGCAGCCTATGCCTTCTCAAACCTGCAGGACTTCCTGGACATCTACTACCAGGGCGCCCAGGTCCTGCTGGCCGAGGAAGACTTCCGTGATCTGGCAGTCGCCTATTTCACCAGGCTCGCGGCCGATGGCGGCGTCCATGCCGAAATCTTCTTCGATCCCCAGACCCATACAGACCGGGGTGTGCCCTTCGCGGTTGTCGCCGAGGGCCTGCTGGCCGGCATGGCCTGGGCGGAGCAGAACCTTGGGGTCACCTCAAAGCTGATCCTCTGCTTCCTGCGCCACTTGCCCGAAGACGCTGCCCTGGCGACCCTGAAGATGGCTGAGCCCTGGCTGGACCGCATTGCAGGCGTCGGCCTCGACTCCTCGGAAAAGGGCTTCCCCCCCTCCGGCTTCGTCAAGGTCTTCACAGCTGCGCGGGAACGGGGCCTGAAGCTGGTGGCCCATGCGGGCGAGGAAGGTCCGCCGGAATATGTCTGGGAGGCCCTGGACCTGCTCAAGGTCGACCGCATCGACCACGGCAACCGCGCCCTTGAGGACCAGAAGCTGGTGAGCCGTCTGAACGCCGAGGGCATGACCCTCACCGTCTGCCCCCTGTCCAACCTGAAACTCTGTGTGGTGGACGACCTCAAGGTCCATCCCCTCAAGCGCATGCTGGATCTTGGCCTGAAGCCGACCATCAACTCAGACGACCCGGCCTATTTCGGCGGATACCTGGGCGAAAACTGGCGCCAGACAGCCGGCGCCCTGAATCTCACCCGCGATGACCTGATCGTTCTGGCGAAGAACAGCTTTACCGGCTCCTTCCTTTCGCCGGCGGAGGTCCGGAACCACCTTGCGCGGATCGACGCCTACGCCGGCTAGGCGTGATCCATCATCTCGCGGGTCATACGCCAGCGGCCATCAAGCCAGTCCACCACTTCCACGGCGGCGGGATGATCATGCGCCGCATATCTCTGGCGGAGCCAGGCCACCCGTTCGCCCAGACCTTCCAGACCGACGTCATTCAGGAACATGAGGTGCCGCTGGACATCCGAAGCCAGCCTTTCTCCCAGAACTGCCTCGGTCGCCCGGTTGAAGGCCCCCAGATACTGATAATCCTCACCCACGCCATAGCTCTCGAACAGGCTCAGGATGGGGATGCGAGACAGGACAGGCTGGAGGGCCGGGTTTACCGCGTGAGCCGCCAGATGGGGCCGGATCGACGCCGGACGCCCGGTCACGGACCTGATGAACAGAAAGGGCGACATGCGCGGGCCGTCATTGACGGGATAATTGTCCCATAGCACCGGCTTGCGGCGCATCTGGTCTCCAACCCGCTGGAGGTGGGCGGGGCTGTATTCCCGGGCGCAGACCTCCTCGCCAGTCCAGAACATCTGGATGGACGGGTCCAGCCCTTTCCCCATGGCTTCCAGATAGCCCGGGGGGCGGCGGCCGAAGCCAAGGTCCAGCATGGGGTCATCGGAGTAATAGGTGGGGCAGAGAATGATCCGGCTGGCTGACGAGCGCTCGGCAATCCAGTGGGCGATGCGGATCTGGGTGTCGGCCAGGCCGGGCAGATCACCGCGCATGTCATCGAAAAGGATGCCCAGTTCCTCCACGCCCAGACTCTCTAGGTGTTTGAGCTTGGCCGCCAGGTCCGCCTGGGCTTCAGCATTGAAGTCCCGATAGAGTTCAAACGGGCTGAGTCCAACCCCGAAGCGCACCCCGCTCTGCCGGCAATGGGTGGCGAACTCGCTGATGGAATGGGCCTGGCCGTCCGGATGGGGCTCTCGCCAGCGCTTGCGCAGGAAGGCGTCCGCCTTGGGGGCGTACATGTAGAATTCGAGGCCATGGGGCTGAAGGAAGTAGACCTGCTCGGCCCGCGCCGCCCAGGACCATGGCTCCCCATAATAGCCCTCGATAATGCCGACCGGCGCCAGATCCGACATGAAATCCCCCTTGGTCCGTCTCGATTCAGCGGCGAACTGGCGACATCCTAGGCAGAATTTCCCGGCTCCGCCCGCCCTTTCGGGGTGAAGAACCTGCTGACCTTCCGGGAAAAGCTGCTATTTCGGTGCCTCTCCAATCCTGATGGATTGCACTTCGTGGAGCCTTCCCATGCATTCAGCCGTCATCGCCGCTACCGGGCTCTATACGCCGGAGCAGACCGTCTCCAATGCCGAGCTGGTCGTGGCCTTCAATGCCTATGTCGAGGCGTATAATGCCGAGCATGCCGAGGCGATCGCCGCCGGAGAAACAGAGGCCCTGACGCCATCATCGGAGGCCTTCATCGAAAAGGCATCCGGCATCAAGTCGCGACATGTCATCGACCGCAGCGGAATTGTCGATCCGAAGGTCATGCGCCCAATCATTGCTGAGCGCAGCAATGACGAGCCCTCGATCATGGCCGAGATCGGCGTGGCCGCAGCGCGGGACGCAATCGCGCGATGGGGCAAGGACGCCAGCCAGATCGACGCCGTCATTTGCGCCGCCTCCAACATGCAACGCGCCTATCCGGCCATGGCGATCGAGATCCAGCAGGAGCTGGGTATTGACGGCTTTGGCTTCGACATGAATGTCGCCTGCTCCTCCGCCACCTTCGGGATCAAGACCGCCGTCGACTATATCGCCTCAGGGTCCGCCCGGGCTGTGCTGGTGGTGAACCCGGAAATCACATCTGGTCACCTGAATTTCTGCGACCGCGACAGCCACTTCATCTTCGGCGATGTGGCCACAGCCATCATTGTCGAGCGCGCCGACCTGGCGACGGGCGGATGGGAAATCCTGGGAACGCGGCTGAAGACCCAGTTCTCCAACAATATCCGCAACAATTTCGGATTCCTCAACCGGACCGCCCCTGAGGGGATCGGCGCCCGGGACAAGCTCTTCGTCCAGGAGGGCCGCAAGGTGTTCCGCGAAGTGGTGCCCATGGTCTCGGAAATGATCCTTGAACACGCTTCTGACCTCGGGCTGGATCCAACGTCACTCAAGCGTCTCTGGCTGCATCAGGCCAATATCAACATGAACGAGATGATCGGCCGCAAGGTGCTGGGCCGCGACCCCAGCCGCGAGGAGAATGTGATCATCCTTGACGAATACGCCAACACGTCATCCGCCGGATCGGTCATAGCCTTCCATTCCGCCAACGAAGACTTTGCGCCCGGAGACCTGGGTCTGATCTGTTCGTTCGGCGCGGGTTACTCGGCCGGAACGGTCTTCGTCCGCAAGCGCTAGGGCCTGGCCGGCGGGTTGGCTGGATGGGTCGCCTTCCAGTCCATGGCCATCCGGATCCGGCGGCTGACCGCCGGGTGATCATAGAACAGGACTTCCTCAAGCTTGCCGGGCGAGGCCGCCCTGTACTCGATGGTCTTGGCCAGAGCGCGTGCAAGGCCATCGGGTTCATTTACCTGGGCCAGGGAAAACCTGTCAGCGTCGGTCTCGGCGATCCTGATCATGGAAACCCGGACGGGGGTCGACACCAGGGCCAGGCAGGTCAGGATGATGCCGAATACGGGGAAGCCTGCAGGGTCGGCTATGCCTTGAACACCCTTGGCGCCTGTCCACTTGAGGACCAGAGGGAACAAGCGGTCGACGGCGAAAAATCCAGCCAGGGCCAGTAACCCATAAACGGCCATGAACCAAAGGACGTGATGGTGGACATAGTGTCCCATCTCATGACCGACGACGCCTTTCACTTCGGCAAGATCGGCGTCCTTCTTGAACATTACATCGCTCATCGCCACCCGGGCGGTCCCGAAAAGCCCTGATACGTTAGCCGTGTAGCGGTTTGACTGCTTGGAGCCGTCATAGATGAAGATCTTGTCCGACGGCACGCCATTGGCCTTTGCCATCTCGACCACGGCGTCCCTCACCGGGCCGGGCGGCGCCGGGGTGTAGTCGTTGAAAAGGGGCTCAACGACAATCGGCCTGACAATCATCAGGAGGATCAGGAAGCCGGCGGACAGGAAGGCGCCCCAGAGCCACCAGGTCTTCTGCGTGCGCCGGATGAGGACATAGAGCCCAAGAACAAGGAGCGGCAGCAGGACGAGGGAAAGGACATTCGTCAGGGCCCACTCACCGAGCCAGGCGCCAAACCCCTGACTCGAGAGGCCATAGGACTTTTCACGCCACCAGTCTGAATAGCCGGACCAGGGCAGGACAAGCACAGACTCCAGCAGACTGTCGACAATCACCACGGCCAGAACGGCGCGAAGCGGTCTCGATCTGCCCGCTTCCACCCAGGTGCGGACCCTGACCAGAATACCTGACCGCAGGACAAGAACGGCTGCAAGGATGGCTGCGAGCGCGCCCCAGAGCAGCATCCAGTGCCCGCCCTGGGTGTAGGCGACCGCTTTGGCGTGTTGCGCCTCCGTCAGGACGGCAAGATAGGCCTGGGTCGCCGCAGCGGGATCAAATTGCGCCAATGGCCCAGCCCTCTTCTGGCCCGGCGACTCCCGCCAAGCTTACCTAGTGTAAGCTTACCGATCCTTTTCCCGTTCGCCAATCGCCGCCTGCGCCGCGGCAAGCCGGGCAATGGGCAGTCGGTAGGGCGAGCAGCTCACATAATCCAGGCCGACATCCTCGCAGAAGGCGATGGAGGCAGGGTCGCCGCCGTGCTCTCCGCAAATTCCCATCTTGATGTCCGGGCGGGTCTTGCGGCCGCGCTCGGCCGCGATGCGGATCAGGTCGCCGACGCCTTCCTGGTCCAGGCTGACAAAGGGGTCCTTATCGAAGATGCCCTTCTCGATATAGGCATTCAGGAACCGGCCGCTGTCGTCGCGGCTGATGCCGAAGGTTGTCTGGGTCAGGTCATTGGTGCCGAAGGAGAAGAACTCGGCCGTCTCGGCCAGATCGCCAGCCCTCAGGGCAGCCCGGGGCAATTCGACCATGGTGCCCACCTGATAGGTGATGCGCAGGCCACGCTCAGCCATGACTGCTTCAGCGACCCGGTCCGTCAGCTTGCGCAGGTAGTTCATCTCCTCGCCCTTGGCGACCAGGGGATGCATGACCTCGGGCACCGGTGGGGTCTTGCCTGTTTCGGCGATTTCACAAGCGGCCTCGAAGATCGCCCTCACCTGCATTTCATAGATTTCAGGATAGGAAACGCCCAACCGGCAACCCCGATGGCCCAGCATGGGGTTTGTCTCATGCAGTTCCTTGGCCCGACGCATCAGCTTGTCAGCGTCCAACCCCGTGGCCTTGGCGACGGCTTCAAGGTCTTCGGCCGTATGAGGCAGGAATTCATGCAGGGGCGGGTCGAGGAGCCGGATGGTGACCGGCAGCCCCTCCATGATGGTGAAGAGCTCGACGAAGTCCGCCCGCTGCATGGGCAGGATCTTGGCCAGGGCCTTGCGCCGACCAGCCTCGTCGTCAGCCAGGATCATTTCACGGACCGCGGCGATACGGGTTTCATCAAAGAACATGTGCTCGGTGCGGCAAAGGCCGATGCCTTCGGCGCCGAACTGCCGGGCCGTCCGGGCGTCCAGGGGCGTTTCCGCATTGGCGCGGACCTTCAGACGGCGGGACTGGTCAGCCCACCCCATCAGGGTCGCGAAGTCGCCTGTCAGTTCAGGCTCGATCATCTGCACCAGGCCGGACAGGACGTCGCCCTTGGATCCGTCGATGGTGATGATGTCGCCAGCCTTGAAGGTGCGGTTCCTGGCGCGGAAAACACCGGCGGCTTCGTCGATCTGGATCTCTCCGGCGCCCGAGACGCAGGGACGTCCCATGCCACGCGCCACGACGGCGGCGTGGCTGGTCATGCCGCCCCGCGCCGTCACAATGCCGCGCGCAGCATGCATTCCGTGAATGTCTTCCGGACTGGTCTCCTCGCGGACCAGGATCACGGCTTCGCCGGCCGTTCCCAGCCGCTCGGCCTCATCGGCGTCGAAGACGATCTTGCCGGTGGCGGCGCCCGGGGAAGCCGGCAGGCCCGAGGTGATCAGGTCGCGCGGAGAGTTCGGATCAATTGTCGGGTGCAGCAGCTGATCAAGGCTGGAGGGTTCAACCCGCATCACCGCCTCTTCCTGGGTGATGAGGCCTTCGCTCGCCATGTCCACGGCGATCTTCAGGGCCGCCTTGGCCGTGCGCTTCCCGTTGCGGGTCTGCAGCATGTAGAGCCGGCCCATCTCAACGGTGAACTCGATGTCCTGCATGTCGCGATAGTGGTGCTCAAGGCGCTCCACCACCGACTTGAACTGCCCGAACACCTCCGGCATGGCCTCTTCCATGGAAAGGGCGCGCTCGCCCATCTCCTCGCGGGCCGCCCTGGTCAGGGCCTGGGGCGTGCGGATGCCGGCCACCACGTCCTCGCCCTGGGCATTGATCAGGAATTCGCCGTAAAGGGACTTGTCGCCCGTCGAGGGATTGCGGGTGAAGGCAACCCCGGTGGCCGAGGTGTCGCCCATATTACCGAACACCATCGACTGGATATTGACGGCGGTGCCCCAGCTTTCCGGGATATCGTGCATGCGCCGGTAGAACTTGGCGCGGTCATTCATCCAGCTTGAGAATACGGCGCCAATGGCCGCCCACAGCTGGGCCTGCGGGTCCTGCGGGAAGGGCTCTCCCCTCTCCTTCTCCACGACGGCCTTGTAGTCCCGGACAACATTTTCCCAGTCATCTGCCGACAGGGCCGTGTCCACATAGAGGTCCAGCCGGTCCTTGTGCTCATCAAGGATCTCCTCGAACACATGGTGGTCAATGTTGAGCACCACATTCGAGAACATCTGGATGAAGCGGCGATAGCTGTCGAAGGCGAAGCGGCGGTCGCCGGCCAGCTTGGCCAGACCTTCGACGGTCTGGTCATTCAGGCCAAGATTGAGGACTGTGTCCATCATGCCCGGCATGGATGCCCGGGCGCCGGAGCGCACGGAAACCAGCAGGGGGTTCTGCGGATCGCCAAAGGCCTTGCCTGTCAGCTTTTCCACCGTCGCCAGCCCGGATGCGACCTGGTCCTTCAGGTCCGCCGGATAGCGTTTGTCATTGTCGTAATAGTGGTTGCAGGCCTCGGTCGTGATGGTGAAGCCGGGCGGCACCGGCAGGCCCAGGGCTGACATTTCCGCCAGATTGGCGCCCTTGCCGCCCAGGATTTCCTTCATGGAGGAGTCGCCGTCGGCGTGGCCGCCGCCAAAGGAATAGACCCAGCGCGCCTTGGCCATCGTATCGGTCGACATCGCGGATATCTCCTAGCTATTGACCTGACCGAAGTCGGCGACCCTGCCCATGGCGTCGCGGACCTGGATCAGCAGCTTCAGTCGGTTTTCCCGCTCAGCGGGGACCTGGGAATTGACCAGCACTTTTTCGAAAAAGGCGTCGACCGGCCCACGCAGTCCCGCCAGGGCGCGCATGGCGGCGGCAAAGTCTTCGGCATTGATCGCCTGAACCACCTTGGGTTCAACAGACCCAACCACCTCGATGAGCGCCAGTTCCTCGGAAGACGCGCCAGCCATGGGCGCAGGGTCGCCATCTGGAAGGGCGCCCTTCTTTTCCTCAGCCTTGAGGATATTGGTCGCCCGCTTGTAACCCGCCAGCAGGTTTGCGCCGTTTTCGGTCACCAGGAAGTCCGACAGGGCTTCCACCCGGGCCACAATGCGAACCAGGTCGTCATCGCCAAGGGCGTAGACCGCATCTACCAGATCGTGGCGCTTGCCCTGATCACGCAAAGCCACCTTCAGGCGGTCCGCCAGGAAGGCCAGAACCTCTTCCGAAACCTCGGCGTATCGACGGAAGGTGAAGATGACCTCGCCTTCCGGGGGATCGCCCGCGGCGGCCGTACGGTCGAACCGGATGTCGAAATTGTCCTTAGTGGTCACGACCTGTGGCACGCCCTCGACGAGGGCGGCGTCAAATTCCTCAAGGTAGGCGGCGAACACCTGCGATGGCGCCCGGGACTCCGGCCCCAGATAGCCCGTTGTCCGCCGGGTCGAGATATAGAGGGCCCGGCCCGGGTCCACATAGCACCGTAGGGACTCATACCAGTCATTGACCAGTTGCCGTACCGGCGCACGGGATTCAGACCCCAGAAGAATGCGGATCACACCCAGGGCTGCACGGCGCAGGGCATAGGGATCCCTGGAACCGGTGGGCTTCTCGTTGATGGCGAAGAAGGCCGTAAGGGTGTCGATCTTCTCGGCAAGCGCCACAGCCATGGTGACAGGCGTATCAGGGGCCTCATCGGAGGCACCCACAGGACGGTAGTGGTCGCGGACGGCGTCAGCGACAACGGGGCTGATCTTCTCGGCACGGGCGTAGTAACCGCCCATCAGGCCCTGGAGTTCCGGGAATTCTCCCACCATGCCGGTGGTCAGATCGGCCTTGCAGAGCCTTGCAGCCAGCACGGCCTTCACAGGATCAGCGCCGACCCGGGGGGCTATGGCTTTGGCCAGGTGCTCCAGGCGTTCGACCCGCTCGGCCAGGGTTCCAAGCTTGGCGTGGAAGGTCACGCCACGGAGTTTTTCCAGCCGATCCTCAAGACGGATCTTGCGATCCTCATCCCAGAAGAACCGGGCGTCTGAAAGACGGGCTGACAGCACCTTTGCATTGCCGCGGGCAATCTCGGCGCCGCCATCCACCGCTTCGATGTTGGCGACCGTGATGAAGTGCGGTGCGAGCCTGTCGGTCGCCGCGTCCCTGACGGCGAAGTACTTCTGGTGCGTCCGCATGGAGGTGCGGATCACTTCGGGCGGCAGGTCCAGGAAGGCTGGATCCATGTTTCCCAGCACAGGCGTCGGCCATTCAGCGAGACCGGCGACCTCATCGAGGAGGCCATCGTCCTCCACCAGTTCGAGATTCCGCGCGAAGCAAAGGGTCTTGGCCGCCTCGAGGATCTTCTCCTTGCGGAGTTCCGGATCGAGGATGACGAAATGCTTCTCCAGTCCGGCGACATAGCTGTCGAAATCCCTGACCTTGAAGGTCCGGCCCGAGCCCATGAAGCGGTGGCCACGGGTGAAATCGACGCTCTCGACCTCATCAATGGTAAAGGGCACCCGCTCGCCATCGAACAGGCAGAGCACGTGTTTGAGCGGACGGACCCAACGCAGGGTTCCGCGGCCCCAGGTCATGGACTTTGGCCATGGGAAGTTGCGAACGATCTCGTCCATCATCTGCGCGACGATCTCGGTCGTCGGGCGGCCCGCGCGATGAATGTGGGCGAACCAGACCCCGTCCTTCTCCACCAGATCGGCCATTTTCAGACCCGTTGAACGCAGGAAGCCGGACATGGCTGCATCCGGCGAACCAACGCGAGGGCCTTTACGCTCTTCGTGGCGATCGCCCTGGGCAGCTGGCAGGCCTTCGGCCACCAGGGTCAGGCGACGGGGGCCGGAAAATGTCTTCAATCCCTCGGGCAACAGGCCTTCAGCGGCCAGCTTTTCCCGCGCCATGCGCTCGAAATCCCGGGCAGCCTGGATCTGCATGCGGGCCGGGATTTCTTCCGAGAAGAGCTCGATCAGCAACTGGGGCATGGGTCAGGCCTTCTCCGCCGGAGCCGATGATCCATTGCCGCCCTCATTGGCGACCCAGGCCTCTGCGCACATCTTGGTCAGGTCACGGATGCGACCGATATAGCTCTGCCGTTCAGCCACGGCGATGGCGCCCCGGGCGTCCATCAGGTTGAACAGATGGCTGGCCTTCAGGACATGATCATAGGCTGGCAGGACAGTCGCCTGTCCCTGCGGCCCCCGCCCCTGCAGCAGCCTGGGAACCTGGGTCTCCATGTCCTCGAACTGCCGCTTCAAGGTATCCACGTCATAGAGGTGGAAGTTGGCTTCGGATTGCTGCCGCTCGTTTTCCAGGAAGACATCGCCATAGGTCATGGGCGCGGGGCCATCCGGATCATTGAAAGCCAGCTGCGTGAAGTGATCCACATTCTGGATGTACATGGCCAGACGTTCGAGACCGTAGGTCAGTTCCCCGGCTACCGGCCAGACATCCAGACCGCCCACCTGCTGGAAATAGGTGTACTGGGTGACTTCCATCCCGTCGCACCAGACTTCCCAGCCCAGCCCCCAGGCGCCGACCGTCGGGTTTTCCCAGTCGTCCTCGACAAAGCGGATGTCATGCTGGCGGGTGTCCAGGCCGATGGCCTCAAGGCTGCCCAGATAGAGCTCCTGCAGGTTCTCGGGGTTCGGCTTCAGTATGACCTGGTACTGGTAATAGTGCTGCAGGCGGTTGGGGTTTTCCCCATAGCGGCCGTCTCCGGGCCGCCGCGACGGCTGAACATAGGCCGCCCGCCAGGGCTTTGGGCCGAGCGCCCGCAGAACCGTGGCGGGGTGGAGGGTCCCTGCCCCGACCTCTACATCGTGAGGCTGCAGAATCACGCATCCCTGCGCGCTCCAATAGTCATGGAGCTTCAGGATAAGACCCTGAAAGGAAAGCGGCTTTTTGTTCGACATGGGCGTGGCTTCGCAACCGCAAAAAAGTCGGCGGACCATAGGGCCCGCCGACCATTGCTTCAAGCTTTCGTGAAGGAAAGTCGTCAGTTCGGCTTGGCGGCCGGAGCCACGGTTTCCGGAACGACAACCGGGGGCGGCGCCGCATTGGGCGACAGCACCCTGTCGATCACATGAATGACGCCATTGGAGGTGACAATGTCCATCTGGACAAAGGCGACGCCGTTGACCCCGGGCGGCTTGCCCCCTTCCATCTCGACGGGAAGCTTGGCCAGGGTCACGGCTGTCCGCGCAGCCCCAGCAAAGTCCGCCGTGGGAACCCGCGCGGGGATGAAGTGATAAAGAACTGTCTTTTGCAGCTCGGCACGATTGGCCAGAGCCATCAGCGCCTGAATGTCGGCAGCAGGCATGCTTCGGAACGCCGTGTCTGTCGGGGCCAGAACCGTAACGTCCTTCAGGGATTTGACGAAGGCGGTCAGGCCGACGGCGTCAGCGGATCTCAAGAAGATCGTGAACTGACCTGAGGCCTTGAGGGTGTCGATGACATCGCCCGCCGGCGCCACAGGCGCCAGGGATGCTGCGACCGGAGGTGCAGCCGGGGCCGGAGTTTGGGCGAAGGCGACGCCGGACATAAAACCGGTCATGGCCAAGATGGAAATGAAGCGCTTCATTGAAAGGAATTCCCAGCTGCAATGATCTGAACCTGCCCTTAGCGAGACAGGACCGGTTTGACTACCGGTCTCGAATTACCCGACCGGTTTTCAGGCAGAAACGGGGCGGTTTGCAGGCGCCTGCCTGCTGAGCAAGCACAAGAGGAAGGCAGGAAGTGCTCATTTTTAGACCATAGGCCCCGTATATCGCCTGATTTTCAGGCGCCAGTGGCCTTTTACGGCGCGACAGCCCGCCGCAGCGCATCATTCCATTCATGTCTCGTTAGCGTTGGAACGCCATCCGCCTTTGGATCGGCTGGAAACACTTAGGGCGCGGCCGGGGGGAATCCTCAGCGCCGAGCGGGAGCGAGCGGATGAAAATGATCGTTGCGATCGTCAAACCCTTCAAACTGGACGACGTGCGTGAAGCGCTTGTCGCTGCCGGTGTGGAAGGTCTCACGGTCTCTGAAGTTAAGGGCTACGGCCGTCAAAGGGGTCAGACCGAAATCTATCGGGGCGCTGAGTACCAGGTGAATTTCCTGCCGAAGGTGAAGCTCGAGGCCGTCATTGAAGACAGCGCCTCCGCCAAGGTCGTCGACGCGATCAAGGCTGCGGCCTCCACCGGCAAGATCGGCGACGGAAAGATTTTTGTCCTCAATGTCGAGGACGCTGTGCGCATCCGGACCGGTGAGTCCGGCGCCGCGGCCCTCTAACGGATCAGGACCAGGGGATAAACACATGAAACTCTTTGGAATGAACAGGCTGGCGGGACTTGTCCTCGCCGCCACTCTGGCGGGGGCGCCGTTTGCAGCTTCCGCCATAGCGCAGGACGCCGCTGCGCCTGCTGCAGCCGCTCCGGCGGCGGAAGCTGCCCCAGCCGCACCTGAAGCCGCTCCGGCCGTAGCGCCGGAAGCAGCAGCCCCCGCTGTTGCAGCGCCAGAAGCTGAAGCACCTGGACCTGCCCTCCTCCCCCACCAGGTCAAGCTGGAGCTGGACTCTGCCGGCACGGCCTGGATCCTGACCTCAACGGTTCTGGTCCTCATGATGACCATCCCGGGACTGGCGCTGTTCTATGGCGGCATGGTTCGTCGCAAGAACATCATCGCGACCGTGGCCCAGTCCTTCGCCATCACCTGCCTGGTGACCGTGGTCTGGATGGTCGCGACCTACAGCCTCGCCTTCGGCACCAACGAGAATGAAGCCCTGCAGCCGTTCATCGGCAGCTTCAAGAGCTTCTTCCTTGGTGGTGTGACCGTTGATACGGCCTACAGCGCCGCCAAGGGTCTGCCGGAAATGCTCTGGATCACCTACCAGATGACCTTCGCGATCATCACCCCTGCCCTGATCTGCGGCGCCTTTGCCGAGCGTATGAAATTCTCCGCCATGCTTCTGTTCATGGCCCTGTGGTCGGTGTTCGTCTACGCGCCGGTCTGCCACTGGGTCTGGGGCGGCGGCTTCCTCTCGAAGATGGGCGTTCTGGATTTCGCCGGCGGCACCGTCGTGCACATCAATGCCGGTGTAGCCGGTCTGGTCTGCGCCCTGGTCCTCGGCAAGCGCAAGGGCTATGGCAGCGAGAACATGGCTCCCTCCAACCTGGTCTACACCATGATCGGCGCGAGCCTGCTGTGGGTTGGCTGGTTCGGCTTCAACGCCGGGTCGGAATGGGCTGCAGACGGCGTCGCCTCGGCCGCCATGCTGAACACCCAGATCGCAGCTGCAGCCGCAGCTCTGGCCTGGATGGTTGTGGAATGGATCGAGCGCAAGAAGCCCGGCATGCTGGGTCTCGCCTCGGGCGCCGTAGCCGGTCTGGTCGCGATCACCCCTGCCGCCGGCTTCGTCAATCCTCAGGGCGCGCTGATCATCGGCATCGTCGCTGGCGCAATCTGCTACCTCGGCGCAGTCTGGGTGAAGCGTATCTTCAAGTACGACGACAGCCTTGACGCCTTCGGCGTCCACGGCATCGGCGGCATTGCCGGCGCGCTTCTGACCGGCCTCCTCGCTGACAAGACCATCAATGCCCTGGGCGAAGGCGCAAACGTCCTGACCCAGGCCAAGGGTGTCGTCATCACCATGGCCTGGACCGCCGTCGCCACCCTGGTCATCCTCTACATCTGCAAGTTCACAACCGGACTGCGGGTGTCGGAAGAGGCCGAAGTGGAAGGTCTGGACACTTCCCTCCACGGGGAAGCCCTGCACGAATAGACTGGAGACTGTTCGTCAATCCGGGAACGGGGGCCCTTGCGGCCCCCGTTTTCATTTGGGCGTCAGTTGAAACTGCAGGCCTGGACCCACCAATCGGGGTGACCTTGGCTCACTCTGGAGGCAAGGATCTCAGCCCGCCTCCTGTCACTGCAGAGGGCGAAGCAGGTCGCACCCGATCCCGACATGCGGGCCAGAAGGACGCCGGGGCCAGACTCCAACACATCAAGCACATCACTGATGACCGGCTCCATCGCCAGGGCCGGCGACTGAAGGTCGTTCCGCGTTTTCGTCAGCCAGCGGGCCAGCGCCTCTGCATCGACGAAGAGATCCGGACGCGCAGGCGGAGCCGTATCGGAGAAGACGGCCATCTCGTCATACTTCCGATAGACCCCCGCCGTGGAAACCGCGACCCGTGGATTGACCAGGACGCCATGCAGGTCCGGGGGTAGATCCCAGGGTGAGAGGCGCTCGCCCCGGCCTTGCGCCAGCACCGATTTCGCCCAGAGGCAGGCCGCCCCATCCGACCCAAGGCTCGCAGCGAGAGCCTCTAGGACCGTATCAGACATCTCAGGCGCATAGGTGCTGCGTAACAGGCGCAGGGCTGCGCCTGCATCGCTGGATCCGCCACCAAGTCCCGCTGCGATCGGGAGTCTCTTTTCAAGGTGCAGGCCCGCTCCCTTGGGCAAATGGTCGCCGAGTGCTCCCATGGCCCGGGTCACAAGATTGTCGCTTCCAGCATCAAGGCCGGGGGAAAATGGCCCGGAAAGCGTCAGGCCCGGACGCGGGTCCAGGGACACCAGATCACCGACATCAGCAAAGACCATGGCGCTGCAGATGGGATGGAAGCCATCTTCCGATGGCGCGCCGACATGAAGGAACAGGTTTACCTTGGCCGGAGCCAGACAGTTTCCAGCCATCCGCCAGACCTAGACCCCTTTGGGCTGCACAGGGCCGTCGACAAGGTCGGGCAGGCCCGAGACCAGCTTCTTCTCGACTTCAGCCTTGAGTTTGGCCTCAGGATCGAGCGTCAGGACCCTGCGCCACTGGAATACGGCCTCGTCCTTACGGCCGACCCGCCAATAGGCGTCGCCCAGATGGTTGTTGATGTCTGGATCGCCCGCTTCCAGCTCAATGGCGTTTTCGAGGGTCGCAACCGCCTTCTTGAAGTCACCCATCCGGAAATAGGCCCACCCCAGACTGTCGACCATGGCGCCAGACTGCGGCGCCTGGCTGACTGCCTTCTGGACCATGCTGAGCGCGCTATCGAGGTGCTGGCCACGGTCAATCCAGGAATAACCCAGATAGTTCAGCACCTCTGCATCGTCAGGCTGGAGTTTCAGGGCAGCCAGCAGATCGGCCTCGCCCTCCGCCCAGCGGCCAGCGCGGTCATAGGCCACGCCCCGCGCGTAGAGCAGTCGCCAATCCGGTAACGAACCCATGATCCCCGTGAGGACCTCGGCGGATTCCTCATACTTCTCGTTGACCCGAAGCAGGTCGGCCAGGGTCATCCTGGCGTCGATGTCGCCCTTCGCAGCCATGGCGCGGGCCATGGCGATGGCGGTCGTCGGGTCCTTTGCGGCCTGATAGGACCAGGCCAGCTTCGACTGCGCAGCCTGATACTCCGGTGAACCTGGCCTGGCCATCGAATAGGCCTGCCTTGCCCCATCCCTGTCACCGGCGTCCTGCAAGAGGTCACCGACCAGAAGCCAGGCATTGTTGAGTTCCGGATCCAGCCTCAGGGCCAGGCGCAGGTAGGCCAGAGCCATCTGGTTCTGCTTGGCGTTCAGGACGACAATGGCTGGCGCGACAATCGCTTGGGCCGCCCCCTGTCTCAGGGTGGGCGCCGCCGGCGCCCTGCCCTTGCCGGACTGAGCCCGTAGAAGGGCCGCCTTCAGCTGGGAGTCCATGGGCTGTCCGGCCAGAGCCTTGCCATAGAGGGCAATGGCGTCCAGCCGCCGGCCCCGACGCTCCAGAAAGCCGCCATAGGCCAGTGCTGACAGGGTGGACGGCGTATCCCCGGCCGCCAGGATCTTGAAGTCGGTCTCGGCCTCGTCAAACCGGTTAGCCCGCTCGTAGAGGTGCGCCTGTCCGAGCAAGCCGAAATAGTCGACGACCTTGTCGCCGCTCGATTGTGGTCGGACCACCGAGGACTGGGTGTCGCCGGCCATGGCTGCTGCCCAGGGCGAGAGCAGAACCGCCAGGACCTTATGGGGATAGGGTGTCTTTTCCGGCGCAAGCAATTGACGGCCGACCTTGGCGTCGCCACGGGCCAGGGCCTCTACTCCCTGAACGACGAGACTAAATCTCTGGACTTCGTCTCCTTCACCAATCGGCGCTATGGCCGCAGCCCGGGTGACATCACCGGCAAGTAGCGAAGACGCAAACACACGCTCGCCCACCAGGCCTTCGCTGTCGTCAGCCAGATTCTGGGCTCTGGAGAAATAGTCAGCGGCTTCCCGATTGCGCCCGTCAGCAAGGGCGCCGTTACCCGCCAGATAGAGGCCATAGGACGAGGTCGGAAACAGGTCCGCCATCTGGGGGGGCTGGGTTGCGCAGCCGCCAAGGACTGCAGCGAGAGCGAGACCGGCGGCGAGGCGGAATTGAGTCATGGGCGCAGTCTCATGAATTCCGCCCCTGCTGCAACCCGCCTTCGCCCTTCAAGGCCTACATGTTCGGATAGTTCGGGCCGTCGCCGCCCTGGGGCGTCGTCCAGTTGATGTTCTGCGACGGATCCTTGATGTCGCAGGTCTTGCAGTGGACGCAGTTCTGGAAGTTGATCTGGAACTTGGGGTTCTCGCCCTGCTCGTCATAGAGCACCTCATAGACCCCCGCCGGACAGAACAGACGCGCCGGCTCACCGTATTTCGGCAGGTTCACCGAGATCGGGATCGAGGGATCCTTCAGCTTCAGGTGCGCCGGCTGGTTTTCGTCGTGGTTCGTCGCCGACAGGAAGACCGATGAGAGCTTGTCAAACGACAGGACGCTATCGGGCTTGGGATAGACGATCTCCTTGTAGTCCTTGGCGAGGCCCGTCGAGGCGGCGTCGGACTTGCCATGCTTCAGGGTGCCCCAGGGCGACCATCCGCCAAGAATGGTGGCGAGCATGGCGTCGAGACCGCCCAGCGGTATGCCCAGCACTGTGCCGAACTTCGACCAGAGCGGTTTGAAATTGCGGACGTTCCAGAGTTCCTTGGCGATGGAAGATGTCTTGTAGGCATCTTCATAGGTCGCCAGTTCGTCGCCGCCCCGGCCTTCAGTGATGGCCGCAAATGCTGCTTCCGCCGCCAGCTTGCCGCTCTTGACGGCGTTGTGGCTGCCCTTGATCCGGGGAACATTGACCATGCCGGCCGAGCAACCCAGCAGAACGCCGCCCGGGAAATAGAGCTGAGGCAGGGACTGCGATCCGCCTTCCGTGATGGCGCGAGCCCCGTAGGCGATGCGCTTGCCGCCTTCCAGATAGCCGCGGATGGAAGGATGGGTCTTGAAGCGCTGGAATTCGTCGAAGGGCGAGATCCAGGGGTTCTTGTAGTTCAGGTGCACCACAAAGCCGATGGACACGTAGTTGTCCCCGAAGTGGTACATGAAGCTGCCGCCGCCCGTGGCGTTGTCCAGGGGCCAACCGAAGGTGTGCTGGGTCAGACCGGACTCAAAGTTGGCGTCCGGCACCTGCCAGAGTTCCTTGATGCCGATGCCGAACTTCTGGGCGTCACGGCCCTCCGTCAGGCCAAACTTGGCCTGGAGCTGCTTTGAGAGGGACCCGCGCACGCCTTCACCGATGAAGGTGTACTTGGCGTGCAGTTCGATGCCTGGCTGATAGTCAGGCCCCGGCTCGCCGTCCTTGCCAACACCGAACACGCCTGCGACCACGCCTTTCACGGCGCCCTTTTCGTCATAGACGACTTCCGACGCGGCCATGCCGGGATAGATTTCAACGCCGAGGCTTTCCGCGTGGGCCCCCATCCAGCGGCAGACATTGCCAAGGCTGGCGATGTAGTTGCCGTGGTTCAGCATCCACTTGGGGAAAGGCAGGAAGCTGATGTCCAGCGCGCCTTGCGGGCCCAGCATCACGAACTTGTCGCGGCTCACCTTGGTTTCAAGCGGAACGCCCAGTTCCTTCCAGTCGGGAAGCAGTTCCTGAATGCCGCTGGGATCAATCACGGCGCCCGACAGGATATGTGCGCCGACCTCGGAGCCCTTTTCGAGCACGGCCACCGAAATCTCGGTTCCGGCGGCTTCGGCCAGTTGTTTCAGACGGATCGCCGCGGCAAGGCCGGATGGCCCCGCGCCAACGATGACCACATCGTATTCCATCGCTTCGCGTTCGATGGCGTCAGCGGCTTGGCTCATGGTTCTGAAGCTCCCCTTCCATCCGCATCAAGGAGCGGCTGGTCTTGATCCCTTTGGGGACTTATCAATAGCTTGCACAAGGGCGGTCAAGCACCAATGCCGCCAAAATTGATTTTCGGACCGCAATGAGACTTGCCGACGCCACTGCCGAAAGCCTGCTCGCGTTCTGGGCTGAGGCCGGCATTGACTCAATTCTGCTTGATGAGCCGATTGACCGGATCGCCGCAGGGGCGGTTCCGGTTGTTCGCCCGGCCCCGCCTCAGGCCTTCCCTGGGCGACAGAAACCCGCAGTCGCAACGCAGGACGTCTCCGCCCATGTCGAGGACGCCCGGCAGGCGGCGCAGGCATGCCAGACCCTGGAAGAGCTGCAGGCGGCAATATCCGCATTCGATGGCTGTCCCCTGAAGTTTCAGGGCGCCAAGCAGGCGGTTTTCAGTCGCGGCGCGACCGAGGCCCCGATCTTTGTCGTCGGCGAAGGCCCAGGGCAGGAGGAAGATCAGCGCGGCCAGCCCTTCGTGGGACGTGCGGGCCAACTGCTGGACAGGATGTTCGCAGCAGTAGGGATTACCGATCGGGTCTTCATCACCAACTCGGTGTTCTGGCGACCGCCGGGCAACCGGAACCCCACGCCCGAAGAGCAGGCGGTCTGCATGCCCTTCGTCGAGCGGGCCATCGCCCTGGTCCAGCCCAGACTTCTGCTTTGTGTCGGCGGCCCTTCATCGAAGGCCATGCTGAAGCGAGACGAAGGCATTCTGTCCCTCCGCGGCCGCTGGATTGAGTGGCGCAGTTCCGACGGTCAGATCGAGCTCCCCGCCCTGGCCACCCTTCACCCGGCTTTCCTCCTGCGACAGCCCGCCGCCAAGAAAATGGCCTGGGCGGACCTTCTGACCCTGAGCGAGCGTCTCGACCGCCCTGCGCGCTGATCAGGCAGGTTTGCCCACTCCCCGGCAGACCGGGACTCTGCCGCGCCTCACATTGCCCTGCCTTTTTGAATTGGAGCCTTATCCCTTGAGGCGGTTCCGTCTCGCAGGATAAAGCTCTAGGAACAGTCCGGCTAGGTAGACCGGGCCCAGGCTGGCCACTGGTCGCGGTTCCGGAAGGTCCTGTATGACGAGACTCACTAGATGGGCGGGCGCGATCCTTGCCATCGGGCTGAGCCTCATTGCGCCTTCGACCCGGGCCGCCGCGCCCCAGGCCCTCTCGCCCGACGACGCCTTGCGCTACACCCAGGCCTTCGCTGCCGTAGACCAGGGCGACTTTGTCGGCGCAGCCCTGCTGGCAGTGGATATCGGCGATCCATCCCTGAGCGGCTATCTCAACTTCCGCCAGTTGATGCATCCGACAGCGCACAAGTCCAACTATGCAGAGCTGAACGCCTGGCTGTCCCAGTACAGTGATCTTCCCCCCGCAGAGCGGATGGCCCAGCTGGCGGCGCGGCGAAAGGCTCCATCAGATCCCCCGCTTTCACAGCCAGCCCTGTCAGGCGTGCAATGGGCTTCAACCATTCTTGTGCCCCCAGGAACCGGAGGGCCGTTTGACGTCGACAGCGGACGCCAGGCCAGGCTCGCCTTCTACAATGGCGACGCCGTGCGCGCCTTGAGCCTTGCTGTCGCGACGGGAGACCGCTGGATTGCAGGCCTGGCGGCCTACCGCCTCAAGTCCTTTGAACAGGCCGAGAGCAATCTCGCCGCACTGTCCCACGATCCTGCCGAGGACATCTGGGTGCGGGCCGGTGCTGCTTTCTGGGCGGCAAGAGCTGCTGAAGCCGTCCTCGAAAAAGACCCCAAGGCCCGGGCGCGCAACGAGACCTATCTGCGACAGGCAGCGTCCGCACCGCATACCTTTTATGGAATGATCGCCGAGCGGCAGGCCCTGATGCAGAACCTGGGCTCGGCCTTGCCCCTTGAAACCGAGCCTCGCCCCTTTAGGCGGCCGCCAGCGGCGAAGCCTCCCGTGGTTCCCGAGGCTGATCTGATCGCCCTGGTTCGTGACGATCTGAGAGCCCACCGCGCAGCAGCCCTGGCGCAGATCGGTCGGGCCGAGGAATCCGGCCAGGAGCTGAGGGTCGGCCTGTCCCTTGCTTCACCTGAAACACGCCGCAAATGGGAAGCCCTGGCAGCCGCCCTGAACGCAGAGCTGACCGAAGACAGGCCGATCGCCACATTGTCCCGCGTGTCCGCTGAGCCCGATTACCCGACACCGGCCCTCTATCCCAGCCGGGGCTTCACCATCCCCAGGGCGCTGGTCTATGCGATTGTGCGCCAGGAAAGCCGGTTCAATCCCGGCGTAGTGTCCTCAGCCGGCGCTGTCGGCCTCATGCAGCTCATGCCCGAAACGGCGGTCCACGCCAGCGGCAATCCCCGCCTGAGGGACGATATGAGCCCGCTCTTCAACCCGAGCATCAACCTGCGGGTGGGCCAGGACTATGTCACCTGGCTGATGAACCAGGGTGTCGGCTTTGACCTCCTCAGGACGGTGGCGGCCTATAATGGCGGACCGGCCACCCTGCAGAAAACGGCGCAGATGCTGGGCGAAGAGGATGACAGCCTGATGGTCATCGAATGCATGCCGGCGCCGGAGACCCGCGACTATGTCGAGAAGGTCATGGCGGCGTACTGGGCCTATCGGAAAAAGTTCGGGCAGGACCTGGGAACGCTCGACATGATCGCTTCCGGCCAGAAATATGTGGACGCCCGATGGGATGAAGACCCGCCTCCTATCGCCCAGCCTGCGCCCAGCCCCAGGAAGGCGAAGGTGCGCAGTTCCAGCCGTCATCGACGAGCCTAGGCCTCGATTTTCGCCGCAATCTGGGCAGCAAGGCTCCGGAGTTCTTCGGGGTCCGCCATGCCGCCGCTGGCATGCCGGCCAACAGCCTGACCTTCCCAACGCGGAATGATGTGGAAATGCAGGTGGAACACGGTCTGTCCAGCTGCAGTCCCGTTGAACTGGGTGATGACGACGCCATCGGGAGCAAGTGCTGCGCGCACGGCCTTCGCCACGGTCTGCACGCCCTGCATCAGGGCTCCAAGCCGTTCGGGAGACTCCTCGAGGAAATTCCGGGCCTGCGACGACTTCGGAATGACCAGGGTATGGCCCCGTGTTTGGGGGAAGACATCCATGAAGGCGTAGACGTCATCAGTCTCGTAGACCTTGGCGCTGGGCATTTCCCCCCGCAGGATCCTGGCGAAAATGTTCGAAGGATCGTACTGACCGTCCAGGCTCATTCAAAAGCTCCTAGTGCCATGGGTTAGTCGCCCTTCTTGAAGGGTGAGTATTCCTCGGAAAGCCATTCCATCTCGCCTTCCACCGCAGCACGCTCCCGCCGCACGAAGTCCTCTACGGGGCCCCTCAGCAAGGGGTCTGCGATATAATGCGCCGAGCGAACGGCAGCTGGCAGGTAACCCCGGGCGATCTTGTGCTGTCCCTGGGCGCCGGCTTCAACCCGGGCGAGCCCGCGGCCTATGGCCCATTCGATGGCCTGGTAATAGCAAAGCTCGAAATGCAGGAAGGGAATGTCCTCCAGACAGCCCCAGTTGCGTCCATAGAGGCAGTCGTCACCGATCAGGTTCAGGGCGCCAGCCACCCACCTGCCCTGCCTCCGGGCCATGAGTAGCAGGACGCGGTCCGCCATCCTCTGGCTCAAGTGCGAAAAGAAGGCTCGGTTGAGATAGGGCCGTCCCCACTTGCGCGAGCCGGTGTCCATGTAGAAGGCGTAGAAGGCGTCCCAGTGCTCTTCCTTAAGGTCCGTCCCCGTGAGGGCGACCACCTCGACCTCCGCCAGGGCGTCCCGACGCTCCCGCCTTATGGTCTTTCGTCGCCCCGATGAAAGCTGGTCGAGGAAGGCGTCAAAGTCGGCATAGCCCTGGTTGTTCCAGTGGTATTGCTGGCCTTCGCGCATGGCCAGGCCCTGCTCGCCCAGCCAGGTCCATTCCGTGTCCGTTGGAAAATTGATGTGCAGCGAAGACGCGCCATACCTGTCGCAAAGCGCGGTCGCACCGCCCAGCAGGTACTGCCAGGCCTCCTCCCGATCAACACCGGGCCTCACCAGCAGGCGCGGACCGGTCGCCGGCGTAAATGGCGCGGCGCAAAGCAGCTTGGGGTAATAACTGCCCCCTGCCCGCTCATAGGCGTCGGCCCAGGCGTGGTCGAAGATGTATTCGCCCTGGCTGTGGGACTTCACATACAGGGGCATGACCGCCGCCACCCGGCCGTCCTCATCCTCGACGGAGAGATGCTGGGGACCCCAGCCCTGGCGTTCGACGGCGCACTCCGACACTTCAACCGCGTCCAGGAAATCGAACATCACAAAGGGATTGGCGCAATAGGCCGGATTGAGCGCGCAGGCGTCCCAGGCCTCACGGCCGATCTCGGCGACCCGACGGCTGACCTTGACCGCCGGCTTCAGCGTCACGCCCTGAAACCCTCGAAGATCAGGTTGTCGCAATAGGGCTTCACGGTTTCCCAGGCGGCGGGATCGCGCACGGTCCAGGCGACGACGGGCATGCCCTCTTCACGATAGGCCGCGACCTTCGGGTCGCTCACCGTATCAAGGCTCATGGCCAGGAAGTGGGGTTTGGCGATCGCCACCTGCTCCAGCCGCGCAAAGGACTGACGCTGCTCCTTGGAAAGGTGGGGTTGCTCATCCGACCACGCCCAGCTGTCCAGCCCCCTCAGAACGCCGGGAAACCGCTCGGCGAACCAGGCGTGGCTATAGGGGTTGAACCCGATGACACAGACCGGACCATTGTGATCAATCAGGATCTCATGAACCCGCTGCTCCAGCGGACCGACCTGGCCGAAGGGTGTCTTGAGTTCGACATGCACCATGGCCCGGTGGCCGATCAGGGCCAGGGTCTCCAGCAAGGTCGGAATGCCCTCGTCCGTGCCCTTGAGTTTCATCTTGCCGAGGTCATCTGCGGTATAGTCTCGAATGCGCCCCTCAAGGCCGGTCATCCGCTTGACGCTGTAGTCGTGGTGCACGACCGCCTCGCCATCGGCGGAGAGGTGTACATCCAGCTCGATGCCGTAGCCGGCCTCGCAGGCCTGCTGGAAGGCCGCCAGGGAATTCTCAGGGGCGCCTTCATGGTTCCAGAGGCCCCGATGGGCGACAGGGGGATGAAACAGGAGATCCCAGGCCTGACCGAACTGCGTCTTCACGAAACCTCCACCACGGCGTCGACTTCCACCGCGAAATTCAGGGGCAGGCGATAGACGCCAACCGCCGACCGCGCATGCTTTCCGGCGTCGCCGAAGGCCAGGACCATGACATCAGACGCGCCATTGACGACCTGAGGGATATCAAAGAAGTCGGGTCCGGCCTGAACAAATCCGCCCAGCTTGACCACGCGGACCACCCGCTCCAGGTCGCCATCGCAGGCCGCGCGCATCTGGGCGAGGAGGTTGATGCCGCACATCCGTGCGGCCGCCCGGGCTGTTTCCATGTCGACATCGACGCCGACTGTGCCCTTCACCCCGCCCGAGGCGTCAACCGACACCTGCCCTGATATATGAACCAGGTTCCCGGTCCGCACGAAGGGAACGTAGTTTGCGACGGGCGCGACGGGCTGAGGCAGGACGATCCCGGCGGCGGTGAGGCGTTCTTGAATGTTCGACATGGGCCCGTTCTAGACCCGATTTGTCCTGAAGGGAAAGCGACCCGCGACGTCATTTCCCCAGACTCCGCCGGGAAATGAAAAAGGCCCGAAACCTTGCGGCTTCGGGCCTCGAACTCATGGCCCCCGGAAGGGGATGGATGCTTGTTTTAGCGGGCGGCCTGGAAGGCTTCGACCGTGGCGGTGACCCGCTCGTTGATCGGCTTCACAGCATCCTTCATGGAGGCCGTCATGATCTCGGAAACCTTGCCCATCTGGGTCATGTAGGACTCCATGGCTGTCTTGGCGAAGCCGGACTGCAGTTCGAACAGTTCCTGCACGCTCTTGACGCTGGACAGGGACTTGGCGGCTGCGACCTGGTTTTCCATGGCGGTCTTGGAATAGGCCAGGGTCTCGGTGGTCAGGGCTTCAGCGCCCTTTGCGGCGGCCGTAACCGAAGCGATGACGGCTTCGAGGTTCTTCTTGGAGTGCGCGTTGACGTCGTTCAGCGCGGTAAGGGACTTGTCGACGGCGTCCTTGAAAGCGGAATTGCCGGCGTTGGTGATCTGCTCAACGGTAGACTTGGCGGATTGGGCGGCAGCCATGGAAGTTCTCCGGATTTGGACCAAAGCGGCGTGTGCGCCGCGAAACAGTCGGGAGGCGGAATCTCGCCTTGAAAGCGAAACACAAATCTCATGCTGCACTGCAGCAGTCAAGGCGAATTTGTGCACCGCAACATGAATTGGCTAAGAACCGTGGCGCCGCAAAATTGCGCTAAATCAAAAATCTACCGAATGACCCGTGGTCAAACTTTGTTTACCCTCGCGCAAGGCAATGCCTGTCATGCTATGGGCTTGATTGTCGGCCTCCCTGCCGACGGCGTATTTTTCGACGGACGAACCTCATGATCGAGCCCGCCCGCCGCCTTTTGGCTGCAATCGGATCTGGCATCGCCATTTCCCTGTCGCTGCTTGCGCCGCAGGCCGTGGCGCAGAGCGCCTTCCTGCAGACGCCGACCATACGTCCACAGTACGCCGCCATTGTTGTAGACGCCGCCACAGGCGAGGTCCTCTATGCCAAGCGGGCGGACAGCCTGCGATATCCGGCTTCCATCACCAAGGTCATGACCCTCTATCTGACCTTTGACGCCCTTTCGACAGGGCGGCTAAAGCCCGACGACATTGTGACGATCTCGCCGCGTGCTGCTGCCCAGGGGCCGACAAAGCTGGGTCTGCCGGTCGGTGACACCCTCACCGTGTCGGAAGCCATGCAGGCCCTGGCCATCAAGTCGGCCAATGACATTGCAGTCGCCCTGGCCGAGACCCTGGGAGGATCGGAGAGCCGGTTCGCCGCCATGATGACCCTGAGGGCGCAGGATCTGGGCATGACCAATACCCGCTTCGTCAATGCATCGGGCCTGCCTGACAGCAGACAGGTCTCGACGGCCCGGGACATCGCCATCCTGTCCCGCGCCGTCATGCGCGACTATCCCCAGTATTATCGCCTCTTCACCCAGCAGCAGTTCACCTTCCGCGGAACCGTGATGAACAATCACAATGGCCTGCTGGGCCGTATGCAGGGGGTAGACGGCCTGAAGACCGGGTTCACAAACGCCTCGGGCTATAATCTTGCGGTCTCGGCCGTTCGGGATAACCGACGGATCGTGACCGTAGTCCTGGGCGGTCCGTCCAACGCCCTGCGGGACAAGACCGCTGAGCGCCTCATGCTGACCGGGTTCGAGGTCATGGGGCGTCGCGAGCGCGGCGAGAAGATCATGGTGGCCCAGAACCTGTTCGAACCGCCCCCGCCGCCCGTCTACGCCAGGCCCGCTCCGGCTTCCAATCCGGATGCGACAGCGGAAAAGGTCTACTTCACCTCGGCGCCGGCGCCGACAAACCTCGAGAAGTTCCAGTTTGTAGACCCGAAGACGACGACGCTGCATGTGTCCACCCGGACCGATGCAAGACCGGCGGAACGCGGCCGCTGGGCGATCCAGGTCGGCGCCTTCAACTCAAAGAGCCTTGCCGAGACCCAGGTCCAGACCATTGGCCGGCGCTTCGCGTCCCTGACCAGATCGGCGGCGCCGGTTGTCTCAGAGGCCGGACGAAAGCTCTGGAAGGCGCAGTTCAAGGGCTTCGACGAGGCTGCAGCCCGCGCTGCCTGCCGCACGCTCAAGGAAAAGCGCCAGGCGTGCCTGGTGGTTGATCCAGCCGACGGTCAAACCGCCTCCCTGGCGACTACGCCCACCATACGTCGACTGTCAGCTGACTCGTCCCGACTTGCCGAGCAATCGGTCCCGGGCCGCATTGATCTGCGCCGCTAGACCATCCGTGCCGCCCTTGTCCGGGTGGGCCAGCTTGATCAGCCGGGCATAGGCTTCAAGGATTTCCTTTCGATCCGCGTTCGGACCCACGCCGAGCAGTTGTCGGGCGTGGTGATCAGCCATGGTCGGTTCGGGTTGGGGTTTAGGCTCACCGGGGGACACCCGGGTGACAGACGCCAGCCACATTCCGAGCAGGAACAGGATCACCGCCGGAGACCAGCCGCCCCGAATGGCTACGAAAGCGCTGCTGGCGAAGGCGGCCAGGGAAATTGCGCCGGCCACCAGCCGCCACTCCCGTCGCCTCAGTCTTGGGCCCGACTGGCGCATCCACGCCAGGAGAACCAGGACGACGCCCCCTGCCAGAAAATAGATCAATCTCCGGCCGCCTGAACGGCCCCGTCCAGGGGCAGGTTGAGCGAGGCCATCAAGGCCCGAAGCTCCTGCCGGGCGGCCACATGCTGCAGGCTCATGGCGACTGGCTTGATGGAGGGCGACAGGTCAGCCACCGTCAGGCCGAATGGGAAGAGTTCCCGGTAGATGACGCGATCGCGAAGTCCCGGCCCGATGCGGAAACCCACCCGCCGCGACAGGGCCTGGACCCGATCATCGACCCGTCGACGGTTGCGGGCCTCTGTGGGGGCCAGGCGATTGCGTAGAACCACCCAATCAATGGACTGGCCGGAGTCCATGGCCCTTTGCTTGCGACTGTTCCAGACGGTCTCGGAGTAGAGGCTGGGGCGTTTCAATTCCAGGGTTACGGGATCCACGACCCCGAGGGTGTCAAAGTCGACAAAACTGTCATTCATCGGCGTCACGATCAGGTCGGCCCGTCCGTGCGCAGCGCGGCTCAGGGCTGTGTCGGCGCCGGGGGTGTCGATCAGGATGAAGTCAGAGCCTGCAGCTTCGTCGAGGGCGGCCTGGAACCTGGCCAGGACCACGTCCTCCGGCTGGGAAGCCAGCCCGGCCTCCAGCGCATGCTCCGTCGGCATTGGCGCCGTCTGGCCATTGGCCGCAAGCCAGGCCCTGCGGTTGGAGAAAAAGTGACCCAGGGACTGCTGGCGAATATCCAGATCGATGATCGAGACCGTCGCGCCACCGTGGAGCAGCCCAGTCACCAGGTGAATGGCCAGGGTCGACTTGCCGGCTCCGCCTTTTTCATTGCCGATGACGATGACCTTGGGTTGGGCCATGAACGAAACGCTCCACTCGACACCTGGATCATACCCGGCGAACTGAAACTAACCTGTGCCCAGGTCCGGCAGATCGTCAACGCAGACCGGCCATCAGCCTGTGGACGAAGCAGGATCCTGCGGCAATCAGCCGGTTACCAGGCGCCGACCTCGCGGAGCTGCCGGGCCAGATCGTCAGGAATTTCCGCATCGCCCCCTGATGGCAGATCGGGCGGCGCATCCTTCGGATCCAGGTATCGCCAACCCTGGAAGGCCCGTCGTGGGGTCGGCGCGACCTTGATGATGTCCGGGCTGAGCGCCATCTCGCACCTTGCAGCTGCGCCCTCGCCCACCTTCCGGATTTCCAGAATCTGCTGTCGACAAAGGATCATGCCCTTGAAGATCCGGTACAGTGATCCGCCCTCCAGCAATTCGTCCGCCCGCTTGGGCGTCATGCGGGTATGCAGAAGCCAAGGTCCAGGCCGGGCGGAATGCCAGTCCACCAGCTCATCAATGGTGTCACAGCCAACGCAGAGGCGGATCATGTGGAGGGTCACGGCGCCAGACTCTTCAGTCGCGCCAGGGCGACGCCTTCACTGACCTGATCGCCAGTCGAAACAGACAGGACCTCAACCACGCCGTCGAACGGCGCCGTCATGGCGTGCTCCATTTTCATGGCTTCCAGCACCAGCAGGACCTGTCCCCTGGTGACGCTGTCACCAAGGGCTACGCCAACAGAGACCACCTTGCCGGGCATGGGTGACCGGATGTCTCCGTCTCCCGCCGCCAGGGCAGCAAGGTCCTTCACGGGGGGACGGCCTTCAATCACATAGGTCTCGCCGCCTTCGAACAGGATCACGGCGTCATCATGCATCAGTATGTCAGCCTCGAAGTCCTCATCGGCGACGGGAGCCTCCAAGGCCACGCCATCCAGGTAGACACGCAGATCCGGCGCAGGCGGTGCATTCAGGCGGAACCCGGTCAGGTCTGTCCAGGGGCTAGCTGCCTCGTCATCGCCAGCGGCAATCAGCGCAGCAGCAGCGACCGTCAAGAGAGCCTCGGAGGGATCGGGCCTTTGCGCCAGGGCCTCCAGCCGCTGCTCGATGAACCCGGTGTCCACATCGCCCGAGATGAAATCCGCGTGGTCAAGGCAGCGGGCAAGGAAGCCGGCATTGGTCTTCAAGGGCCAGACCTCGACCGAAGCACAGGCCTCCGCCAGTTGATCAGAGGCGCCCTCCCGGGTGGACGCATGGGCAATCAGCTTGGCGATCATCGGGTCATAATGAGGAGTGACCTCGTCACCCTCTTCCACGGCGCTGTCGACCCGAACGCCTTCGGGCAGGCGGAAGTGATCGAGGGATCCGATGGACGGCAGGAATCCGCTGGCCGGATTCTCCGCGTAGAGCCGGGCCTCGATGGCATGCCCGGAAAGGCGGATCTGTTCCTGGGACAGGGGCAGCCCCTCCCCCGCCGCCACGCGGATCTGCCACTCCACAAGGTCAACGCCTGTGACGGCTTCTGTGACCGGATGCTCGACCTGCAGCCGGGTATTCATCTCCATGAACCAGATGCGGTCCGGTCTCAGGCCCTCGCTGGCGTCGGCGATGAACTCAATCGTCCCTGCGCCGACATAGCCGACCGCCTTGGCCGCCTTCACGGCGGCTGACGTAATGGCCTCACGGGCCGCTGCGGTCATGCCAGGCGCGGGAGCCTCTTCGATGACCTTCTGGTGGCGCCTCTGCAGTGAGCAATCCCGCTCGAACAGATGGACGACCTGACCGGACTGATCGCCGAAAACCTGGACTTCGATGTGCCTGGGCCGGGAGACATATTTCTCGATCAGGACCCGTTCATCGCCAAAGGCTGCGGCGGCCTCACGACGGCAAGACGCCAGGGCAGCCCCGAAGCCTGCTGAATCTTCAACCCGCCTCATGCCCTTGCCGCCGCCCCCGGCGACCGCCTTGATGAGGACCGGATAGCCGATCTGGTCAGCCTCGGCCTGCAGGCGACCGGCATCCTGGTCTTCGCCGAGATAGCCAGGCGTCACCGGAACGCCTGCCTGGATCATCAGGGCCTTGGCGGCGTCCTTCAGGCCCATGGCCCGGATGGCGGCCGGAGGCGGGCCAATCCAGATCAGGCCTGCGGCCATCACGGCCTCGGCAAAGTCTGCGTTCTCTGACAGAAAACCATAGCCGGGATGAATGGCTTCAGCCCCGGCTTCCCTGGCGGCGGCAAGAACCGCCTCTGGCAAGAGATAGCTTTCCCGGGCAGGCGCCGGTCCGATCCTGACCCCATGATCTGCGTCGCGGACGTGGGCGCTATCGGCATCCGCGTCGGAATAGACCGCTAAAGTCGCAATCCCCATCCGGCGGGCTGTGCGGAAGATGCGGCGAGCGATCTCACCACGATTGGCGACGAGGATGGAGCTGAACATCTCAGTGCAACTGGGCCAGGCCGACGAGCACCAGGGCCGCCATCATGATGGCGAACCCGAAGCAGGAACCCACAAACAGAAAAGCCATGCGCGCCAGGGTCCCGAAAATGCTGGTCTGATAGACCCCGCGCATGTGAGCGAACAGGTGAACCGGGGCAAGAAGCAGCAACCATGCAGATCCGCTGAACCAGGCTCCAGCCAGGATCACGACAGACATGAGAAAGCCCTGAAAGGACAGGGAGTGCATGGAAAAGATCAGATGGTCGAAAACATAGAACTGGCGCTGGAATACGAAGGCCAGGGTCAGAAGCGGCGCCGCGACCAGCACAAACAGGATGGCGAACTGGTGGCTCCAGTGCTCCATGGCGCTGACCAGTTTTTCCGGATCCCTGGCCGCCGCCATGACCCGGTGCTCAAGCCACTCAGTTACGGCCGCGCCAGCCTTGCCATCATCGAGCTTGGTTTCAAAGTGAACCTCGCCTGGTTTCGGGACGCCGATGAACTTGGAACCTTCCATGGGGTTCAGCCAGGCGCTCACTGATCCGGACATGAACAGGACGAGAAGCACGACGAGGTAGAGTCTGAAAGGCGGGATCTGGGAAGCACGCTTGCCGTCCAGATAATCCCTGGTGAGTTGGGCTGGTTTGGTGGCCAGTCGTCGAAGGGTGGTCCAGACCCTGCCATCCACATGCGTCAGCCCCTCGAAGGCTTCGCCGATCAGATGCAGTATGGATCGATGATAGGTCTCGGCCTTCTGGCCGCAGGCGTGACACCAGGGCCCCTGCACGGGTGTCTGACAGTTGGCGCAGGGCGTTCCCAGGGGCGCGCTGTGCCGTGACGCCCGCCCGAGTTCTCCGGCCACGAGGTCCGCGGTCGCAAGTTCCTGAATCCCAGACTCCACCTTGGCGCCCCATTTGCCCGACAGGTCCCAAGCATAGCCGGGGCCAAGCGGGAAATTCACCCTAAATCGGCGTCAGCCCCATTCATCTTGAGGCAAATTCCGCTTCAGGACTGCGCCCAGCCGGGCTTTCGCTTTTCCAGAAAGGCCAGGACGCCCTCCTGTCCTTCCTCGCTCACCCGGGTTCTGGCAATGCGTCGGGCGGTGTCTTCCATCAAGCCGCGATCCACAACCCTGTGGGCCACATCGCGAACCAGATCCTTGGACGCCGCAACAGCGCCTGGCGCGGCCAGTTGCATCTCTTCCGAAATCCTGGACTGCGCCTGCTTGAGGGCGGCGGCGTCGGCCACGCATTCGGTCACCAGGCCGATCTTCTCGGCATGGGCTGCATCGAAAACCCGACCGGTTGCGAACAGGCCCCGGGCTGCACGGGGCCCGATGGCGTCGACCACATAGGGGCTGATGGTTGCGGCGATCAGGCCCAGGCGAACCTCGGAGAAGCTGAACTTTGCGGCGGATGTCGAAACGGCCATATCGCAGGCGGCGGCCAGACCAGCGCCTCCGCCGAAGGCTCCCCCTTCGACCAGGGCCACGGTCAGGGCCGGAATGTCCCACAGGGCCTTCAGCATGAGCGCCATGCGGAAGGCGTCATCATGGTTGTCGGCTTCGGTCCTCTGGGCGGCCTCGCGCATCCATTCCAGATCCGCCCCTGCGCTGAAGGTTCCCCCCTCCCCCCTAAGAAAGACCACCCGCACGCCTTCCGCGCCCTGGAGGGTGGTGAAGGCCTCGTGCAGGGCGGCGATCAGTTCGGCGTTGAAGGCGTTGCGCGCCTCCGGGCGGTTCAGGGTCACGGTGACCGCCCCCGCCAGGGTCGCATCAATGCGGACCAGGCCAGACATGTCGTTGCTGTCTGCGCCCTCGACCATGGGATCGGCGATAGGATTGGTCATCGGATAGTCCTTCCGGTTGCACAGTTCGGATCATGCCTATCACGGTGAGATAGGCACGCCCTTGTCCTTCCGCAAATTTCCCGCCGCGGTCGGCTACATCCGGAAGATCCCAAACCGGGTCTCTCCAATGGGAGCGTTCAGGGCTGCAGAGATGGAAAGTCCGAGAACATCTCGGGTCTGGGCCGGATCGATGATCCCGTCATCCCAGAGGCGGGCCGTGGCGAAATAGGGGTCGCCTTCAGTCTCGTAGCGCTCGCGGATAGGCGCCTTGAAGGCGTCTTCTTCCGCCTGGGACCACTGGCCGCCCCTGGCCTCCAGCCCGTCCCGCCGGATGGTGGCCAGCACACTGGCCGCCTGCTCTCCGCCCATGACGCTGATCCGGCTGTTGGGCCAGCTCCACAGGAAGCGTGGCGAATACGCCCGGCCGCACATGCCGTAATTTCCAGCGCCGAAGGAGCCGCCGATCAGGACCGTGAACTTGGGAACCTCTGCGCAGGCCACCGCCGTTACCAGCTTGGCGCCGTCCTTGGCTATGCCGCCAGCCTCATACTTGCCGCCGACCATGAAGCCGGAAATGTTCTGCAGGAAGACAAGGGGAATGCCCCGCTTGCAGGCCAGCTCAATGAAATGCGCGCCCTTCAGTGCGCTTTCGGAAAACAGGACACCATTATTGGCGAGGATCGCGACTGGCTGACCCCAGATCCGGGCAAAGCCTGTGACCAGGGTCGTCCCGTAGAGCGCCTTGAACTCATCAAACTCCGATCCGTCGACGATCCGGGCGATGACTTCGCGCACGTCATAGGGCGCCCTGACATCGGCCGGCACGACGCCATAGAGCTCTTCAGGATCGTAGAGCGGCTCGCAGGGTTCGGTCAGGACCACGCTGTCGGGCTTGCGGGTATTGAGGTTGGCGACAATGTCACGGACGATCTGAAGGGCATGGTCATCATCGGCGGCCACATGGTCCACCACACCGGATCGGCGTCCGTGGGTGTCGGCGCCGCCCAGTTCCGTCGCTGAAATCACTTCGCCGGTGGCCGCCTTCACCAAGGGCGGACCGCCCAGGAAGATGGTGCCCTGGCTTTCCTCGCCAGCACCCCGGACGATCACCGTCTCGTCGCTCATGGCCGGGACATAGGCGCCGCCTGCCGTGCAGGACCCCATGACGCAGGCGATCTGGGCTATGCCCTGGGCGCTCATCTGCGCCTGGTTGAAGAAAATCCGGCCAAAATGGTCGCGATCCGGAAACACCTCGGCTTGATGGGGCAGGTTGGCGCCACCTGAATCCACCAGATAGATGCAGGGCAGCCGGTTCTGCAGGGCTACTTCCTGCGCTCTCAGATGCTTCTTCACGGTCATGGGGAAATAGGCCCCGCCCTTCACCGTCGCATCATTGGCCAGGATCATGACCTCGCGGCCACTGACCCGGCCGATCCCGGTGATCAGGCCCGACCCGGGGGCCTCGTCATCGTAAAGTCCGAACCCGGCCAGGGCCGCGGTTTCAAGGAAGGGCGAACCGGCGTCGAGCAGTCGCATGACCCGGTCACGGGGCAGGAGCTTCCTGCGCGCCACATGTCGCTTGCGGCTTTCCTCCGGCCCGCCAAGGGCGGCCTGGCTTGTACGCTGTTGCAGGGTCTCGACCAGGCCGCGATTGAGCGCGTCATTGGCCTGGAAGGTGGGGCTGGCGGGGTCGATGGCGGACTTCAAGACTGGCATATGCAAGGCATAGCGCCGCGCGGCGACGCAAGCTAGCATCCCGCTTCGTGGTCACACTGCCTGACATCCCGACGAACTCGGCCCTCGCCCGTCTGTTTGAGGATGAACGAGCCATGGGGGAAGCCACCTGGTTCTCCCTCCCCGGCGGCGCAACCCTGTTCAAGAGCGGCGATCCCTCTGACCAGCTCTATTTCCTCAGAGCGGGACGGCTTGGCGCCTTCCGCCGGGAAGAAGGCATGGAGCCGCAGTTCCTCGGGGTCATCCGACCGGGGGAGCCTGCTGGCGAGATGAGCCTGATTGCGGGGGTGCCCCACACCGGAAATGTGGTCGCCCTGCGGGATTCCGAGATCTTCGCCCTGCCCAGGGACGTCTTCTTCGAAGCCTGTGACGCCAGCCCTGCGGTCATGACCGAACTGGCGCGGCTGATGATCATGCGCAGCCGGCAGGCGGCGACCAAGAGCTCCTCGGGCGTCCCTTCGGTCTTTGGCTTCGTGACCATAGGCGAGCCTGTCGCCCTGCGGCCTCTGGTGGACCGGATCGCCCGGGAGATCGGTAAGCTGGGCTATACGGTCACGGTCATCGGAGCAGAGGCGCAGCACGCACCGACCGAATGGTTCTCCAATGTCGAGCACGACTACGATTTCGTGCTCTACGCCGCTGAAGCCGACGACATCAACTGGCGGCAGGTTGTCGGTCGCCAGGTAGACCGGCTGTTCCGGGTGGGACGCGGGGACGCTCCGCCGCCCAAGGACGGCCTGATGCGGTCCAGCGATCCCCTCCAGGCGCAGAACCTGGTGGATCTGATACTCGTCCAGAAGCGCGGGGTAAAATGGCCCAAGGGCTCCGAAGCCTGGATGGACGCCGCCATGCCTTCTCGGCTCTTCCACCTGCGCCGGGATGGCAATGAGGACTATGCGCGCATTGCCCGGGTCCTGACCGGGCAGTCCGTCGGCCTCGTGCTTTCAGGCGGCGGCGCCCGGGCCTATGCTCATATCGGCGCCATCCGCGCCCTTCGTGAGCAGGGCGTACCTCTGGACTTCGTCTGCGGCGCCTCCATGGGGGGCGTCATCGCCGCCGGGGTGGCCATGGGCTGGGACACGGAGGAAATGGATGAGCGGATCAAGGCGGCCTTCGTCGAGTCCAGTCCCCTCGATGACATCGCCTTCCCTATCCTGGCCATGACCCTTGGCGAGAAGGTTCATGTCCGCCTGCAGGAACACTTCGGCGAGGTCCATATCGCCGATCTCTGGTTGCCCTTCTTCTGCGTGTCTTCCAACCTGACCACCGGCGCCTATCACGTCCACAAGCGCGGCCTGCTGAGGGACGCCCTGCGCGCCACGATCTCCCTTCCAGGCATCCTGCCGCCGGCGACCCTGGACAACAATGTCCTGGTGGACGGCGCTGTCCTCAAGAACTACCCCGCCGACATCATGAGGGCCCTGCAGTTGGGTCCCATTGTCGGGGTCGACGTCACCCGCGGACGGTCCATCACCGCCGACGACGTGGCCCGGCCAGCTTCTGTGTGGCGCTGGATCCTGTCGGGTCAATGGCGCAAGGGCCCGCCCATAGTCTCCCTGCTGATGCGGGCTGCCACCGTATCCTCAGGACGCGATCTGGCCGCTTCCCGGGAGGCGACAGACCTGCTCATCACCCCGGAGGTGGCCGGGGTCGAAATCCGCGACTGGGCCGCCTACGAACCGGCCGTCAGCGCGGGCTACAAAACCATGATGGAAGCCATCGCAAAGCTGACCAAGCCAGTGATCGACCTGCGGCGCCGGGCCAGCCAGCACCAGGAAACCTGACCCTCGATCTCCTATTTGCAGACGTGCGAATCCGTGCCCATATCAAGGCCTTGTTCAAACAACTGAAAGGAGGTGACCCAGTGTCTCATTGTCTTCATCCGCAAGCGGAAACCGTGACCTGGGCCTCCATTGGTGAGGCGTGAGCGTCGGCTCTTTTAGGTTGCGCGGCCGCTGAGCGGTCCGACAATGGAAAGGCCGCTCCGGCGACGGGGCGGCCTTTCGCATATCTGCACGTCCAGCCCGGGCTAGAACCCGACGCAGGCCTGCTGGGTCACCACCATGACTGAGTCCTGATGGAACCTGGTGACATAGGCCGCCCTCGCCGCTTCAACCCGGCGCGTCAGGTCCCGGCTGGGTGTCGCGACCACCATCACGACCTTCGAGGCCTCGCGGATCAAGGTGTTGTCCGCGCCCTTCCACTGCCCCCCGCCGTCCAGAACCGTCAGGCCATCAGGAAAACGGGGGGTGAGTTCATCGTCGCTGAAGGCGCGGAAATCCGCATCGCTGACGCCTGGCTTGCCGCCGATATTGCGTCCGAAGAATAACTGCACGGTGAGCATGGATTTCTCACCGGCCGGGCAGGCCGCCCGTGGCAGGGTGGCGCATCCTGACAGGAGCAGGATCCCCAGAATCGCCCCGGCCGCCTTCATGCGCCGATCAACTCACGCCCGATCAAGTACCGGCGGATCTCATTGGTCCCTGCCCCGATGTCATAGAGCTTGGCGTCCCGCAGGAAGCGCTCCACCGGATAGTCCTTGGTATAGCCGGCGCCGCCAAGGGCCTGGATGGCCTCTGCCGCGACCTTTACGGCATTCTCGGACGCCATAAGGATCGCCCCCGCCGCATCGAACCGCGTGGTCATTCCAGCGTCGCAGGCCCTGGCTACCGCATAGACATAGGCCCGGGCCGAATTCAGGGCGACATACATGTCGGCGACCTTGCCCTGCATGAGCTGGAACGACCCTATGGGCTTTCCGAACTGCTTGCGCTCCCGGACATAGGGCAGGACCACATCGAGGCAGGCCTGCATGATGCCCAGCGGCCCGGCTGACAGGACTGCACGTTCATAGTCCAGACCGCTCATCAGAACGCCAACACCGCCATTCAGCGGGCCCATGACGTTCTCTTCGGGAATTTCGCAGTCTTCAAAAACCAGCTCTGCGGTATCGGATCCGCGCATGCCCATCTTGTCCAGCTTCTGGCTCACCGAGAAGCCCTTGAAGCCATTCTCCACCAGGAAGGCGGTAATGCCCTTGCTGGACTCCTCCGGAGACGTCTTGGCGTACACCACCAGGACATCGGCGTGCGGTGCATTGGTGATCCAGAACTTGGTTCCGTTGAGGACGAAACGGTCCCCCTTGCGCTCCGCCTTGAGCCGCATGGAGACCACATCCGAGCCTGATCCGGCCTCACTCATCGCCAGGGAGCCAACGTGATCTCCGCTGATCAGTCCTGGAAGATAACGGCGCTTCTGCTCCTGCGAGCCCCATCGCCGCAACTGGTTCACGCACAGGTTTGAATGGGCGCCATAGCTGAGGCCCACGGCAGCGGAGGCGCGAGACACCTCCTCCATGGCCACCACGTGTTCGAGATAGCCCAGACCAAGTCCGCCGAACTCTTCCTCGACCGTAATGCCGTGCAGCCCCAGGGCGCCCATTTCGGGCCAGAGATGCCGGGGAAAGGCATTGGACTGGTCAATCTCGGCGGCGATCGGCGCGATACGGTCAGCTGCGAAACGCGCCGTCGTGTCGCGAATGGCGTCAGCGGTCTCGCTCAGGGCGAAATCCATGGAGGGATTGTGGTTCGGGATCATGGATCGAATCTACCATGAGCCGGGCCTTCGCGCGAGGCGGGGCTAGTCGCCTGTGTCGTGCAGGGGCTCGATATATCCCAGATCCACCAGCAGCAGGTAGGCGGCGTAGCTGAGGCCCGCCAGTCCGATCAGGCAGACCAGCCAGCCAATAACCAGGGGATGGAAGAAACCTCCGCCCAGGGTTCCGTGGCCAGACCAGTAGATCCCGCCAATAGTCAGGGCCAGGGCTGGCGCCGCAACGGTCAGGATGGGTTCGAGATTGACCTTGGGACGGTCGACAATGTTCCAGGTGGCGGCGACCGAGGGTTCGGGCAAGGGGTCCTGCCGAAGGCCGAATGTGTCCCTGGGCGCGGGCGCTGGATCAGGTGCGCTCTGAACGTCTGGCGCCGGCATGGATTCAGAGCGCAGGTCGGCGTCGCCGGTCTCAAATCGGAGGGGCCAGGAAGGGTTTGACGGTGGAGATGGCGACGGGCCCTCAGATGAGGAGCCAACGGCCGCAGGGGCCGGTCGAGCCAGACTCAGGGGCGGCTCAACCCGCTCCGGGGTCGGATCGGCCCCTTCGAGAGGGGAAGTTACATCCGTCGGAGGCTCCCTCGGAACCTGTCCAAGGGTATCGACATCCAGCATGGGGCGCAGGATGGCGGATGGCGCAGGAACCCAACCCCTGGCCGGAGTCAGAAACAGCGTCTTTTCGGCCGCCCGACGACGGACCATGGCGTCAATGATCAGGGAACTGCCCTGGAACTCTGCGCGACGCCAAAGCTCCATGGCGCAGGCAGCCTGAAGCATGCGGCCTTCGTTGATGTGCTTGAGGACGTCAGATCCCCGGAAGGCCTCTACCCCGATATTGTAGACGAAGGCGCAGAGGGCATCGAACTGGTTCTGCGAGAGGGGCGTAAAGGTCAGGGTGTTTACCGCGTCAGCGACATCAATCAGGTCGTAGATCAACAGGGCTTCGGCATCCTGCTGAGAGACTTCTGCCCCCTCACGGGTGCTCCGGATATGACCATAACCGATGGTCCAGCGACCGTCGGTCAGGCTGGCGGCCGTATTCCGGAAGCCCTCAAAGCTCTTGATGAGCTCGATGGCGGCTTTGGAGACCTGATATCGCGGTTTCATAGCCCGTTGACCCAATTTGACACAGACGCGCAGGCGTCCGTTGGGTCGTCCGCAAGAACGGGGCCGGATCAGAACAGGATGAGGCGCGCAATCCCGAGCAGGGCCAGGAAGCCCATGAAGTCTGTGGCGAAGGTCACGACGACGGATGACGAGACGGCCGGATCCCGGCCAAGACGCTCCAGAACGATGGGCGCCAGAATGCCGGCGAAGGCCGCTACGAACAGGTTGGCCATGATCGCAAGACCCATGGTCAGGGCAAGTTTCTGATCATGGAAGAAGACAAAGACCGCCGCCCCCATCACCAGGGCCAGGGCCAGGCCATTCAGCAGGCCGACAATGAGTTCCCGGTTGATCACCCGCCAGGCGTTGGCGGCGTTCAGCTCCCGGCTTGCCAGGGCCCGCACAGCCACGGTCAGGGCCTGGGTGCCGGCGTTTCCGCCCAGGGATGAGACAATCGGCATCAGGACAGCAAGGGCGATGACCTTGGCGATGGTGTCCTGGAACACCCCAACCACTGTCGAGGCGACGACCGAAGTCATCAGATTGATCAGCAACCAGGGCAGGCGGGCGCGGACGATCCCGACAATGTCGGCGTCCCGTCCGGCATCGGACACGCCGGCCAGGGCCAGAATGTCTTCTTCGCTTTCTTCCTGGATAACCCCGACGATGTCATCGACGGTGATCTGGCCCACAAGTCGACCGCCCGGCTCGACAACAGGCGCCGAGATCAGGTGGTACTTGTTGAAGATGTAGGCCACCTCTTCCTGGTCCATGTCGACCGGGATTTCGGTGATCTGATCCATGATCTGCGCCAGGGGCGTATCCCGCGGCGTCTTGAGCAGGTGGCTGACCGGAATGCCCCCCACCGGATTGTGGGACGGATCAACGACATAGAGGTCGAAAAACAGTTCCGGGAGTCGCTCCGCTTCCTTCCGGAAGTGATCAATCGTCTGACCCACGGTCCAGAATTGCGGCGCCCAGACCACTTCCCGCTGCATCAGGCGGCCAGCGGTTTCTTCCTCATAGGACAGGGAGGATTCGATGGCGGTGCGGTCGCCCTCAGGCATGGCCGCCAGAACCTGGGCGCGCTTGTCGTCTTCGAGATCCTCGACGACGTCCACGGCGTCATCGGAATCCATCTCACCAAGGGCCTTGGCCAGGGTAGATGACGGCAACTGCTCAAGGATGTCCTCGCGGATCTCGGTATCGAGTTCCGAAAGGATTTCGGCCAGGGCTTCAGGATCGAGGTGCGCCAGAACTTCTTCACGGTCGCCCTGGGAAAGGAAGCCCATCAGGTCGGCCACGTCGGCCGGGTGCAGGGCCGCCAGCAGTTCCCGCAGACGTTCGGCGTCGCCGCGATCAGCTGCGTCGACAACCATCGCTACGAAGTCGGGATTCAGGGCGTAGTCTTCGCCAAGCGCCATATCCTCCAGGTCTTCGGCGACCTGGGGGGCCAAGGCCTGATCGGCGACGGGGCGCACATCTTCAAGGTGATCGGTGTCGCGGCTCATGCGGACCTCCCCCTTCTAGATGCGTCGACTCGTCTTTACGTCAGCCTTTGGCTTAGACCCTGTTTCACTGGTGCGGTCGAGAAGACTCGAACTTCCACGGGTTGCCCCACAGCGACCTCAACGCTGCGCGTCTACCAATTCCGCCACGACCGCGCGTGGTGAGCCGCGGGGCGTAGCAAAGCCCGGCGGGTTTGTGAAGCGTTTAGAGCGTGTGGCGATAAGTGGGAACCGGCTATCGCCTTGGAACACGCTCCAAGTTTTTGAATTATAGCTCTTTTTCTCCCTTTAGATATTTCGATCCAAAGGGAAAGAGCTCTACGAGTTTCCGCCCGCCATAAAGTCATAGACATCGGCTGGACCGGTGACGGCGATGGAGATCCGCTCGTCATTTATCTGAATTTCGCCCCGGGCTACGGGATAGTTGTTGGCCAGAATCCAGACTTCGTCGTTAGCGGTCGCATCGAGGGGAATCACGGCGCCCCGGCCCATCTTCAGCAGCTGGGCCATGGGCAGAACCGATCGCCCGAGGACGACCGAGATTTCGACATTAACGGAGTTGACTTGACTCAAGATACTGGACCTTTGAATTCCCGAACGAAAACAAGGCGCGAATGGCGACTTGTCTCACCCCTCGCCATATTGTGGGCATCATGCTGAACCGGTCGTTAAGCCCCGCCCAGACGCCGCCGATTTTCGGGAGAAAAGATGGCCAGGCGGTGGAATGGGTGATCTCACGGGGGCCTGTCGGGTACCTGGATGCAGTTCAGGCCATGGAGGCCCGGGCAGCGGCCATTGCGGAAGGCCAGGCGCCTGAACTTGTGTGGCTGCTTGAGCACCCTCCCCTCTACACGGCCGGCGTTTCAGCCAGGTCTGCGGACCTGCTGGAGCCCGACCGATTCCCTGTCTTCGAGTCCGGCCGAGGCGGCCAGTACACCTATCATGGCCCCGGACAGCGGGTTGCCTATGTCATGCTGGATCTGACCGCCCGAGAGCGGGATGTCCGCAAGTTTGTGGCATCCCTCGAGGCCTGGGTGATCGCCGCCCTGGCTCGTTTCAATGTGGAGGGCCAGATCCGCGAGGGTCGGGTCGGGGTATGGGTTGAGCGCAGGACCCCAGGCGCGCCGACCCGCGAAGACAAGATCGCCGCCATAGGGGTCAAAATGCGCAAGTGGGTGTCCTTCCACGGGATTTCACTGAATGTTGAGCCTGACCTTGGCCATTTCAGCGGGATCGTGCCCTGCGGCCAGACCGAGCATGGCGTCACCAGTCTTGTGGATCTTGGCCTGCCCGTGACGATGGATGAGGCTGACGCCGCCCTCAAATCCGCATTTGAAGATCTCTTCGGCCCAACCGAAGGCAAGGCCCCTGCCTAGGGGGCTGGTGGGCCAAACCGGTTGACCCCGGGCTCGCCCCTCATAACGCCCAGTTCGATCACCCCCCAGATGACGACCAGGGTGAACAGAAAGTCGAAAAAGCCCACCGGCTCAGGCCAGGTCGCCGCAAGTGCCACCAGAATCAGGGCCGCGAACCAACCAGACCGCCCACGATCGTGCAGGCGCTTGGAAAGTATGCAGGCGCCACAGAAGAACAGGATCGGATAGACAACCCAACCGGTCAGCCAGTGCAGGGTCGGTCCCACCACGGACTCGTAAACGCTGGCGGTGACGATCAGGACCGCAGCCACAATCAGGAACGGCGTCCGGGAAAGACGCCCCTCCGCAGAAAACAGCAGGTTACCCAGGTCCGACTGCCCGTTCACGCTGACGACTCCAACTTCCCGGTGAGACTGGCCGTCTAGACCAGTTCCAGCAAGACCTCGTCCGCTGCGACAGAATCCCCCGCAGCGGCGCCTACAGACTTCACCACCCCGTCCCGCTCGGCGCGGATGATGTTCTGCATCTTCATGGCCTCGATCACGGCGACAGCCTCGCCAGCACGGACTGTTTGACCGGCTGTCACATCCAGGCTGACCACAAGACCGGGCATGGGCGACAGGATCATCTTGGAGGTGTCAGCGGCCTTCTTGGGCGGCAGCTTGGCATGCAACTCCGCCGACCGGGGCGAGAGCACCAGAACCCGCAGGCTGGCCGCCCTGTGCCGGATGAAATAGCCCTCGGCCGCCGGCCTGACCGCACAGGTGAAGGCCACGCCGTCCAGCCTGCCTCGGAAGGTCGGATCGCCAGGACGCCAGGCTATGTCGCCCAGAACCACCGTGCGGTCATCCTCGACCATGGTCATCCGGTATTCGCCGCCGCCATTGGCGAGCTTGACGTGACGGGTTTCAGAGCCGGCAATCACAACCCACTCGGCACGGGCCAGACCTGGCGAGGTCCGCTTGGTCTGGATCTGCTGCATGGCGCAGGCCACCGAGGCCACCAGATCCCTCTGGAAGTCGGTCGGCGCCACGCCGTTGAAGCCCTCGGGGAACTCATCCTTGATGTAGTTGGTCGAAAGCGCGCCCGAGCGGAACCGCTCCTGGTCCATGACCGCCGCCAGGAAGGGAATGTTCTGGCCCAGGCCTTCGATATGGAAATCTTCGAGAGCACAGCCCATGACGTCGATGGCCTCAATACGGGTCGGCGCCCAGGTCGAAAGCTTGGAGATCATCGGGTCATAGAACATCGAGATCTCGTCGCCTTCGCGCACTCCGGCGTCATTGCGGACAATGGCGCCGTCGGTGAGGGTCCCCTCCTCCGGAGGCGCATAGCGCACCAGACGGCCGATCGACGGCAGGAAGCCCCTATAGGGATCCTCTGCGTAGATCCGGCTCTCAATGGCCCAGCCCTTGATGGCCAGGTCGTCCTGCGAAAACGCCATGGCCTCGCCAAAGGCTGACCGGATCATCTGTTCCACCAGGTCGACCCCGGTAATCAGTTCTGTGACCGGATGCTCCACCTGCAGGCGGGTGTTCATTTCCAGGAAGAAGAAGGACTTGTCCTGGCCAGCTACGAATTCCACGGTGCCGGCGCTGTCATAGTTGACCGCCTTGGCCAGGGCGACGGCCTGGGCGCCCATGGCGGCGCGGGTCGCCTCGTCCAGCAGGGGCGACGGCGCCTCTTCGATGACCTTCTGGTTTCGGCGCTGGATCGAGCATTCGCGCTCGAACAGGTGAACCACATTGCCGTGCTTGTCGCCCAGCACCTGGATCTCGATGTGGCGGGGGCTCTCAATGAACTTTTCGATGAAGATCCGGTCGTCCCCGAAGCTGGCCTTGGCTTCAGCCCGGACAGCCGGGAAGCCTTCCTCTACGTCCTGACGGTTCCATGCGACGCGGATGCCCTTGCCCCCGCCGCCAGCTGAGGCCTTGATCATCACCGGATAGCCGATGTCTTCACTGATCTTGATGGCATGGGCCGTATCGTCGATCTCGCCCACGTGGCCGGGGACTACAGAGACATTGGCCCTGGCTGCGAACTTCTTGCTTTCGATCTTGTCGCCCATGGCCTCGATGGCGTGGGGGTTGGGGCCGATGAAGACGATCCCCTCCTCAGCCAGTCGTTTGGCGAAGCCGGCGTTTTCCGAAAGGAAGCCAAAGCCCGGGTGCACGGCCTGTGCGCCGGTCTCACGACAGGCCGCGACGATCTTGTCGGCCACCAGATAGCTCTGTGCAGCGGGCGCCGGCCCGATGAAGACCGTCTCGTCGGCCATTTCCACGGCCATGGAGTCGGCGTCAGCCTCGGAATAGACCACCACAGTGGCTATCCCCATCCGACGACAGGTCTTGATGACCCGGACAGCGATTTCGCCGCGGTTGGCGATCAGGATTTTCGTAAACATGGACCTCGACTTGGGACTGTTATGTCGACGCGACGGTGTAACCCTTTGACGGGCGCTTTCGTAGATCAGCCAAAGACATTAGAGTGGACAACATGGACAAGCCAGCCGCCTCCCCTTCAGGTTTCGATCTGACACCCCCCGACGCAACGGAACGCAAGCGTCTGGAAAGCGGCCTCAGCCGAGAAGAGGCCGAGGTCTTGCTGCATCACGGCACCGAAGCCCCGTTCTGCGGCGGTCTTTTGGACAACAAGGAGGACGGCGTCTACTGCTGCCGCCTCTGCGGGCTGCCCCTGTTCAAGGCCAGGACCAAGTTCGAGAGCGGAACTGGCTGGCCCAGCTTCCACACGCCATTCGACCAGAGCCATGTCCTCGGGATCCGCGACACCAGCTACGGCATGCTGAGGATCGAGACCCGCTGCGCCCGCTGTGACAGCCATCAGGGGCATGTCTTCCCCGATGGCCCGCCCCCCACGGGCCTGCGCTACTGCATCAATTCAGTCTCCCTGGAATTTGTTCAGACCGAGGAGTCCTTGCGCGATCCCCTGGGCCGCGGCGACGCCTTGGCGATGGCGCCCCTGGGCAGGGAATGACCTGACTCCTCCCACATCAGGTGCTGGAGGATCTGGAACAGGAAGGCCGTGGACCAGCCGATCAGCAGCATGCCATTGACGGCCTCCAGGACCCCGACCACACGCCATTCCACGGGAAGGACGGATCCCGTTTCGCCGAGAGTCGAATAGGCGCTTGTGGAAAAATAGAGGGCGTTTTCCAGGTCCGGCATGATGTTCAGCTTCCAGTAGACCAGGGCGTAGAGCCAGATCTCCAGACCGTGGACGACGAACAGGCCGAGAACGATGCCGACTGGAACCACAATACGGTCCAGGTGGATCCAGGTCGCAAACCGCTCCAGGTGCAGTCTGGTCATGAGCTGCAGGATATCGAGGCCGATAAGGTGGATCAGTACGGTCACGCAGACGATGACTGTCGACAGGCCGAGTTCCGTAACGAGATTGCTCATTCATGGCTTCCGCGTGACCGTTGAAGGATAGAGGGCCACGCCAGGCGGGGCTTTGATTTGCCGCAACAGGAGCGGGGTTGGAAGGCATACCCGCACGGTCAGACCTTCCTCTGAAACATTGTCCGTATCCGTCAGAAAATACCCTCCACTCGCGCCGGACCATTGAGGCGCCTCAAAAATATGCACTCAGCCTGCCATAAGGTTTGACCCTCCGGAAATTATAGGTCCAATGCCGGACTTTCCTTTTCCGTCCCCCGGATTCGCAATGACAAAAAATCACTTTCGAGAGATCACCGGACTAGTCGCCGCAGTATGTTTGGCGATTAGTTCTAACGCTTCCGCCAAGGATATTGTCATTCACGCCGGCAGGCTGATTGACGGTCTGAGCAAGACCCCAAGAACCGCAGTTTCCATACTGATCCGCGACGACCGGATTACCTCTGTTGAGCCCGGCTTTGTCACCCCCGCCGGGGCTGAGATCATCGACCTGACCAAGAGCACCGTCTTGCCAGGCCTGATTGACGCCCACGACCACATTACAAGCGAGTTCACGGGGTCAAATCCTGTCGTCGACGCTGTAACTGGATCCTCATTCGACTCCAGCTTTGTGACAGTGGGCGCAACTTGGAGAACCTTGCAGGCAGGGTTCACAACCGTCCGGGATGTCGGCGGCAAGACCGAACTGTTGATTTCCGCCAGAAAGGCCATCGCCAAAGGCACAATTCCGGGTCCTCGCCTGTATGTCGCCGGTGAGCCTTTGGGACCGACCGGCGGCCATGGCGATCAAGCGAATGGTCTCGCCATAGAATTGACCGATCCAAACTGGAAGAATTCAATTGTCGACAGCCCGGAGGATGCGCGCCGGATCGTGCGCACCATGCGTCGCCAGGGCGTGGACCTCATCAAGATCATGCCCAGCGGCGGGGTCCTCAGCATTGGCGACAACCCTCATGAACAGCTGATGGCCGACGACGAGATCCAGGCGGTCGTTGATACGGCCCACAGCCTCGGGCTCAAGGTCGCCGCTCACGCCCACGGGGCTGAGGCCATCAACAAGGCGGTCATTCTCGGGGCGGACTCCATTGAACACGGGTCCTTCGCGAATGCGGAAACCTACAAGCTGATGAAGGCGCACGGAACCTATCTTGTTCCCACCCTGCTGGTAGGCGACACCGCGATGAAGATTGCTCGGGACCACCCCGAACAACTCAACCCCTCGTCAGCCGCCAAGGCCCTGCAGGTCGGCCCGGTGCTGATCAGGAACCTGGGCGACGCCTTCAAGGCCGGGGTCAAGATCGCCTTCGGGACGGACCAGGGGCTCGCTCCGCATGGCGATAATGGCAAGGAGTTCGCCCTGATGGTCAGGGCGGGCCTGACCCCGATGGACGCCATCCTCTCGGCCACCGCCGGCGGTTCTGACCTGCTGGGTCACGCCGCCGACATTGGCTCTGTCCAGGCCGGACGTTATGCCGACATCATCGCGGTCGCCGGTGACCCGCTTGCAGATGTGACGGAACTCGAGCGGGTGGCCTTCGTGATGAAGGGCGGCGTGGTCTACAAGGCCGATGGCAAGCCTGTCAGGCCCTAGCCTGCCTCAAGGACAGCCAGGTTCATACCCGGGATCCTGAGGGCGCGCTCGTTCAGAGAGTGGCCGTTTTCAAGCCACCATGCCACCGACAAGGCGGCATGGACGAAGCCCCACTGCAGCAGGGTCCGGCTCTCAAGGCCCGAGCATTCTGACATGACGTCAGCCTGCCGCCTCAGGCGTGTGGGCGTCGTCATGGCGGTGGTAGGGCTTCGGAAGATATTGGCATAGTCATAGGCCCGATCGCCGAAAAGGCCCTTGGGGTCTATGGCCAGCCAGCCCTTGTCGCCGAAACCCAGGACATTCTGGTGAGTGACGTCGCCGTGCAGGATCACGGGGCTTTCCGTTTCAGCCAGCAGGCCTTCCGCCAGGGCCGCGGCCTTTTCAAAGACAGGGTGCCGTTCCCGGGCTGCTTTCAGCGCTCTGAACCAATCTGACAGGGGGCGCAGGGTATCGGGCGTCGGCTCTGACCTGGGCCGATGCAGGGTTTCAACGACCTGACACAGGATCCGGGTGGCCTCATCATCCTTGCCGTCAAAGGCCATGCGCGCCAGGCCGTCCGGATCCTCCGCCCGCTCCAGCACGATGACGTCGCCCTCGGCCTCAAGGACCGGAGCAGCGCCCCGGCCGCTCCACCAGGCCATCAGCCGAGCCCCCGCAGCCTCCTCAGGGCTGCCCGCGATCTTCAGCATGGCCTTCCGCCCCCCAGCCAGGACCGGGGCGAGGATGCTGCGGGTATAGGGCGTCTGAAAGGCCCACCCGTCCTGAACAAGACCCCAGCGCTCGAGCCAGGGGTCAAGCTCGGGAAAGTGCGGATCCATGGTCTAGAGCGGGATGTTGTCGTGCTTTTTCCAGGGGTTGGTCAGAACCTTGCCCTTCAGGTTCTTCAGGGCCCTGGAAATCCGCTTGCGGGTCGTACGGGGACTGACCACGTCATCGATATAGCCCCGCGAGGCGGCGATGAAGGGGTTTGCGAAGCGGTCCTGGTATTCCGCCGTGCGGGCTGCAATGGCGTCGGCATCGCCGATTTCCGAGCGGAAGATGATCTCCACCGCCCCCTTGGCTCCCATGACGGCAATTTCCGCCGTAGGCCAGGCATAATTGATGTCCCCCCGCAGGTGCTTCGAGCTCATGACGTCATAGGCCCCGCCATAGGCCTTGCGGGTGATCAGGGTCACCTTGGGCACAGTAGCCTCGGCATAGGCGAACAGCAGCTTGGCGCCGTGGCGGATCAGGCCGCCCTGCTCCTGCTTGGTCCCCGGCATGAAGCCCGGCACGTCCACCAGGGTCACCAGGGGAATGTCGAAGGCGTCGCAGAAGCGGACAAAGCGCGCGGCCTTGCGGCTGGAATCAATGTCCAGAACGCCGGCCAGGACCTGGGGCTGGTTGGCGACAATGCCGATGGTCGATCCATCCATCCGGCCAAAGCCGCAGATGATGTTCTTGGCGAAGTCCGGTGAAATCTCGAAGAAATCCGCCTCATCCACAACCTTGAGGATCAGTTCCTTCATGTCATAGGGCTTGTTGGGGTTGGCCGGGATCAGGGTGTCCAGGCTGGCCTCTTCCCGGTCAGACCGGTCAAAGGTCTCACGGACGGGAGGCTTTTCACGGTTGGAGGCCGGCAGGAAGTCGATCAGCCGCCGGACCTGGGTCAGGGCCTCAAGATCGTTCTCGAAAGCGCCGTCGGCCACACCGGACTTCATGGCGTGGATGCGATAACCGCCCAGTTCCTCGTGGGTGACTTCTTCGTGGGTGACCGTCTTCACCACGTCGGGGCCGGTCACGTACATGTAGCTGGTATCCTTCACCATGAAGATGAAGTCGGTAATGGCCGGCGAATAGACATCGCCCCCGGCGCAGGGGCCCATGATGACGCTGATCTGCGGAATAACTCCCGAGGCCAGGGTGTTCTGCAGGAAGATGTCGGCATAGCCGGCCAGGCCATCCACCCCTTCCTGGATCCGAGCGCCGCCGGCGTCAAACAGGCCGATGATGGGGGCGCCCATCTTGAGGGCCTGCTCCTGCACCTTGACGATCTTGCGGGCGTGGGCGTTGGAAAGAGACCCGCCGAACACCGTGAAATCCTTGGAGAACACGAAGACCGTCCGGCCGTTGATCGTGCCCCACCCAGTGACGACCCCATCGCCGGCGATCTTGTTGTCGGCCATGCCGAAATCAGTGGCGCGGTGCTCGACGAACATGTCGAACTCTTCGAAGGAGCCGTCGTCCAGCAGCAGCTCCAGACGCTCCCGCGCCGTCAGCTTGCCCTTGGCATGCTGGCTGGCGATCCGCCGCTCGCCGCCGCCCTGCCGGGCTTCTTCGCGACGCCGCTCCAACTCATCCAGGATATGCTTCACGGCCAGGTCCCTTGATCGGTCAAATCGAACGCAAAGCCCTAGAGCGCCCAGCAAGGCCTTGCAAGATCACCATGCGTCACCCGCGCTGGCGCTGGAATGCGGGTCGGGATAGATCGGGGACGGACGCTGAGGGACCTGAAGATGCGAATCGCCACCTGGAACGTCAATTCGGTGAATGCGCGACTGGAGACGGTCACGCGCTGGTTCGAAGAAGCCCAGCCGGACGTCGCCTGCCTCCAGGAAATCAAGTGCGTCGACGAGAAATTCCCGGCCGAAGCCTTTGAAAGGCTTGGCTATAACGTCGCCGTCCATGGCCAGAAGACCTATAATGGCGTGGCGATCCTCTCCAAGACGCCTCTTGAGGATATCCGCAAGGGCCTGCCTGGCGACGATGCGGATGAGCAGGCGCGCTACCTGGAGGCTGTGGTCAGTGGGCCCCGCCCTGTCCGGGTCGCGTCAATCTACCTGCCCAATGGCAATCCGATCGGAACCGAGAAGTTCGACTACAAGCTGGCCTGGATGGCCCGCCTCAATGCCCACGCAAGGGACCTGCTGGCCCTCGAGGAGCCCCTGGCCCTGGTCGGCGACTACAACGTCATTCCAGAAGCCCGTGACGCCTCCCATCCCGAGCAATGGACCAAGGACGCCCTGGCCCAGCCGGAAAGCCGAGGGGCCTTCCAGGCGCTGAAGTGGCTTGGCCTGACCGAGGCCTTCATGGCGATCGATGGCGCCGCTGAAAGCTACACCTTCTGGGACTATCAGGCCGGCGCCTGGCAGAGGAACAACGGCATCCGCATTGACCACGCTCTGCTCTCCCCCCAGGCCGCAGACCTGCTCACCGGCTGCGCCATTCACAAACACGTGCGCGGCTGGGAAAAGCCCTCGGATCACGTGCCCTTCATGATCGAGCTGAACCTCTGAGCTTTGTTGAAGTCTTGAGAGGGGTTAGCCTCCGCCCATGAAGGAGATTCCCCAGCTTCTCTTGCTCCTGGTGCTCGCCGGGATTGCGGTGACGGCAGCCGGGTCTCTGGTCGCCTGGTACATGCAGGAAGTGCACACCCTGGCCAGGGCCATGAAGCGGGTCCTGGGCGGACGCCCTGACGCCATGATCATCGCCCACGGTCGAGGCCGCGCGGCAGGGTTCAACTTCGCCAACGACACTTGCGCTGTCGCCTGGGACGCCGGGAACTGGTGCCTGGTCTACCGGATCGAGGAGCTGGCGGGCGCGGAAGTCATGGTGGACGGGATCGTGGTCGCCCGCGCCTTTCGCAATGAGCCCCGCAAGGCCCTGGACCAGACCGTACCCGACGCCAACCGGGTCACCTTGCGGCTGATCTTCGATGATCCCCACCATCCGGATTTCGAGCTGGACCTGTGGGTTGTCGGCGACGAGATCCGCCGTCGTGGCGAAGCAACGGCCACTGGCGCCATCAAGGAAGCCAACCGCTGGATGGCCCGGGCTGAAGCCATCCTCAGACGCCCGGGCGCACCAAAGGCCGCAGCCGTCCGTCCGCCCCCACCGCCCCCGTCTGAACAGCCCACCCTATTCGACGACGACCCCGACGATCTATAACTTGACGCCGTAAATTTATAACTCCACTCTGGATGGCGAAGGTTTCGGGAGGGTTCCATGGTCAATCTCTTGTCGGCGGCGGTGTTCTTCGTCCTGCTGCATCTGCTGGTCTCCGGCACGACACTGCGGGACACCATCACCGGAAGGATCGGTCAGGGCCCCTATATGGGTCTGTTTTCCCTGGCCTCGGTCGCGGGCCTGACCTGGCTGATCATGGCCTATGGCGCCGCCCGACACGAAGCCTGGAACCAGGCCTTCTGGACCATCACCCCGGTGACACGCCACATCCAGCTGGGATTGATGGCATTGTCCTTTCTGCTGATCGTCCCGGGCCTGACGACACCCAATCCGACCAGCGTGCGGCAGGAAGGCTCCCTGGACCGTCCCGACGTCGTCAGCGGCATGCTGCGGATCACCCGCCATCCCTTCCTCTGGGGCGTCGCCATCTGGGCGGCCGGGCACCTGCTGGTGAATGGCGACATCGCCTCCATCCTCCTGTTCGGTTCGCTGCTCGCCTTGGCGATCTTCGGAACAAACAGCATTGACGCCAAGCGCAGGCGCGCCCTGGGCGAAACCTGGGACGGCTTCGCCGCCCAGACCAGCAATGTCCCCTTCGCTGCCATCCTGGCCGGACGCCAGCCGCTCAAGATCGGTGAAATCGGCTGGTGGCGCATCGCCCTCGCCGTTGTGATCTATGCAGGTCTGCTGATGGGCCACGCCGCAGCATTCGGCGTCCGCGCCCTGCCCTAGACACCCATGGAGAACGCCACGCCAGCCTCGGCGTGGACAATGGCCGTATCGACCACCGGCAGGGCCAGATCCTCGGGCGAAATCAACAACCCGATCTCTGTACAGCCAAAGATCACACTGTCAGCCTCGACCGAGCGCGCGATCATGGCCAGCACCTCAGTCTTGGACACCTCCGTCACCAAACCCTGAACTAGCTCGTCATAGATGATGGCGTGCAGCCTCGCCCGATCATCTGCATCAGGAACCGAGGCCGAAATCCCCATGGCGGCCAGGCGGTCGGTGTAGAACCCCATCTCCATGGTGTAGCGGGTGCCCAGCAGCAGGGGCTTGCTGCAGCCCAGGGCCTTGATCGCCCCACCGGTCGCATCGGCGATATGGATCAGTGGAATACCCACCGCCGCCTCAACCTGGGGCGCGCAGACGTGCATGGTGTTGGCGCCGATCATCAAGGCCTCAGCGCCGGCGCGCTCCAGGGCTTGAGCCACCTTCACCAGCTCAGCGCCAGCCGCGTCCCAGTTGCCCCTGGCCTGAAGCTCCGCCATGGGGGCGAAGTCGATGGACCAGATGACCACTTCAGCAGAATGCATGGGCCCCAGGCGCTCCCGCACCAGGCGGTTGAGCGTCTGGTAGTAGTAGGTCGTACTCTCCGCGCTCATCCCGCCCAGCAGGCCCAGGGTTCGCATGGTTTAGAGGTCCGCGTAGACGTGGCTCTCGCCCGCCATGCCTGGATGGGTCACCGCGCCCTTATGGGGCGGGCCCACCAGCTGGGCGTACTTCCAGAGAGCGCCTGACCCGTAATTGGTCACCTTGGGCGCCCAGTGACGCTTGCGGTTTTCCAGTTCGATGGGGTCAACTTCCAGTTCGATGGTTCCGGCGTCGGAGTCGATGCTGATGATGTCGCCATCCTGGATCAGGGCGATGGGGCCGCCCAGTTGCGCTTCGGGTCCGATGTGGCCCACACACAGACCACGGGTGCCCCCCGAGAACCGGCCATCGGTAATCAGGGCCACCTTGTCGCCCCGACCCTGGCCGGAAATCGCCGCCGTGGTGGACAGCATTTCGCGCATGCCCGGACCGCCTCGCGGACCTTCATAGCGGATGACCAGAACGTCGCCGTCCTTGTAGTCGCCGGCCTCGACCGCGTCGAAACAGGCCTGTTCGCCATCGAAACAGCGGGCTGGCCCGCGATGGCTGCGGTGACTGGTCATGCCGGCCACCTTGACGATGGCGCCATCGGGGGCCAGCGAGCCCCACAGGCCGACCACGCCGCCGGTAGGCGACAGGGGATTGGAAACAGGACGGATGACCTCCTGGTCATCGCGCCAGACCACGTCCTTGAGGTTCTCGGCGATGGTCTTGCCGGTCACGGTCATGCAGTCGCCGTGGATATAGCCGCCTTCCAGCAGGGTCTTGAGCAGCATGGGCATGCCGCCCGCCTCGCCCATGTCCTTGGCCACGAAGCGGCCGCCGGGCTTGAGGTCGGCGATATGCGGCGTGCGGGCGGCGATCTCGGCGAAGTCGCGCAGGGTGAATTCGATGCCGCACTCATGGGCCATGGCCGGCAGGTGCAGGCCGCCATTGGTCGAGCCGCCAGTCGCCGCGACCACGGCAGCGGCGTTCTCGAAGGACTTGCGGGTGACGATGTCCCGGGGCCGCAGGTTCTCGGCGATCAGGCGCACCACACACTCGCCCGAGGCCACGGCATACGAGTCACGGGCCAGGTTCGGCGCCGGGAGGGAGGCCGAAAGCGGCAGGGCCAGGCCCATGGCTTCAGACACGCAGGCCATGGTGTTGGCGGTGAACTGACCACCGCAGGCGCCGTCCGACGGGCAGGCGTGCTCTTCGAGGCTGCAGAGATCCTCAAGGCTCATCTTGCCGGCCGAGTGCATGCCGACGCCTTCGAAGACATCGACCACGGTGACGTCCTTGCCCCGCCAGTGGCCAGGCAGGATGGAGCCGCCATAGAGGAAGACGCTGGGAACGTTGAGGCGCAGCATGGCCATCATCATGCCCGGCAGGGACTTGTCGCAGCCGGCAATGCCCACCAGGGCGTCATAGCCGTGGCCGCGCATGGTCAGTTCCACGGAGTCGGCGATCAGGTCGCGGCTCACCAGGGACGAGCGCATGCCCTCGTGGCCCATGGCGATGCCGTCCGTCACGGTGATGGTGCAGAATTCGCGAGGCGTGGCGCCGGCCGCCTTCACCCCTTCCGACACCGCATGCGCCTGGCGCATCAGGGCGGTGTTGCAGGGCGCAGCCTCGTTCCAGCAGGAGGCTACCCCCACGAAGGGCTGGGCGATCTCGCGGGTGCCCAGGCCCATGGCGTAATAATAGGAGCGGTGCGGCGCGCGGGCCGGACCTTCGGTCACATGCCGGCTCGGCAAACGGGACTTGTCCCAGCTTCCATCGGGCTTACGGGTCATGGCGGGGCCTCCGATCAATTGGAGGGGCATCCCTAAACGCCCGGGCCCGACCTTGGAAGTCTCAGATCGCGCGAATTACGGGTTCGGCCAGTCCGGAAGCGGCCTTTTCACGGACTTGCCCTCCTCCGTCGCGCCGAGATTGAGCAGGAAGCTGGCCATGCCAGCCGCCCCCTGCATGTAGCCCGTCTGGGCCTGGAGGAAGTCGGGCCGGTCGCGGTGTTCGGCGTGCAGCCACCGACGACGACCATCGGAGACTTCCGACTGGGCGACAATCACCTCGGCGCAGCGGCGGGCGATGTCCCGATAGGCGGGATCCTCGGTCCGCTTTTCCATCAGCAGGGCGAACTCGCCGACACCAGCATCGCCGCAGCACTGACCGTAATTGTTCCAGAAGCCCTTGGAGCGGGTCTCCGGGGCGCCCGTGGCCAGGAGGCCATCCATCAGGGTCTTTGCATCATCCAGCCAGTTGGCGTCGCCAGTGATGTCGTAGAGCTCGAGCAACAGGCGCCCCGTCCCCGCCGGGCCATGACAGGCGCCCAGATAGAAGATCGGGTTGCGGGCCTCTTCCGTGTGGCAGACCAGCCGACCAGTCCCCACAGGGTGCGACCGGCTCATGGTGTAGTTGGCGGCGGCCATGGCGGCGTCGAGATAGCGCCCCTCCCCCGTCGCCCGATGCAGGCGGGCCAGCAGATAGCCAACCCCTGCTCCACCATGGGCGAAGTTCGGCGCAGTGAACGGGAATGGCATGTCCGACATCATCTTCCAGCGCAGGCCGTCGGGGTCGTCCTCGGCGACCTCAAGCAGGCGCTCACAGACCTGGACCGCCCACTTCAGGGCATTGGGGTGGACGCCGTGCTCGTGGGCGTAGAGCAGGATCAGGGCGGCGCCTGCAGCGCCAACGGACTGATCGTAGATCTCACGGTCGCCTGTCATGCCAGTTATGTCTGAAAAGGGCATGGGCTCGATCCAGCCCACTCCGGCGCCAAGGGGGACGGCCTGGGCCATGAGCCGCTCAAGGCAGACCGCCGCCATCTCCTTGAAATCGTTACGGCCGGTCGCCAGGGCCAGCTCATTGAGAATGAAGGCATAGCCTGGCCATCCGGTCGACGGGCTGACCGAGAGCCAGTCCTTGGCCTTCACATAGGCCATGACGTCTTCACCGGCCGCGACCGCCTCAGGCAGGGCCTGATCGTCCAGCCCTGCGGCGTGAAGTTCGAGAAGGGTCAGTATGACGCCGGAGGATCCCCGATAGAGGCTGCGGTCTGCACCGGACTTCGCCTCGTCCGTGCGCTTCCATCCCGGCTGGCCCTCCAGTTTCTGGGCGCGGATGAAGGCCACGGCCTCCTTGGCCGCCGTCAGTTGAGGATTCATGGTTCCGCCCTTCCTGTTCTTGCCGCCAAGAGTGCGCGAACCGGAAGGCGGGTCAAGCGCAGGGCCCCCTGACAATCGCCGAAAAGCCGTTATAGGATCGCGGGGCAGCGGGTCAGCAAGACCGCGCATTCGGCCCCCAAGGGGCAGGGAGAGGAAACATTATGGCCACAAAGACATTTCCCGTGGAAGCGTCACACATTCTCATGTTCGCCAGATCTGTCGGCGACGGAAATCCGGTCTATTCCGACGCGGAGTATGCAAAAACCACCGAAGCTGGCGGCATTATCGCCCCGCCGACCTTCCCCCAGGCGAGCGCCCAGTTCGACCCGGACTACTTCCTGCGCCCCAAGATCGGCCAGCCCTGGTTTGGCTCGGGCAAGAACCCCACAGGCATTACCCGCGCCCCGGGCGGCGGTGGTGGCGGTGGCGGCGGCGGCGGGCTGCACGCTGAACAGCACTTCGAATATCACCGTCACCTCAAGGCCGGCGACGTCCTGACCGCGACCACCTTTCCCGGCAAGACCTGGGAAAAGGAAGGCCGCCGGTCCGGCAAGCTGGTCTTTTCCGAGAGCGTTACCGAATACCGCGACCAGAACGGCGAACTGGTGATCACCGCCCGCGGCGTCGGTGTCCGCACCGAACGTCCCGTCGAGCAGAAGTAGGAGACTCCATCATGGCCCTCAGTGCAAAAAACCTGAAGGTGGGCGACGTCCACACCGCCAAGCTGGTGGAAGACCTCAAGCGCACCCAGATCGTCCAGTACGCCGGCTCTTCAGGGGATTATAACCCCCTGCACACCGACGAAATCTTCACCACCCAGGTGGCTGGGTATCCCAGCGTCTTCGCCCACGGCATGCTGACCATGGGCATGACCGGCAAGATGCTCACCGACTATGTGGGTGACGCCCGCCTGACCAAGTACGGCGTCCGTTTCACCAGCCAGGTCTTCCCGGGCGATGACCTGGAAGCCAAGGCGACCGTCAAGGCCCTGTCCGAAAAGGACGGGGTCATGCTGGTGGAACTCGACGTCTCCACCACAAACCAGAACGGTGTTGAAGTGCTCAGCGGCTACGCTGAAGCCCGCATCGACGCCTGACTCTGAAAACTGCAAGCGAGACGCCTCCGATGACCAAGCCATCTGCGCCGCCGTCGGGGGCCGAACGCTTGCGGTCAATTCTGGCCGGAGCGGCGGGAAATCTGGTCGAATGTTTTGACTGGTTCACCTACGCCGCCTTCGCCCTCTATTTCGCCAAGGTCTTCTTCCCGGCCGGGGACCAGACCGCCCAGCTCCTGAACTCCGCCGCGGTCTATGCCGTGGGCTTTTTCGCCCGGCCCGTGGGCGCCTGGCTGATGGGACTGTACGGCGACCGGATTGGCCGACGCGCCGCCATGATCGCCTCGGTCTGGCTGATGTGCCTTGGCTCCATGACCATCGCCCTCTGCCCCGGCTATGAGAAGATCGGCATTGCTGCGCCGATCATCCTGGTCCTGGCCCGTATCCTTCAGGGGATCAGTATGGGCGGGGAGTATGGAACCAGCGCCACCTACATGTCCGAGATGGCCGGACGGCATAACCGGGGCTTCTGGTCAGGTATCTTCTACGCGACCCTCATGGCGGGACAACTCCTGTCCCTCTGCCTGCTGTTGATCCTCAACCAACTCCTCTCCCAGGCCGAAATGCAGGCCTGGGGCTGGCGCATACCCTTCTTCATCGGCGGGGCCCTGGCCCTGGCCGTCTTCTGGTTCCGGCAGGGCATGGATGAGACCCCGTCCTTCAAGGCCAGGACAGGCGAAAGGGCCACCACCTGGGGCCTGTTGAAGAAACATCCCCGGGAAAGCCTGCTGGTGATGGGGCTGACCGCCGGCGGCACCCTGGGCTATTACACCTTCGGCACCTACATCCAGAAGTTCCTGGCCAATACTTCGGGCTTCACCAAGGACCAGGCCAGCCAGATCACCGCCATCGCCATGCTGATCTTCATCCTGGCCCAACCGGTCATGGGCGCCCTGTCCGACAAGGTCGGTCGCCGCCCCCTGCTGATCGGCTTCGGCATTGTCGGCAGCCTGATCACCTGGCCGGTCCTGGCGACCCTGGCCAGGACCCATGACATGCTGAGCGCCATCGGCCTGGTCACGGGCGCCCTGCTGGTGGTCAGCGCCTACACCTCGGTGAACGGCATTGTGAAGGCTGAACTCTTCCCCACCGAGGTCCGCGCCCTGGGGGTCGCCCTGCCCTATTCCATCGCCAACGCCCTGTTCGGCGGCACGGCGGAATTTGTCGCCCTATGGTTCAAAAAGGCAGGGCATGAGACCTGGTTCTTCACCTATGTGACGGTGGTGATCGCCGGTTCCCTTCTGGTCTACATCACCATGCGCGACACCAAGAAACACAGCCAGATCATCGAGGATTGACCATGACCTTTCGCGCCCTGCGCCTGCACAAGACCGACGCCGCGCCAGAGGTCCGCTTCGAGGACCTGTCGGACGCCGATCTGATGGATGGCGATGTCACCGTCCGGGTGGAGCACTCGACCATCAACTTCAAGGACGGCCTGGCCATCACCGGGCGCTCGCCCATTGTCCGCGCCTGGCCCCTCATTCCCGGGATTGATTTCGCAGGCGTGGTGGAGGCCTCCGACCATCCCGACTTCAAGCCCGGCGACCGGGTGGTGCTCAATGGCTGGGGGGTTGGCGAAGGCCACAATGGCGGCTACGCCCAGAGGGCTCGGGTCAGGGGGGACTGGCTGGTCAAGCTGCCGGACGGCCTCACCACCGATCAGGCGATGGCCGTCGGCACGGCAGGCTATACCTCCATGCTCTGCGTGCTGGGTCTGGAACGCCAGGGCGTGACGCCGGACAAGGGCGATATCCTGGTCACCGGCGCCGCCGGCGGCGTAGGCAGCGTGGCGGTCGCCCTGCTGGCCAGGCTTGGCTATCGGGTTGTCGCCTCATCCCGGCGCAAGGACAACGAGACCGACTATCTCACCGGGCTCGGCGCCGCCGAAGTGATCGACGCAGCAGAATTCCAGGGCCCCGCCCGTATGCTGGGCAAGGAACGCTGGGCCGGCGCTGTCGACTGCGTGGGCAGCCACACCCTGGCTAATGTCATTTCCCAGACCCGCTATGGCGGCGCTGTCACCGCCTGCGGCCTCGCCCAGGGGATGGACCTGCCGGGCTCGGTCGCGCCCTTCATCCTGCGGGGTGTGGTTCTGGCGGGCATAGACAGCGTCATGCGACCCAGGCCCGACCGCATCGAGGCCTGGGATCGTCTGGCCAAGGATCTGGATCTGGCCAAGCTGGCCGCCATGACCAGCCGCGCAAAACTTGAGGACCTGCCGCGACTTGCGGGCGAAATCCTCGACGGCAAGGTGCGCGGCCGGGTGGTAGTGGACCTCTAGAGAGCCGCCTTCACCGTCGTCACAACCTCATCGGCCAGGGGCTCTGTCCGCGGTCCGAAGGCGCGGATCAGGGCGCCGTCCTTGCCCACCAGGATCTTGTGGAAGTTCCAGGCCGGATCAGCTGATTCACCAAGGGTTTCCAGGGCCCACTTGTAGAAGGGATGCGCGCCCTCGCCCTTGACCTCTTCCTTGGAGGTCAGTGGAAAATCGATGTTGAAGCGGGTCTCGCAGAAGGCCTTGATCTCGGCCTCGGTCCCGGGCTCCTGGCCCATGAACTGATTGCAGGGCACGCCCAGCACCACCAGCCCCTGATCCCTGTAGTCGGAATAGAGCTTTTCCAGGCCGTCATACTGCGGGGTCAGGCCGCAGGCCGAGGCCGTGTTCACCACCAACACCACCTTGTCCTTGAAGCTGGTCATGGGCAGGGGCTGGCCTTCAATGGTCTTGAAGGCGAAGTCGTAGGCGGTGGTCATGGGGGAGCTCCAACTGGATTTGGCTGCAGCCTAACCCCGTTTCCGATGCAGTCTCAACCAGCTTCCGCCGCCTGCTCCACCGCCAGACCCAGATCCAGCGCCCTGGCGGCCTCGGCGGCCGTGACGATCGGACGGTCAGTCTCGCCGCGCACACAGGCGAGGAATCCAGCGACGCTGGCGCCCAGCGGATCCTTGGCGCCGGACGTATCCTGGAAGTCTGGATTGAGGTCAAAGCCAGTGGTGTTGCGGAATTCCCGACTGATGAAGTCGATCTCCAGCTCGCCAGAAGGATAGACCAGCTTCATGGTCCGCTTGCGCCCCGGCGCCATGCGGGAAGCGTCGAAATTGGCGGTGAAGCCATTGGCGAAGGTCACCTCGGCGCTCACCTGATCCCAGCCGCCGCTGTAGGACGAGACGCCTTCAGCCTCGGCGCTCAGGGGGTCGGCGCCAGCCAGGGACAGGGCCAGATCCAGATCATGGATCATCAGATCCAGCACCACGGATACATCCAGGCTGCGTTCGGATTCAGGCCCATGGCGCACGGCCTCCAGCCTCAGGGGGCGCACTGGAATGCCGAACAGGCCGATGGCCTGGAAGACCAGCCGCTCCTGATGGCCGCAAGCGACGGTGAGGCCGCGCTTTGCGGCGGCGTCCATGATTCTGTCGGCGTCCTTGAGTGAGACCGCCAGGGGCTTCTCCACATAGACCGGCTTGCCGGCATTCAGCGCCGCAAGGGCCCCGTCTGCATGATAGATGGCCGGCGATGCCACGGTGACCACATCCACCCCGGCCAGAAAGGCGGCCATGTCGTCAAAGCCCTTAGCTCCGTGGCGTCCTGCGACCTCATCGGCGCGGACCTTGTCTGGATCATAAACCCCGGTCAGCTCAACATCAGGCGCATTGGCGTATTGCCGGGCGTGATAGCCGCCGAACACACCGGCGCCCATGACGCCTGCTCGCAAGACCCGTGACATGGCCGACTCCAAACTTCGTTCAGGACGCGCCTAGCATTGGAGAGGTCTCGACGCCACCTGAGCCGACGGCTACGGATCACCCCAAGGCGATGGAAGTCGCCGCAACCCAGAGGAAGACGCCCATGACCACCTCCCGTGAAATTCGCCTGAAGTCCCGCCCGGTCGGCCTGCCCACCGCCGACAATTTCGAACTGGCCACGGTTGAACTGGCCGCCCCGGGCCCCGGCGAAGTCCAGGTCCGCAATACCTGGATGACCGTCGACCCCTACATGCGCGGCCGCATGAATGATGTGAAGAGCTATACCCCGCCCTTCCAGCTGGGCGAGGCCCTGCAGGGCGGCGCCATCGGCGAGGTGACGGCCTCCAACGATCCCGCCTTCAAGGTCGGCGATCTGGTCCAGTCCATGTTCGGCTGGCGGGAGGGCTTTAACGCTCCGGCCATGGCCCTGCAAAAGCTGGACACCCATGGCCTGCCGCCGGAAGCCTTCCTGGGCGTGGCGGGCATGCCGGGCCTCACCGCCTATGCCGGCCTGCTGCGCATTGCGGCCCTCAAGCCCGGCGACGTGGTCTTTGTATCCGGCGCAGCTGGCGCCGTGGGTTCAGTGGTCTGCCAGATCGCCAAGCTGAAGGGCCACAAGGTCGTCGCCTCGGCCGGAGGCGCGGAGAAGGTGAAGTTCCTGACTGACGAACTCGGCGTCGACGTGGCCATCGACTACAAGGCCACCAAGGACCTCACCGCAGCCCTCATGGCCGCAGCTCCCGAAGGCATTGACGTCTATTTCGAAAATGTCGGCGGCGAGCATCTGGAAGCGGCCATCACGGCGGCCAATCCCTTCGCCCGCATGGCCCTGTGCGGCATGATCTCCCAGTACAACGACACCGAGGCCGGCGTCGGGACCCGCAACATGATCCAGTGCGTCGGCAAGAGCCTGCGTCTGGAAGGCTTCATCGTCTCCAATCACTGGGACATGATGCCCGCCTTCGTGAAGGATCTGGCCGAGTGGCATGCCGCAGGCAAGATTACCTGGAAGCAGACCGTCCGCGAAGGCATCGAGAACGCCCCATCAGCCTTCCTGGGCCTCTTCGCCGGCGAGAACTTCGGCAAGATGCTGGTGAAGCTGGGCTAGGACCACAAGCCGGTCATACCGGCGGAGGCCGGTATCCAGTTTCATCTGCGGCGCTGATCGCAAGGGCCGAATTCAGGATCCTGACCAAGCTCCGAGCCCTACGAACTGGACCCCGGCCTCCGCCGGGGTGACCGGAGATGGACGACTGCCCGCGACCCTATTCCAACCCCCGGTCATACCGGCGGAGGCCGGTATCCAGTTTCATCAACTGAGCTGTCCGCAGAGACCGGATTCAGGATCCTGACCAAGCCCCGAGCCCTATGAACTGGACCCCGGCCTCCGCCGGGGTGACCGGTGTTTTTCAGGAAATATCCCCGAACGCCTTGAGGGCGGCCTGAGCGATCGGGCCGCCCCATTCCTGCACGAAATGGCCGCCGTCGGGGATGATCATGGGTTCGGGGTAGCCGCGGATCTGGCCGCGAAGCACCTCCATCACCGGAACCCCCAGCACCATGTCGGCGGCGCCCACCGCCATGAAGGTCTTGCCGGTCCAGGTATTGGACCAGAAATCCACCGCCTTCAGGCTCTCCTCGATCCCTTCCATCCCCGGATCGGTCATGACCCTTTCGGGGAAGGCCCTGGCGCCGGCCTTGTAGGTGATGTCCGGAAAAGGCGCGTCATAGGCGGCGATTTCCTGCGGCGTCAGGTGGGGCGTTCCCCGGCCCATCAGGGCGCCGACAGCCAGGTCAGGATTTGCCTTGGCATAGGCCCGCCAGGCCAGGAAGCCGTCGCTGGGGGGCGCGCCGATGGCCAGGCAGGTATTCATCACCAGCAGGCGCGAAAGCCGCGCCGCAAAATTCCCGTCCACAGGCAGGGTGAGACCGATCAAACCGCCCCAGTCCTGGACCACCAGGGTGATGTTGGTCAGGTTCAGACGCTCGACCAGAGCCAGCAGGTAGTTGCGGTGGAAGTGGAAGCCATAGACGGCGTCGTCCACTGGCTTGTCCGACCGGCCAAAGCCCAGAAGGTCCGGCGCCACGACCCGGGCCCCGCTGGCCAGGAAGTGCGGGATCATCCGGCGATAGAGGAAGCTCCAGGACGGCTCGCCATGCAGGCAGAGAAAGGTCCGGTCTCCCTGGCCTTCATCAATGTAGGCGATGCGCAGGCCTTCATAACCGGGCAGGTCATCCACATAGTGCGGCGCCCAGGGAAAATCCGGCAGGTTGTTGAACCGGTCTTCGGGGGTGCGGACAGCCTGCATGGTCGTGAACTCCTGTGGATGTGGGTTCATGCCAGATCAGATTGCCCAATGCACGCCTTGGCCGCAGCCCTGCAGAGGGATACAAGGCCCGGTCATCGCAACTGGAGTGCGACCGTGTCCCGCCTGTTCAACGCCTATGTGATTGTCGACTGGAGCGCCGCGGCCAAGCCGTCCACGGGCGCTGACTCTGTCTGGATCGGCGTCATGAAGCGGGACGTGCGGTTCCGCCTGACCTTCGAGGCCTTCAACCCGCCGACCCGTCAGGAAGCCGAGAAGAAGCTGGCCAGCCTGCTGGACGACTTCAAGAAGCGTTCGGAACGCGCCCTTGTGGGCTTTGACTTCCCCCTGGGTTTTCCCCGCGGCTTCGCCCCTGCCCTCAACCTGGCCGGCGATGAGCCCTGGCGTGCGGTCTGGGACCAGCTGGACAAGATGGTCAAGGACAAGGCCGACAACACCAATAACCGCTTCGGCGTGGGGTCGGAAATCAACCGCCGTATGACCGGCGGCCCCTTCCCCTTCTGGGGCTGCCCGCCCAAGGACGCCCTGACCACCCTGCAGCCCAAGCGCACCCGCGAGCATGGTCCTGATGACCTGCCGGAGTTCCGCTACGCGGATCAGGCGGCCAAGGGCGCCAGCTCGATCTGGAAGCTCTATTACAACGGCTCGGTGGGCGGTCAGGCCATTATGGGCATTCCCGCCGTCCGCCGTATGAAGCTGGCCCGGGGCGAGGCGCTGAAGGCCTGGCCCTTCGAGACCGGCTTCCAGCCGCTGAAAGAGTCCGACCTCGAAGGCGTGGATGTGGTGGTCGCGGAGGTCTATCCCAGCCTCTACAAGGCCCAGCCCGCCCCCGGTGAGGTCAAGGACCTGGCTCAGGTCCGCGTCACCGCCGAACACTTCGCCAAGCTGGACGAAGCGGGCAAGCTGGGCGCCGCCTTTGGTCCGGGCAAGGCCCTGGCGCCTGAGGTCGTGGCGGTGGCCGAGCGTGAAGAAGGCTGGATCCTCGGGGTCGAGGGCTAGGCCTGCCCCTGGATGTTCAGGTGTCGCAGCTTGTCCGGGTTGCGCACCAGATAGAGGCCGGCAAGACGGTCCTGGTCCCAGGCCTCGAAGGCCAGGGTCATCAGGCCATCTTCCAGTGTCAGGATCAGGCCCGGACCGCCATTGATCTGCGCCGCCTGGACCTGCCGGATCTCTCCCTCACCATTTCGCCATTTGAGGCCATTGATCAGGCTCAGAATGTCAGCCGGACCCACAAGGGGACGAAGCGCGGCTGATCGCTTGCCGCCGCCATCGGTGATGAGAACAGCGTCCTCCGTCAGGACCCTGGACAGGGCGGCCAGGTCGCCCTGAACGGCAGCGGCCATGAAGGCCGTCGACAGTCGCCCTGCTTCCTCCGCAGTGACCTTGTAGCGGGGGCGGGTCGACCGAAGCTTGCTGCGGGCCCGACTTGCCAATTGCCTGACGGCCGCTTCCGTTCGCTCCAGGGTTCGGGCGACCTGGGGATAGTCTGAGTCAAACACGTCATGCAGCAGGAAGACGGCCCGCTCCAGGGGTGAAAGACGCTCCAGGGCCAGCATGAGGGCGATGGAGACATCCTGCCCCTGCTCAACCGGATCTTCCGCCTGAACCTCAATATAGGGTTCAGGCAGCCAGGGGCCGCGATAGAGCGCCCTTTGGACCTTCAGCTTCCGCATCCGGTCCAGACATAGCCGGCTGGTCACCCGCACCAGCCAGGCTGCAGGATCGGCGATCTCGCCGCCGGCTCGATCCCATCTCAGCCAGGCGTCCTGCACCACGTCCTGCGCATCACTGACCGACCCCAGCATCCGATAGGCCAGACGGGTCAGTCGCGGGCGCTCTGCCTGGAAGGTCGCGATCTCTCCGGCCAAGTCAGGCGGTCCTTTTCGGGGGCGCCAAGGCCTCGCCCGCCACTGTCACCCGGGAGCATGCCTTGCCAAAGCCCATGGCGTATTTGACCGTCGGATACATTCGCGCCGTGGTGATGGCCAGACTCATCGCCAGAACTCCCCTGTCACCCCACTTTGCTTCGATCTGGGCCCGAAGGGGGTCAGCCAACTCCATGTCCCGCGCCAGACAGGCCCGGGCAAATCGCCAACCCAGAGCCGCGTCATCGCCCATGGCCTCTTCATTTCCCAACACTATGGCCTTCAGAATTTCGGGATCAACGCCTTCCGCCGCCGCCATATCCACCGAGATCTGAATACAGGGGCCGCAGTCCTCCAGGAGGGTTGCAGCAATCCTGGCGGCGGCGATCGCCTCGGGCGAGGCGGCGTTCCGGTCAACAAGACCGGTCAGGATGGAAAACTTCAGAAAGGCGCCGGGGCTGACCTCCAACATCTGGTGCATATAGGCTGCATCATAGTCGAAGCGTTGCTCGAGCTTGCTGACCTGCTGGTCCAGCAGAAGTTTCAACATGTCAGCCTCCTCTCTTCGGGACATGCGCCAGCGCCGCCCAGCATGTGATTATGGCCGGCAGGAAGACGCCGGGCAGGTCCCGGAAGAGATCGGCGAGAAGGCTGCGGCCGCAGGCTGCATCCAGGAGGTGAACGGCCGAGTGCAGGGACAGAAAGCCCGCCGCCCCGACCAGGGCCGGCCAGGCAATGCCCGGCCGCAGGGCCCACCAGCCCATGCCTGCCGCGCTGACCAGATAGGCCATGCCGATATCGCGGACGAAGTGCGGGTTATAGGCGCCCGTCGCTATTACCCCGGGGACCAGATTGTACCAAGTGAAGGGAATAGAGGCTTGGATCAGGCCATTGATACCCAGCCCGATCGCCAGAAGTCCGGTTGTCCAACGCAGCATGATTGTCTCCTGTCGACGAGATCAGGACGGCGCGGGCTTCGGGTTTGTGACACGGAGCGGCGAAATTTTGGAAACGTGACGAACAGAGCATCGGTCGCCGCCGGTCAGAGTGATCGTCATGGCCGAGCGGGATCAAGGGCTTACCCGGGGAAAGAGGGCCAAACCCTTACCTTGGGTATCCCATTCACTCCCTGGAACTGGGGTGGAAGCAGATTCAGGTGAGGTACACCCAAAGTTAATCTCTCCAATTGGTAGAATAAGGCGACTCATCAATCAGGGGTGCGCAAATGACGACATCAAACAGGAGTACCGGCAATTGGCTGCTTTGGTGGCGAGTTGGAAAAGCAGAAGTCGCTAGAGGCCTCGCAAGTTACAAGTCCGAAAACCCGACTAAGACCTCGCGAGGAGCCGCGGCGCTTTGCCTGATTTTGACTGCAACATTAAGTCTTCTCGGAGTTTGGTTTGAGTTATTTCCCCCGGCAAGCCTGATTGATGTCGTAATTTCAATCATAATTGCTATATTCATTTATATAAGACACAGATGGGCTATTATTGCAGCCATGATTTATTGGAGCCTGTCTAAACTTCTGATTATTTTTTCTGCCGCTATGTCATTTACGAACGGCAGTATAAATTTTATGGCTGCACCGACAGTGCTGAGCAATTTGATATGGTGGAGTATATATATGCACATATTCTTTGTTGCATATAAAGTCGAGCAACGGAAAAGGCTCGGAGGTAACAGTATTTTAGATGAATTCTAGCCGATTGGACTAAAATCACCTACACATGGATGACAACTGAATGAGCCCTTCCATGAAGGTCCATCCATCTACCGCCCCCGGACGTTCAGATACCGGAACCGCGCCATCAGCAGGCCGGCTGACACAAAGCTCGCCACCACCACGGCCCAGACTATGCCGTTGACGCCGCCCTTCATGGGGATGGCGAAGACATAGGCCATGGGGGTCATGATGATCACATAGCTGGTCAGGTGGGCGGCTGTGGGGATCCACACATCGCCGCGGGCCCGCAGGGCCTGGGCGCAGACCACCTGCAGGGCGTCGGGGATCAGGAAGAGGCAGCAGATCACCAGGGCCGAGGCCGCCATGCCGATGGTCGCTACATCCGAGGTGTACTGGGCCGAGATGAAGTGCGCCGCCGGCCAGAGGATGAAGGAGACCAGGACCCCGAAGGTCACGGTCACGCCAAAGGCGATCCAGCTGATCCGGCGAACCCCCTCGGAATCCCTTGCGCCATAGGCCCTGCCCACCAGCACCGCCGTGGCCGTCGAGAGGCCCAGGGGCACCATGAAGACAATGGCGATGACATTGAGGCTGATGGCCCAGGCCGCAACGGCCAGGCCGCCGATCCAGCCGGCGATGATGTTCATGCTGGAGAAGGCCGCGACCTCGAAGAAGTTGGAGACCCCGGCGCCATAGCCGATCTGCCTCTGCTCGGTCTCGGCGGCCCGATCAGGTTCCGGCTTCGTGAAGACACCATGAGCCCGGGCGTCAGGCATGCGGAGGATATAGGCCAGCAAGGCGGCCGCCAGGAAGGTCCGCGCCACCGCCGTCGCCCAGGCGCCGCCTACGGCCCCCAGGGCAGGAATGCCGAACACGCCGGGCACCAGCAGCAGGTCCACCGCAAGGTTCACGGCATTGGCCACCCACATCAGGGTCGCGGCAGGCTTGGGGCGTCCCAGGCCTTCCAGCCAGAAGCTGGCGGCGACGCTGATGGCGTAGCCCGGCATGGAAATCGAAAAGATGATCAGGGGTCGGGTCGCGCCGTCCGCCAGGGCGGGCGCCAGACCCAGATGGTGCAGGAAGAACGGACCGCCGACCACCAGCAGGACCGTACACGCAAGGCCGATCCAGAACCCATAGGACAGGCCACGGCGCAGGACGGCGCCGGTCTCGGCAAGGTTCCCCTGCCCCACAGCCCGGGAGGACATGACCTGAACCCCGGAGAGGAGGCCGACAATCATGGTCACCACGACGCTGGTCGGCGCCCAGCCCAGGGCGTGATAGCCCAGCTCCTCAGCCGAATAGCGCCCCACCACAATGGCGTCCGACAGGCCCATGCCCATGATGCCCAGACGCGACAACACCACCGGCCAGGAGAGCTGCAGCAGCTCGGCCAGGTCTTTGCGGACAATCGCGTTTGCCGGGGAAGCCCTTGGGGCTTCTTCGGGGGTCATGGGGCACCTGTTTTCAAAGAAGTGGCGAAAATGCCGGTTCGCATGTCCGCGGGCAAGGAGAAGTTTGCCCGCCTGTCCTTGCGCACCAGGACGGTACGGGCATGATGGCCTTTCAGAAGGAGTTATCCCCCATGCGCCGCCTCAGCCTCGCCGTCTTCGCCGCCCTGATGATGGCCCCGTCCCTGGCCCTGGCCAGCGGCCCCTGTCCAACGGGAATACCGGCCCAGTTCAAGTGCGGCGGCCCGGACATGGCCGACATCACCGCCGGAACCTACAAGCTGGATGACACCCATGCAGCCGTCATCGCCCAGGTTCCGCACATCGGCTATTCACGGAGCATCTTCCGCTTCGACAAGCTGTCTGGCGCCCTCAACTGGGACCCTGCGGATCTCTCCAAAGCCCGGCTGAACGTCACGGTCGAAACCGCCTCCATCGCCACCAATGTGCCGGGTTTCGCGGCCAAGATCGCTGGCGACGAGATGTTGAAGTCCAAGGCCTTCCCGACCGCCACCTTCGCCTCCACCGCCTTCCGCCGTACGGACGCCACCCACGGCAAGGTCGATGGAAACTTCAGCCTGATGGGCAAGACCGTCCCCCTCACCTTTGATGTGGCCCTTGTGGGCGCCGGCGGAGGGTTCGGCCAGCCGCGCATGGGGGTCACCGCCACCGCCGCCCTCAAACCCTCAGACTATGGTCTGGCCCCCGTGTTCGGCTCAGCCATTGACCTGGTCATCGACGTCGAGTTCGAGAAGGTCCCTTAAGTGATGAAGACCTACCGCATCGGCGTCATCGGCCTTGGCCAGCGGATCGCCCACGTTCTGGCGGCCATGAAGGAGGTCGGCTGGGACCTGCAGGTGGTCGCCCATGCCGATCCGGCCCCGGTGGGCGCCTCAATCCTGGCGGAAGCGGAAATCGACGCTGGTCGGAACCTGCCCGATGCAAAGGCCCTGCTGGCGGCTGGCCCCTATGACCTGGTGATGATCGGCACACCCAATCACCTGCACTTCGAGCATCTGAACCTGGCGCTCGACACCGGCTGGCCGGTCTTCTGCGAAAAGCCCATCGTCCGGACGGAAGATGAGAGCTACGCTCTGGCCCGACGCCTGTCCGCAGGCCCACCGCCGCCCCTCTATATCGGCCTGGTCATGCGCTCCATGACCATTGTCCGCGAGGTCATCGCCCGCTGTGACTCCGGCCAGCTGGGCGAGATCGTGTCCATCGACGCCACCGAGCACCTGCCCCCAGAGCATGGCGGCTATCTGGCCCGCAACTGGCGCAGGCGGCAGGAATGGGGTGGGTCCTATCTCCTGGACAAGGTCTGCCACGACTTCGATATCTTCGGCCGCATAGCCAGGGCCCGCCCGGCCCGGGTGGCCAGCTTTGGCGGTCGCCGGATCTTCACCGCAGAGCGGGCCGGGCGCCCCCGGACCTATGACAATGGCGATGCCGCCTACGCCCTGCGGGACGCCGGCTGGATGGGGGCCAATGACAGCTTCCAGTCCGATATGGACGTCACCGACCACCAGACCGCCATGGTGGAATACGCCAACGACATCCGCCTGACCTTCCACGCCAACAGCCATGTGGCCCTGCCCGAGCGGCGCTGGTACGTGGCCGGAACCGAAGGCACCCTGATCGCCGACCTGGTCCGCAACCGCCTGATGATCCGCCCCACCCTCAGCCGCAGCAAGCCCGAGCGGATCGACTATGGCGGCGTCACCGCCGACAGCCACAACGGCGCCGACCAGTCCATGGCGAGGGACCTGCTGGCGACCCTGGAGGGTAAGGCTCCCTTCCCCGTCACGCCCTTCGAAAGCCTGGAGGCGGGGTTGACCGTCATGGCCCTGGATCAGGCCCTGGATCAGAGGACCATGATCGACTGCGGGGCGATGTGGGCGGAATATGATGCGGCGCTGAAGGGGCGGTAGCGCAAGGTGGTGACCCGTCTGGCGACCTATGGAAGCCTGGGACCCGGCCGTCCCAATCATCACCATCTCGCCATGCTGAACGGCCAATGGTCGAAGGGCTGGGTCCGGGGCAGGTTACGCAATGAAGGCTGGGGAGCCGGCCAAGGCTTCCCCGGCCTTGTGCTCGACCCGGCCGGTGAAGTGATCACGGTGGACCTTCTCACATCCCAGGATCTGCCCGACCACTGGGCCCGCCTCGATGCGTTTGAGGGCTCAGAATACCGGCGAGTGCTGACCGAGGTCACGACGCCTGAAGGGGATTTTGAGGCACATATCTATGTGCTGGCGAGCGCCTGGATCGACACGCTCGCCAAAACTGCCAGCCCCTAAACCGCCGCCCGCACCGCCTCAGCCACCCGGTCTTCCTTCAGCTTCTCAGCCACGAGGAAGGCCAGTTCCAGGGCCTGCTCGCCGTTGAGGCGGGGATCGCAATGGGTGTGGTAGCGGTCAGCCAGATCGCCTTCCGACAGGGCCCGGGCGCCGCCAAGGCATTCGGTGACGTTCTGGCCGGTCATTTCCAGGTGGACGCCGCCGGGGTGCACGCCCTGGGCCTTGCAGATCTCCACAAAGCTCTTCACCTCCGACAGGATCCGGTCGAAGGGCCGGGTCTTGTAGCCGTTGTTGGCGGTGAGCGTGTTGCCGTGCATGGGGTCGATGGCCCAGACCACGTTGCGGCCGTCCTTCTTCGTGGCGTCCAGCAGGGCCGGCAGGCGGCCAGCGATCTTGTCGTGGCCGAAGCGGCCATAGAGGGTCAGGCGACCGGCCTCGTTCTTTGGGTTCAGGGCATCGATCAGACGCAGCAGCTCGTCCGGTTCCATGGTCGGGCCGCACTTGACGCCAACCGGATTGCGGATGCCGCGGAAGTATTCCACGTGGGCGCCGTCCAGCTGGCGGGTGCGTTCGCCGATCCAGACCATGTGGGCCGAGGTGTCGTACCATTCGCCTGAAGTGCTATCAACCCGGGTCATGGCCTCTTCAAAGCCCAGCAGCAGGGCTTCGTGGGCGGTGAAGAACTCCACCCGGTGCAGGTCGGGCTGGCTCTCCGGCGTCACGCCGATGGCGGCCATGAAGGTCAGGGCTTCGCTGATCTTCTCGGACAGCTCGTGATAGCGGGCGCCCTGGGGGCTGTCATTGACGAAGCCCAGGGTCCAGCGATGGATGTTGTAGAGGTCGGCATAGCCGCCGCCGGCGAAGGCGCGCAGCAGGTTCAGCGTCGCCGCCGACTGGCTGTAGGCCTGGATCAGGCGCTGGGGATCCGGGGTCCGGGCCTCAGGGGTGAATTCCATGCCGTTGATGATGTCGCCCCGATAGGATGGCAGGGTGACATCGTTGATCGTCTCGACCGGTGAGGACCGCGGCTTGGCGAACTGACCGGCCATGCGGCCGACCTTCACCACAGGCTTGCCGCCCGCAAAGGTCAGGACCACCGCCATCTGCAGGATCAGCCGGAAGGTGTCGCGGATGTTGTCTGCGGCGAATTCCTTGAAGCTCTCGGCGCAGTCGCCGCCTTGCAGCAGGAAGGCCTTGCCGGCGGCCACATCACCCAGCAGCGACTTCAGACGACGGGCTTCCCCGGCAAAGACCAGGGGCGGCATGCCGCGCAGGGTCTGCTCCACGCCGGCCAGGGCCGCCATGTCGGGATAGTCGGTCGGCACGTGCTTGGCTTCTTTTGAGCGCCAGGAGGCCGGGTTCCAGGTCGTGGTCATCGCTTACAACTCCGCTCCGCAGATCTTGCGGGCGTGGGGTTCTAGCGCAAAAGAACACCCAAGGTCGATACTTTAGCGCAGGGCCTGTTCTCTAGCGAAGCACATGTCCCTGGCGCTGCAAGGCGATGCAGATGGCGCAGGCCATGGCGGCCAGGGCCACCCACCATTCCTGCCAGACCCCGAAGCTGAAGGCGTTGAAGGTCAGATAGACCGCGCCGCACCCGGCGCTGGCGGCGACCCGCGGGTCCGGACGGTCCCGGTGCAGGCCGGCGAAGAGCGCGACCCAGACCACGGCGGCGGCGACTGCGCCGATCAGGCCCAGCTCCAGCCATATCTGCAGGGCGGCGTCATGGGGGTGCAGCTGAATGCCGGGGGCGAACATGCGGCTGGCGTCCAGACCCCAGCCCCGGGCCGGCTCGTCGCTGATCCACTCCTGGGCATAGGCCCAATAGCCCATGCGCTCTGACCAGGAGCGCGAGACCTGATCCTGCAGGGCGTCATACCAGCCCATACGCCTCAGGCCCCAGACCACGGCGGGCGCGGTCAGGAAGAAGATGGCGGCTATGCTGGCCAGAATCCGCGGCCCGACCCTGGGCCAGAGCCAGACCATTCCCATGGCGACGCCTGCGACGACCAGGGCGACGAAGGGCGCGTCATAGCCAAACACATGGGCTGGCCAGACAATGCCGGCCAGGATCGGAACAGCCGCCCACCAGCCTATCCCCAGCCTTTGCCCGGCGACAATGGCGGGGGGCGCAAACAGGGTCAGGATGAACAGACCCTGGGCGACATTCTTCACCGCCAGGTCTGGCCTGATGGGATCACCGGTCCACAGGCGGATGTGTTGGTAAAGAATGGCGCCGGTGGCGGCCTCCACCAGCATCAGCGCCCCCAGCAGGCTCATGCCATAGACCAGGGCCCTCATCAGCCAGTGGCGGGACCGGGGCGTGCCCTGCCGGGCGGCGACCACCAGGGCGCCATAGACCACGCACTCGATCACCAGCTTGGCCGCCGTCGACTGCCAGATGCTCTTGGGGATGTAAGGGCTCCACACCGTCGAGACGCAGGCCCAGACCACCATGACCAGAATGGCGATGGCGGCCGGACGGTCGGCGTCGTCAATCCTGTAGGTCGGAACCGAGAGCAATCCCGCCAGGGTGACCACGGGCGCAAAGGTCAGGGGCGCCAGCCAGGCGATCAGGGGCGTGACCAGGAATACCCAGGTCAGGCTCCAACCGCTGAGGGTTCGCCAACGCGACGATCCGGCGCCCTGAGGCGTGACCCGCTTCAAGCCGCGCTCATCCCCGGGGCCACATACTTGTCCTTCATGGTCACCAGTTCCTCGGCCAGGGTCGGGTGCACCGCGCAGGTGGAATCCCACTGGACCTTGGTGACGCCCATTTTCATGGCGATGGCGGCCATCTGGATGATCTCCGGGGCGTCAGGGCCGACCACATGGCAGCCAACCACCTTCTGGCTGTCGGCGGCGACCACCAGCTTGATCATGGCCCGCTCCTCGCCGCCATAGAAGGTTTCCTTCATGGGGCGGAACCGCGAGAGGTAGATGTCGACCTTGCTGAACTGATGGCGGGCCTCGGCTTCGGTCAGACCCACAGCCCCCACGGGCGGCTGGCTGAACACCGCCGAAGCGACCATCTCGTGGTCGAAGCTCATGGGATTGTCGTAGAACTCGGTCTGGGCGAAGGCCGCCCCTTCGCGGATGGCCACCGGGGTCAGGTTGATCCGGTTTGTGACATCGCCCACGGCCCAGATGTTGCTGACATTGGTCTTCGAGAACGAATCCACGGCGATGGCGCCGGCCTCATTCAGGGCGACCCCGGCAGCCTCCAGACCCAGGCCCGTCGTATAGGGCTTCCGGCCCGTGGCGAACATGACCTGATCGGTTTCGATGTCATGGCCATTGGTCAGGCGATTGAGATAGCCGCCCTCGGTCTTCTCGATGGCGGTATGTTCAGCGCCCAGCACCACCTTGATGCCCCGACGCTGGATCTCCTCGGTGACATGACCCCGCACATGGTCGTCAAACCCGCGCAGGATATTGGCGCCGCGATAGACCAGGGTGGTGTCCACCCCCAGTCCATTGAAGATCCCGGCGAACTCGACGGCGATGAAACCACCGCCCGCGATCAGCACCCGCTTGGGCAGGGCCGGCAGGTGGAAGGCTTCTTCCGAGGTGATGGCGTGCTCGACGCCGGGCAGGTCCTGCGGCTTCCAGGGTCGGCCGCCGGTGGCGATCAGGATCTTTGCAGCTGTCACCAGGCCCTTGCCCGCCACGTCCACTGTGTGGGCGTCCTTCAGGACAGCGCGGCCCTGGAACAGGTCGGCGCCAGCGTTCTGCAGGTTGGTGACATAGATCCCCGAAAGGCGGGCGATCTCCCGGTCCTTGGCTTCAAGGAAGCGGGCCCAGTCGAACTTCGCCTGCCCGTCTGACCAGCCATACCCGTGGGACACATGGGCGTAGTGGGCGAATTCCGAGGCATAGACCATGAACTTCTTGGGCACGCAGCCACGGACCACGCAGGTGCCCCCGGCCATGTACTCCTCGGCAACCGCCACCCTGGCGCCCGACATGGCCGCGACCCGCGCCGCCCTCACCCCGCCTGAACCGGCGCCGATGACGAAGAGATCGTAGTCGTAGTCCGCCATTTGGCGCTCCTGCTGCGCGAGAATAGGTCCACCTAGATAGGGCCTCACAGGGCCCCTGAACAGTGACCCGGTCTAGGGTTCCACCTCGATCACCCCGGTCTCGGTCCCGATCAGGGCCAGATCGGCCAGGTCAAGGAAGAGGCCGTGCTCCACGACCCCGGTCACCGCCTTGAGGGCGTCAGCCAGGGCGGCGGGTTCCGGGATCTTTCCGCAGGCGGCGTCATAGATCAGGTTGCCCCCATCGGTCATGACCGGCGCGCCGTCCTTCATCCGCAGGCGGGGCGCAATGCCGATCTCGCACTCGGACAGGGCGTCGCAGATCCGGGCCATGGTCGTCTGGTGACCGAAGGCGACCACCTCGATGGGCAGGGCGAACTTTCCCAGCATCGGCACCCGCTTGGCGGCGTCGGCAATCACCACACAGCGGCGCGAGGCCTCCCAGACCAGCTTTTCCCGCAGCAGGGCCGCCCCGCCCCCCTTGATCAGGGAAAGGGCTGGCCCGATCTCATCAGCGCCATCCACGGTCAGGTCGATGGTTTTGGTCTGGCCCAGTTCCAGCACCTTGATGCCCAGGCTCTGCGCCAGTTCACCTGTGGCCCGGGAGGTCGGCACACCGACAATGTCCAGCTTGCGGGCGGCCAGAGCCTTGACGAACCAGGCCGCGGTGGAGCCGGTCCCAAGGCCAACAACCATACCGGACTGGACCAGGGCCGCAGCGGCTTCGCCAGAGGCGCGTTTCTGATCGTCCGGGGTCATTTGGGCTTCCGATCGGCAAGCTTGCGGGCGCGGAAGGCGGCGGCCCAGCCGGGCTTGTTCACCTGACCATTCCGCTCCAGGGCCAGGGCGTCGTCTGGTACGTCCTCAGTGATGACAGATCCCGAGCCGGTCATGGCCCCGGCGCCAATCGTTCTTGGAGCGACAATGGCGGTGTTGGAGCCGATGAAGGCCCCCTCCCCGATATGGGTCTCCCATTTGTCGAAGCCATCATAATTGCAGAAGATGGTGCCAGCCCCGAGATTGGCCTTCGCGCCGACCGTCCCGTCGCCCAGATAGGCCAGGTGGTTGGCCTTGGCGCCGGCGCCAACCTTGACCTTCTTGACCTCGACGAAATTGCCGATGTGCGCTTCAGGCCCGATCTCTGCGCCGGGCCTCAGGCGGGCATAGGGCCCGATCAGGGCGCCGGCGGCGACGCTGGCCCCCTCCAGATGGCTGAAGGCCCGGATCACGGCGCCGGTTTCGACCTTCACCCCGGGGGCGAAGACCACGAACTGCTCGATCATGGCGCCGGGCGCGATCTGGGTATCCCATGAGAAATGCACAGTCTCTGGCGCCAGCATGGCGACACCTTCAGCCAGATGGTGCGCCCTCGCCCCGGCCTGGAAGATCGCCTCCGCCTGGGCCAACTGGGCCGGGGTGTCGGCGCCCATGACGGCGCTCTCAGGCGCGAAGGCGGCCCGGACGGTCTTGTTCTCTGCGGTGGCCAGACCGACGATGTCTGTGAGGTAGTATTCGCCCTTGGCGTTGTCATTGGTCACCCGCGACAGCCAGGCGAACAGCTGGGCGCGGTCGGCGCAGTACATGCCGGCATTGCAGGCCTTGACCGCCAGTTCCTCTTCGCTGGCCTCCTTGGCCTCGACAATCCGCAGGACATGGCCATCGGCGCCGCAGATCAGCCGCCCGTAAAGCAGGGCGTCCTCCGGCTCGAAACCCAGCAGGGAGAGTTCTGCTCCAGCAGCTCGCAGGGCGAACAGGGGATCAAGGTCTCCCGACGACAGCAGGGGGCAGTCGCCATTGGTTACCAGAACGTCGCCGTCAAAATCAGACAGGGCGTCCTTTGCAGACAGCACAGCGTGGCCGGTGCCCAGCGGCGGGTCCTGGACCGCCACAGCCCCTTCCCCAAGGCGCTTCAACGCCAGCTCGCGGACGCCTGGACTGTGATTGCCGACCACGACGACGATCCGCTCGCAGCCCGCCGCCTGGACGGTGTCGATCACCCGGTCCAGCAGGGTTCGCCCGCCGACCTTGTGCAGCAGCTTGGGGGTGGCGGACTTCATGCGCGTGCCCTGCCCGGCGGCGAGGATAACGGCGGCGCGTTTGGCCATGGGGTCTCTGTCCTGGAATCGTCGGCGACGTTGCAATCACCACCGGTTTAGCCGAAAGGGCTTGGCGTTTCGACGGCGCCGTGAGGAAGAAATGACGACAGGCTCAGACATCCTCAGGGGCGCAACAATCGCCTTCGACCTGGACGGCACCCTGGTGGACACGGCGCCCGACCTGATCGGAACCCTGAACCACATATTGGCCGAGGAAGGGATCGCCCCCCTGCCCTTCGACTCCGCCCGGCCCTTCATCGGCCACGGCGCCCGGCGCCTGCTGGAAAAGGGCCTGCACGCCCAGGGTCATGCGGTGGAAGAAGCTCGCCTCGACGCCCTCCTCGCCCGTTTCATCGCCCGCTATAGCGGCCGCAGCGCCGAGCTCTCCCGCCCCTACCCAGGGGTCGTTCAGGCCCTGACCGACCTCAAGGCGGCGGGCGCCCGCCTCTCGGTCTGCACCAACAAACTCACCGGGCTGTCGATCCCGATCCTGGAGGCCCTTGGCCTCGCCCCCTTCTTCGACAGCATTATCGGGGCAGACCTCGCCCCCGCCCCCAAGCCAGACCCGCGCCACCTGATGACGGCTGTCGAGACGGCAGGGGGCCAGATTGACCGCGCCATCATGGTCGGCGACGCCTCAACTGACGCCGGCGCCGCCCGCGCCGCTGGAGCTCATCTGATCCTCGTCAGCTTCGGCTATACGGAAATCCCGGCCGCAGATCTGGAGCCCGACCGCTTGATCGACCACTACGACCAGCTTGTCCCGGCCTGCATCACCCTCCTCAGCCCTTGCCCCGAACCAAACCCCGGGCTATAGGCGCATCCCTTCCAGGCGGATGCGTAGCTCAGCGGGAGAGCACCTCGTTCACACCGAGGGGGTCACAGGTTCAATCCCTGTCGCATCCACCATTATCCTCAATCACATCAACAACTTGGGGATCGCCCCCTCGTTCATGCTCCTTGACGCCTCTCACGGGGGCGGTTGAGTCAGACCGACAATTGCACCAACGTCATGCCCGGAGCGCAAGGCGGAAAAGCCCAGGAAGGTCAGATTTCATCCAGTCTGGCCAAACCGGAATATCATCCGCCGCATCAATGTCTGGCCGATGATCTCCGGCAAGGAGTCGAACCAACAGGACAGGCAGTGGGGCCTGTTCTGGCGGGCAAGTCTCCCTTCCCACACCCTTTCCGTTACCGGCCGGTGCATGCGCGCTGACAACGCCGGCCAGGGTACTTCAGCTGGCAATCCGGGCCCAGACCTTGATGCGACGCTCACTCCGTGACGGCTGGCGCCGTCCGATGGGGCTTCGCGCCCGACAGGTCCGTAGACATCGCGATGAGGATGCACATGATCTGATGCCCGGCTGCGCCGATCGCATCCTCAGGAGACAGAAATGAGCCCGAAGCCTTGGTCTCGACGCACGATGATGACAGGGGTTCTGGCTAGCGGTCTTGCCGGCGTGGTTGCAAGGGCCGACGAGCCTCCCAAGCTGCGATACACCCCTGCCGCGCCGCGGCCAGTCCAGGGTACGCCACCCGCGCCCGGCATTCGCCGGCTTGATCCATCCTTCGACGCCCTGATCCCCCCGGGCGCCGAGCCTGAGACAGTCATGGAAGGGTTCGAGAACAGCGAGTCGCCGCTCTGGGTGGGCGGGCGAAACGGCTATCTGCTGGCTGCGGATCCCAATTCTAACGTCATCCATCGCTGGTCGCCAAAGGATGGGCAAACCGAATTCCTGCGACCCTCGGGCTATGGCCCGCCCCCCGGCCCCATGTTCAGGGAAGCCGGATCCAACGGAATGATCCTGGCTCGCGGTGGTCTGGTAGTGGCCGACAGCGGCAATCGTGGGCTGGCCTTCATCGACCTGCGCACCAAGCGCAAGACCATGCTCTGCCGCGACTTCGAGGGTAAAAGGTTCAACAGCCCCAATGACCTGGTCCTGGGCAAGGATGGCGCGATCTACTTCACTGATCCGCCCTGGGGGCTGAAGGGGGTCCAGGACTCCCCCTGGCGGGAAATGAACTATACCGGCGTCTTCCGCCTGGCTCCTGATAACTCGGTGACGGTCATCGACCGCACAGTCCCCATGCCGAACGGGATCGGCATGGCCCCGGATGGCAGGACGCTTTATTCGACCGCCCAGCGCATTGGCTGGGTGGCCTGGACCCTGGATGACACGGGCCGCCCTTCCGAGCGCCGCACCTATATCGACGGGCCCGCAATCGGCGTTCTGGGCGGGGACGGATTCAAGGTCGATGCCGCCGGGAACATCTGGGCATCAACCCGCGAGGGGCTTAGCGTCTTCAATACCAAAGGCGTGCGCATCGGCGTGATCGGCGGTCGGGTGTCCAACTGCGAGTTCGGCGCGGACGGGTACCTCTACATCGCCAATGGCCCGAAGGTTACGAGGATCCGCACCGGATCCAGAAAGCTGATCTTCTGATCATCTCACTGTGGGAAGCCCTGTATCGAGGGGCGTTTCCGCCGCCGCCCCCTGATCGCGTTCAATTGGTTCTCTCCAGTTTCTTGATGTCGTTATTCACGGTGTCGCCGACATAGATGGTCCTGCCGTCCGGCGAGACCGTCATGTAGTGGGCCTCGCCAAACTCTTCAGCGCCGAACCCTTCCACGCCGATCCATCCAAGGACTTTTCCGTTCCAGTCCAGACGCTGGATCATGCCGTCCTGGCCCGTCGTCATCCATAACTGGCCCTTGGCGTCGATGAAGAGACCGCAGATCAGGTTCTTCATCTGGATTTCACGCAACGGCTTTCCGTTGGAGTCAAAGATTCTCATCTTCTTCACTTCGCGATCCCCGGCCCACACTTCCCCGCGGCTGTTGACCACCAGGGTATGGATGACAGCAGAAGACCCGTCTTCGTGCTTGAGGCTCCAGCTGGTGATGTACTTGCCGGACTTGTCGAACCTCAGGACCCGGGGGTCCGGTCCACCGTGTCCTGTCGCGACGAAGACGTCACCGCGGGGCCCAAAGGCCACGTCCGTCGGTTGGTTGAAGAGATGTGCGCCCTTGGTCTCATCCCACGTTCCGGCCTGACCGCGGGTTCCCAGGGTCAGCAGGACCTCTCCGGAAGGATCAACCTTTACGACGATATTGCACTGTTGGTCCGTGACCCAGATGTTGTCGTCCGGATCAACCCGCATGCCATGGGGTCGGGATACCAGGTTCGGGTCAATGCTGCGCGTCAGTCGACCCTGGGCGTCATATTCCATCAGCTGGAACATCGGCATGCGCTGGTTGACGATCAGGCGGCCGCTCTTCAGCAGGCCGACACCATTCACATTGGCGAAGCCGGCCGTTCCCCGGGGCGGTTGCGGTGCAGCCACGAACCTGTAGGGCAGTTTCGGCGCGTCAGGGATGAAGATCCCGCGCTGCATAGCGCCAGCGGCGCCAAGGGTGCTCTCGGCGCGAGGCGGAACCGGGGTTCCATAGACGGTCGCCGGCGGAGGCGCCGCCTGCGCAGGCGCGCCGAGGCCATAGGGCGTGGCGGCGGGTCCGGGTGGCTGGAAGGCGCCATAGTCGGTCAACTGGTCACAGGATGGACCCTGTCCTGAGTCCGTTCCCCGCATGTTCGGCACATTGGGCGCGCGTAGGGGTCTGGGCGCTGCACCCTGGGCCTGCGCTCCAGACCAGATTGCCAGGCCGAGCAGCACTGAAACGGAAAACGCCTTCACTTAAACCTCCCTATCATCCCGATCTGCGGGACGCCCGATCCGGACAGAATTCTTCTGCCCAGAAGGTTATGCAGCTAGATGCGGGCAAGCTAGGCGAGCTCACACCGGCACCGGTGCAATCTCTCATTCTGTGCACGACAGCTCATATTCCTGACGGCTCTCGCTCTTTGAGAACCGCTGTCCCTGCCCGGTGATCGGCGATCTTGTCTGGATTGAGGGGGAAGGTCAGTGTCAGGGGCATGGAAAAGCATGACAGACTGTCCCTCGGCGCTGCGTTCATCGCGGTCCTTTTTTCAACCTCCGCCCTTGCCGGAGATCCGCCGACGTCCGGCGCCGCAGCGAATGGGTCTCCGGCCTGGCATTTCCAGCCGGGCTTTCCCGATCCGGTAGGCCGGACCCTGGTGGATGAGAGTGGTCGCGTCACTGTCCTGCCGCGGCAGCCAGGGGTGGCCGGTCCCGTTGGCGGAAACCTGCCGCAATGTGCGAAATCCACCATCTGCACCCGCAAAGGCGGCCCAAGCCGTCAGCTGACCCCCCGTGTCGTCTGGGACCAGATGACCGGCTACGCCATGACCTTCCCCCTGCGGCTGCCGCCCGTGCAGAGCGGGACCCCCGGCGGCGCACCGGGCGCCGCAGTCGACTCCAAGGGCAATATCTGGGTGCTGCAGCGGCGGCCCCAGGGCCAACCTCAGCTGTTCAAGTTTGACCGCAGCGGACAGGTCATTGTGACGGTCCCGGCTGAAGAGATCGGCTATCAGCAAAAGGCTCACGGAATTGCCGTGGATCCCCAGGACAATGTCTGGATCACCGACACCAATGGCGGAACCGTCCAGCAGGTCAGCCCGGATGGCAAACTTCTCAAGACCCTTGGCGTCAAGGACAAGCGTGGCGACTGGGATGAGGCCAAGGATCAGCGCCTGTTATGGCAGCCTGTCTCCGTCGCATTCGCTCCGAATGGCGACATGTATATCGGCGAAGGCCACGCAAATGAGAGCCCCAACGATGTAGAATCCTCTGACCCCGCCAACGTCATTGGCGCTGCCCGGGTCAAGCACTTCGATAAGGACGGAAAGTTCCTTGGCCAGTGGTATGGCGACGACAACGGCCCGGGAAAGTTCGGTGAGACCCATGGACTGGCGGTCGACCCCAAGTCCGGCGACGTCTGGGTTGGCGATCGTGAGCAATACCGGATCATCATCTTCAACAGCGAGGGCAAGTTCCTTCGCACTATCCAGATGCGCAACCTGGTCTGCTCCATCGCTTTTGACAGCAAGGGCGAGCCCTGGATCAGCACAGGCCAGGATGGCCAGATCGCCCGGATCGATCGGTCCGGCAAGGTCCTCGGCGCCCTCGGTGGCGGCATGGGCATTGAGCCTGGCAAGTTCATTGAGGCGAACTACTTCGCCTTTGACCGCGCAGGCGGTATCTATGTCGGGGATACCTCCATCGCCCGGATCACCAAGTTCACGCCCGGCGCCGGAAAGAAGTAGGATCGGGACGACCTTCAGCGGGCCTGTCCGCCGCAGTGCACGGGCCTGTTGAAGCGGTGTCTGCCATCTACGACTGTTAGAGGTCGGTTCCGGTCGACCATGATAGCCCTGCAGGTATTGAAGTCCCCGCGAGGTTGGTGGGTCTTGCCCTGATTCACCTGCAAACAACGCAGGTCCAGGGCGGATGTCCGCGTGAGTCATGCCAAGACGGCTGAGGGATCTCTTTGTGTCGCAAACTGCGAAGCGCCTGGACCTATCTAAGCGAGGGTCACAGGCCTTGATCGCAACGGCCTGCTAAAGGGGCTTCAATTTCTCATAGGAAACCGGCGGCGGGCTACCTGACGAAGCAAAGCTCCGCCCGACAGCCCGCCAAACCGTCCTAGAATGCTGCCCGGAGGGTCACGTCAATCGTGCGACCGAAGGGCGAAGCAAGCGCCGGGAAATAGCCCACCGCATTGTCATAGAAGGGGGGCTGCTTGTCGAACACATTGGCCGCTCGGACCTGGATCTGGGCGTTCTTCGTAATGCCAAAGTCAGGCAGCTTGTAGGATGCGCTCAGATCAAAGACCGTGTTGGCTTTCACCTTCTGGTTGGGCGTGATCGAGGTATTGATGAAGCTGCTCACGGTGTTTGCAGTCAGTGACACCGTGTAGGGGTCCAGGTTCCAGACCACGCGGCTCTGGGTCTTCCACTTGGGGGCGAGGAAGGTGCCCAGGGATGAGGTGAATGCCTGGCCATCGCTGACCTGCTGGTCATAGGCCAGCTGACGGTTCGAGTTGACGGTGAAGTTGAACACCCCAAGCTTGTCCGTGCGCAGGGAATAGGCCGCGTCAATGTCCACCCCGGCAATGCGGCGGGCGCCGATGTTGATGGCGTTGGAATTGAAGATCACGTCAAACCCGGTGGTGACCGGTTGCTGCGATGGATAGAGTTTCAGGTAGTCAGCGATCTGGGCGTCGGTCGGATGGATGATCCGGTAGGCCGCGAAAGCCGGGTTGGTGACCACATCCACATTGGTCGCCTTATAGATCAGGTTGGTATAGTCGACCTTGTAGTAGGTGACGCCGACCCGCAGACCGTCGAGGAACGACCATGTTGGGGAATAGTCCACCCCGAAGCTGAAGGTCTTGGCTTCTTCGGGCTCCAGGTCCGGGTTGCCGCCGCCGATATTCAGCACATTGACCGTACCCAGCAACTCATTGGCGAACGGACCCGTTGCAACCCGCAGATTGTAGTTCGAGTTGGTCTGCGGAACCGAGAAGATGCTGGTGATGAGACCGGCGTTCGGCGCCGCGAAGTTGGTGCCATAGCTGCTGTGGACGTTCAGACCCTTGATCGGCGAGTATACGACGCCGACCTTCGGGTTCACCTTACCGCCGTAGGAGTCGTAGTAGTCATAGCGCCCCGAGAGCGAGAGGGTCAGACCGGCAATACCGGGCTTGGCGTTCTCGTCGCTGACCAGGGGCACGTTCACTTCGGTGAAGAGCGCCGCAATGGTGCGGTTGATGTTGTCGTCGCGGACGATGTTGAAGAAGCTGGCGCCCGGGGCCATTGAACCAGCGGTCTGAAGCTGGATCGCCTGATCGCCGCGATAGTCGACGCCGATGGCGGCGCGGACATCCCCGCCAGGAATGGCGAACAGCGGGCCGTCAGCCTTGAACTGAAGTTCCCGCAGACGCTGGCTGGACTTGTTGTTCTGGGTAAAGCCGTTGTTGATCGAAGCCAGTACCGCCGCATTGTTATCCGCAGCCTGACCGAAGGGGTTCAGGGCTGTGGTGAGGGTCGTGCCGTTGGCGGCTTTCTGGGCGTTGATCAGGTCGAGCTCCGGGCTCTCGTTGAAGTCCCGGGTGCGTGACGCATGGGCCATAAGAGTGCCCTTCCAGTCCTTGCCCAGATCAATGTCCAACCCGACCGTCACGCCGGCGAACTCTGCTTGCTGATGGCTGACCGTGCCATCGAAAAGGCCAAGACCGCTGCGAATAACGAACTCACGGGTCTGACCCGCCAGGCCCGGGATCGCCTTGAAGTAGGGATTGGTGTTGGGGACGATCAGGTTCAGGGTCTGACGGCCGCCATAGGCCACAGTCTTGTACATGGAATAGTTGATCTCGGTCCAAAGCTTGACCGTGTCGGTGAGCTGATACTCGCCATTGACCAGGTAGGCGTCCCGCTTGTTGTCGGGAATGATGGTCTGCTGGTTCAGAACGCCGCAACGCTGGTCGAGGACGTTCGTCGACAGGGACGACCACTGATAGGTGGTGCCGGTCGGGCGATTGAGCGAACTGACCGCCCGGATCGTCGGGTTGAGGCAGACGGTGCCGCGAAGGTCGCGACCGCCAACGGAGGTGTGGTTTCCGCCCCGGGCGATGACGGGGATTTCCGTATTCCAGGGGGACTTGGCTTCAGAATGCTCATAGGCAGCCATGATGCTGCCGCGATCAAACTTGTGCCCGCCAAGGATGGCGAAGTCCCGCTTGCTGTAGCGGGAGTCGTTGAAGCCATAGGTCGCCTGGGCTTCGATGCCCTCGACGTTCTTGCGGTAGATGAAGTTCACCACGCCGGCGACAGCGTCCGACCCGTAGATGGCGGAGGCTCCGTCGGCGATGACTTCAACCCTCTGCAGGGCGATGACCGGGATCATCGAGGGATCCGGGAACACCGCCTCGCCGCCGGTCGGCGCGATACGGTGGCCATTGACCAAGGTCAAGGTGGCGTAGATGCCCAGATTGTGGATGTTCGGCTGGAAACCTGCCGTACGGAAGCGGTTGGACGTTGACTGTTCGGCGTTGGCCCCGAAATTCCCCAACTGCGGGATCGACGACAGAAGTTCCTTGGTGTTGGCAGGCGCCTGCAGTGCGATGGCGTCCTTGGTGACCCCGATCAGGGCGGACCCCACGGGAGCGACACCACGAATGCTGGAGCCGGTCACCACGACTTCGTTGAGCACGGTCTCATTTGTGACGGTCTTTTCGGTTTCTGCTGCGCTCGCCATTTGAGGCGCTGTAAGGAGCGCGACAGCTGCGGTCGATGACAGCAGGACGCCACCGAACAGACGGCGTTGAGTGTGAGAGATATTCATTGGTCCTCCCCCGAGGCCCGCGCTTGACGCAGGTGCGATTGTTGAATTCTTTCCGAACTGAAGCCGGAATAGCCCGAGGCAAACTAGGCAGTCCGGGACCGCGCGCCAATGAGGCGCCCCCCCAGAGAAGGCTGCCTATTCTCACCCTTTGAGACTGCGGAGGAGGAATTGGTTGTTTCCGGTCCCCGGGGGAATTGTCAGTGAGGTCAAGTTCGGGAACGGGACCATACGAGGCCTCTGTTCACTGTCCGGCGGAACACCTGAATGTCCATGAATCCGAAACCGTCGTCGCCCCTGGCTACGAGAGCATCGTCACATAAGGCCCTGCTTCATCTGCTTCTGGGACTGGCGATTGCGGCAAGTCTCGCCCCTGCATCCCAGGCGTTCGGGCAGGCATTCGGACAGCCTCCCCTTCCCGGGGCGCGGCAGACGGGTCCCCAGATATACAACGGAGCCTGCGCCAGTTGTCATGGATCGACCCTTGAAGCGCAAACTGCGCCCAGCCTGTTCAGCACCAGACTTCTGGGCCTTACCGACCAGGCCCTCCAGGAACGGATCCGCAACGCCCATCCGACCAGGACCGGTCCGGATATCAGGAGTCTGTACAGCGAAGGCCAGATCTTCCAGATCGCCACCTATCTCAGACTTCAGAAAGCAAACCTCTCGGGACGCCCCCCATTCGCCGCCGATCCGGACGGGCAGGTCATCAAGACAACCAAGCAGGACTTTCGCATTTCCGTTGTCGCCCGCGGCCTGGACACCCCGTGGGCCATGTCCTTCCTGCCAGACGGTGGGCTCCTGGTCACAGAGCGGAGCGGGCGGCTGCGCACCATCAGTCGCGAAGGGGTGCTCTCTCCTGAACCTGTAAAGGGGATGCCCAAGCCCTGGGTCAGGCAGGACGCCGGTTTCATGGATGTGGCGGTTCATCCAGACAACGCGAAGAATGGGTGGATTTATCTTTCCTATGCAGAAGTACTGGCCGGCGCGGAGATCCCGCCGCCGCCCCCCCCGGGGTCCCCGACGAACCGGGCGCCCAGTCCGCCAAGCATGACCGTCCTTGTCCGCGGGCGCATCAGGGACAATACCTGGGTCGACAGTCAGGTGATCTACCGCGCGCCGGCAGCCATCTATTCCGCGTCCAATGTTCACTACGGCTCGCGCTTCATGTTCGATGGGCGCGGCCACGTATTCTTCTCTCTGGGAGAGCGCGGTGACATGCGGAACGCCCAGAACCTGTCGAGCCCCCTTGGCAAGATCCACCGGATCAATGAGGACGGGTCCATTCCCCGGGACAATCCCTTCACGAAAACCCCCGGCGCCCTTGCAAGCATCTGGAGCTATGGGCACCGGAATCCGCAGGGAATGGCCCTTGATCCCGTATCAGGCCTGATGTGGGAGGCGGAGCACGGCCCCACCGGTGGCGATGAAATCAATATCATCCGCAAGGGCCACAACTATGGCTGGGGCGTGACTTCCATGGGCATCCAGCCCGGCATCGAGAAGACTTCAGAGCCGGGAATGGACCCGCCGGTCGCCTATTTCACCCCTACCCTTGCGCCCAGCGGGATCAATTTTGATCTCAACAGGGCTTCGCCCTGGCGAAACAACCTCCTGGTCGCGGCCCTTCTCGGGCAGGAACTCCTTCGATTGGAAGTTCGCGATGGAAAGATCATTGGCCGCGAAGTGCTGTTCAACCAGTTCGGACGGGTTCGCACGGTCGTGAATGGTCCGGACGGTCGGCTTTTTGTCCTTATCCAGAACCCAACCGGCGCAGGCACCGGCCTCAGCCTGTCGGCGCCGACCCCTGGAATGCTGATCCGCCTCGATCCGGTTCGCGCAGTAAAGGGTCAGTAGCCGCTGGAGCGGATCCAGAAGCTCTCCTGCCAGGATCCCCGTGAGGGCACGCTCTGCAAGTCCTTGTAGAGCCCCTTCTGGGCCAGGTTCATGGCATTGGTGATCCCGACCATGGGTTCGAAGGCGACGAAACCGCGTTCCGGAGGCGCCGGCTCGCCGCCTGTGGCGCTGAGGGGGACCGGGGGGCCCTTGCTTACCGGGGGTGGCGGCGCAGCCTGCGGCGCCGTTGACGCCGGACGCGGGGGCGCTGGCGCCTGGGTGGTGTAGACCAGAGCCGTCCTGAATTTGGGGCCCAGGACCACCGACACCTTCTGCCTCGCGCCCGTCACACTGACCGTGGCCCTTCCCCTGGTGTCCCGTTCAAGGTCGGTGAAAATGTCATCGATATCGCGACCGGAAAACCGCTTCAGCGGAACAGAATGGGGATCCGATCCAAAGAAATCCGCTGCGGGCTCTGTCTCGCCGGTAGGAGTCTTGTTCTGCGCCAGTTTCCAGTGGGTGGCGGCAGGGATGTCCAGGGTCCAGTCATCCCGGGCCGAGTCGGTCAGCTGGAAGTACGGGTGGAATCCTATCGACACCGGCATGGGCTCATCGCTGAGGTTGTCTATCCGGGTCCTGACCTCAAGGCCGTCATCCGAAAGCCGATAGGTCATGGTCAGGGTGTGCGCGAACGGAAACTGGGCCATGTAGAGAGGGTTTCGGTAGAAATCGAGCCGGCTGGTGATCCAGGCGCCCTTGCCGTCAGACTTGACCTCCATGACCTTCCAGGCGCTGGCCCCGGAAACATAGCCATGGATCGGGATGGGGCCACGCACGTTGCCGAGACCCAGATCAAACGCATAGCGGCGACCATTGGCGTAGAACGCCGTATCGTCCAGCCGGTTGGCGAAGGGCGCCAGCAGGGGCACGCCATTCAACCCGGGTCTGGCCCGCATTTCGTCCACAGACCTGATCGTCATGCGCAGGACATTGCGGCCATGGACGACCATCTCGTAGGCATTGCTCACGGGCGTGAGAATGGACACCACCGTCTCGCTCCGCCGATCCCTCAGTTGGACCACATCGCCGGTTGTCCGGACGGAATAGCGGGGCGCCTCAGCCGCCATGGCCGGAAGTGAAAGCAGCAGGGCTGAGGCGCAGGCCAGGCGGGCGATCCACGTCATCTGGTGTCTCCTGGAATGAGCTAACGGCAGGGATAACCCGTGCGGTCAGTGACCCTCATAGGGCGTGAAGGACGCACCGGAGTCTGTGACGCTGCCCATGGCCAGTCTTGTGCTCATGGGCGCGCCGACCATGATGGTGCGATGATAGCGCCCCATGGGCGCGTAGACGATGTCGCCCTGGTGGGCATGGACCAGGTCCTTGATGCCTTCTATCCGGACATCCATATCGCCTTCGAGAACATACCAGAACTCTGCCAGGCCGGTATGGAAGTGCCCGATATCCGTGGCGGCTACCGTGGTCGGCGCCGACCGGATGGGCACAGCAAAGCCGCGACTGTCGCGGACGAAGAAGGTATTGCCGCCGCCAGGTGCACGGGGTGGCGGGTTGGCCACCATATCCTTGTCAAAGTCGAGGGCGGTCTTGACCGACGCCGCTGCTGACTGTCCGGGAGCGCCCACATTGACCCTGATCGCCTCGAAACCTGGCGGCGCCGGCGGCGGTTCAGGATTGTCTGCGATGGGGTAGACAATGGCGGCGTCCGCAGTCCGGACTTCAAGGCGGACCGACGGGGTCTGGCTTACGGTCTCCAGGCTGTAGGGCGTCCGCATGGGAATCTGGACAATGAAATCCTTGCTGGCCACAAACGGGTCCTGCCCCTTTATGCTGACCCGGATCTCACCGGAGTGCACGACGAACCAGCTGAGGGTGTCTGCCTGGAAGCTTGTCCGGGTCTTCTTGCCCGGACCCATGGAGACATACTGGTTCTCGAACCAGCGGTCCTTGACCACGGTCTGGGACCAGTCAGGCTTGCCCTTATGGGCTGCGATGATGTCAGCGACATGCCAGACGGGACGATTGGGGCCCTCATAGGGCGCGACTTTTGGCTTGAAGACCCAGGCTGGAATGGTTGGCCGCCCGCCGCCCGCCGCAGGCGCCGTCTGAGCGGAAGCCGGTGACGCCGCCAGGATCGAAAACAGGGCAGCCAGGGTGATGGCGCCAGTGGCATGGATCCGGGTCATGGGAAGGTTCCAGTTCGATCGAAATCGCGAGACCCCATCTCGGCGCAGATGGGGGGCGCCGCCAAGGTCCATCAGGAGGCGGTAGCACGGACGGTCTCAGCAGATGAGAGAGACGAGTTAAGGTGGACCACCGACCTATATGTCCACAGCTCTGAAAGGTGTGAGCATGGGCCGACAGAAAATCCACTTGTCAAAGTGACTGCAAACGATTTCAGTAACAGCAAGAATTATAACATCAGGGAGGGTATCGTCGTGGCGACGCCCAGGAATCAATCGGTCTTCAAGGCCTTTGCCATGCTGAAGGCTTTCAGGGACCCGGAAGAGTGGCTGACCAGCTCGGAGCTGAGCCGTCGCTCCAACCTGCCGGAGGCATCGGGCTATCGTCTGATCCAGACCCTCGTGGAAATCGGGGCGGTCGTCAGAGGCCCACGGGGGCGCTATCGTCCGGGCATGCTGCTGGTTTCCCTGTCCCAGAATGTCATGATCGCGGACCTCCTGCGGGATGCCGGACAGAAAGTCGCCAATGAACTTTCAGAACGTCTCGACGCAACGGTCCATGTCGGCGTCCTTGAGCGGGGCATGGTCACCTATGCGGTCAAGGCTGCGACCCCAACATCCTTCCCGACCCAGACGCGAGCCGGCGCCCAATTGGAGGCCTATTGCTCCGGACTCGGCAAGGTACTGCTGGCTGGCCTGCCCAGTGATCAGGTCGACGCCATCATCTGCGATGGCGACCTGATCGCCCTGACTCCTTATACGATCACCGACGAGCGGGAACTCCGCGCTCACCTCAATCAGGTCCGTATCCAGGGGTGGGCGATTGATGACCGGGAGTTCCATTCCGAAATGATCTGCATCGCCGCTCCTGTTCGCGATGAACAGGGACGGGCTGTCGCCGCCATTTCCATCAGCGATGCTGCAGAGGCCATGACCCAGGAACGGCAGGCATTCCTTCGGGATGAACTCACCCGGGCGGCGGCAGCCATCGCCGACAAGGTTTGTCCCGGAGGCGCCCGCCCCCCGATTGGCGCTCCCCACCTTCGGGCCGTGATGGGCGGCAAGCAGGCGGCATAGGACCAGAGGATCAGTGATCATGAGTAAGAGCGAAGGCGCATCTCTGCGCCAGTCACTGGCGGTCGAGATCGACGCTGCCTGGCGGACTCGTACGCCATTGCCTCCCCTGACCGAGACCCATCCCGATCTCACCCCTGCTGACGCCTATGAAATCCAGAGTAACTGGTCGGCCCTGCGCCTGGCCGGCGGCGAGAAAATCATCGGGCGGAAGATCGGTCTGACAAACCCGGCGATCCAGCAACAGCTTGGGGTGAATGAGCCCGACTATGGGGCCCTGTGGGCCTCCAGCTTCTATCCCGTTCACCAGGGACGCGCGGATGTGCCGCTTTCTGACTTTCTCCAGCCGCGGGTTGAAGGCGAGATCGCCTTCCGGTTCGGCCGCGCCCTCCATGGCGGGGCCGTGACTGCCGAGGATGTACTGGCCGCGACCGACGCGTGCGCCCTGGCCGTGGAGATCGTCGACAGCCGCATAGCCGACTGGAAGATCAAGCTGGTGGACACCATCGCCGACAATGCGTCGTATGGCGGCTTCGTGGTTGGCCCCTGGGACTCAGGTCTTGTGCGGGCAGACATGCCAGCTCTGGCCATGCGGGTTCACCAGAATGGTGAACTGGCGGCAGAAGGGCTGGGTTCAGCCGTTCTGGGTCATCCAGCCACGTCCGCGGCCTGGCTGGTCAACAAGTTGTCGGAGTTCGGGGTCGGCCTGAATGAAGGCGACATCGTGATCTCGGGCGCTATTACCCGCATGCTCCCGGCCAATGCGGGGGACATGTTTACCTTCTCTCTTACCGGCCAGCCTGACCTGACGCTCGCCTTCAACTGAGGGCGCGACAGGTCCTGGCGTCATGGCTTCTTTGACGGCTGGGCGGCGGGACCGGCGGCCGGTTGGGCCGGCGCGGTTCCGACATGGGCGTTGAGATAGTCCAGAATCTCGGTCCGCTTGCCGTCGCTGAGGGTAAGGCCAAAGCCCACCATGCGATCCACGATGTCGACCCACTCATCCGGGGTGCGCTTTTGACCGACCGCCGTGCCAAGGTCGTGACACTGGGTGCAGGATTCCTGAATAGCGACCTTTGCGGGCCCCTCCGGCAGGGCGTCCTGGGCGACGGATGTCGATGACAGCACCAGCGCGAGGGCGAAGGCCGGAACTGCGGCGGCAGAATGAACAAGACGCATTGGAAATTCCCGTGGCGTGAGGGAGCCAGAGGTCAGTAAACAACCTCCAACCTGAACGGCGGATTTACGAAGCCTTTTCGGCGTTCATGAGGTCCAGGGCGACATCGACGATCATGTCTTCCTGACCGCCCACCATGCGGCGCCGTCCCAATTCGACCAGTATCTTCCGGGTATCTACGCCATATTCCTGGCTGGCCTTTTCGGCGTGGCGCAGGAAGGAGGAGTATACCCCTGCATAGCCGAGGCTCAGGGTCTCACGGTCGACGCGGACCGGCCGGTCCTGAAGCGGTCGAACCAGATCTTCGGCTGCATCCATGAGCTTGTAGAGATCACAGCCGTGCACCCAGTTCCGCCGATCCACCGCAGCGATAAAGACCTCCAGGGGCGCATTGCCCGCCCCTGCGCCCATGCCGGCGAGGGAGGCGTCTATGCGGCGCGCGCCGGACTGGGCGCCGACCATGGAGTTGGCGACCCCCAGAGATAGATTGTGGTGAGCATGAATACCGCGTTCGGTTTCAGGGCGCAGGACGGCGTCATAGGCCTCAAGCCTTGCACGATAGCCATCCATGTCCAGAGCGCCGCCGGAGTCGGTCACGTAGACACAATGAGCGCCGTAATCCTCCATCTTCTTCGCCTGCACCGCCAGGGCCTGTGGCTCGGACATGTGACTCATCATCAGGAAACCTGAGACGTCCATGCCAAGCTTGCGGGCGAAGCCAATGTGTTGAGCCGCAATGTCGGCCTCGGTGCAATGGGTGGCGACACGCACAGACGCAACGCCCAGATCATGTGCCCGGTGCAGGTCTTCCACCGTGCCTATGCCAGGCAGCAGAAGGGTGGTGAGCTTGGCGCGCTTGATGACCTTGCCGACCGCTTCGATCCAGTCCCAGTCCGTGTGGGCGCCAAATCCGTAATTGAAGGAAGATCCAGAAAGGCCGTCGCCATGTGCCACCTCGATGGCGTCAACTCCGCCCTCATCGAGGGCGAGGGCGATGGCCGCCACATGCTCGGTCGAATACTTGTGCCTTATGGCGTGCATGCCGTCCCGAAGGGTGACGTCCTGGATGTACAGCTTGTCGACTGTCGGATCAAACATGGTCAGGCCGCCATGGGCGCGAGCTTGCGCACTGCAATTTTCTCGGCCGTGCGCAGGGCCGCGGAGGTCATGATATCCAGGTTGCCGGCATAGGCTGGCAGGTAGTGGGCGGCGCCTTCGACCTCAAGAAGCACCGTCGCCTTGATGCCTTCAAACTCACCATAGCCCGGGATGCGGACGGGATCGTTCGCACCGAACCGTTCGAACTGGATTTGCTGCTTCAAGCGATAACCCGGGACGTAGGTCTGCACCTTCTCGATCTGGGCGTGGATGGCGGAACGGATCTGATCTTCCGTGGCGCCCGAAGACAGGGTGAAGACCGTGTCGCGCATGATCATCGGTGGCTCGGCAGGATTGAGGACGATGATCGCCTTTCCCTTGCGGGCTCCGCCGACAGTCTCAATGCCCCTGGATGTCGTCTCGGTAAACTCGTCGATATTGGCCCGGGTGCCCGGGCCCGCAGACTTGGACGCAATTGACGCCACGATTTCTGCATAGTGGACGGTTGCGACGCTGCTGACCGCCGCAACGATGGGTATGGTCGCCTGTCCGCCGCAGGTGACCATGTTGAGGTTGGGAGCATCGAGGTGATCGTCCCCGTTCACCACCGGCACCACATACGGCCCGATAGCCGCTGGCGTCAGATCGATGATCACCTTGCCGGCCGCCCCACAGATCTCGGCGTTCTTCGGGTGGGCGCCTGCGCTGGTGGCGTCGAAAACGATCCCGATCTCCGGCCAGACCGGAAGACGGGTAAGTCCCTCGACACCATCAGACGTAGTGGCGACGCCCAGCTTTTCCGCGCGGCGCAGGCCATCACTGTCAGGGTCTATGCCCACCAGGGCGCCCATCTGCAGGACTTTGGAATTGCGCAGGACCTTGATCATGAGGTCCGTGCCGATATTGCCCGAGCCGATGATCGCAACCTTCAGGCGATTGTCATGGATTACGGCCAAAGGCTCCGCCCTAATTCTGCTGCTAGTATGGGAAACCGTTAAACAGAGGCGGGCCTCAAAACTCAAACCTCGACTTCTACCCCTCTCTCACAGAGTGAATGAAGGCACAGGGCCCCGTCGCCCCCCTGCTTTGCAACAGATCAGAAGGGGCCCTAATCGCAGTGACAAGGCGGAGGAAACAACATGAAAGCCAAAATCTGGCTGGGTCTGGGACTTGCTGCGATATCGACAACTGCGGCCTGCACGCTGGCTTTCGCCCAGCCGGCGGCTCAGCCTGAAAAGCCTGATCCGACCCACATCCCTTTCATCCTGCCTGCGGACATTCCATGGACTGGCACGGTGGGGCGGCAGCAGCAGTTCAAGATCTTTGGAGATCCCGCGAAGCCGGGCCCCTATGTCCTTCTGATGAAGTGGTATCCAGGCGCTTTCAGCCGACCGCACTATCACGAGAAGACCCGCTACATCACCGTAATTTCCGGCACATGGTGGGTCAGCTCCAGCAATCGCTATGACCCCTCAAAGACCTATCCCCTCCCCGCCGGGACCGTGGTGCGCGATGAGCCCATGACGGTTCATTGGGATGGGGCAAAGGACGCACCGGTCATCCTCGAGATATCTGGCGAGGGACCTTCACCGAACATCAATGTGGGCGAGGACGGCAAACCCCTCCCGCCCAGAACACCCAGCGCCCCAAGCGCCCCGCGCCCGGAGTAATTCAAATGAGAAATTCGATGATCCGTCGCCTGATGGTCGGCGCCGCGCTTTCGCTGGTCGCCGGTCTCGCAACTGCCCAGCAGGCGCCTGGCGGCGGCCAGGGCGGGGCTCAGGGAGACTATAACATCTCGGCGCGATCAGACGCCGACAAGGCCCTGCCCAATCCCTACGCCCGGGACGAAACCTATTTCAGGATTCCGAAGACGATGAACCTGGGCGGAACCAGCGGCATCGATTTCGACCATGATGGCAAGTCGATCTGGATCGCCCAGCGTTGTGGCGGCCAGGATTACTGCATCGGATCTGACGCTGACCCCATCTGGAAGTTCGACGGCCAGGGTCGCCTCGTCAAACACTTCGGCAAGGGACTGATCACATATCCCCACGGGCTGCATGTGGATCGGGACGGCGCCATATGGGTCACCGACGTTCGAACAAACACCCACGAGCAACAGGGACAGTCCGCAAAGCGAATTCCCGGAGCCAAGCCGAATGGCGCCCAGGTGGTGAAATTCAGCCCGGACGGAAAGGTGCTCCTGCGCCTTGGGGTCCAGGGTGAGTACGGAACCGACAGCGCCCACCTCTCCCAACCTTCCGCGGTGATCACGGCGCCGAACGGCGACATCTTCGTGGCCGATGGCCATGACAGCGCCCCTTCGAACAACCGGATCGTGCGCTATGACCGGACCGGTAAATTCATCAAGGCCTGGGGCGGACCGGAGGACATGAACTGCCCCCACGCACTGGCCATGGACTCACAGGGGCGCCTCTTCGTCGCAGACCGGGGCAACAACCGGATCCTGATCTACGATCAGGACGGCAAGCTGCTGGACACCTGGAAACAATTCGGCAAGCCCAGCGGCCTGTTCATCGACAAGGACGACATCCTCTATTCTGCGGACTCCCAGTCCGGCATTCGCCAACAGAACGCCTATATCCGCGGCGTCCATGTCGGTAGTGCGAAGACCGGCAAGGTGACCGCCTTCATTCCCGATCCCCTCGGAAATCCGACCCCCTGGTTCCCCCTGCGTGGAACCACCGGCGCTGAGGGCATAGTGGCCGGGAATGGCGCGATCTATGTTTCGCAGGTAACCCCGCCCGGCCTTGCGAAATATACCCTGAAATAGGGCTTTTTTCTCACCTGTTGAGACAGGCGGGGCGCTTATGCGGGTCCCTCGCCTGTCGTCGGCAGGCCGATCTGCCTAGTCTGTTTTCCAGAAGCGGCGGCAAAGCCGCAGGCCAAAGGGAGATGGGACATGGACGCTGTCGAGTCTAAGCCGAGGGGTAGCAGCGAGCTTTACGCCTGGGTGGTTTTGCTGGCCGCATTCCTATGCTTCGGCGTGGTGTTCGGCACAGTCACCTACGCCTTCACGATCTTCGTCAATCCGATCGCCAAGGCCTTCAATATCTCACCGACACGGGTGGTGCTCGGCTTTACCCTGGTGAACATTGGAACAGGTGTCCTGGGCATTTTCGCCGGTCGACTCCTGGCCCGGTTCCCTATCCGCAATGTGATGGTCGGTGGCCTGCTGGCGCTTTCCGCAGGCTTCTTCGCCCTGTCTCATGTTACTGCAATCTGGCAGTTCTATCTGGTCTACAGCCTGATTGTCGCCTTCGGCGCCGCCATTGTGGCCCCCATGGGCGCCTCGTCAGTGGTCGCGAACTGGTTTGCGACCAATCGTGGCCGCGCCCTGACCATCGCCACTCTGGGCACATCCTTTGGCCAGCTCCTGATCCCGCCCTTTGCGGCCCAGATGATCGAGTCCGGCGGATGGCCGAGCGCCTATCGCGCCTTCGCCATGATCCTTCTGGCTGTCGCCGTGCCGGTTGGCCTGATCCTGGTTGATCACCCATCAACACGTGACCACAAGGCGGACGCCGCATCACCGGAAGCGACGGTCGAGCCTGCAGCGATCCTGTCCAACCGTGAAATCCTGGGTCGCTCGGACTTCTGGATCATCCTGTTCAGCTATCTCATGACGGTCATTGTCTATCTGGGCCTGGTGGCGACGATCGTGCCCTATGCGCGGACATTCGGCGTGTCCCCGGTTCAGGCAGCGCAACTAACAGCCACCATGGGTATCGCCGCCATTGTCGGAAAGATCGGCTTTGCAACCTTCACCGACAGGATGGGTCTGAGAAACACCTTCTGGATCGCCATAAGCCTCAACCTTGTGGCCCTCGTGCTTATGCTGACCGTCCCCGGCTACTCCATCCTCATCGCCGCAAGCGCGATGATCGGGGGATCAGCAGGTGGGGTCCTGCCGGTCTGGCCGGGCTTGGTGGCTTTCCGGTTCGGCCCCCGCGCCCTGCCCCAGGTCATGGGTCTCATGAGCCCGATCGTCATCAGTCTGCAGGGCTTCGGCGCCCCCCTGGTGACAGGCATGCACTTCCACGGAGCCTTCCCCTATCTGATCGCATCCCTGGTGGTGTCGGCCTTCCTGTCGCGCAACCTGTCCAAGGCGGCTGCCTGATCGTCATGTGGCGCACATTTGCAGGGCTTTTGGGCTTGCTGGCCCTGGCTGGGGGGGCTGTCGCCCAGGCGCCCCAGCCGGCTCCTGCCTCAATCCCTGCCCCGGCCCGACCCTTCGAGGTCATCCGGCTTGATCCAGGCTTTGACCGGCTGATAGCGCCCGACACAAAACTCGAGACCATCGCCGTCATTCCGGGCTTCAGCGGAGAAGGGCCACTTTGGCGCAACGGCAAGCTCCTGGTCTCCGATCAGAAGAACGGTCCGATCTACGAGGTCAGCCTCGACGGGACCTTCCGGTTGCTGCTGGACAAGGCAAGCGGTCGGATCGACCCGGCTTCCCGGGTCAACCAGGGCCCAACCAGCCTGGCGATCTGGAAATCCGGTGAGATCCTGATCGCCAGACAGGCCGCCCGCGACATCGGTGTCCTCTCGCGGGACGGCACAGCAAGATCGATGGTTCCAGGCCTCGATGGCAAGCGGTTCAACAGCCCCAATGACATCACTGTCGGAAGGGACGGGAGCGTCTGGTTTACTGACCCGCCCTTTGGCCTTCCCAGTTTCGACCGGACTCCAGGCGCCCCGCCGCCACCCGACAAGGACATCCCTTTCAATGGTGTTTTCCGGTGGAAGGACGGCAAGGTTGAAGCCGTCATTACCGATATGACCATGCCGAACGGGATCGGGCTCTCTCCGGATGGAAAGACGCTCTATGTCGCGAACAGCATACCTCAAATGTACATCCGCGCTTATGATGTCCGGCGCGACGGAACCCTGTCGAACCAGAGGGATTTCGCGCGCTTTGCTACGAATTCACCCATGGGCCGGGGCGTTCCTGATGGGCTGAAGGTGGACGCCCGGGGCAATGTCTGGACGACAGGGCCGGGGGGGATCATCGTCCTCGCGCCAGACGGGCGCATGCTCGGGCGTATCCAGACGCCAGCCATGACCAGCAATATTGCCTTTGGAGAGGATGGACGGAGCCTGTTCCTGACCTCCGGGGTCAACATCTATCGAATTCGCACCCTGACCAGGGGCCAGTCTCCGCCATTTGCGCCGCGCTAGGCATACTGGAAAACCAATGAGGAATCCCATGGCCAAATCCCGAGCATTCGCCTTGCAGGCCGGTTTAGCAGCAGCAGCCGTGCTGGCGGCAGGCGGACTGGCGGGCGCAGCAGCGGTAACCCGCGGCGGCGATGTCGGATGGGCCTATAATGGCGGACAGGGTCAGGATCACTATTCGCCACTGGCCCAGATCACCAAGTCGAATGTCGGCGGACTGAAGCCGGTATGGAGCTTCCCGCTTGAACCTGGCGCACTTCAGGGCCAGCCCATGGTCCTGGGCCGGACCCTTTACGCAACAACCCCAACCCAGAGACTGCTTGCACTGGACGCAGTTACAGGCGCCCTGAAATGGGAGTTTGACCCCAAGATTCCCGGCGGACAGCCAATCCGCGGCCTTACGAGCTGGAGCGACGGCAAGTCCACCCGCCTGGTTTTCTCGAACCAGAACATGATCTTCCTGATCGATCCGGCTACAGGCAAGCCAGATGCCCGCTTTGGCGATGGCGGACATATCGACCTGCGTGAAAACCTGCGCGGCAAGGCCGAGGACAATGTCTTCTTCCTGACCTCGCCGGCCCAGGTCTACCGTGACCTCATCATCGTAGGCGGGGGACGTGTAGCAGAGACCCTACCCGCCTCTCCCAGCCCGGCCCGCGCCTACAACGTCAGGACCGGCAAGCTGGTCTGGACCTTCCACACCATTCCCCATGAGGGTCAGCCGGGCGCAGATACCTGGCCCAGGGACGCCTGGAAGACCCAGGGTGGCGCCAATGCCTGGCAAGGGACGACCATCGACATCAAGCGGGGGATTGTCTTCATCAATACCGGCTCGCCGTCCGAGGACTTCTATGGCGCCGACCGGATTGGCAGCAACCGGTTCGCCAACTCGACCATCGCCCTGGACGCCAATACCGGAAGGCGTCTGTGGGACTTCCAGCAGGTGCACCACGACCTGTGGGATTCGGACTCAACGTCCGCACCCCTCCTGATGAGCGTCAAGCGAAACGGCAAGACCCAGGATATCGTGGTCGCAACCAACAAGCACAGCCTGGTCTATGCCTTTGATCGCGTCAGCGGAAAGGCCCTCTGGCCGATCAGGGAAACCCCCTTCCCGGCCAGTACGGTCCCCGGCGAACAGGCCTGGCCAACCCAGCCGATCCCCACCATGCCCCGGCCGCTTTCCCGCACCAGCATCAGCCCTGCGGATCTGACCGATCGCTCCCCCGAGGCCGCAGCCCGAGCAAGAAGAGCCTACGGAGCCCTCGCGGGCGGCGGCAGGCATTTCGTCCCGCTCAGCATCGACAAGGAGACCCTTGTGGCGCCTGGTTTTGCAGGGGGCCCTTCCCTTTTCGGCCTGGCTGCTGACCAGAGTGGCGTTCTCTACGCCAGTTCGGCAAATGGGTCGTCGATTTCTGGACTGGTGGACTACACCAAGATGCGCGCAGCGGGCATTGGCGAAAACGCCTATCTGACCAGCTGTTCGTCCTGCCACGGCCGCGATCGCAGCGGCAATCCGCCGGAATTCCCGGGGGTTGCAGATCTGAAGGGCCGCATGACCGAGGCCGAAATCGCCGAAGTGATCCGCAAGGGCCGGGGACGCATGCCGCCCTTTGCAAGCCTGCCCCAATCCACCCTGGACAATCTGGTCTCCTACCTCACCACCGGCGCAGACCTGCCAGGAACCGAGCCGCCGCCTCTCCGCAAGCCCGGAGTTGGCGAGGGGGCCGGATCTTCGCGATACGTCTTCACCGGCTACAGATCGTTCGTGGATCCCACGGGGCAGTCCTATCTGAAGGGGCCGCTTGCAACCCTGAACGCCATCGACATGAATACGGGGGCCTACATCTGGACCGTGCCCTTCACCATGGGAGGCGGCCCCCTGGTCACGGGCGGCGGACTTCTGCTCATCAGCAGCGGCCCCAAACTGCAGGCCTATGACAAGACAAACGGAAAACTGGTCTGGGAAACAACCCTACCCGGCTTCGGGACAACGCCGATCACCTACATGATCGGCGGGAAGCAGTATGTGGCGGTCGCAACTGGATCGCCGCGAGGACGGCAGGCCGCCAATGCCGGCCCCCAGAAGCCAGGCGCTTATGTGGTTTACGCCCTGCCGGACTAGTCAGACGTTCATTGGGTGAGAGGACACAGCCCCTACCGGTTCCCGCTGCTTTGACGCCGGGAACCGGCTGATCCACCAATTGGCAATCCCTAACAGGAAGACAAAGACATGAAGGCGATCAGTCGGCGGGGGCTCCTCGCGTCAACCACGGCGTTCCTGGCGTTCGGCGCGGTTTCAGCCCGGGCCCAGGTCGCCCGCGACACGGACTGGCTGAACTACGCCAACGATCTTGCAGCCAGCCGGTACTCGCCGCTGTCCCAGATCAATGCAGAAAACTTCAATGACCTTGAGGTGGCCTGGCGGTTCAACACCAACGCCTTCGGGGCCACGCTGGATGCCTATTACAACTGCACACCCCTGATTTCGAAGGGTCGGCTGTTCGCCACGGCAGGAACCGGACGCTACTGCGTCGCCCTCGACGGCGCCACGGGTCAGCTCCTCTGGAGTTACCGCCATGACGAAAAGGGTCGCGCCGGATCCCGAGCGGGCTCGGGCTTCGGCCTGTCCTTCTGGACCGACGGCGACAAGGAGCGGGTCCTATATGTGACCCGCAGCTATCAGCTGATTTCACTGGACGCCCGGACCGGGCTCCCCGACCCGAAGTTCGGGGTCAATGGCGAAGTGGACCTGCGTCTGGACTGGGATCAGGAAATCGACCTCAAGCGCAGCGTGGTCGGCCTGCACGCTCCGCCCCTGGTGATCGGAAACACCATTGTGGTCGGTACGGCGCCGACGGCGGCGGCGAAGGCCTATGTGCGCGGCTTCGACGCTGTCACCGGCAAGCGGAAGTGGATCTTCCACACCATCCCGATGAAGGGTGAGTTCGGCTACGACACATGGAAGCCAGGCCAGGCTGAGACCGCTGGCAATACTGGCGTCTGGTCGCCCATGTCGGCTGACCCCGAGCTGGGCCTTGTCTATCTGCCCGTGGAGACTCCGCCGACTGACCTCGTGGGTGTAACCCGGATCGGCGACACCCTGTTCTCTGAAGCCCTGGTTGCCGTTGATGTCGAAACCGGCCAGCGTCGCTGGCACTACCAGACCATTCACCATGGCGTATGGGACACAGACCTGCCCGCCGCAGCAATCCTTTGCGACATCCCCGTGGGCGGAAAGATCGTCAAGGCCCTGGCCCAGCCCAGCAAACAGGGCTTCCTGTATGTTCTTGATCGGGTCACGGGCAAACCGATCTGGCCTATCCCGGAACGCAAGGTCCCCAAGGGCGATGCGCCGGGCGAGGTCTACGCCCCGACCCAGCCCATTCCCTCCAAGCCGCCGCCCTTCGAGCGCCAGGGCGTCATGCCTGACGACCTCATCGACTGGACGCCCGAGATCAAGGCCCGGGCCCTTGAGATCGCCAGCCATTACAAAATGGGGCCCCTCTACACGCCGCCAGCCTTTGTGACCAAGGGCAAGGATCCCTGGGGAACCCTCTACACGCCGGCGACCCAGGGCGGCGCCAACTGGCCGGGCGGCTCCTATGACCCCGAAACGTCGACGGTCTATATTTATTCGAAGACGGCGCTCGAGGCGCTTAGTGTCTCGCTGAATGATGACGGCAAACTCGTTCAGAAAATCAATGGCGTACCTCCAATTGCTGATGCTGATGGCGGTACCTTTGGCGGCACGGCGAGCCTGAAAGGCGGAGCCAGCGGACGCGGAACGCCACAGCCTGGGGTCAAGGATGGATTGAATGATCCAATCACGCCCGGCCTGCTTTCCATTGGCGGCCTTCCCCTGCTGAAGCCGCCCTACGGCCGGATCACCGCCATTGATCTCAAGACGGGGACCAAGGCCTGGCAGGTTGCCCATGGCGAGACCCCGGACTTCATCCGCAACAACCCCCTGCTCAAGGGCGTCACAATACCGCGGACTGGCCAGGGCGGCATTCTCGGCGTTCTGACCACCAAATCCCTGGTCATCTGCGGCGACTGTGGCCTCTTCACCGATGAGAAGGGAAGGAAGGCCGGACGCCTGCGGGCCTATGACAAGGCGACAGGCCGCGAGGTCGGCGCCGTCTTCATGGAGAAGGCCCAGACCGGCGCGCCGATGACCTATATGCTCGGAGGAAGGCAGTTCATCGCCTTCGCAATGGGCGGATCGCGCGGCGCAGACCTGATTGCCTATGCTTTGCCCGATCGCAACGCAGCGCCAGCTTCGCGCCGTCAGGTTGACCCGCTATAGGCGCCAAGTCTCTCCTCAGACCACTGGGTGCTGTGATTTCAAAATCAGGCGGACCTGACCGCCCGACTCCGTTGGGCTGGGTAAACAGACGGTCGCGCCACACCTTGGGCGCGGCGCTGGTTTTCCTGGCGCTTGTCCTTGGATCAGCACACGGCGCGGCAGGTCAAACGACTGCCGGACCGGACGCAGCCAGGGCTGGAACGGCATGCCCGCCCCGAAACTACCGATGGCAGGAGGACTGCAGCAACCTTGCCGGCAAGAACCTTACGGGTGTCGAAGCACTTCGTTACCAGCCGCTGTCAGACAATGGTGAGGTATGGCTGACCCTTGGCGGCGAAGCCCGCGTCAGAATGGATCTGCTCCACGACCTGGACTTCGGAATTGATGATGGTCCGGCCTACACTCAGTTCGCGGGACGGCTGCTTGGAAACGCTGACCTTCGTACGCGAGCCGGCCCCCGACTTTTCCTGCAGATGGCGGTTGCCCAACAGACCGGGCGCCGGCCCGGACCCAAACCTCAGGACGAGAGCGCCATCGACGTCACCCAGGTGTTTGTCGACGCGCCCTTCAGACTGGGCGAAGTGTCCGGACTTGTGCGGCTGGGCCGACAGGAGCTTGACCTGTCCGGGAACCGCCTCGTCACCACCAGAGACGGCGCAACAATCCGCAGGGCCTTCGAAGGCGCCAAGCTGGACCTAAACCTCAAGGGCTCGAGACTGTCCATGGTCAGCGCAAGACCCATGGATCTGCGCGACGAAGCCTTCGCCGACCGGGCAGACAGGACCGAGCGATTCAATGCTGTTTCGCTTGACCTTCCCCCTGCCCTTTCGCCGGGGGGGCAGGCGACGCTCTACTATCTGGATCGTCAACGACAGGACGCCCACTGGCTACGCGCCCAGGGTCGGGAACGACGATACTCGATGGGCGTTCGCTATCTCGGTCATGTGGCGGACTGGCGGGTTGAGACCCAGGCGACCTGGCAGACAGGCCGATCGGCAGGTCACCCGGTCCGGGCCTATGGAGCAGCCCTTTCCCTGGATCAGGAGTTCGCCCCGGATCGACCAATCGTACTTGGATTTGATCTGGTGGCGGCCAGCGGCGACAAATCAGGCACACGGACAATTGAGACCTTCGATCCCGTTTACCCGAACAATTTCGGCCTGTCTGACGCTCCGCTGTTCTATCAGACCAACTACGTCTTCGGGGGCGGCAGCGTAAGCACGAGGTGGGCCGGTGCGACCTGGACGGCAGGCGCCAATCTGCTGGTCCGCCATTCAACCTCGGATTCTGTCTACGCCAACAGCCGACCGATTCCGGGTACAAACAACGCACAGCGCCCGACCAGCCTGCTCCCGCAGGTCAGCATGCGCCGACCCTTCTCCGAGAGATCGGAAATCTATGCCTCGCTCGTTCGGGCCCAGGCCCTGGGCGGATTGCGCGCCGCCGGCGGACACAACGCACTGTACAGCCGCGTTCAGATCACGACGCGGTTTTAGTCAGGACAGGCAGAATTCCGGCTACCCTTGACGGGTTTCAAAGGTAGAGTGTCCTGCTCCTTCAAGTGCTGACCTCATGGCGCCAAACAGGACTTGCCGTCAGGACTGGGCTTTGGCTCACATGGAGGTTAGGCAGTATGCGCCCTGAGGAACGAGCGAAGTGAGTTCACGTAAATCTACCCGGTCGGTCACCATCAAGGAGGTGGCCAGCCAACTTGGGGTATCGGCGTCAACGATTTCCCGGGCCCTTGCGCGCCCGGAACTCCTGTCAGCTGAGACCCGCGAACGCGTTCTGGAGGCGGTGGATCGCCTCGGCTATCAGCCAAATCTCGTGGCTCGGGACCTGAGGCTGCAGGAAACGCGCCTCATCTATGTGGTCATACCAACGCTCAGCCCCTTTTTCCTTGAAGTCTTCCGCGGTGTCGAACGGGGCGCCCGCGAGACCGGGTATGCGGCCCTGGTCGGCCATACGGGCCGAAATGTCCAACGGGAGCAGCTGTTTCTGGATCAGGTCGCCAGTCACCGGGGCGATGGCGTCATCCTTGTCACCAGCTCAGACCCCGCGGCCCTTCTGGCCCGCAGGAAGCGAATGCCGCCCGTTGTCGCCGCCCTTGAGGAAATTGAAGGCCTGGCAGCTCCGGCGGTCCGGGTGGACCATCGAAAGGGTGCGATTGACGCCACAAACCACCTGCTGGCCCTGGGCCATAAACGGGTCGCCTATATAGGCGGCCCGGAAAAGCAGGTCATCGCCGGGCATCGCCGGGAAGGCTTTCGCCTGGCGATGACTCAGGCAGGCCTGGATCCGGACGCCTATCCCTATCTGGCGGTGGACTATTCCGTTGAGCTTGGCGAACAGGCCATGGAAACCCTTCTGACCTTCCATCCCTCGCCGACCGCAGTTTTCGCTGGCAATGACGAAATCGCCATTGGCGCGATCCGCGCCATCAAGCGGGTAGGCCTCCAGGCCGGGCGCGATATCTCGGTTATCGGCTTTGATGATCAACGCCTCGCCAGCCTTTACGAGCCGCCATTGACCACCATACGCGTCCCGACAGAAGAGCTCGGATACAGGGCGATTCTGATGCTTGTGGACCAGCTCCAGGGCAAGTCCAGCGGGGAAGACATCGTCCTGCCGACATCGCTGGTCATTCGCGCTACCACCGGCGCGCCCAAGGCCTGACAGAGCCCAGCCTTGACAGTCGTCCCAGCGCTTTGCAAACCTTTGCAGACAATTCTTGGGGAGCATGATCTTGAAGCGCCAATCGCTGCTTTTTTCTGGGACGGTTCGCGCCGCGCTGGTCCTGTCCGTCGCCGCTACAGCCCTCGCCGGCTGCTCCGGGCAATCGGCCCCCAAGGCGAAATCTGAGGCTGCGACTGCAGGCGCGCCTGTCGCCGCTGCGGGCTCGTCGGTTGCAAGAATGGACCCTGCTCTGGACGCAGTTATCGCCCCAGGGACTGTGGTCGAAAAAGTCGCCGGTGATTTCCAGTTCGTAGAGGGGCCGCTCTGGCGCAAGGGCGAAGTCTGGTTCGCCGACCTAGTCGGAAACAAGCTCTATGCCGTCGGGGCAGACGGCAAGACCCGCGTCATCATGGACAAGTCCGGCGGACTGCAGGAGACCGCCCCGAATTCCTATCAGGGATCCAATGGCATGACCGTCGACAAGGACGGCTCGGTGCTCATGGCCCAGCATGGTCTGAGACGCATCGCCCGGGTGGCGGACGACTTGACCGTCACGACCCTGGTCGAGCGCAACAGCAATGGCGCTCACCTGAACAGCCCCAATGACATGGCATTCGCACCTGATGGCGCCCTCTGGTTTACGGATCCGCCTCTCGGACTGGTAGGTCAGGACAAGGATCCGGCCAAGGAAGCCAGGTTCAATGCTGTCTATCGTTACAAGGATGGGAAGGCCGTTGCTGTTATCACAGACTTGACCCGGCCCAATGGCATTGCGTTTTCTCCGGACGGGACAAAGCTTTACGTGTCCAATTCTGCACCGGAGATGTTCGTGAATGTCTATGATGTCGGTCCGAACGGCACGGTCTCGAAGGCCCGGAAATTCCTCAGCTACCCGGCCCCGCTGCCCGATGACGTGCCGGACGGTCTGAAGGTCGACTCTAAAGGTAATGTCTGGACGACTGGTCCCGGGGGTATCCGCATTGTGACGCCTGAGGGCAAGGTTCTTGGGCAGATCAAGACGCCGGACAAGGCCCAGTCAAACATCGCCTTTGGCGGGGATGACTGGCGAACTGTCTACATCACCGCCAGCACAAATGTGTACCGCCTCAAGGCCGCCATTCCTGGCGTGAAGCCCCTGCACGGCCAATAGGCCCCCACGGTCCGATCAAGGCATTCCCGGGACAACCGTCCGGGCCTCCACATCCAGCGGAAGGCTGTCAATTCTTTGGGGCTTTGCACCGTGCAGCCCCGCCCCTTTTGCCGGAATTGACCGCAGGCTCCTGGGGGGCGGAATCGGCGCCTTGCGCAAATGACATCGATTGCATAACCTTTGGCAAAATCGGCTGATGACCGCACTTTTGCCAGGGAGGGGACACAATCATCGCGCGGCCTCGGCGCTGATATTCCAACTCAAGACGCCCTTCGACAGTTTCCGGAGGGGCCATTGGCCGGAATACGGCGCATATCTCTCAACAAATGAGAGACCGGGGCAGCCGCCGCGTTTGGCGCAAGCCACTGTAGGCGTAGACACTTTTACCCAGACCAAGACCAGCAATGAACGACGCCAATGAGTACGCGCGTCAGGCAAGGGCCCAGAGCCCTTTCAGTCAAAATAATCGGGGAGAAAACATGACCTATCGAACAAAATTCACGGCTGCGCTCCTGGCCGGCGCAAGTGCATCCATCATGGCGGGAGCGGCCTATGCTGCGCCTGCGGCCTCTGACGCCAAGCAGGTTGAAGAAGTCGTCGTCACCGGTTCGCGCGTCATCCAGAACGGCAACAACATGCCGACTCCGGTGACGATCGTCTCCGCAGAACAACTGACGCGCACCACGCCGTCGACAGTCATCGACGCCCTGCAGCAGCTTCCGGTCTTCGCCGGCGGCCGCCAGCCCATGAGCCAGCCTGGCAACAGTTCGCAGAACAACGGCGCGCATGTTCTGAACCTTCGCAATGTTGGCAATACACGCACCCTGGTGCTCTTCGATGGCCGCCGCCTTCCGCCAACCTCGCCGATCGGCGAGGTCAATGCAGACATCGTGCCGTCCATGCTTTTGCAGCGGGTTGATGTTGTGACGGGCGGCGCCTCCGCCGTTTACGGTTCGGACGCCGTCGCCGGGGTGGTGAACTTCATCACCGACCGCAATTTCAACGGCTACAAGTTCAACGCCCATGTGGGTACGTCAGAGCTCAATGACGGACAGGAAATCCGCGTCGGTTTTGCTGGCGGAACGCCCCTGTTCGACGGTCGCGGTCATATCGAAGGCAGCTACGAATATTACAACAACGAAGGCGCCTTCAATAAGCTGAACCGCGGTTGGGGCAGCAAGGTGTGGTCAATGCAAGGCGCCGGCACGGCGGCAAACCCCTATCGCCTTGTCCAGAATACCCGCCTGTCCAGCACCAGCTTTCTGGGCGTGATCCGCTCGGGCCCGCTGGCTGACAAGGTCTTCCGTCTGAACGGAGTCCTGACGCCGTTCCAGCACGGCACGGCGACGGGTGGCAATGGCGTGGAGAGCGGTGGCGATGGAGCCTACTACTATCAGGCCTCCTTGCTTGCCAGTTTGAAGTCGAACCAGGGATTTGGCCGTTTTGATTTTGATCTGACCGACAACGTCAAGTTCTATGCTGAGGCGACTGGCTACACCTCGGAAAATCTGAACAACCACCAGACCAACGAATTCCGCAACATCACGCTGAGTGCACAAAACGCCTTCCTGGCACCTGAATATCAGGCCGCCATGGCGGCGGCGAAGGCGACGCAGTTCACCTTCTCCAAGATGATGCAACAGGCCCCGCCCCTTCAGCCGGAAAGCCACACCAAGGGCTACCTGGCCAATTTCGGCCTCGAGGGCAAGTTCGGTGACGGCTACAAATGGGACCTGTCCTTCGTCCACAGCAGCAATACCCAGGAAACCCAGAACAACGCCAATATCGACCTGCAGCGCGCCTATGCCGCTCTGGACGCCGTGCGTGATCCCAATGGCAACATTGTCTGTAACGTGGCGATTACCAATCCGGGGCTTTATCCTGGATGCGTTCCCCTGAACCTGTTCGGCCCGACCTCGGAAAGCGCCGCTGCCCTGAATTATATCCTGGCGGTGACCCGGTATGAGGCCGAAACCACAATGAACGACCTTGGCGGAAGCATTTCCGGCCAGCCCTTCCATACCTGGGCCGGCCCGGTCGGCGTGGCAGTCAGCGGAGAATGGCGTCGGACCACCTTTGACCTGACCAGCAACGCCCAGGCTTCGGCCAAGGCCAACTGCACGGGCCTGCGGTTCAACTGCACCGCCAATACCGGCCTCTACATCTCCAACGTTCTGAACGACGCCCATGACCAGCATCAGACGGTGTATGAAGGTGCGGTCGAAGTTAACGTCCCGCTCCTGAAGGATGCGGCCTTCGCAGAATCCTTGAACCTGAACGGCGCGGCCCGCTATACGCACTATGACACCTCGGGCGCCGTCAACACCTGGAAGGTGGGCCTTGACTGGCATGTCAACAGCCAGCTCTCCTTCCGGGCCACGCGCTCAAAGGACATCCGCGCGCCCAACCTGAACGAACTGTTTGCGCCAGCCCTGATCAATCCGGCGGGCGTGACGGACGTTCACACCGGGATTGTCGGCCAGGCCCCGTTCATTACCTCGTCAAATCCGAACCTGGTTCCGGAAGTGGCGAAGACCTGGACAGCCGGTGTTGTGATCCGTCCGGACATGATCCCGAACTTCAGCCTTGCTCTGGACTGGTACAATATCAGCATCGAGAACGCGATCACGACCATCCAGGGGCAGAGCGTCACCATCCAGAACATCTGCGAAGCTTCGGGCGGCACCTCGTCCTTCTGTAACCTGATCGTGCGTCCCCTGCCCTTCAGCAACAGGACCGCAGCCAACTTCGTTACGTCCTTCCTTTCGCGACCGGAAAACGCCCAGACCGTCGAAACCAAGGGCGTCGACGCCGAGGCCAACTACTTCCATGACGTTGGCCCGGGTCGTATGAGCCTGCGGGTTCTGTCGACCTACCAGCCGCACTTCACCACAGTGCAGTTCCCGGGCGCTCCGGTGCTTGACGCAGCGGACGTTCCGCCCCTGCCCAAGTGGCGTGTGGCCGCCTTCCTGAAATATCAGATCAACGACTTCTCTGTTGATGTGCAGGAGCGTTACCGCAGCGGCTACCAGTTCAACTCTGACCGGTCCCTCAAGTACGACGTGCCCAGGATCAAGCCAATTGCCTACACCAACCTGACTCTGACCTATCAGCTGAAGGACGCCCAGGTGTACGGCACAGTGGAGAACCTGTTCGACAAGCAACCTGAGCCCTTCGGCGGCGTGGGCGGTGCGTCGGGCGTACCTGGTCTGTTTGGCGGTTATCCGCAGGGCGACGACATTGTCGGCCGCTACTTCATCATCGGCTTCCGGATGAAGCGCTGATCAGATTGAAAAGCATTCGGTAAGCGCCTCCCCAGGGCGCTGACCTGGGCGGGGGCGACGAAAGTCTCCCCCGCCTTTTTTATGTGAGGCTTGAGTTTTGGCGGCCCCGCCTGTCTGGCTTGCCTCGAAATACAGGAGAGATCCATGCGCTCAGCATTCCTTCTCGGCGCAGTCGCCGCCGCCGGCCTGAGCGTCGGCGCCGCCCTTGCAGCTGGTGAAACGCGGGACTGGATCTACAACGGCAGTCCGGCTGGCGACCACTACTCGCCCCTCACCCAGGTGACCCCGGCCAATGTCTCCAGGCTTCAGCCCGCCTGGCGGTTTGATTTCGAGGCCGGTGGGTCCCAGTCCCAACCCATGGTGATCGGCGGGGTGCTATATGGCCCTACCCCCACAGGCAAGCTTGTCGCCCTGGACGCAGCCACCGGCGCTGTGAAGTGGACCTTCAATCCCGGATTTTCATCCAGCCAGCCGATCCGCGGGCTCCTGAGCCACGGGTCCGGCGAAAGCCTGCGCCTGCTCTACAGCGTCGGCGAGTACCTCTACGCCGTCGACGCGGCGACAGGTAAGCCGATCCCGGCCTTCGGGACCGGTGGCCGGATCGACCTTCGCGCCAACCTTCGCGGCCCTGCGGAGGAGAACGGCTTCTTCATGACCTCGCCCGGGTCTGTCTGGCGGGATCTCTACATCGTCAATGGCCGGGTCTCGGAGAGCACACCGGCGTCGCCTGGTGATGTCAGGGCCTTCGACGTCCACACCGGCAAGCTCCGTTGGACCTTCCACACCGTCCCACATCCGGGAGAGCCGGGCGCTGAGACTTGGCCGAAGGAAGCTTACAAAACCCAGGGCGGAGCCAACGCCTGGGCCGGGTCAGTCCTCGACGCCAAGCGCGGCATTGTCTTTGTTGCGACCGGGTCGGCGGCTGACGACTTCTTCGGCGGCGAACGTCCGGGCTCCAACCGGTTCGCCAACGCCCTGATCGCCATCAACGCTTCGACCGGTAAACGCCTGTGGGATTTCCAGTCCGTGCATCACGACATCTGGGACATGGACTTCGCCGCACCGCCGGTTCTGCTGACAGTCATGCACAGGGGCAAGGCGGTGGACGCCGTCGCCGCCACCAACAAGCTGAGCTATCTCTACCTGTTCGAGCGGACCACCGGAAAATCCCTGTTCCCGATCAAGGAAATCCCGGTTCCTGCCAGCACGGTTCCCGGTGAACAGGCCTGGCCGACCCAGCCCGTCCCGACAACGCCAAAGCCGCTTTCGTGGACCAGGGTCACAGAGAACGACCTCAGCGACCGCTCACCGGCCGCAAAGGTCTGGGCGCGGGATTCCTATGCCGCCATGAATGGGGCCGGAAAGCAGTTCACCCCCATGACCATCGGCAAGGAGACCCTGATCCTCGCCGGCTTCATCGGCGGGGTGGAATGGGGCGGCATGGCCGCTGATCGCAAGGGCGTCGTCTACGCTAACGCAACCCGCATGCCGGGCGTCAGCAGCATTGTGGAGTCCAAGAGCCTGCTGACCTCCGGGGTTGGAGAAGGCGCCTACCGGACCCAGTGCGCCGGCTGTCACGGCATGCAGATGAAGGGCAGCCCGCCCATGTTCCCCGCCCTGACTGACCTCAAGTCCCACGCAACAGCGGCGGAGGTCACCGAGGTGATCAGGAACGGCCGCGGTCGCATGCCGGCCTTCGCCAATCTTCCGCCCGCGACCATAGCCAACCTGACAGCCTATCTGATGACCGGCGCCGACCTGCCGGGCGCTGATCGGCCGGCCATTTCCCTGCAGGGGCGGTTCGCCCCATCGGTCACGCGTTATACCTCGACCGGAAACCGGCAGTGGCTGGATCCGGAGGGCTATCCCGGGACCAAGCCGCCATGGGGCACGCTCAACGCCGTCGACATGAATACGGGCAAGTATCTGTGGACAGTACCGTTCGGCATTACGGGCTCCATGGGTCCGGAGTTCGGCGGAGCCAATACCGGCGGGGGCGTCGTCACCGGCAGCGGCTTGCTGTTCATTGGCGCGACAACCGATCGCAAGCTCCACGCCTATGACACACGGACCGGCAAGCTGCTGTGGGAAACCACGCTCACCGCGCCAGCCCAGGCCACGCCCGCCGTCTACATGGCGGGCGGCCGCCAGTATGTGGTGATCGCCGCCAGCGCCCGGCGGGCGCCCGGCGGGCGGGCGCCTCAAGGTCAGGACAACAGTCAGGCGATCTCAACGGGCGCCGCCCAGGGCGGCTATGTCGCCTTCGCCCTGCCAAAATAGACGCCGTACACGCCTGCAGGACTAGGGATGATCCTGCAGAAGGCCGAATCTGAACACTGTCGTGGAATGGAATATCTGACCCGGCCGCAGGACCGTGGACGGAAATTCCGGATGATTGGGGCTGTCGGGCAGGTGCTGGGTTTCCAGCGCCACGGCAGGCCCCGGCTGGAAGGGCTTGCCTGAGTCGCTGAGCAGACCGGGTCTGGATCCGGCCGGGATGAAGACCTGCACCGAAGTCTCGGTCGTCCGCATTTCCATGACCCGACCGCTGGCGTCATCCTCCAGGCGCGCCGAGATCCGGTCCAATCGGTTCACCCCGGGCTTGAAGACATAGGAGTGGTCAAAGCTGCGCACCTGGCCGGGCGCCAGGGGCTGGGCGTCCTGGCGTGGGGCGGCGAAGGCCGGATCGGCGGCCGCCGCAGCGAGCCTGCCGAGCGGCGCCGAACCATCGAGGGCCAGGGCCGTGCCGGCCACGGGCTTCAGCTCTCCCGAGAGCATGCCCTGCCCGTCCTTGACGGCGATACGGTCGGCTTCAAGCCTCAGGCGATGGTCATGGACAGAAGTCGTGCTGGCGCCGCTGAGATTGAAATAGATGTGGTTGGTGAGGTTGAGCACCGTTGGCTCGTCGGTTGTCGCCCGGAAGTCCAGACGCAAGGCGTTGTCGTTGGTCAGACGGTAGGTCGCCAGAACCTTGAGGCGCCCCGGAAAGCCCTGGTCGCCGTCCGGGCTGTCCAGGATAAGGGTCAGGGCGGCGCCGTCCTTCGGGCGGATGGGCTCGGCCGTCCAGATCCGGGTGGCATAGGCGGGCGGGCCCCCGTGCAGGGTGATGCCCGCCGGGTTCTGCTGCAGCGGATAATAGGCGCCATCCAGGGTGAACCCCTTGCGGATACGGTTGGCGTAGCGGCCGGTGATGGAATTTGCGTGGCCGACCGTCTCCCAACCCGTCAGGTCGGCATAGCTCATCACCACATTACCGAACTGGCCCCGCCGGTCTGGCACGCGGATCGAGGTTATGGCGCCGCCATAGTTCATGATGGTGGCACTGGCCCCTTTGTCATTGAGCAGGGTGTAGGCCCTGACCTGCGCCCCGTCCCTGGTGATCCCAAAGTCAGCGACCTGAACCTCGCCTGCCGCTGCGACGCTGGAGTTCAGCATGCCGACGAGGACCATTACTGGGAGGAGTCGCACCGGTCAGCCTTCCCTGGCTGCCCGCAGGGCCGAAAGAGCGGCGGCCCCGCGGCGGCCGACGTCTTCGGCCGTCATGCCAGGCTTATAGAGGTCCGAACCTAGGCCAAACCCTCTGGCGCCTGCAGCAACCCATGCCGCCATCTGATCCGGGCCCACACCGCCCACGGGGATGACATCAGCCTCCGCAGGCAGGACCGCTTTAAGGGCCTTCAGGTGCTCGGGACCATAGCTGGCCGCGGGAAAGAGTTTCAGCCGACGTGCTCCGGCGGAAATGGCGGCAAAGGCTTCGCTGGTGGTGGCGAATCCCGGAAGCGACTCAAGGCCTAGCTCAACCGCCCTGGTGATGACTGCAGGATTGGTATTTGGGCTGACGATCATGCGACCGCCTGCGGCGGCGACGGCATTGACCTGGTCAGGCTCAAGTACGGTGCCGGCGCCCCAGACCATCCGGCCCTCCATCTTGCGAAGGGCCGCGATGCTGTCCAGGGGGTGGGGCGAGTTGAGCGGGACTTCCACCAGTCGGAAGCCCGTTTCATGCAGTACCTCAGCAATGGAGACCACCTCATCAGGACGCACCCCCCGAAGGATCGCCACAAGCGGCGCTTCCTCGAAGGCCGACTGGAAGGTGATCATCGGGCAAGGACTCCAGCCGCCAGGGCGGCGATCCCGGAGAGGGCTGCGGACTCTCCGTCATGGACTTCGACCCTGTAGCCGAGCAACTCCAGTACGCGACGATACCGCCCGGCAAGCCTGAGGTCTCCAATGACTGACACGAGCGTGCCGGGTCCGACACCGAATAGACCTGGAACCGAGGCGACTTCGGATCCGATCAGGAGACCGGAAAGGTAGGCGTTCACATGGTCAGCCGGCATGCCGCCGCCGACCACACGAGATCTGGCGGTAAACATCCTTGAGGCCAGAGCGTCCCCTGGCCCTGCGGCCATCACCCCCTCAGTGAAGGCGCCCTCATTGTCTGCATCGCCAGGGCTGGCGAGAACACTGTGTGTGGTGAGCAGGTCGAAAACTTCACCCGTCATGCAGCTGACGAAGCCCTCGATCCGTCCATCGACCACCCGCACCCACTTCGCATGGGTTCCGGGATGGCAGATCAGGTGCTCGCCCTGAGCCCGCGAGGGATTGGCGGCAACCCAACCCAGCACATGGGTCTCTTCGCCGCGCATGACGTCAGGCCCGCCATCCGGACGCTCGCACCGCAGGCCAGGGACAATCCATGCCGCAGTTCCTTCACGCTCGATCCGGTGCAGTTTCCGGCTCACCGGGTCGATCGATGCCGGACATTCCAGATAAGGAACCGGCGTCCATCCAAGGTTTGATCCGATCATGCCGCACATGACGGCGGGCAATTCCTCAGCGCCCATAGCCGGCTGCACAGTGTCGGCGAACCGCAGGATTGCTTCACCCGGTGCGAGTCGACCGACCCCCAGGGGAAACTCCCGATGCGCCTTTGGCTGTCCGTCATCACCTACAACCCATGCGCGCAGGTTGGTGGTGCCCCAATCGATGGCCAGAAAGGGTGAATTCATGGGATTCTGCCTGCGTGTTCCATCATGCAACCGATTTCATCAGTAGGGCCATTATAGGACCAATCAGGCATCAGACTAGGCCCTCGGCAGAGGGACACCTCCTCCGTCGGACCTGAAATAAACTGATGTCTCACCTAGTGCAGAGACTCATTCACTGGGCCTGGGGTCAGCTTGACAATACGGCCCCCTCTCCCCGACAATCGTTTTCATCCTGTAGGTCAGGATCTGACGTTTTTGCGGGAATCTTCGCATTTTCGGCAGGGCTTGGCCTGACGATGCAGGGGAGTGTCGGCGGCTTGTCCGACTTATCCTGATCGTGGACAAAACGGTTCTGGCCGATCCGCCCGGGTTCACATTGGTAGCGTGGCGGCAGCACATTTGCGCCCGCATGGAGTATTCTGACCGTGCTCAAGATTTTCAACGAATTCGAACGTCGTCCTGACCTTCTGGAGCGCTTCGACAAGCTGCTCCCGAGCTATTCGATTTCCTGCATTTTTGCAGATGTCATGTACCGCCAGAATGTCATGGTTTCGGCGATCAAGCCGCCGTTCAAGGCCAAGGCCTGCGGCCAGGCCATCACCGTCCAGCTTTCCGGCGGCGATCTGGTCGATCCCCTCAAGGCCCTGGAAATGGGTCAGCCCGGAGATATCATCGTCGTGGACGCCGGTGGCGACACCGAGACCTCCGTCTGTGGCGGCCTGATGGGCGGTCTGGCAAAGAACCGCGGCATCCGGGCCATGGTGATTGACGGGGCCGGCCGGGATACCGACGAGCTTGAGGACATCAACTTCCCGATCTGGACCCGGGCCATCACGGCCCGCGGCACCCACACCATGTTCTCCGAGCGCAAGGAAGAGCTCTCCATCAATGTGCCCATCACCTGCGGTGGCGTGATCGTAAGGCCTGGTGACTTCATCGTGGCTGACACCATCGCCGCCGTGGTTGTACCTCTGGAACGCGCTGATGAATTCCTGACCCTGGCGGCGGAACAGGCCGAACGTGAGCAGCGCACCCGGGAATGGGTTGCACGCGGCAAGACCGTGGAAGATTTGCTGGCTGAATTCGGCCGCATCTAGCGGCCGCAGACAACCGGGGGGAAACAAAATGAAATCCAAGAAAATCCAGCGGATACAAGTCGCTGCCGTGACTCTCCTGGTGATCGCGGGCCTGATCAACTATCTGGACCGCAGCACGCTTTCCATCGCCAACAAGGCGATCAGCAGTGAGATGCATTTGTCGGCCTCACAGATGGGCCTGCTGCTCTCAGCCTTCTCCCTGCCCTACGCCTTCGCCCAGTTGCCCATCGGCGTCATGCTCGACCGGTTCGGCGCCCGGGTCATGCTCGGCGCCGGCATGCTGCTATGGTCTGTCGCCCAGGCAGGTGCTGGCCTCGTCCAGACCCTGAACCAGTTCATCCTGGCCAGACTGGCCCTGGGCGTCGGCGAAGGGCCGCAATTTCCCGCGGGAGCCAAGGTTCTCGCAGACTGGTTCGCCATTCACGAGCGTGGACGTCCGACAGGCATTTTCGTCGCCTCCTCCACAATCGCCCCTGCACTGGCGCCACCAATCCTGACAGCCCTGATGCTCAGCTTTGGCTGGCGCGGGATGTTTCTCATCATGGGTGTACTGGGAATAGCCGCAGCCCTGGCCTGGTACTCCATCTATCGGGATCGTCGGGATGTGGCGCTTGAGCCCGCCGAGGTCGACTACCTGTCGGGAACGGACCGCTCTGAAAACGAGGACAATCAGATGAGCTTCGCTGAATGGCGGAGCCTGTTCACCAAGCGCACCACCTGGGGAATGATCTTCGGCTGGATGGGTGTCATCTACATGGTGTTCCTCTATGTCACCTGGCTCCCAGCCTATCTGCAGCAGGAGCGGGGTCTCAGCATTTCCCAGTCCGGCTGGGTCCTGATGATACCCTTTGTGGGCGGCACCTTCGGACAGCTGTCCAGCGGCGTCTTCGCCGACTGGCTCTTGGCCCGTGGCCTGAAGCCTGTAACCAGCCGCAAATGGCCTATCTGTCTTGGCCTGGTCGGTGCGGCGGCTTTCACGGTTCCGGCGGCCTACACGCCAAACCTGACCCTCGCCATCGTCTATCTTACCCTTGCCATGTTTTTCGTGAACCTGGCCAGCGGCGGCGGCTGGGCCCTGGTGAGCGTCAGCGCACCGCGGCGACTGATCGCTTCCCTCGGCAGCATCCAGAATTTCGGCGGCTATTTCGGTGGATCCGCCGCCCCTCTCATCACCGGCATGGTCGTCGACCGCACGGGCTCTTTTGTGAACGCCCTCTTGATCAGCGCCGCGGTCTCCCTGGCCGGCGCCCTCATCTACCTCTTCGTGGTCAAGGACCCCATTACCGATTCCACCCCGGACGGTGAGGCGGCCGCCGGGGCCTGAACCCGTCCAAGCCCTCTGTCCTGAGTCAATCCTGGAGCAAATCAGATGACCAAACCTTCTAGGCGCAGCCTGTTCGCCGGCAGCCTCGCCGCGGGCGCGGCGGCTGTGGCCGCTGGCGCCAGCGGGGCTGCCCCCTCAAAGCCCAAGGCCGCGGCGGCCCCGAAACATTCCGTGCCCGGCCTGAAAGATGTCTGGGGGGAAGACTTCCTCTATCAGTGGAGCCCGCCCGAAAACCTGAAGCGCAATACGACCCCAGGGCAGGCGACCATCCGCCTTTCCAGCCAGATCATGCCCCGGCTCACCAGCGCCGCTGGCCAGGATTGGAACGCGCTGTTCAAGACCCACCGTGATGCGGGATGGACGGCCATCGAGGCCGGCTCGGCGACCTGGCTGAACCGCAAGATCCCCGACTCCGAAGTCCGCGAGATCAAGGGCGCCCTGAAGGCCAATGACGTGACCTTCTACAACATCCATTGCGCCGGAAACATCATCGCCCCGGACCCAGACGCTGACAAGTGGCAGCGCCATATCATCGACGCCATCCACTCGGCGGAAGAGTTCGGCCTGCCGTTGATCCTGACACATGCAGGCGGCATGTACTCCAACCGGAACTGGGCCCATCCCAAGAACTGGAGTCGTGAAGCCTGGATGCGATCGGTCAACGCCCTGAAGCGCATCTGCAAGGACACCGCTGGCAGCAAGGTCGAGATCGCCATCGAGGCCGTGAATACGGAGAGCATCAACAACCCCTGGGCCCACAAGCGGTTGAGGGAGGACGTGGGCGACGCGCGCATCACCTGCGGCCTCGACATCACCAACATGGTGTTCCCGAACAACGCCTTCCGCATGTCGGAAATGATCGATCTGACCTTCGACCTGATCGGCGACCAGATCCGCTACGTGCACGCCAAGGACTTCGTCTGGAACGACATGCTGCCCGGCATGAACTGGGCCATGAACGGCACCGGCAACATGGACTACGAGCTGTTCCTGGCCCGTATAAGCCGACTGAAGCACAAGGAAATCTTCATGCTGGTCGAGTTCCTCAACGCCAATGGGGACTATGTCGAGGCCCAGCGCAATATCCGCAACATCGCCAACAAGGTGGGCGTGAAAATCTACGGAACCCAGCCATGAGGAGCGGCGACATGAAGAAGTATCTGGCTCCGGCCATTTGTCTGGCCCTGCTGCCAAGCCTGGCCCTCGCGGCGCCGGACTTCACGGGAATCTGGGTGCGTGACAACGCCAAGAGCGATCCCAACAACTATCCGGTTTACTGGCTGACCCGGGTCACCCCTGGCGCTGGCGGCTTCGGCAATCAGGAAACCGTCGTAGAGGTCAAACAGTCAGCGACCGCGCTGCAGGTGATCAATCCAACCCGACCCTTCCGCAGCTATGTCCTGGACGGCAGGCCTCACGAAACCCTCACCGATACGGGTCTGCAAAAGGCCACCATCACGGCGGCGACCCAGGACGACGGCCTGACCATCACCACGGCCCAGCCCTATGGCGGCATGCCGGGCAATGTCTCTGCGACCTTCAAGGAGAGCTGGAGCCTCTCGGCTGACGGCAGGGTGCTGACCGTCACCACAGTCCGCAGTTTGCCGGCGAAGGACCAGGTGTCCAGGGACATCTTCAACCGCCGATGAGGCGAAGGTCCCCGTCAGGGCCCCGGGTCCAGGCGGGGCCCCTCTCCGGTTATCTGTCCGCGGTTGGCAATCGCCGGGACAGGTAAAGCCAGGTCTGTGGCGAGGTCTCATCCAGGTTCATGGATGAATGGGTGGTCAGGCCGTTTGGCGGTGACAGGAACGCCCCCACCCCATCAAACTTGCGAATTTCGCTGCCCAGCAGGGCGTAGCCGACCCCCGGTCCCGCCTTTACCCAGATTTCCTCGACGCCCTTGATATGGGCGTGAGGCCCCGCATAGCTGAGAGGCGGGATCATGATGGCCGACAGGGTGATGTTGACGCCATCAGCCACCCCGAACATGGGCTTGCTGGCATGAACCCAATGGGCGCGTCGCGCGCCGTAGGGAACCTGATCCGTATCCACTACCTTCAGATCCTGGGCGACAGTCAGACCTTCATTGTCCTTCCAGGTGAGGCGGATCATGTCCAGGGGCGTATCTCCCGTGTTCAGGAACCGGTGCTTGGCCTTCGGAGCCGCGAGAACGCCCACCCCGGCGTGAAGGTCGTGAGCAGGGCTTCCTGCACCGGCATCCAGTCGACCGCTTCCCCCCACCACATAGTAGAACGATACGCCTTCGGCCTGGATCAGACGGGACTGGCCGTGGGACGGGAGGCTGGCGAGCGAGAGGTCGTCGCGGTATTCCAGAACCGCTCCAGCGGGCCCTGCCGCATAGGGATCGCCGGCCCTCAGCATGGACCTTGTCAGAAGCCCCTCGAACACTCCCATGAAGGCGCCGTTCGGCCGCCCGATGAACCGGTCAATATCGACAGCGCTTTCCTGGTTTGACGGAAGCTCGTGGGGCGCGCCGCTTTCAGGGCCCGCCGGCGGAACCGGCCGCCTGACAGGCGCCTGTCCCAGGGCGGGGCCTGTAGCCAGACCCAGCAGTCCACCCACCGCCAGTCCAATCGCCAACTTATTCAGAGCCATGCCTGTGACTGTCCACTTGATTATGCAAACGATTTCATTAGCTTTGCAGAAATTCACTGCGTCGACAATAAAAGGGAGGATGTCATGACTGAAGGTCGCAAGATTCCAGCCGAGGCGGTGGATCTCTATACCCGCTTCATGCACGGCGAGATCAGTCGCCGTGCCTTTGTCTCCGGGGTGGCCAGGCATGCGGCTGCGGGACTGACCACGGCGACCATCATCAATGCCCTCATGCCCGACTACGCCCTGGGCCAGCAAATTGCGAAGGATGATGAGCGCATCCGGGCCTCCTATGTGACCATCCCCTCTCCTGACGGGAATGGTTCGATCCGGGGTTACCTTGTCCGCCCCAACAGCGCCGACACCCGTAGCGCCACCCCGGCCAGATTGCCCGGCGTGATCGTCATCCATGAAAATCGTGGCCTCAACCCCCATACCGAGGATGTCGCCCGCCGGTTCGCCCTGGAGAACTTCATGGCCTTTGCCCCGGACACCCTGACCTCCCTGGGGGGATATCCGGGCGACGACTACAAGGGCGGCCAGATGTTCGCCAGGATCGACAGAACAAAGATGACCGCTGACCTTGTGGCTGCAGCCCGCTGGCTGAAGGCGCGTCCGGACTGCACGGGCAAGATCGCCGCCACCGGCTTCTGCTATGGCGGCGGAGCCTCCAACGCCCTGGCGGCCATCCTGGGCGATGACCTTGCAGCGGCCGCGCCCTTCTATGGCGCCCCGACGCCGCCCGCGGAGGTCCCCAAGATCAAGGCGGCCATCCTGATCAACCACGGCGCCCTGGATTCCGGCCTGGCTGCGGGCTATCCGGCCCAGGAGGCCGAGCTGAAGAAGAACAACATCCGCCATGAGGGCCACCTCTGGCCAAACTCTGTCCATGGCTTCTTCAATGACGCGACTCCAGAACGCTACAACAAGGTGACCGCGCCCCAGGCCTGGGCCCGGATGATTGAGTGGTTCAACACCCATACGCGCACCTGATGCGTCGTCGATCCTTCCTGGCCGGCGCCGGTATCATCCTGGGGTTACCCGCCGACGCGTTCGCCGCCGCCGAAGACCTGAAGATTCCCCGGCGCAAGCTGGAGCGTCTGGCCCTCAGCAGCTCGAGCTACAGGGCCAACTATGATGGGCGGTACGCCGTGGCGACCGCGAGCCCGCGCCTCTCACATGAAAGCTTTCCGGCCTTTGTCCGCCAGACCTTCGGCCTGCGACATGTGGAATTGTGGGACCAGCAATTTGGTCCCGGCGGTGCGACGTTTGAGGCCTGCCACGCCGTCCGCTCAGCAGCCGACAAGGCCGGCGTCGCCATCGTAAACGTCGAGGTTGAGGACCTGCCTAATCTGGGGCCCGCCGATCCCGCCGCCCGGACCGCCGCCATAGCCGCTTGCAAGGTCTGGCTCGACAAGGGCAAGGCCCTGGGGGCGACATCGATCCGGGTCAATGTCAGTCGTAGGCAAGACCCCGTTGATGTGCCCTCAGCCATAGAGGTGCTCCGCGCCGCCGCAGACTACGGCCGGGCAATCGGTCTCTATGTGCAGCTCGAGAACCATGGCGGCCAGACCGCGCGCATTTCCGACCTGATCGCCATGGTCCGCGCGGTGGATCATGACCATTGCCGCATCGAGATCGACTGGGGCTCCTGGTCTCCGCCCGGCGATCGCTATGCGGAAATCCTGTCGGCCATGCCCTATGTGCACATGGTGTCCGCCAAGGGCGAGATCTTCGATGAGGCCGACTATCGCCACCCCAGCTTTGACGTAAGGCGCCTGGTGCGTGAGGCTGAAAGGGCGGGCTTCAAGGGTATCTATTCCATCGAACTTTTCGCCACCCCCGCGCCCGCTGATACTGCACGGGCCGTCCGGTCGTTCATGCAGATGATTTCGGAGGAAATGAGATGATCGGGCGCCTTCTGGTTTCAGCCGCCCTCGCCTCCACACTGATCTCGTCCGCCCTGGCACAGCCTGCAGCGCCCCTTCGACTGGTGGACGCCCACACCCATGTCATGGTCGAAAACCTGGACCCCGAGGATGAAATCGCCCGCCTGCAGAAGGCCGGCTTATCGCGGGTGGTGCTGATGCACGTGGACGTCGACAGCCTGCGCAAGCTGGCGGCCGCCCATCCCGGCTTCGTCATCCCCTCCCTCGGCGTGGCCCGGCCAACGGTCAAGGGCTTGCAGCTGGACAGGGACACGGGACCGAAAATGGCAAGGGAGAGGGCCGCGGGAAGAGTCTGCGGCTTTGGTGAAATCCCCGGTTTCGTCTTCAGCGACTCGCCTGACCTGGACGCCGTCTATGCCGCCGCCGAGGTCCAGGGCACGCCCATCAACCTCCACTTCGATCTGGCCAGGGCCGGGGCGACCGAGACCCTGGAAAAGGCCATGACCGCACACCCGAAAGCCCGCTTCGTCCTGGCTCACCTGGGTTGGACTGCCGGGCCCCAAGTGATCAGCCGCCTGCTGGACGCCCACCCCAACATGTATACCGACCTTTCCATCCGCTTCGATGCGGTGGGGTCCCTGCCCTGGCGCAACAACGGGCTGGATCTGTCCATCCTCACCAAGGACGGGGAGATCCCGCCGGACTGGCGCGCGGTGATGACCCGCCACCCGGACCGCTTCCTCTTCGCCATGGACATCAACTCCTTCGGCCCCCGTTACACCATCATGGACGACCTGATCGCCACTGGACGCAAAGCGCTGGCTCCCCTGCCCGAGGCTGTCCGCAACGCCATCGCCTACGCCAACACCGAGCGTCTCTACGGAAGTTGCAGGGGATAGTCGGGAAACGACACAGCCTTCGGCATACATCAGAAGACATGCTGGCCGCCCGTGGGGGATTGGTTGCAGACCGTCCAGAAGCTTGGCCTCATTGACCACCACATAGTCGGCAAGTTGGTACCGGCGCTGGAGTTCGCGCTCGCCCCGCCTGGAAGGCCCGGACATCCAGCGCCTCCTCTTCGCTGGCGGGGCCTGTCCGCGTGGGTTCATAACCGAAGGTTTGGCACAATTGTCATTGCCCCCCTTGCGAAGTCGAGGTCGCCCCCCACGTTCATACGGTCCTGAAACCCATTGAAAGCCAGCCTCGATGTCGCACCGCGCCCTGACCCTCCTGACCGCCCTTGCCGCCCTGATGGTGGCGCCGGCCGCCCAGGCCAAGGCCGATCGCGCCCTGGAGGCCGCCATCGCCGGACCGGTGCGCTCAGCCGAGAATACTGCCCGGGACGGCGCCCGCCATCCGTTGGAAACCCTGTCCTTCTGGGGGGTCAAGCCGCGTCAGACCATCATCGAGATCTCACCCGGCAGCGGCTACTGGACCGAAATCCTCGCCCCATACGCAAAGGCTACCAAGGGCGCCTATATCGCCAGTGCGGCTGATCTGGACAATCCCAAGCTGTCGGAGGCCGCGCGCAAGGGCAGGGCTGCCTTTGAGGCCAGGTACGCCGATGAGACCAGGTTCGGGAAGGTCGGCTTCGTCAACTTCGGACCGGCCTCCAAGCCTCTGGGGGCTCCGGGCTCGGCCGACATGGTGATAACCGCCAGGAACATCCACAACTGGATGTGGCAGCCGGGCGTGCTGGACAAGTCTCTGGCCGATTTCTATGCCGTGCTGAAGCCGGGCGGCGTGTTGGCGGTGGAAGAACATCGTGCTGATCCCCGCCCCCAGACCGGCGACGCCCGCGATGGCTATGTCGCCACCCAGATTGTGGTGGACGCCGCCATAAAGGCAGGGTTCAAACTGGCTGGATCTTCTGAGGCCAACGCCAATCCCAAGGACACCAAGGACCACCCCTTCGGCGTCTGGACCCTGCCGCCATCCCGCTGGACGGCGGCTGGTGGACGTTCTGCTGATCCGGCCTTCGACCGCAGCAAGTACGACGCCATCGGCGAGAGCGACAGGATGACCCTACGCTTCGTCAAGCCGCGCTGACGGGTCGTTCTGCCCCCTGGGCCGACGCAGGTTTATGGCCGACAGGCCTAGAGTGAATTCGCCTGTCGCCCGCGGGCCCAGCCCAGCAGCAGGGTGCAGGTGAAGCCGACGGCCACCAGAGGCAGCATGGCCTGCAGGACATCGGCTGGACTGCGGCCGCCCACCAGAAGCTGGGCGGCGACAATCGGTCCGGCAATGGAGCCGAACCGGCCGGCGCTGACCGCTGCGCCGACGCCGCGCCCCCGAACCTCGGTCGGATAACAGTCCGGCGCTACGGCGTAGAGTATGCTCTGGGAGGCCAGGGCCGCTGCGCCCAGCAGGCTGCCAATCAGCAGGGCCGAGCCCGGCGAGGTCGGCACGACGATCAGCAGCAACAGACCAGCGCCCAGGGACAGGAAGGTCACCACAATGCCCAGCAGCCTGTAGCGTGTATCAATGGCCCAGCCGGCCGCCATGGCTGCAAAGGCGCCGATCAGGTTGAAGAAGAGCTGGACCCTGGCCGCCTCGGGCTTGGTCAGTCCCCTGGACACCAGCAGGGTCGGCAGCCAGTTGAGCAGCAGATAGAGGACCAGCAGGGTACAGAAGAAACTGGCCCACAGGAACAGGGTTGGTGCGGCGCGGCCTTGATGAAACAGGGCCGAGATGAAGGTCGATCGGGGGGCCTTTGTCTCGCGAACCTCGAGGAACTGGCGCGATTCCGGCAAAAAGCGGATCAGCAGCGGAACAACCACCAGGGGCGCGATCCCGGCAACATAGAAGACCGACGTCCAGCTTGCCCCGAAGCCCGGAGCCAGGGTGATCAGGCTGACCAGGGCGCCGCCAAGGGGCATGCCCGAATACATGATGGAGACCGCCAGGTTCTTCTGCCGGGGATCCGAGCCTTCGGCCACCAGGGCGATAAGGTTGGGCAGGGCGCCGCCGAGGCCAAGGCCCGTGAGGAAACGCGTGGTCAGCAGCACCGGAAAGGTGGTGGACATGGCTGTCGCCGCCGTCAGTAGGCCAAACACCACCACAGAGCCGATCAGCACCCGTTTGCGTCCAAAGTGGTCAGCAAGGCGACCGCCGATCACCGCGCCGATCAGCAGCCCCGCCGTACTGGCGCTGAAAAACCACCCCATGGGCCCCGGCCCCAGCTTGAAGGCCGACGCCAGCTTGGCGGCGACAACGCCAGCCGCCTGGAGATCCATGCCCTCGCAAATGGCCACAAGCCAGCAAAGGGCGACGGTCATGACGGCGATGCCGGACTTGGGGTTGCTGCCGGCGGCGGACGGGGCGGTCATGATCTTTCCCCTCCCAGGGCGAAGCGCGTTTCGCGCTTATGTCAGAGACCCGGCAGGATGTTGAGTTCAGATTTCATGGCCCGGAGAGCCGGCGCCCGGAAGCTATACCAGCTGCCGGGGGATCCGCGCCTCGCTCTGACGGGTGAAGATGATCTGCGGCCCCTTGCTGGCGGTGAGGGATTCGGTGATCAGGAATTCTGTGGCCGTGGATTTCAGTTCGATCATCGCAGACAGGCTGCAATCCCAGTCGCCCCTCGCCCACGAGCTGGAGGCCTCATGGCGCCAAAGGCCGCTATTGGCCTGGCCCTCGATGATTTCGCTGGTCTCCCGGCGGCCTCGGGACGCGACGGTCTGAATATCGGCCAGGGTGCTCGCGACGGGCGGGCTCTCCAGGATGATCCGGTAGTGGCCAGGTGATACCGGCTCTGTAACCACGAAAGGCGCCGGCGCAGCAGAGGGCTCGGCGTGCCGGACGGGTATCGGGAAGGCCGTGGCGGCCCGCTCCCGCGGACGCACCGGCAAGTCCACCCGACAATGGTCCAGGGCCAGCTTGAGCGTGACGATTTCCGGGGAAGGCCAGGCCAGAGGCCAGAGGTTCTCGCTGATGGCCACGCGGATGCGACTGCCCTTCGAGAACCTGTGACCGACCATGAACAGAGGAAAGTCCAGGTCGTAGAATTCTCCCGGCCTGAGTGGCGTCGGCGTCGTGTCAGAGTCGCGGTGGGTCAGGTTTTTCAGGCCGTAACTGACGAGCCAGGACTTGCCGTCAGCGGTAACCTCGGTGATCCGCACGGCGACCTTGGCGACGGTACGGTCGGCGGCGATCCGCAGGTGCGCCATCGGATAGCCAAGGATTTCCGTGTCGCGGTCCAGGACCGCACTTTCGAAGCTGAGCGACTTCTCGTCATCCAGGGACTGCTCGATGGGGGCGCGATCCAGCCATTCGGGCTTGGTGAGCCCCACGATCCTGTCGCCGACAATCTGCGCCACATGGGCAGGTCCAGGGCGATCGGTCAGTCCGGCGGGGGTGAGGTGCAGGGACCTGGGTTTGATGGCCCTGGAAGGCCAGGCCCCCTCGGCGATCCAGCGACCGGGGATTTCTGCGGGGCGGCTCTGGGTCCATGTGGCGTAGGGCATGAAGGCCCGCAGCATGGGTTCGTCCATGATGCCGGTGGCTTCACCCATCAGCCAATGCCGCCACCAGCGGACCTCTTCGAAGGTCCAGTCCAGGCTCATGGGCTCGGCCGCCCAGGGATAGGTGTGGCCCCAGGGCCCGATCAGGCCCTTTCGCGGGACCTTCAGATTCTGCAGCAGGCGGCCGATGGGATTGGAATAGGTGTCCTGCCACCCGCCCACCAGATAGGTCGGGACGGAGATCGCCCCCCAGTCGAGGGCCACCGATCCCCGCCGCCAGTATTCATCAAAGGTCTGGTGGCGAAGCCAGGTTTCCATGATGGCGGGGGTGGCCTCCAGGCGCTGGCGCCACATGGCCTCCCAGGACTCCCCCACAATGGCGGGGTCGGGCGGACCGGCCATCACCGTCTTGAAACCTATGCCCCATTGCAGGTTGGTATGTCCCAGGGCGCCGCCCACATAGTGGGCGTCATTGGTGTAGCGGTTGTCCGAGCAGCCAAGGGCCATGATCGCCTTCAGGGCCGGCGGCCGCATGGCGGCGATCTGCAGGGTGTTGATCCCGCCCCAGGAGATGCCGCGCAAGCCCACAGCGCCGGAGCACCAGGACTGGGCCGCTATCCAGGCAATGGCCTCGCCCCCGTCATTGAGCTCCGGGACATCATACTCATCGACCAGCACCCCTTCGGAGTCGCCTGATCCCCGCACATCGAGGCGGACATAGGCGATCCCATGGCTGGCCAGTTGATGGCCCCAGGCGGTGTCGTGTCCGCGATAGGCGTCGCGTTTGCGATAGGGGATGTATTCCAGCACGGCGGGGACAGGCGCCTTGTCAGAGCCCCTGGGCAGGAACAGCCGGGCCGACAAACGGACCCCGTCGGCCATGGAGATCCAGACATGCTCCGTGACTTCGACCTCCCGGGGCGCCGGCAGAGCCCATGCGCCCACCGAGGTGACGCCGGCGGCGACACCGGCTGTGGCGACGGCGCCGGTCAGGGCTGTTCTTCGGGACATACGCAAGGGGATCTCCAGCTGGAGTTCTTGATTGCAGGGCCGGAAAGGGCCCGGCCGCAAAACCATAGCAGCCTCGCGCCGCCGGATGGAGCTTTGTCGGCCGGCCCAGGTGCAATGGCCAATTTGAAGCGGCGCCCTCTGCAAACGCCTGTAGGCTCCTTGGTGAAAGTCCTGCAGCCGGATTCGCCCATGCCCCCCATCATCATCTACCGCGCCCGACGCATCCATACCCACAATCCCAACCAGCCCGTGGCGACCCACGTCGCGGTAAGGGCGGGGCGGATTCTGGGGGCCGGGACGCTGGAGGATTTGACCGGTTGGGGGGAGTATCAATTGGATGAGCGGTTCGCCGACAAGGTCCTGCTGCCCGGGCTGATCGAAGGACACAGCCATCTCATGGCCGGCGGGGTCTGGCGGTTTGTCTATTGCGGCGTCTTCGACGTGCGTAATCCGCAGGGCGCCGTTGCCCCAGGGCGCAAGTCGCCCGCCGCCGTCGTGGAGGCCCTCGCGGCGCAGGCGGCCGAGACCCCTGACGACCAGCCTGTCGGCGGCTGGGGTTATGACCCCATCTATTTCGGCGCGGCGCGGATGACCCGCCAGGACCTGGATCAGGTCAGCGCCGACCGGCCGGTGGGCGTCATGCACGCCAGCGGCCACATCGCCAATGTGAATACCCTGGCCCTGGAGAAGGCCGGCCTGATGCGGACCGGGATCGATCACCCGGGGGTTCCCCTGGGCGAGGACGGCCTGCCTTCCGGCGAACTCAAGGGCCCCGAGGCCATGATGATGGCCCTGCGCCATGTGGGCCTGCAGAAGATGTTTCTGGCAGGTGATCCCCTCGCCCTCTCAAATCTGGGCCGTCTGGCGGTGGTGGCCGGGGTCACGACGGCCACCGAGCTGGGGGCGACCCTGCGCGACCAGGACATTGACGCCATGGCCGCCCAGGCCGGCGCGGAAGACTTTCCCCTGCGACTGGTGGCGCCCCTGCGGGCCATGGATCTGGCGCCCGCCGCCATGGTCGAGCGCGCCCTGGCCCTGGCCGCCCGCAGCACGGACCGGCTGAGGCTTCAGGGCATCAAGATGGTGGCCGACGGCTCGATCCAGGGATTTTCCGCCCGCCTGCGCTGGCCCGGTTATTACAATGGCGCACCGAACGGCCTCTGGTATACGCCGCCGGAAACCCTGGCCGAAGTCTATGCCCTGGCCCTGGCGGCGGGGGTGCAGGTGCATACCCATACCAATGGCGACGAGGCCACAGACCTGGCCCTGGACTGTCTGGAAGGCGCCCTCAAGCGCCATGCCGGGCCCGACCACAGGTTCATCCTGCAGCACTGCCAACTGGCGGATGCAGCCCAGTTCCGGCGGATGAAAGCCCTGGGCATGGGGGTCAATCTCTTCGCCAATCACCACTTCTACTGGGGCGAACAGCACCGGGCCATGACGGTGGGACCAGAGCGGGCCGAACGGATGAACGCCTGCCGCACGGCGCTGGAGACCGGCGTGCCCATGGCGATCCATTCTGATGCGCCGATCACCCCCTTGAGCCCCCTGTTCACCGCCTGGGCGGCCGTCAACCGCACCACTGCTGAAGGGCGGACCCTGGGCGACCACCAGCGGATCTCCGTAGCCCAGGCCCTGCACGCCATCACTCTTGGGGCCGCCTGGACCCTGAAGCTGGACGGAGAAATCGGCTCCATCGAGTGCGGCAAGCGGGCCGACTTCTGCGTTCTGGAGGACGACCCCTACGAGGTCGCGCCGCAGGACCTCAAGGATGTGAAGGTCTGGGGGACGGTTCAGGACGGCCGGGTCTTCGCCGCATGACGCCTGCCGGAACCCAGGTCATACCGGCGGTTGTGATCGGCGGCTATCTGGGCGCTGGCAAGACCACCCTGGTCAACCACCTGCTGCGGGCCGCGGACGGGCGCAGGATCGCCGTTCTGGTCAATGACTTCGGCGAAATCGCCATTGACGCAGATCTGATCCTGGGCGCCGAAGGCGGCGTGCTGAGCCTTGCGGGGGGATGTGTCTGCTGCACCATTGGTGAAGATCTGATCGGCGCCCTGGAGACCCTGCTGGCCCGGGAGCCGCGCCCGGACCTGCTGCTGATCGAGACCAGCGGCGTAGGCATGCCAGGCGCCGTGGCCCAGACCGTCAGTCTCCTGGCGGATCTGGTTGTCGAAGGCGTGGTTGTCCTCATGGACGCCGAGACGGTCCGTTCCGCTGCAGAAGATCGATATGTGGGCGACACGGTCATGCGGCAGCTGGCCCAGGCCGACCTGCTGCTTCTGAACAAGACAGACCTGCTGACCCCCGGGATGGCGAACGATACGGCCCAGTGGCTGGGCAGCCTGGCCCTGCCCGCCCCGATTGTTGAAACCGACCACAACCGCCTGCCATCAGCCCTGATATTTGGTCCGGCAGGTCCGGGCGAAGCCAGGGCCCTGCACCATCATGCAGATGAGATTTTCGAGACCGGTGTCTTCCTGCCGGACGGACCGGTGGATCTGGACCGTCTGGGTCTGGCCCTGTCAGACCCGGCCTGCGGAATACTCCGGGCCAAGGGCGCCCTGACCGGTCTGGATGGAGTACGTCGTGGCGTTCAATTGGCCGGACGCCGGTGGCGGCTTTCCGACCCGGGCTCCCTGGGCGAGGGCCTGGTCTGGATTGCCCGCAAGAACGCGGTCCAGCGGGGCCGGATCTTCGCGGACCTCAGCGTCAGTTGGTAATGTGGGCTGAAGACAGAAGCGCCAGGGTCAGCTTCTCGGTCGCATCCTTGATCTGAGCTGCATCATTGGCCACGAAAGCATAGTCCGACTGGCTGGCGCACTGGGCCATGTTGTTTTCGATCTTGTCCAGCAGCTTGTCCTTGATGAACAGGGTACGCTGGTCGGTCTCGCCGGGGCGGACCACATAGGTCGTGTTCAGGGTCATGACCGTCGTCTTCTTGGCCTTGATCGGCGCACAGTCAGCAGGATTGAAACCCTGGGTTCGCCAGCCCACGGGCTGTGTCGGGGCAAAGGCCGTGAAGTCCGGATTGACCTTCCAGCCGATATAATTGCCGGCGGCGTCATAGTTCCGCGCCACGTCATTTGTGGTGCCGTCCGTAAACAGCAGCATGAATTGCTGACGGTGGTTGATGTCTGAGCCCGTGCCGCCTGTCGGCAGGGATTGAGCCAGCTGTTGCAGGCTCTTGGTGCTGTTCGTGCCTTCGGGATCCATGGCCTCAATGTTTGCGGCCGCGGCCTTGGCGACATCAAGGTCCGTCGTGGCGTTCTGGATCTTGAAGAGGGTGTTTGAGAACCCGTAGATGGTCACCCTGTACTGCTGGGGCACCAGGGTATTGGTCTTCAGGTCATCGATCATGGCCGCCACAGCGGCTGCGACCACATCAAGGCGGAAGACGACCCCCAGCGCGCGATATCCGGCCTCCTGGCCGTGGCAGGCCAGATAACAGCCAGACTTTGCGATCATTGTGTCCTGGTCTGCATCAGAGGCGCCCATGAGCATTGAAGGCGAGGTATCCACCAGAACAATGATGTCGACATAGTTTGGCGTGGCGGAATTGCCGACGGCCTGGCCGGACACCTTCATTGTGCTCATGCCGAACATGCCGGCTATGACTGTCTTGACCCGCGCCTTGTAGCCCACGGTCGCCGTCACGCTGGCGCCGTCCACGACGGCCTTGTAGCTGGGCGTAACCACCACATCGTCGCCGAAGTCAGCAAGTTTCAGATTGGCTTCGAAGAAGGCCTTGGCCGCCGCCTTGGATTTCCCGGCGTCGTATCGGTAGGATTCGCCATCATAGACCGCATTATGCCCGACACCCGCCAGGGCGGCCTGGTCGGCAATGTCCTGCAGTCTCTGCTTCACGCCGCTGCTGCGCTGGAAGTCGACGGCAAAGCCGGACAGCATCATGACCGTGGAAAAGGTCAGGGCGAACATCACCGCGACGTTTCCGCCGCGGGCCGCGCCAAAAGCTCGCAATTTGGCGCCAAGGCGCTGCCGAAGGTTGAAGCTCATGACCATCACGATTGAACCCGGAACTACGCCCGGTAGCGCCAGACCTAAGCGAGCACCCTTAATACTCGATTGAAAAATCAACCGGGACTCGTGCTTTTCATCCCCTTCAGCCGCTAGAGGTTGTGGTTTCTACTCAATTTAGGGAAGCCTTGCAGCATCGCGATTACAGACATTCATGTCTGGGTTGAGGCCGCGGGACGCTCCGGGCTCTGGGCCTCAATGCGCAGCCAACCCGAGCGCCGTAAAGGCGTGCAGAATTAAAGCCCGGAACCCGTCCTGACGGCGCGCCCATTCGACGCTAATCTTCGGTTGAAGATCATCCCCGGGAGGACAGATGTCACAGCAGCAGGACGCGACCCCATTCACCCGCGCCGCCCACGCCGCCCTTGAGCACCTCCTGCCGGTCGACGACGGCCAGGATTTCAGGGACGCCCGACGGGGCTTTCTTGGGACCATTCCCGACGCGACCATCACCGGCCCCGCAGGAAACAATGTCTGGAGCCTCAAGCCCTTCGATTTCCTCGATGGCGAACGCCCGGATACGGTCAATCCCAGCCTCTGGCGTCAGGCCCGGCTGAACGCCATCCATGGCCTGTTCGAGGTGACGCCGGGCATCTACCAAGTCCGCAATTTCGACATTTCCAACATCACCTTCATCGAGGGCAAGACCGGCTATATCGTCATTGATCCCCTGATTTCCGAGGAAACCGCCCGGGCGGCCCTGGCCCTCATGCGCCAGCACCGGGGCGACAAGCCGGTGACAGCGGTGATCTATACGCACAGCCATGTGGACCACTATGGCGGGGTCATGGGGGTGCTGTCCGACGAGGACATCCGCAATGGCCTGCGGATCATCGCACCGGAAGGATTCCTGGCCGAGGCGGTCAGTGAGAACGTCCTGCTGGGCAATGTCATGGGCCGCCGGGCCACCTACATGTACGGGGCAACCCTGCCCAAGGGCCCTCGCGGCCATGTGGACTCCGGCCTCGGCAAGACGGTCTCCACCGGCAAGGTCACCCTGGTCCCGCCCACCGAGAGCGTCTCGACCACCGGATCGCGCCTGACTGTCGATGGCGTGGACATCGTCTTCCAGGTGACGCCGGACACAGAAGCCCCGGCCGAGATGAACTTCTTCTTCCCGCAGTTCCGCGCCCTCTGCATGGCCGAGAACTGCACCTGCAACCTGCATAATCTCTACACCCCGCGCGGCGCCCTGGTGCGGGACGCCCGGTCATGGAGCCACTATATCGACGAAGCCTCAGCCATGTTCTGCGAGGACACCGACGTCCTCTTCGCCAGCCACCACTGGCCCCGCTGGGGTCAGGACCGGGCTCGGGACTTCCTGGCCAAGCAGGGCGACCTCTACAAGTTCATCCACGACCAGACCCTGCGCCTGGCCAATCACGGCCTGAACCCCACCGAGATCGCCGAGCGCCTCCGCCTGCCCCCCAGCCTCGAGGCCGAATGGCATACCCGCAGCTATTACGGGACGCTCAATCACAACGCCAAGGCGGTCTATCAGCGCTATCTGGGCTGGTTCGACGGCAATCCGGCCAACCTCCACAAGCACCCTCCCGTCCAGGCCGGCGCCCGCTATGTCGCCCTGGCCGGCGGCGCGGACGCCCTGCTGGCCCAGGCCCAGGACGCCTTCGACCAGGGCGACTATCGCTGGGTGGCCGAACTGGTGAACCACCTGGTCTTCGCCGAGCCCGACAATGTCGCGGCCCGGACCCTGCAGGCCAACGCCCTGGAACAGATGGGTTATCAGGCCGAGTCCGGCCCCTGGCGCGCCTTCTATCTCACCGGCGCCCAGGAGCTGCGCAATCCGCGGCCCAAGTCAGACAAGCCCCGGCAAGGGGCGGCGGGTCAGCTCCGCGCCCTCCCCCCCGGCAGTCTGCTGGAGGCCCTGGCGGTCCGGCTGAATGGCGATGAGATCGGCGAGCGCACCTTCGCTTTCAACCTGACCTTCACCGAGACGGGCGAAGGCTTCAGCTTGAGCGTCCGCAATGGCGTCATGCACCATGCTCCCGGCCATACAGCGGGACAGGCACACGAAGTCTCCCTGACCTGCGCCGCCCTGATCGCCCTGCTGATCGGCGAAGCCACCATGGCGGACGCCGTGGCGGCGGGGAAGGTTTCCGGAAACACGGCCGAGTTCCAGGACCTGCTCAGTCTGCTGGACCAGTTCGACTTCTGGTTCGAGATCGTCGCGCCCTAGGACAATGATGCGACCTGACCCCAAACACCGGTCACCCCGGCGGAGGCCGGGGTCCAGTTCCTAGGGCTCAGTGTTGCATGCATGCCCCGGGAGCGGCCTCTCCGGACAGGGCGTGACCTATGACCTGGATACCGGCCTTCGCCGGCATGACCGGGGGTGGGAAGTCGAGCGCGGCCATTCCCCAAACACCGGTCACCCCGGCGGAGGCCGGGGTCCAGTTCGTAGGGCTCAACGTGGCATGCAAGCCCCTGGAGCGGCCTCTCCGGACAGGGTGTGACCTATGAACTGGATACCGGCCTTCGCCGGTATGACCGAGGGTGGAAAGTCGATCGCGGGCTATCCCGAAACACCGGTCACCCCGGCGGAGGCCGGGGTCCAGTTCGTAAGGCTCAGCGTGGCATGCAAGCCCAAGGAGCGGCCTCTCTGGACAGGGTGTGACCTATGAACTGGATACCGGCCTTCGCCGGTATGACCGGGGTGGTGGATCGCTTGTGGCCTTCATCAGAAAGGCGCGGCGCGTCCGATCACTGAAATCAGCTTCTCATCCGCCGGAAGCTGGCCGTCCAGCATCAGCATGGCCATGCCGTGGACCTGGGACCAGGCCAGGGTCACGGCCGCCTTCCGCACATCCGGAGATGCATCAGCGGGAAGCACGGCCGCCACATTGCGTCGCAGAAGGTCCATGGCGGCGTCCACATAGGTCCCTTCGGGATCAAGCATCTCGGCGGGCGGTTTAGTGGTCATGAGCAGACGGAACAGGGCCGGATTGGCCAGGGCGTAGCGCACATAGGCCTGGCCTGTGGCCGCAAAGCCCGCCGGACCACCGCCAGCCGCCTTCATGGCCGCGGCCTGGGCCTCGTAGAGGCCGTCCGCACCGTGCTTGCAGAGGGCGTAGAGCAGGCTCTGCTTGTTGGGAAAGTGCCGGTAGACCGCCGTCGGACTGACCCCCACCTGACGGGCGACTTCCCGCAGGCTCAGCCCCTCCGCCGACTGGGTTTCCAGCAGGTCCAGCCCCGCCTTCACCAGGGCCGCCCGCAGGTCCCCGTGATGATAGGGGCGCTTGCCGTTTTCGATGTTGACAGTGTTAGCATCTGCGGACATGTTTCCACTGTAAACATTTCATCTCCCCCACTCAAGAGCAGGCCTGTCATGTCCAGCCCCATCGAAACCGCCATCCGCGCCACGGTCACCAAGGGCCTTGGCATGGTGGCTGACATCAATCGCGCCCGTCTGGCCGCCACCGAAGCGACCAGCCCCTATCTGGAAGGTGTCCACAAGCCGATGGACGCCGAGCTGACCCTTGAAACCCTCAGCGTCACCGGCGAAATCCCGAAGGAGCTGGACGGCCGCTATCTGCGCATTGGCCCGAACCCCGCGACGCCGCCCAACCCTGCGGCCTATCACTGGTTCACCGGCGACGGCATGGTCCACGGGGTGCGGCTGAAGGACGGTCAGGCCCTCTGGTACCGCAATCGCTGGATCCGCTCGAAGAAGGTCTCCAAGGCCCTCGGCGAGCCAGAGGCGCCCGGTCCGCGCCACGGCCCCTCTGACACGGTCAACACCAATGTCCTGGGCCATGCCGGAACCACCTGGGCCCTGGTGGAGGCCGGCGGTTATCCGGTTCGTCTGGGCGAAGACCTGGAAACCCTCGCCCACGACCCCTTTGGCGGCACGCTGAAGGGCGGCTTCTCGGCCCACCCCCATCTGGATCCCGACACCGGCGACATGCACGCCATCTGCTATGAGGGGCCAGAGCTCAACACCATCCGCCACGTGGTGGTGAACGCCCAGGGCCAGGTAACCCGCGAACTGCCGATCCCTGTCCGCAATGGCCCCTCCATCCACGACTGCATGATCACCAGGAACTATGTGATCATTCTCGACCTGCCGGTGACCTTCTCCATGAAGACCATGCTGGCCGGCCACGCCTTCCCCTATCGCTGGAACCCCGACCACAAGGCCCGGGTCGGCCTTCTGCCCAAGACCGGAACCGCCGACGAGATCATCTGGTGCGATGTGGAGCCCTGCTATGTCTTCCATCCCTGCAATGGCTATGAGACGGCGGACGGCAAGGTCATCCTCGACGTCTGCGCCCACGACACCATGTTCGCCGAAACCACCGGCGGGCCGGATTCCAACACCGTTCCCTTCGAGCGCTGGACCATTGATCCCGCGGCAAAGACCGTCGCCCGCAAGGTGATCGACGCAGAGAGCCAGGAATTCCCGCGCCCCAACGAGACCCTGATGGGCAAGCCCTATCGCTATGCCTACGCCATGTCCCTGCCCAAAGGCTTTGACGCCGCCGCCCCGGACCAGACCCGGATCTACAAGCACGACCTTGAGGCCGGAACCCGCCAGGTCCACGACTTCGGCGAAGGCCGCCTGCCCGGCGAATTCGTCTTCATCCCGAGATCAGGCGCCAAGGCCGAGGATGACGGCTGGCTGATGGGCTATGTGGTCGATCTGAAAGCCCAGACCACCGCCCTGGTGATCCTCAACGCCGACAACTTCGAAGGCGCCCCCCAGGCGGAGGTTCACATCCCCCACCGGATTCCGCCCGGCTTCCACGGCAACTGGGCGCCCACCGCCGCCTGACCCTGTCGTTTTCCCCGCCCTGCCCCCTTGAGCGCGCCAGCCAATCCGCTGATAGCTGTTCCGGAAAGTCGGGCGGGGAAAATCGATGGTCTACAAACTCTACGGCACGCCGGGATCGCTCTATACCGGCAAGGCCCGGTCCTATCTGATCAAGCAGGGCATCCCCTTCGAAAACCGCGCCGCCGGCGAGGCCCGTTTCCGCGCCGAGATCGTGCCCCGGACCGGCCGCTGGATCATCCCGATCCTCGAAGCCGATGACGGATCCCTGGTCCAGGACGGCTCGGAAATCATCGCCCACTTCGAGGCCAGGGGTCAGACCCGCCTCCCGGCCTATCCCGACACGCCCCGCCACCGTCTGATCGCCCAGATCTTCGAACTGTTCGGCGGCGAAGGCCTGCTGCGGCCCGCCATGCACTATCGCTGGAACTTCGACGAGACCAACCGCGCCTTCCTGGCCAAGGACTTCCCCGCCGCCCTGGCCCCCACCGGCGCCTCTGACGAGGCCCAGGCCGAAGTCTTCGCCATGTCCAGCGGCCGCATGCGCAAGGCCATGGGCCAGTTCGGCGTCTCTCCGGAGTCCATCCCGGCCATCGAGGCCAGCTATGCCCAATTCCTGGCCCTGTTCGAGGCCCATCTGGCGGCCTGCCCCTACTTGCTGGGCGGCCGCCCCACCCTGGGCGACTACGGCCTGATCGCCCCCCTCTACGCCCACCTGGGCCGTGACCCCTACCCCGCCCAGATGATGAAGCAGACCGCCTTCCGGGTCTGGCGCTGGACCGAGCGCATGAACGCCTCAGACCAGGACGCCGGGGAGTATGGCGAGGTCGCCCCGGACCTCTTCGAAGACGACCAGGTCCCCGACACCCTCAAGGCCCTGCTGGCCTTCGTGGCCGAGGACTACCTTCCCGAAGTCCGCGCCTATGTCGCCTACACCAATGACTGGATCGCCAGACACCCGAACCTGGAAGCCGGAACCAACGGCCTGCCCCGCAAACAGGACCGCGGCATCGGCCTGACCAGCTTCGCCTGGCGCGGCCACGAGATCACCGTCGCCGTCATGCCCTACCGGATCTACCTCCTCCAGAAGATCCAGGATGTCTTTGACGCCGCTGCGCCTGCTGATCAGGCCGCCATGTCCGCCCTGCTGGCGGAGACGGGGTTGTCGGAGCTTTTGACCCTGCGGGCCAGTCGCAGGATTGAGCGGCGGGATCATCTGGAGGTGTGGGCTTAAGGGAGGTTGTAGTGACACCACTCTCAACGTCGACGCTTGGGCTTTCTACCCGTGAGCAGACCATCCAAAGTTCCGAGAGGGGGGAAAGTCTGCCATTGGTTCCACGATCTTCCTAAGGCCGTTCCTGACTCATCGCAGACTTTCAAAAAGTCCGCTTTCGGCGCGCCGAAGGCCAAGCATGCTACTGTCCGCTTCGCCTACAACCCGGTTGCCACGCTTCGGCAGGAACAAGGGTCTCCGCCAAATCAGGGCTAGGCCGTGCAGGGCGAGTGGCGAGAAACTGCTTTGAGATGAATTGGATGAATGCATGGCCTACCGACATAAAAAAACAGGCATGCTGAAGCCGCAGCAGCCCAAGAAGGCCGATCCTACTAGAGACGAAGGCTTGGTGTTCGCCGATCTCGCAGCCCTTTGTGCTAGCCCAGGATTCGCACACACGATCGCGGCTTTCTGCTTTCGCGACAACATGATGGGATTCGGCGACAAGCTGTCGAGCGAGGCGATGGCCCACATGTTTACGCAAACGCGCCTCATCCGAACGGAAATCTCCACCCTTATTGGACTTATGGCGCGCCACCCGCTGGATCTGACCCACCCTGGCGCAACATGCGTCCAGGAATACAGCGACAGGGCGGAGGCCTTGCTTCACGAACTGCACCTCGGCATGTCAGGGAAGTGGTTCGCTGGCCTCACTGCGGAGAAAGTCGCGGACCCGAACTTTAACCCGTTCGCAAACGCTGAGACACTCCGTGAACCGATCTTCTACAGCGGCGAGTCCGCCTACAGCTTCCAATATCGCGATCTCGCAATCCCCAAATACCAAGCTGACGACGATTGGCTGCGGGCTACCAAGGGTTTCGACATCGCCACAGCCCGCCGCGTGGTCGAGGCTGTCGGCAAGATCCAGGCCCGCAAAGTTTTCGATCAGCTCAAGGGCCTGCGCGGCGTAGAGCCTGCCGAGTGGACGTTATTGCCGGGCTTCCTGCTAACAGACGTCGAAGTAGCGGCCGAGGCCCGCCTCCCGGAAGGTGCCGTCGCCCCGGTGCTGCAAGCCTTCGCCCTCCCACCTGATGATCGAAATCCGACTTTCCAGTCGGTTCAGGACTACAACAGCACCAACGCCGCCCCACTCCTGCCAGCTGGCAGCGGCCAGTACCTACTTTTCCAACATTACAGCCTTGTAGAGGCCCTGTACGAAGGCCCTTTCTATTGGATGGGATCCGACAAGGCATACCAAAATACCGCATTCAGCAATCGAGGAGATTTCACAGAGACCGTCGCCCGGGACTTCATGCGCCGGGTGTTCGGACAAGCCAGAGTCCACACGAATGTTCTGTTACCGACCAGAAAGGGCGCGACACGCGGCGAGATCGACGTCCTCGTTCTATTCGGGGATCAGGCGATAGTCATCCAAGCCAAGGCCAAGCGACTCACTCTGGAGGCGCGCAAAGGCAATGACCAAGTACTGAAGGACGACTTCAATAAGGCGATCCAGGACGCATGTGACCAAGCTGCGGACTGTTCTGCAGCACTTCTGGAACCCGGGTGCAGTCTGGTCGGTGCCGATGGCACTGATATTGCCCTGAATACGAAGATTACACGGGTGTTCCCGATCTGCTTAGTGGCGGACCACTACCCAGCGCTGAACTTCCAAGCCCGCCAGTTCCTGAAATTTGAAACGGCGGCTGGCGTGGCCTCACCGCTCATCAGTGACGTTTTCGCCCTCGATGTGATGACTGAGATGCTTTCGTCGCCGCTCCGCTTCTTCAGCTACCTGATTTTGCGTGACCGATTCGCCAGCAAGATGCTCTTCACCCATGAGATCAACCTGCTCGGCTATCATCTCAAAAACAATCTCTGGCTGAGCGACGAGCACCACCTCGTTGCGCTTCATGACGATTTCGCCATTGACCTCGACATAGCCATGATTGTTCGAAGAGAGGGTCAGCCGGGAGAACGAACTCCCCCCGGAATTCTAACACGCTTGAAAGGCCTAAGTGCGGAGCGTTTGCTGGCTTGGATCGACGCGAACCCAGACCCAGCTACGATGGCGTTTGGCCTATTCCTGCTAGAGGTCGACGAAGACACCTTCCGTCAGATCAGTCTGGCCATCGACAGAATCGTGGCGCTCGCCGCGAACGATGGAATGCACCACGACGCAACGGTTGCGGTTGGCGGTGGCGGCGTAACACTCCACGCAAATGCCCTGCCGGACATGGAGGCTCGAGAAAAGCTAGGTGCACACTGCCGGTTGCGGAAATACACGCAGCGCGCCGAGGTATGGTTTGGCGTTGTGTTCCGACCCGCGAGCGGAGTCCTGCGGTTTGGAATGACGATAAACGAGCCGTGGAAACAAGACGCGGATATGGACAGGATATCGGCCGGGCTCCCGGTGGGTCGTCGGGTAACAAAGGGCCTCCCGCCTTTCAGTAGGGGAAAGATCGGGCGCAACGATCTGTGCCCCTGTGGAAGCGGCATCAAGTTTAAGAAGTGCCACTTGAGGTAACGATCGACGCCAATGGGCGTTAGACTCAATGGGCATAGAGTTGAATATCTGGTCTACGGTCGACTTCAAGCGTCCGCTTTTGGTGCATCTCAGACTCGAAGTTTTGGCAGGCGAATTTCCTTAGAGGGTCGGACCCGGCCCATGACTCCAGGCCATCCCCCCCCTCCCCAACGGGACTCCCACATCACGCCCCATCCCCTAGACTGCCCCCTTCGGCGGAGGAGATTCCCATGCAGATTGGCGGCCTGCCGGCCTGGCCCTACCTTTTGATGGTGTCGACCCTGGTCGCCTATCAGGTCCTGCTGAAACTGCCCCGGCCGGGGCTGAACATCCTGGCCTTCCAGACCTTCGCCTATGCCGTGGCCCTGGTGGCGGCGGCGTTTCTGTGGTGGCGGAATATGGGGCTTGGGGACAACCGGATGACGGCGAAGGAGATGATCCTGCCGGTCCTGTTTGGCCTGTCGGTGGTGGGGCTGGAATTCGCCTATGTGGCCGCCTTCCGGCTGGGCTGGCCGGTCAGCACCACGGGGGTGATGGTGACGGTTGGAACGGCTGTGGTCCTGCTGCCGATCAGCTATTTTGCTTTCCGCGAGACACTGTCGCCCGTAAACCTCGCGGGCCTTGCGGTGTGCGCCGTCGGGCTCTGGATGGTCAGCCTGAGATAGGCACGCCACCAGCTCCCGCCAGGCACTGGATCTGATCATGAAGGCCTACCGCTTCGACACCCTGGATGGCCTGGACGCCCTGCGCCTGCGCGAGGAAGCCGACCCCCGGCCCCAGCGGGGCGAGGTGCTGGTCCGGGTGCGGGCCGTCTCCCTGAACTTCCGCGACCTGGCCATGCCCCGGGGTCGCTATCCCCGCCCCTGCCTGCCGGGCCTGATCCCGATCAGCGATGCGGCCGGCGAGGTGGTCGAGGTCGGCGAGGGTGTGGAGTCCTTCAAGGTCGGCGACCGGGTGATCGGCGCCTTCCATCCCCGCTGGTTCGGCGGCGACATGCCCTCCACCATCCAGAAGGACAGCTATGGCGCCGAGAGCGATGGCTGGCTCTGCGAGCTCAAGGCCATCAGCCAGGAGGCCGTAGTCCGCATTCCCGACAGCCTGTCCTATGAAGAGGCCGCCACCCTGCCCTGCGCCGGCCTGACGGCCTGGACAGCGCTCACCGGCCCGACGCCGATCCGAGCGGGCCATTCGGTCCTGGTCCTGGGCAGCGGCGGGGTTTCGATCTTCGCCCTGCAACTGGCCCGGGCGGTCGGCGCCACCGTCATCGCCACCACCTCCAGCGACGCCAAGGGCGAGCAGCTGCAGGCCATGGGCGCGGCCGAGGTGGTCAACTATGCCAATGATCCCCAGTGGGGAAAGCAGGTCCGCGCCCTGACCGGCGGACGCGGCGTCGACCGGGTGGTCGAGGTGGGCGGGCCCGGCACCATCGCCCAGTCCCTGCGGGCCGTGGCCCTGGGCGGCGAGATCGCCTCCATCGGTTTCCTGAGCACCGAGAACCCGGGGATCGACTTCTTCCAGCTCAAGGGCAGCGGCGCCAGTTTCCGCAATATCACCGTGGGCGACCGGTCGGGACTGATCGAGCTGACCCGGGTGGTGGCGGCGACGGGGCTCAAGCCGGTCATTGACCGGGTCTTCGCCTTTGAAGACGCCAGGGCCGCCTTCGAGCATCTGGAAAGCGGAACCCACATGGGCAAGATCGTCATCCGCGTTTGAGCGGTCACAAATCCCGGTCCAGGAATATCTGGTCGCGCAGGGGAATGCCGTCGATCACTATGCCTTCCGGATAGCCCTGCGCCGGGCCAAAGGCGTCCCGCACAATCCGGTCAAAGCGGAAACCCAGCCTCTGATAGAACCGCAACTGCCCGACCCCGGCTGTGGCGGTGGAGACAATCAGGCGCTTGCCGCCCCTGGCCTGGCAATGGCGGAAGACGGCTTCCACGAGGATCCTGCCCAGACCCTGTCCCTGGATGTCTTCGAGAACGGCAATATTCTTCAGCTCGAACTCGCCGGGGCTGCCCGTGGCGATCACCTGCGCATGCCCAAGAATGCCGCCTTCGCCACGGGCCACGAGCACATCGCCCAGGCCCAGATAGGCGGCCAGCTGTTCCCTTGAATCCTCCGCCAGGAGGAACAGGTGCTCCAGGTCCTGCCGGTCGCCTGCGAAGACCTCAATGACCGGATCTGCCATGGACGGCTACATCGCCCCCCACATGGCCATGAGCAGGGAAAAGCCGCGCATGTCGCCGGAGGTGGTCGAGGCCATCTTGTTCATGACGTAGGAATAGGTGGCCCGGGTCTTCATATCGATGATGATCAGCGAGCCGCCATAGCCGCCCCAATAGATGCACTCGTCATTGGGCAGGGGTGTGGCGCCGCCCTGCAGGCCAAAGCCCATGCCGAACTTCACCGGAATGCCGAGGATCAGGTCCGTGCCCTCGATCTGCGGCTCCAGGGCCTTGCGGCAGCCGGCCTCGGACAGGTAGCGCTTGCCGTCCCGACCGATCCCGCCATTGGCCAGGATGGTGTGGATCTCGGCGACCGAGCGGGCATTGCCGGTCCCGCCGGCCGCAGGGATTTCAGCCCCGCGCCACTCGCGGGTGCGGGTGGCCAGGACATTGACCCCGGGATTGGTCGACATGTTGGCGACCAGCTTGTCGGTCGTCCCCTCCCCCATGGCCCCGCCGGGGGGCGGCGGGATCAGGTCGGCGACCCGGCCATCCTCGCTGGCGGGCAGGCCGATGTGGAAGTCGGCGCCCATGGGGTCTGCGAATTCCTCGCGGAACACGGTCCCGACGCTCTTGCCGGCGACTCGGCGGATCACTTCGCCCACCAGATAGCCCTGGGTCAGGGCGTGATAGCCCGACTTTGTTCCCGGCTCCCAATAAGGCGCCTGGGCTGCCAGCAGGGCGGTGGCCTTTTCCCAGTCATAGAGGTCGGCCTCGGTGATGGGTTCCTTCCAGCCGGACAGGCCCGCCGAGTGGCTCATCAGGTGGCTGACCTTGACGTCGGCCTTACCGTTGGCGGCGAATTCCGGCCAGTAGCGGGCCACCGGCGCGTCGAAGTCCAGTTCTCCCCTGTCGGCCAGGAGCAGGGCGGTCAGGGCCGTCATGGTCTTGGTGGTCGAATAGACGTTGATGATGGTGTCTTTTTCCCAGGGACGGGTCTTCGCCTCATCGGCATGACCGCCCCAGATGTCGACCACGGTCTTGCCTTCCAGGGTCGCGCAGAAGGAAGAGCCGACATCGCTTCCCGCAGCGATATGGCCGTCAAGCACGCCGCGCAGGCCCTCAAAACGCGGATCCAGAATTTCGCCGTCAGCCATGGTCTTCTCCCCAAATCTTGGAAGCAACCTAGCCAGCCCCTGACCGGGCGTCGACCCCGATCAGACGAAGACCACCGTCTTGCCGCCCTCGGCCAGGACCCGATGCTCGCAATGCCAGGTGACGGCGCGGGCCAGGACGGCGCATTCCACATCCCGGCCGATCAGCACCATCTGGTCCGGGCCCAGGCTGTGGTCGACCCGCTGGACGTCCTGCTCGATGATCGGCCCCTCATCCAGGTCGGTGGTCACATAGTGGGCCGTGGCGCCGATGATCTTGACCCCGCGATCATAGGCCTGGTGATAGGGCTTGGCGCCCTTGAAGCCCGGCAGGAAGGAATGGTGGATGTTGATGCACCGCCCGGCCAGGGCCTCGCACATCTGCGGCGACAGGATCTGCATGTAGCGGGCGAGCACCACAAGATCGACCTGCAGCTCATTGATAAGGCCCAGAAACTGCGCCTCCTGCTCGGCCTTGGTGGCTGCGGTGATCGGCAGGTGATGGAAGGGCACGCCGCTCCACTCCACGAAGGAGCGCAGGTCATCATGGTTTGACACCACCCCCACCACCTCGGCCGGCAGCAGGCCTGCCCGCCAGCGGTGCAGCAGGTCGAACAGGCAGTGACCGAACTTCGACACCGCCAGCAGGACCCGGGGCTTCACCTGATTGTCGTGCAGGGACCAGGTCATGTGGAACCGGTGGGCGATCAGCTCGAAGCCCTGCTTCAGGGCGCCCATTTCCGGCATGTCGCCTTCCGCGTGGAAGACAGTGCGCATGTAGAACTGACCCGCCAGGCCATCATTGAAGTGGTTGGACTCGACAATCGACGCGTCATTGTCAGCCAGGAAGCCGGAGACAGCCGCCACCACGCCCTTACGGTCGGGGCATTTGAGGATCAGGGTGTAGCGGGGTTTTGCAATCGGCGGCGCCATGGGAAGTCCTTACTGTCGCGGCGCCATAAATCGGGGGACTGAAGGTTTGGCGAGCGATTTTTTCAGGCCCGCGCCTGAAATCGGACGCCTAGCCGGATCCGCGGCGATCACGGCCCGGTTTTTCATCGGGAAGCGGCGGTCCGCTGCGGGTCTTGCCCTGCCAGCTGGGCCTGGCCTGGGGCCAGATGACTTCACAGGCCCAGGCAGTCTGGCGGCACTTGGCGCAGGGCTTGGAGAGCTTTTCCAGCAGATCGATGTGGAAGGTGTCGCCGCTCCCGGTCCCGGCCGCCTTGAGCTGGGCCGCGGCCCTGTCCGGCGTGATGGTCTTCTCCCACTTGCAGCCCGTGCATCTCAGCCTGATCCGCACCTGTGGAAACCGGCTCAGCGCCTTGAGGGTCAGGCCCGAGCCCTCGCGGCTGTCCTTGAAGCCCATGGCGCAGCCCCCCGGCTTTCGGCAGAGCAATAGCGCCTTGAGTTCCTTGACCGGGAAGGGCGCATAGCCGCGCCGGATCAGGTTGTCGAAGTCGATCCAGAACCGCCGCCGGCAGTCCCGCTGGTCACAGGCGCCGCTGACACTCTGCCCACGGGCCAGATAGCCCCCCACCGTCTGGTCAGGCACAAGCTGATCATTGAAGACCCGCCAACCGGGCGGCGGAGAGGAGGACGGCGGACTCGGCATTTCAAAAAGAACAAAAGCAGAACTTTGAAGCCAAGGCGAGCCCCCTCTTGCCGCAGGGCGCCGAAACCATGGAAGGTGCCCCCATGAGCAAGACTTCCCTGATCTTCGATTGCGATCCGGGCGTCGACGACGCCATCGCCCTCTTCCTGGCCTTTGCGGCCCCGGACGAGATCGACCTGCTGGGGGTGACGACCGTCGCCGGCAATGTCGCCGCGGCCCTGACCGCCCGCAACGCCTGCATACTCCGGCAGATCAGTGGACGGGAGGATGTCCCGGTCCATGCCGGATGCGAGCGACCCATGGTCCGCCCGCCCATCGACGCCGGGCACTTTCATGGTCAGACCGGCCTTGGCGACCTTCCGGTCTTCACCCCGGAAAAGGGCGTCGAGGCGACCCACGGGGTCGACTTCATTATCGAGACAGTCATGTCCCGACCGTCCGGAACCGTCACGATCGCCGTGACTGGCCCCATGACCAATCTGGCCATGGCCATGGTCAAGGAACCCCGGATCGTCGCGCGCCTGGCGAATGTTGTCGCCATGGGCGGCGCCAGATCCGAGGGCGGCAACATCACGGCTTCCGCCGAGTACAATATCTATGCCGACCCCCACGCCGCTCAGGTCGTCGCAAGCTCCGGTGCGCCCCTGGTCATGATGGGCCTGGACGTCACCCATCAGGTCCGGGCGTCGAAGGGCCACATCGCCAGGATAGGCGCCCTGAAGACGGCGGTCTCGGAGGCCAGCGTCAACCTCCTGGACTTCATGGCGCGGACCGAGGCCGCCCTGGGCTCCGGGGGCGATCCGCCGCAGCATGACCTCTGCCCCATTGCTTACCTGCTGGCGCCGGACCTCTTCACCCTGCGCCCGTGCCGGATGGAGGTTGAAGCCGCCTCGCCCCTCACCGCCGGCCACACTGCCGTGGAGTTCAGGCTGGGAGACGGCCCGGCGCCGCACATCCAGTGGGGCGCGCACGCTGACGCACAGGGGGTTTTTGACCTTCTCACCTACCGGCTGGGCCGATGAACCCGGTCCGCCTGCAGGTCCTCGGCTCAATCAATCTCGACCTCGTCGCCTCAGGCGCACTCTTGCCCGCACCGGGAGAAACCGTCACAGGCGCCAGCCTTGCCCGCTATCCCGGCGGCAAGGGCGCCAACCAGGCCCTGGCGGCACGCCGGCTGGGCGCAGAGGTCACGCTGATTGGCAGGGTGGGTCTCGATCCGTTCGCCGAAGAAGCCCTGCAGATCCTGCGGCTTGACGGGGTAAACCTCACCCAGGTCACAGTGGATGAAACCCTGCCGACCGGAGTCGCCCTGATCGCCGTATCGCCCGAAGGTGAAAACCAGATCATCGTCGCGTCCGGCGCCAACCTGGGTCTGACCGGAGTGCCGGACCTCGGCCCTGAGGCCCTGCTATGCCAGCTGGAACTGCCCCTGGACACGGTCGCCGCAGCGGTCGGCGCCGCCAGGGGCTTTGTCGCTGTGAACCTCGCCCCTGCCCTTCCGGTCCCCGACATTCTGCTGACCCGGCCGGACCTTTTGGTGGTCAATGAGGGAGAGGCCGCCTTCTATGGCGACAAACTCCATGCCGGACAGGGACTTGTCGCTGTAACCCTGGGCGCCCGAGGCGCGGTGGTCTACCGGCAGGGATCAGAGATCGCCCGGGCAGAACCCCCTGCCGTCCAGGTGGTGGACACCACAGGCGCTGGGGACTGCTTCTTCGCCGCCCTGTCGGTCGCCCTCCTGGAAAGCCAGCCTCTGGAAGCAGCCCTTGCCTTTGCCTGCGCAGCCGGTGCGATCGCCACCACAAGGGAGGGCGCTCAGACCTCCATGCCCTCGCGCGGGGATGTCGAAAGCTACATCAAGGTTACTTGAGATAAATCGACTAATAACCTGTTCTGGCGTGATTTAAGGCCAGGAGTTAAAGTCAGAACTCGGCGACAATCCTGCCGCCGGGGGCGAGCACCCTGCCCGCTGGAACCCTGTTCCCAGGACCGGTCAGGCGGACCACTTTCTCTATGCCCGGCGCCAGATGAAACCCGTTGTCAGAGGGCTCAAAACCTGGCGCTTCAACGCGCAGCGACGGCAGGAATTTCTGCGAGGCGAGCCGCAGGACATGGCCATCGAGCGAGGCCGTCAATTGCACATCATCGGGTGTCCGAAGGCGCTCTCCAGGGAAGTGGAAGGCCTCTGCCAGCACCTCGCCATCCTCGCCCCGCAACCGGGCGATGGAGACGTCATGGCCCGGCGGGCCGAACCTGTAAGCATAGGTCAGGTCGAAAAACCGGCCGATCAGGGCGAAGGCCGACAGGGTCTGGCCACTGTGCGCCGGCGCTTCGATGTCGTGGGTGACAGACAGAACCGGCGTCGCCCCATCCCGCAGGCAGGTGAACTCCAGAACCAGAGTACGGGACCTGTTTGTTTCATTGAGGACGTGCACGGCCAGACCATTGACGCCCTCGTCTGTCAGGGTCAGCTGGATCGGCCGGAAGGCGCGCTTCAGGGCATACCAGACCGCCTTCGGCCGCCCATTGCAATCCAGAACGCCCCACCCGGCCCCGGGCTCCAGATCCTGGAAGGTCCAGACCAGGCCGCCGCCGCACGCGGAAGCGGGACGTCGCCACTCGGCGAAGGTCGCCTCCATGATTTCCGATACAGCTGCATTGCATAAATCGGCGTAGAGGACTGGATCCCGGGCCAGCAGCCCGGCGGGGTCTTCTCCATAGAGCCTTCCCAGATAGTAATCCCGGACATCTGCGAAATCCCAGTCGGCGCCCAGATCTCTGGGAACCCCAAGGCCCCGATCCGTCACCGGGCCGTCTGGCAGATTGGCGAAGGCCAGGCACTCGGAGGCAAACCGCACATTGGCCCGGCGGGCATCCTCAAGGGGCCGCAGATAGGCGCCGACCCCGTAATAGTGCCCCACGCCGCTGTCGACCACGAAAGGCAAGGCGCCGCCGCTGGGGGAGTTGGGGACAAAGGGAACATCCGGCCGCCACAGGGCCGCCGCCCTGGGCATGATCTCGTCAAACAGATGGCTGGCGTAGTTTTCTTCCCTAAGCCCCATCATCGCCGCCTGCTGGTGCACCTCGCTGCCGCCGCAGATCACGGCAAGTGAAGGCGAGAGCTGACGGTCAGACAGCACCTGGGCCAGTTCAAGATCGACCTCCCGGGCGAAGTCAGGATCGGAAGCCGGATAGTCGAAATTGGCGAACATGAAATCCTGCCAGACCAGTATCCCCAGCTCATCGCACAGGTCATGGAAGGCCCGGCCCTCATAGGCGCCGGTTCCGCTCAGCCGCAGCATGTTCATTCCGGCCGCCTTGGCCCGGGCGATCAGGGGGGCGTAATGATCCCGGTCACAGGACCGGCCGACGGGATCTGAACTGGTCCAGACGGCGCCGCGGGCGAAGACCGGAACACCGTTGATGCGAAGCTGGAACCCCTGCCCGTCTTCGCCCCTGTCCACAGCGATGTCGCGAAAGCCGGTGCGCACCAGATCAAGGATGGTGTCGCCGACCTGAAGCTTGACGGGATAGAGAGGTTGGTCCCCATGGGTATGCGGCCACCAGGGACGAACGCCGGACAGGGCCATGCGGCCCGCATACCGCCCGGCGCCCATGGACGTCAGAGCCAGCCTTCGCTCATCACAGACCAGGACCGGAGCAGAGGAAATATCGACGCCCGCGATCTCCGCTGAGATCCACGCCCGTCCCCCATCATATCCCGTCTTGATGTCGAGGTTTTCGATCCTGAGCGTCGGCCGACCGAGAGCCACGATCGGTCGCCAGGGGCCGATGGTTTCGAAGACCGGACTCCATCCAGGCACATGGCCGATCAGGGACGTTCGCACCCCGCGCAGGCCCTGATGGTCGATCATCCGAGGGCGCCAGCGGGCCCTCGGAAGTTTGCGCTCCAGGTGTGGCGCCATGGCCCGGAAGGCCAGCCAGAGGGTCTTCACCCCCTCAGGAGGAAGTTCGACCTCATGGGCCAGGAACATGGAGGTTGAAGTGAGGACCAGCTTGCCGTCCAGCCAGACCTCGGCAAGACCGGCCAGCCCCTCAAACCTCAGGCTTCCGGGACCAGACAGGTCCACATCGCGCCGCCACCAGACATCCTGCTCCGTCAATCGGTCAAAGGATCGACCTGCATCCCGCAAGGCCCCGGCAGTAGTTCCCGGCGCCCGGGCGGGGATCCAGTCAACCCGTCGTGAGGCCGCTGAGGGATCCGGGCATGCTCCGGCCTCTGTCAGGGCCAGGGTCCAGCCTTCGGAAAGCGGCGACCGGGTCTGGCCCGTCATGCTGTTGATGCGGGCCATGAATTCAGGCCGCCCTGCCCCACCGGGAGTCGAGGTCGGCCATGAGCTGATCCCAGGCCTCAACCGCAGGCTCCAGGGCCCCGGCCAGGGTATCGAACTTCTTGCGGGCGCAGGCCCGGGCCAGCTGGAACTGGCAGGCCTTGGCCGTCTGAGCGATCACGTCCGCAGGCGCCACGCCCGCGGCTTCCGGATCCAGCCAGGCCAGATGGTCGCTGAGCAACAGGAAGTTCGCGCCGAACTGGCGCAGGGTGTTGAAGGCATAGAGATGGAAGAAGGCCGGCTCCCGCCGGGACACTGCTTCGGCCTGGGTCGGAAAATCCGCCTGGAACCGCTTCAGGGGATTGGAGACCGGACGCCGGGCCAGATGCCGTTGCAGGAGAAGCCCGGCTTCTGTGCGATCGGCTGGCCTGGCGCCGCCTGCTGGCTCCTTGATGAACTCCACATAGGGCAGGAAGGGCGTGACCCCGTCGCCATACCCCTGGAACACTCCCTCGAAGTCCTCACCCTCCAGGCTGTGATAACCCGGACCATGGAAATAGCCCGCCCGCCGGGCCTCGATGTCCAGGTGGTTGAAGATCACCGATGTCTTGCCGTGGGCCAGTCTGTAAGTGAGCCCCCGGGTGTCAGGCAGGAAATAGCTGTCGACCTCGACAATGCTCAGTCGTCCCTGGGCGAGTTGCCGGTCAATGTGAACCGCCAGATCATCATAGATGGCGAGTTCCTGGACCTGCAGGCCGTGCAGGCGCTCGATGTCTTCCAGCAGGGGTTTGGTGAAGGTGAACTGGTCACCCTCATAGTCCTGGGTGACCGCAGATCCGAATATGCCCTGCGGCCCGACGCCATAGGCGTGCAGGAGTTCGACCCAGAGGTCTGAATAGCAATTGCTTTCCGGCCAGGCCCGCTCGAGGGCGTGCATGGAGTGGCGCTGATAGGTCGCCGGGTCCAGGCCTGGGAAGCGCGCCGCCATGGGGATCAGCCCCAGAGGGTGTCGCGCACCGACTTCGGCCAGGCGTCGAGGTCGAGGCCGTGATGCTTCAGCAATGCCAGGGCGATGCGGTCCATACCGAACCCCGTGCAGGCCGTCTGGGCGACACCGCCGTCGGCGGTATGGATGCCCCAGGTCTCGCCGAAGTGTTCCTGGTGATAGTTGAAGCTCATGATCGCCGTCGGCCCGGCCGGATTGGCGATCTGGACCAGCAGCTCGAACTTAAGTTCCTGCTCCCTTTGTCCGGCCCGCATCAGCCGTCCGCCCCGGCCGAAGAAGGGGTCATTGGCCAGATCGATGTCGAGGGGCAGTCCGACGGCGCCCATCATTTCCCGGCCACGCTTCAGCCAGGTCTCGCGGAAGGCCAGCACCTCGTCCTGGGTTCCAGCCCGCACAAACTCCCGGATCCGGAACATCTGCATGCGTGCAGGATCTTCCGAAGGCTCGTGCCGGAAACAATAGGATTGCAGGTCAAACACCCGGCCGCCTTCCGGCAGGGGGCCTCTGGCCGCCATGACCGGATAGACCGGATAACAGGTGGCCGGCGTCAGGGCGACGTCCGTACAGGCCAGGCCCTTGGTCCAGTCGCCGCCTTCATCCAGTTCCCGAAGGAGTTCGCCATGGTCGTGGTCGTTGCCGCAGAAGCTGTGAACCGCCCCGGCCAGCTGGGGGAAACTCTTGAGATAGCCGCTCTTCTCGAACTGGGTCCGGTTCATGCCGGGCGGGAAGGAAATCTTCTCGGCCCTGTCGTCCTTGACCACGCGGGAAATCAGGCCGTCAAAAGCGGATATGACCGACTCATAGACTTCGCCACGTCCGAACAGCCCCGGAACACCGGAAGGGATCAGATATCCCCGATCAAACAGTTGCTGCAGGAAGCTGGGCTGATCGGTCATGGGATCAAGCCGCCTTGGCGCTGAGCTTGGTCACGGCCTCGGCGATGGAACTGATCGAGGCGAAGGTCTTGCGGGTCAGCAGGGCGTCAGGGAATTCGATGTCGAAAGCCTCTTCAAGCCCCAGCATCAGGTCGACTGAAGCAAAAGAGGTCATGCCCGCTTCATAAAGATCCGCCGCTTCGTCCAGACCGGCGACATCAACCGCCAGACCGCCGTGCCTGGCGACGATTTCCCGAATTTGCTCGTTCATGATGAAACGCCTTGAAACCTTATTTTCTAACCCTCTTCGTACAGCAGGCTCGTAAACCGGGGCTCACTGAACTTGGTAAATAAAGTCTGTGGACTTTCAGCAGCTTAGGCCCGGGAAATAACCTCTCGAAGCTCAGGGGCCCGGTGCATTATTACCGCAAAATCATAGGCATAGGCGGCCACCTCCCGAAGGGTCATGAAGCTCCAGTGCGCAAGGGAGGTCGTCCCCCGGCCGCGGGCGAGCGGACCCCTTTCTGAGGAAACCCCAAGCGCCCGGAACAGCATGGCGACCCTGGGCGCATGGTAGACGTCCGTGCAGATGACAGCGCCTTCCAGGCCAGAGATCCTGATGAAGCGGGCGGCGGCGACAACATTCTGGAGCGTATCGCGGCTGTCTTCGTCCAGGGTCAGCCGTTCCGGCGGGACGCCCTCGGAGATGAGGATACGCCTCATGACGGAAGCTTCCGAAGGGCCGTGCCTGCCAGGCCCCCCCGAACAGAAGATCGGCGCGTCTGGCGCCCGTCGGGCGGCTTCCAGGCCGTACAGGGTTCGCCTGTGCAGGCTGGGGCTTGGCGCGCCATCCGGCCGGACGGCGGCCCCTAGTATGACGATGGCCGAATGCATGGCTGCAGTCTGCCGCCGAAGCGCCAATGACGCCAGTCCGGGCAAAGAGGAACCATCAATGTCGCAGGCGTGTTTCACCTTTGGCGAGGGCCCAAGAAGCCTGTACACCTTGGCCTGACCCGGACTCACCCGGGCGGCACCCCTCCCCGAGCCTCCTGCGGCAAAACCGAAGAGCTGATGGATCAACCCGCCGAATTCCGTGTGAACCAGACTCCGGAGGGAACGACCGTCTCCCTCACGGGCAAGTGGTCTGGCTCCGGCGTGGACGATGCCGGCCGGGACCTGGCCAAAAGCCTGGCCACGGTGGGGCCCTTCAGCCTCGATCTTTCCGGCGTCGAGCGCATGGACACGACGGCCGCCTATCTGCTGATCCGCGCGGCCGGAGAACGCCTGGACCTGACGGCCACTCAGGGACGGCCAGAGGTCAGAAGACTGCTGGAACTGGTCTCCAAGGCCACCAACGCCAGGGTCAGGGAAAAGCTTCCGCCCCGCGGCTTCCACGAAATGACCATCCGCATTGGTCGCGGCGTGATCGAGTTGTGGCGGGAATTCATCGACACCATGGTCTTTGTGGGCCACCTGCTGGTGGTCCTGGGTCGTTCGATCGTCAGGCCCCAGAAGGTGCGGTGGGCGGCCTGCTTCTCCCTTGCGGAGCGGGCAGGACTGGACGCCGTGCCCATTGTCGCGACCACATCCTTCTTCATTGGCGCTGTCGTCGGCCTCCTGGGGGTCAACACCCTCCGGCAATTTGGCGCCGAGGTGTTTTCCGTGGACCTGATCGGCATAGCCGTCCTGCGGGAATTCAACATCGTCATCGCCGCCATTCTGCTCGCGGGCCGATCGGCATCCGCCTTCGCCGCTGAAATCGGCTCGATGAAGATGAACCAGGAAATCGACGCCATGCTGGTGCTGGGCATAGATCCGTTCGAGGCCCTGGTTTTCCCACGTTTCGCCGCGCTGCTGGTGACGGTTCCGCTCCTGACCTTTGTCGCAACCCTGGCCGGTCTGTTCGGGGGGCTGCTGATCACCTGGTCAATCCTTGGGGTCGGTCCGGCCTTCTTCCTGCAGCGCATCCTCGACAATGTGGGACCTACCCACTTCTGGATCGGCATGTCCAAGGCGCCGGTCATGGCCGCCGTCATCGCGGGCATAGGCTGTCGCCAGGGCCTGGAAGTCGGCGGCGATGTCGAGTCCCTGGGCCGCAGGGTGACCGCCGCCGTCGTTCACGCCACCTTCGCCATCATCATGATCGATGCCCTGTTCGCCCTCCTCTATATGGAGATGGACCTGTGACCGGGGCGTCTGATCCAGTCATCGAGATCGTTGATCTGGTGTCGCAGTTCGGCGAGCATCGTATCCACGACCACCTGAACCTGTCGGTGGAGCGAGGAGAAATCCTTGGCGTCGTCGGCGGGTCAGGCACCGGCAAATCGGTCCTGCTCAATACGGTCATTGGCCTGAAAAGCCCCGAGGGCGGCCAGGTCAAGGTGTTTGGCCAGGATATTCACACCGCCAATCGCAAGGGCTGGAGCGACATCGAGCGCCGCTGGGGCGTGCTGTTCCAGCAGGGCGCCCTGTTCTCGAACCTGACCGTCCGCGAGAACGTCGCCGCCCCCCTCTATGAGCATACGGACCTGTCCCGCTCGACCATCCACGAGTTGGCCGACCTGCGGATCGGTCTGGTTGGCCTGGCCCCCGACGTCGCCCTTCAGAAGCCCTCCGAGCTATCAGGCGGCATGCGCAAGCGGGTCGGGCTGGCCCGGGCGCTGGTGCTGGATCCGGACCTGCTGTTCCTTGATGAGCCAACGGCGGGACTGGATCCCATTGCTGCGGCTGCCTTTGACGAGATGATCCTGGACCTGTCCCGCAGCCTGTCCCTGACCGTCTTCATGATCACCCACGACCTGGACAGCCTCTACACCATCACCGACCGCGTGGCGGTGCTGGCTGACAAGAAGGTGGTTGAGGTCGCTCCGGTGGAAACCCTGGAGCAATCTGACCATCCCTGGATTCAGGAATACTTTCTGGGACCGCGCGGACGCGCTGCGGGCCAAAAACACAGGACGCTCGCCTGATGGAAAAAGACGCAAACTACGCAGTTGTCGGTCTATCGACCCTTTTGCTGTTCTTCGGGGTCGTGATCTTTTCGGTCTGGCTGGCGCGTATCAGCCTGAACCGCGACTTCAACCTCTATGACATTAACTTCCCGGGCCCGATCAACGGCCTCAGCCAGGGCGGCGAGGTGCGATTTAACGGGATCAAGGTCGGCGAAATCACCAAGATCGAACTGGCCAAGGCCGACCCCAAGAATGTGACAGCCCACGTCCGCATGGGTTCGGATGTTCCCGTTCGCGCCGACTCCTACGCCACGATCGAACCCCTGGGCATTACCGGCGTCAGCTTCATCCAGATCTCGGCAGGCTCGCCGAACCAACCCCTGCTGAAGGACAAGACGCCCATCGGCAAGATCCCTCTGATCCTGTCCCGTCGCAGCGCCCTCTCCGACCTGCTCGAGGGCGGTGGCACTGTGCTGGCGCGGACCGTCGAGGCCCTGGACCGGGTCAATCGGGTCCTCTCGGACCAGAACATCAAGACCTTCGGCAAGGCCCTGGATGACACCCAGACCGTCACGGCCGAGCTGGCCGCCAAAAAGCAGCTGTTCGGCGACGCCCAGGCCGCCTTGCAGAGCATCGACGCCGCCGCCCAGCAGATCACCGCCCTTTCTTCAGCCGGCCAGACCCTGCTGGACGGCGATGGCCAGCGCAGCCTCAAGTCCGTCGCCGACGCCGCCATCGAAGCGCAAAGCGCCGCCAAGGACCTGAGGGGCATGATGGGCAAGCTGGACGGGCCCACCAGTGAGTTCGCCGCCAATGGCCTGCCCCAGCTGACGGCGGCGGTCAGTTCCCTGCAATCCACCGCCCAATCCCTGGACCGGCTGGTCAGGGAACTGGAGGCAAATCCCCAGGCATTGGTGGCCAAGTCGCCCGCCGCCGAGAAAGAGGTCAGGCCATGAACCACATCACGAAACTCATCGTCGTTGTCGTGGCCCTGGCGCTCAGCGGCTGCATAACCGTCTTTCCGAAGACCAAGCCCTCGCAGCTCTACCGTTTCGACGGGCGTCAGGCGGAAATCGCGGGCGCAAACCCTGCGGGGCCAAGGATTGGGGTGGTCAGGGCTGGCGGCAGTTTCAACCATGCAGCGGCGGGAGACCGGATCCTCACCGTGACCGGGTCTGAAGTGGCCTATGTCGCCCAGGCCCGTTGGGCCGAACCGGCTGAAACCCTGTTCAATGAGGCTCTGCTGGGCGCCTTCAACGCGGGTCCGGGACCGGCCCGCCTGGTCATTCGCGGTGAGCCTGCCCGGGCGGACTACACCCTGCGCCTGGATGTTCAGAGGTTCGAGGCGGTCTACGACCGGGGCGCCAGGGCGGCGCCTGAAGTGCGGGTGGAGGTTCACATGGTCCTGATCCGCGCCTCTGACCGGGTTCTGGTCAAGGACGAGACGCTTGCCGTTCAGACCCGGGCCGAGGCCAATCGTGTTTCAGCCATCGTTCAGGCCTTTGATCAGGCCGTGGGCAAGGTGCTGACGCAGATTGTCACGAACACCAACGCCGGCGCCGCTTAGGCGTCCAGCCCTGCGATCCGCTTGGCGGCGGTAACCGTATTGACCAGAAGGCAGGCCACAGTCATGGGCCCGACCCCGCCTGGCACGGGCGTAATGGCGCTGGCGACCTCACGGGCCGCCTTGTAGTCCACATCGCCCACAAGCTTGGTCTTGCCCTCCGCCGCCTTGACCGGGTCACGGAAGGGCACGGGATTGGTTCCCACATCGATCACGACGACGCCGGGCTTGAGCCACTCAGCCTTGATCATCTGGGCCCGACCGGCTGCGGCGACCAGGATGTCGGCTTCGCGGCAGACCGCAGCCAGATCCCTGGTCTTCGAATGGGCGATGGTGACGGTGCAGTCGGCATGGGTCAGCAGCTGGGCGACAGGCCGGCCTACCAGGGCCGAGCGTCCCACCACCACAGCGCGCTTGCCGGCCAGATCAGGGCCCAGGGTGTCGCGGATCAGGATCATGCAGCCAACCGGCGTACAGGGCGCCAGGCATGGCAGGCCCTGAGCCAGGCGTCCGGCGTTGATCACGTTCAGGCCATCCACATCCTTGTCGGGATCTATGGCCTGGATGATGGCCTTCTCGTCGAGGCCCTTGGGCAGAGGCAGCTGGACCAGAATGCCGTGTATGGCCGGGTCACCATTCAGGTGGCGGACAAGGGCCAGCAGCTCGGTCTGCGAGGTGTCGGCCGGCAGGATATGGGTCACTGAATGCATGCCCGCGGCCTTGGACTGCTCGCCCTTGGACCGGACATAGACCTGGCTGGCGCCGTCATCCCCCACCAGAACCACCGCCAGACCCGGGGTCAGGCCATGATCGGACTTGAGGCGAGCGACTTCGGCGGCGACATCGGTCCGCAGCCGTTCCGCCGTCGCCCGTCCGTCAATAATGCTGGCTTGGGTCATGGGTCCTAGTCCTTGCTGTAGAGGGCCAGATAGGCGTCGACGCGACCGGCTTCGACATCGGCCAGACTGATGGCCGGCCAGCCCACGGTCATTTTCGGCGAGGCTCGCCAGGCTTCAACGATCAGGTCGCGAAACTGTCCGGCGCCGGTGGCCAGGCCGGCCAGGGCAAAGGCCTTGCCCTGGGCATCCGCATCACGAAGGCCGCCCTGTTTCTCAAGCTGATAGAGCGGAATGACCAGCTTTCCGGTTGCGATGAGATAGGCCGAAATCCTGGATTCGAGAGGGCCAACCGGCGGTTTCAGAGGCGGCATGGCCTGCCGGACATCCGACATCCTGATATTGGCGGCGACGAAATCGCTCTCGAAGGGGCCATGGATCCGGGCGGTCGTGTAACCCTCGGGATTGGGAAAATCGCCCCAGCCATTATAGTGGATGGTCACGTGTAGCGGCTGTGATCCGTCACCCACATAGTGGGACAGGTGGCCAAGCGTGGTCAGGATCAGGTACTCGCGGCGCACCCGATCGGCCTTGAGCCAGGCCCGGCGGCCGGCATTGCGTTCCAGCCGCTCCGCCGCCGCTGTCACCCGCCAATAGGCGAAATCCTTGGTCAGCTGCTGCTGGGTCTCGACGATGGAATAGGGCAGATAGCCGGCGTCCCAGCTGTTTGTCCCCGCAGCCTTCAATGCGGCTTCGTAGTCTTTTCGGGTGGTTGGAAGGTTCTCGAGCCGGGGACCGCCGAGAATGGTCCCGTCATCTGACAGGTCGACGAAATGGCCCGGATCACGGTTCTGGTCGTGAAGTTTGCCGGCGCCCTTCCACCGATCCGGCTCGCGGGCCAGCTCTCCAACGTCGGCGGCCGCCTTCGGCGTGCGCAGAAATGCGGGGAGGTCGGCGGGCAGGGCTTCCATGGCTGCCTGCCCGATCATCCTGTGCCCGGATCCTCCCCAGGCATGGGCCGCCATGGGCGCGAGACACACAGACAGGCTTAGGGCGAGGGCAATGCGTTTCATGCCCAGCGGTGTGCTGGGGAATCTGCCGGAAGGCAAGCGCCTCAGAGTGGCGAAAGCCCCAGCTCTGACTCAACACGCCGAATCCAGGCCTGAATCAGGGGGTAGAGGGAAAGATCAAAGCCCCCCTCTCCCGCCATCCGCGTATAGGCTACCAGGGCGATGTCGGCGAGGCTGATGGATTGACCCACCAGGAAGGATGACTTCACCAGGGCCGCCTCCATGACCGCAAGGGCCGCATTTCCCCGCTCCACAAGGCGGGTTTCAAGCTCCGAAGCGGGCTTTCCGAGATACCTGACCTGGAACCTGGCCACGGCGACATAGGGCTCGTGGCTGTATTGCTCCCAGAACATCCACTCCAGCATTTTTGCCCGCTCATAGGCGTCCTGGGGCACGAGTGCGGAGGTCTCGGCCAGATGAAGGATGATGGCGTTGGACTGGGCCAGGGGGCAACCATCATCCAGGACCACCAGCGGAACCTGGCCCGCCGGATTGAGCGCCAGGAACTCAGGTGTCCGGGTTTCGGCCTTCAGGACGTCGGTCTCAACCCATTCATAGCCCAGGCCAAGGCGGTCGGCCGTCCATTTGACCTTCAGGCAGTTTCCAGAAATCGAGTCGCCGTAAACGCGCAATCTGCTCTCTCCTCACGTCCCGCGAACCTACCGCAAGAGACGCAGAAGGCCACCCCCGGAAATGCGGCACAGTGTCCGGAACCGCTCAATGAGTTGTGAGCCCCGCCGCCAGAGGCTAGTAAGGCCACCGCTGACAGAACAACGACGAAGGAGGACGCCGTCATGGGACGCCGCCTCGCCGCCCTGGCCGCCCTGCCTTTTCTCGCACTTGCGGGCCTGGCCCATGCTGAACCAGCCCCGAATGACCCGATTGGCGATGTGCTGCTGGGCCTTCTGACCGGAACCCTGCCAGGATCCCCGACCTACCAGCTCAAGGCCTCCCTCTACCATGCCGGCGCAAGGGGTGTTGGGGTAATGGATTCCCTGGGATGCCGGGTTGTCGCCATGCGAACGGCCGCCATCGACACCCGGGTCATCCCGCGGCGCACCGTGTTGTTCATCAAGGAAACCGTTGGTCTGCCCATGCCGGACGGTGGGACCCACGACGGCTACTGGTACGCCTCGGATACGGGGGGAGCGATCAAGGGCGCGCGGATCGACCTTTTCACCGGCATGAGTGCAGCTTCCATGTCCAACCTGCGCCCGCTGAACATGGCGAAGCTGTCCGTCAGCCCGGTGGGCGTCTTCAAGGGCTGTCCGCCGAATTAGGTTTCGACGAAGGCCCGTTCCAGCACGTAGTCGCCTGGTGCAGCCAGGGAGCCTTCCACATATCCCTTGGACTCCAGCAGAACCTTCAAGTCCGCAAGCACCGAAGGTCCGCCGCACAGCATCAGCCGATCGGTGGCGGGATCCAGATCCGGGAGGCCAAGGTCGCGGCACATCTGACCTGACGCGATGAGGTCCGTGATCCGGCCCTGGGTCTTGAAGGGCTCCCGTGTCACGGTGGGGTAGTATCTCAGCTTGTCGCCGATGATCTCGCCCAGGATCTCGTCATTGGGCAGGTCCTTTTCGAACATGTCCCGATAGTTCAGGTCGGCCACCTGACGCACGGTGTGGGTGACAATGACCTCATCGAACCGGTCATAGACCTCCGGATCCCGGGCCAGGCTCAGCCAGGGCGCCAGGCCCGTGCCGGTGCCCAGCATGAACAGCCGCTTGCCGGGCTTCAGGCCATCCAGAACCAGGGTGCCGGTGGGCTTGCGCCCGATCAGCACCTTGTCGCCCACCTTGATGTCCTGCAGGCGAGAGGTCAGGGGACCGTCCGGCACCTTGATGGAATAGAATTCCAGCTCTTCATGCCAGGACGGGCTGGCGATGGAATAGGCGCGCAGCAGGGGTTTGCCGTCGACTTCCAGGCCCACCATGACGAACTGGCCGCTCTGGAAGCGGAAGGCCGGATCGCGGGTCGTGCGGAAGGAAAACAGCCGGTCGGTCCAGTGCTGGGTCCAGGTCACGGTTTCCGTCAGAAACGCGCTCTTCTTGGCGGCCGGCGCCGCTGTTGGTTCGGTCATGATCGGGTCTTCTCGTTCGTCGAGGCTAGATGTCGCCGCCGACATTGGCGACGGCGCCTGGCGCGCGGGCGACATGTATGCCGCATTCGGTCTTTTCGGAACCCGCCCAGCGGCCCGCCCGGACATCTTTGTCGTCTTCGACGGCCTGGGTGCAGGGCCAGCAGCCGATGGAGGGGAAGCCCTGGGCCACCAGGGGATGGGGCGGGAGCTGATGAAGCTCCATATAGGTGTCGAGCTCGGCTTTTCCCCAATTGGCCAGGGGATTGAATTTCAGCTGGTGATCGGCGGCCTCGACCACAGGCAGGCTGACACGATCCCCGCCGTGGAAACGTTTGCGGCCGGTGATCCAGGCCTCATAGCCAGTCAGGGCCCGATCCAGCGGCAGGACCTTGCGCACATGGCAACAGCCGTCGGTATCAGTCTGCCATAGCTTGGCGTCGGGATCGGCTGTCGCCAGATCCGTAAAGGCCGGACGCAGGTCCTGCACCCGCGTCAGGCCCAGCCAGGCGGCCAGGTTGCGGCGGTAGTCCAGGGTCTGGGCGAACAGCATGCCGGTGTCCAGGAACATGACCGGCATGTCAGGCTTCACCTGGGCGACCAGATGCAGCAACACCGCCGACTCAGCGCCAAAGGACGACACCAGGGCCAGGCGGTCTCCAAAGGCGTCCACTGCAGCCTTGAGGATTTCTGCCGGTTCAGCATGGCGCAGTTCCACATCCAGGCGGATCGCCAGAGATGTGGTTTCTTCCTGATCGAAGGCCATGGCGCTTAGGTCCCTTACCGCTCGAGGAAGGCAGGCGTGCGGGCGTCGGCCGCCCTCTGATAGACATGACGATGGCGATGGACGGCTGCAGACCATTGTGCGGTCGTCGCGCCATCGGCCGGCTCGAAGGCATTGAAGCCGCACCGGACCATGTAACCGGCCTGATCCAGCAGGACCTCGCCCACCGCACGGATTTCGCCGCCGAATGCCAGGCGCTGGCTCAGCAGATGGGCCGAGGTGAAGGCGCGACCATCCCGGAATTTCGGAAAGGCCAGGGCGATCACGGACAGCGTCGCAAGATCATCGGCCAGGGCCTCAACCTCTTCCGCCGGCTCGATGCGGACGCCGACCCGACGGCCTTCCCCCAGCAATCTGGCGCCTTCACTCCGAAAGCGGCTGAAGGAAATGATCACGTCGCCTTCCGGGATATCCTGGTCATCGGCGACGGCGGTGAAGGGATCGTCTGCAAGGGCGAACTCCCCGCCCGCGAGCTTAATGAGCTTCGGCATAGACAGCCTCCTTGAAGGGCGCATCACCGGTCCGGCGATAGGTGTCGAGGAAGCGTTCCTCGCCCTGACGCTCACGCAGGTAGACCTCAACCAGGGTGTCGATGGCGTCAGTCACCTTGTCCAGGGGAAGAGCCGGTCCGAGGATCTTGCCGATGGCGGCGTCCTCCGCTCCTGAACCGCCAAGGGTGAGCTGGTAGAATTCCTCCCCCTTCTTGTCGACGCCGAGAATGCCGATGTGGCCCACATGGTGGTGGCCGCAGGCATTGATGCAGCCGGAGATCTTGATCTTCAGCTCGCCCACCTGTTCGGCCCGGTCCTGGTCAGCAAAACGCTTTGCAATGTCCTGGGCGACGATGATGGCCCGCGCATTGGCCAGGGCGCAGTAATCCAGGCCAGGACAGGCGATGATGTCGCTGATGAGGTTGATGTTCGGCGTCCCGAGGCCCACGGCTGCCAGGGCCCTGAAGACCGCCGGCGCATCGTCCAGCTTCACGTGCGGCAGCACCAGGTTCTGCTCGTGGGTCACCCGCACATCGTCCTGGCCATATTTCTCGGCCAGATCGGCGACCACGTCCATCTGGTCCGAAGATGCATCGCCAGGGGTCTCGCCAATCGCCTTCAGCGAGATTTCGACAATGGTGTAGCCCTGACGCTTGTGGGGCTTGAGGTTGTTGCGGGCGAACCGCGCAAAAGCCCGGTCGCTGGCAAGCGCCGCCTCATAGACTTCAGACCTTGTCGGCAGGGTCTCGAAGTTCCGGGGGGCGAAGGCGCCGCGGATACGGGCGATCTCGGTGTCCGGCAGGTCGCCGGCCTCGCCGACCTTGGCCCACTCCTCTTCCACCTGACGCGCAAACTCATCGCGGCCAAGGGCCGAGACCAGGATCTTGATCCGGGCCTTGTAGATATTGTCCCGGCGGCCGTGGCGGTTGTAGACTCGCAGGATTGCCTCCAGATACGAGAACAGCCGGTTGGCGGGCAGGAACTCGCGGATGGTCGGGCCAATGAAGGGCGTCCGCCCCATGCCGCCACCGACGATCACTTCAAAGCCCAGGGTTCCGTCCCGGGCCCGGCGGACCATCAGACCGATATCGTGGGCCTTGGCGACGGTGCGGTCCTTGGCAGACGCGGTGATGGCGATCTTGAACTTGCGGGGCAGGAACGAGAATTCCGGATGCAGGCTCGACCACTGCCGGATGGCCTCTGACCAGACCCGGGGGTCATCGATCTCGTCCGCAGTGGCTCCGGCATAGGGGTCAGCGGTGACATTGCGGATGCAGTTGCCGCTGGTCTGGATGGCGTGCATGTCGATGCTGGCCAGTTCGTCCAGAATGTCCGGCGTATCGGCCAGCTTCACCCAATGGAACTGCAGGTTGGTCCGCGTGGTGAAGTGGCCATAGCCCTTGTCATACCGCCGCCCGATGTCGGCCAGCTTATGCAGTTGCTTGCCGCTCATGGACCCATAGGGAATGGCCACCCGCAGCATGTAGGCGTGGAGCTGGAGATAAAGGCCGTTCATCAGGCGCAGGGGCTTGAACTGGTCTTCGGTCATCTCACCGGCAAGCCGGCGCTCGACCTGGTCCCGGAACTCTGCGGACCGGTCGGCCAGGATTTCACGATCGAGGCTGTCGTACTGGTACATACCCCCTCCCCTACTTACGCTTGATCAGATTGACCCGGCCCGAAGACCGGGCCGCGCCGTGGGCATGCTGCAGGGCTGAAATGGCGTCGCCGCCCTCAGCCTGCTTGCCGTGGTGCATGTGATTGGTCGGGCCGAGGGCCCGGATACGCTCGCGATAGCTGACCGGCGCCCAAAGGCCTTCGCTCTCGATCAGATCGATGAGGTAGGCGTCGACCACCACAGTCGGCTGGGCCTTGCCGCGGCCTTCAGCTTCGAGGGCGGGCTCGTCGGCATCGAACAGCTCGGCGTCGGCGAAACGCTCGACCCAGGCCCCTGACTTCCAGAACACCACCTCACCGTCCGTCAGACGATTAGCCGTCAGGGCCTTCATGCGCCAACTCCCGCAACTGCTTCACTCAGGGCCGGAGCCCACGCCACATCGCCTGCCTGTGCCAGGGCCATGGCCTCGCCCACGATCAAAAGGGCCGGACCAGACAGTTCCGCCGCCTCCGCCGCCAGGTCGCCCAGGGTTGTGATGATCCTGTGTTCGGAAGGTCGACTGGCGTCGACCACAATGAGGGCCGGGGTCGATGCGGCCCTTCCGGCGTCGAGGAGCCGCCCGGCAATTCTCGGGGCAGCCGTCAGGCCCATATAGATCACCACCGTGTGGTTGGCCCGGGCCAGGGCCGGCCAATCCAGATCGGGGTCCTCATCGCGCGCAGCGTGGCCGGTGACAAAGGTCACCGCCTGGGCTGAGGTTCGATGGGTCAGCGGCGCTCCCGCAGAGGCGGATGCCGCCAGGGCCGCCGTAACGCCGGGCACGATCTGGCACTCCACACCGGCGGCGCGGCAGGCCTCAAGTTCTTCGCCGCCCCGGCCGAAGATGAAGGGGTCGCCCCCCTTGAGCCGGACCACGGTCAGGCCCTCCAGGGCGAAGGCCACCAGCATGGCGTTGATCTCGTCCTGGGCGAAGGTATGCCGCGACTTGCGCTTGGCCACCGAGATCAGCTGGGCTGAATGCGGCGCCAGGGCCAGGATCTCTGGTGAGACCAGGCCATCGTGAACCACGACATCGGCTGTTCCCAGAACCCGCAGGGCCTTGACCGTCAGCAGATCGGGGTCTCCCGGACCTGCGCCAACCAGCCAGACCCTGCCAGCATTTCTGGACTTGTCGCCCTGCAGGAGGACCAGACCGGCCTTGGATTTCGGCGAAACAGGGCGGGACATGGCAATAGCTTCTCTAATACGCGTTCGAACCGCCGCCGGATTGCGTCATATGCGCCTCAGAGGACGAAAATCCACTGCGACAAGACGGCTGATACAGCAATCGAGCCTTGCAAATAGGTCGGCGGAGGCCCAACTCGCAACCGCAGGACTTCTCTTTGGGCTGTCAGGAAAACTCGTGGAAAGAAGCAGTGACCGTCGCCGGCTCCCGCCCCTGAACGCCCTTCGGGCCTTTGAGGCCGCTGCCCGGCATCTCAATTTTTCCAGGGCCGCCGACGAGCTGACCGTGACCCCCGGCGCCGTCAGCCAGCAGATCCAGAACCTGGAAGACTATGTGGGCGCGCCGCTCTTCAAGCGCACGCCCAAGGGGCTGTTGCTCACAGACGCCGCCCAGACCGCCCTGCCGGCCCTCCGCGAGGCCTTTGACCGCCTGGCCGAAGCGGCATCCATGCTGACAGCGGCCGTGGATGGTCGGCGCCTGACCCTCACCGCCGCCCCTTCCTTCGCCGCCAAGTGGTTGGTGCCGCGCCTGGGCAGCTTTGAGCAGAAGCACCCCCAGGTGGATGTCTGGCTGTCGGCAGGACTGGATCTGGTCGATCTGTCGGCTGGAGAAGTTGATGTGGCCATCCGCTATGGCGGCGGCCGCTATCCGGGCCTCGAGGTCCACCGCCTGATCGGTGAGACCGTCATCCCGGTGATCAGCCCCGAGCTGCACGCCCAGACCCCTCTCAATGACCCCAAGGACCTGGCCAATCATGTCCTGCTGCATGATGGCTCGCCCGATCCTGACGACAGCTGCCCGGACTGGACCATGTGGCTGGCTGCGCGAGGCCTCAAGAGCGTTGATGGCGCCCGCGGGCCACGCTTCAACCAGTCGAGCCTGGTGATCGAGGCCGCGGTCAATGGCCGCGGAGTCGCCCTGGCCAAGCGCACCATCGCCCAGGATGATCTGGACGCCGGCCGGCTGATCTCGCCCTTGCAGATCTCAACAGCCGTGGATTTTGCCTATTATCTGGTCCACCCCAAGGCCAAGGGCCGCCTGCCCCAGGTAAAGGCCTTCATCAGCTGGATTGCGGCCGAGGCCGCGGCCCATGAAGAAGCCCTTCGCGCCCTGGACAACGGATCCGGGATCTAGGCCTTGCCTTTGAGGAAGTTCAGCGCCCGCTCGTGGGCGTAGGCGGCGACATCCTGCAGGGCCAGGTCAAGCGCGTCCCGCACGGCGACCAAACGGTGGGGGCCTTCGTTCTCGCAGACCTGACACATATCCCCCAGGTCAAAGGCGCCCACGGCCCGTGCTGTACCCTTGATCGTGTGGACAGCATCCTTCCAGCCCTCGACGCCGGGATCCAGCAGGGGCAGCCAGACCTGGGCCTGTTCCCTGAACAGGCTCAGCACCTCATCGATCACCTGGGCGTCGCCGGCGGTATAGTCCTCCAGATAGGTGAAATTGACCGCCCCGCTGAGGTTCCGCTTCGCCATGAGAATCTTCCGTTTTCGCGCCTTGCTTTCGGCGCCGCTTCCAGTATGTTCCGCGCCCTTGCCGCCGACCACCGCAAAGTGTTCGGAACGCGCATGGGTGCATAGCTCAGTTGGTAGAGCAGCTGACTCTTAATCAGCGGGTCGTAGGTTCGAATCCTACTGCACCCACCACGCGACTGGTGGATATCCCCTCTCAGAACCCAATGACAGTATGGCCTAGAGCCAGGCCGCGCCCTGACTGATGGCAAGGGCGCCGGATTCTGCCCGGACTTCGAACCGGATCAATCCGCCCTCTCCTGCCTCATGGCGAACCTCAATGGTCTCGCCAGGAATGATCATGCCCGAGAACCGGCTTGTCATGCGCTTCAGCCGTGCGACATCACAGTCGGCCTCCTGCCGCAGGATCGTCAGGCCGGCCAGGGCCCAGGTCGCAGTCCCGTGCAGGATGATGTCCGGCAGGCCGGCGGCCAGGGCTACGGCGCGTTCGGTGTGGATGGGGTTCCAGATGTCTGCGCATTCCGAATAGACGTGCGGCATTTCCCGAGGAATGGGAATGCGGGTGGACCTGGCGTTCGGGCCCAGAGGCGCGGCGACCTGTTCAGGCAGGGCTGGAGGCGTTTCAAGGGTCACGCCCGCACCGTCCAGGCGCACATCGCGATAGATCGAACTGGTCCAGGTGGTGGTGACAGGCTCTCCCGTAAGGTGATCCCGGGTCTCCAGCTTGCAGATCGCCAGAACCCCCGACCGGATCTCAGTGGCCGATACCAGTCTTCCCTCCGTGACCAGCCTGTCCCCGGGCCGCATTGGCCTGTGAAAGCTTGAGTCCTGGACGGCGTGAACGGCCCTCTGGGCCTCTTCTGGCCTCAGGGACGCGCCGAGCAGGCGGCGCATGGACAGGACCACTGGCCATTCCGGCGAGACACAGAAGAAGGGCAAGGCCGCCAGTCCTGCCGTAGCGGCGTCATCCAGAAAGGCCGGCTCGCAGGCGCCCAGGCCCGCAGCATAGGCCAGGGCGGTGCGCGGGGTGAGTTCAGTTTCCCTGGGGTCCAGGGCCAGCCCTACCTTTGTTGCTGGAAATGGCATTTGAAACTCCTTTGGCCCTGACGCCTGCCCGGACTTGCGGTCGGGGCCTCGACCGTGAAACAAGCCTCACCTCGGCAAGACCGGCGCCCGGGGTCAAGGGACCCTGCGCGAAAAGTCAGGAAGGAAACCGCAATGTTCTCTCACATCATGCTTGGAACCAATAACCTCGAGAAGGCCAAGACCTTCTATGACGCCGTGCTCGGAACCCTCGGGGTCGGCCCGGCTGTGATTGACGGCCACCGCATGTTCTACATGACCCCCACCGGCGTGTTTTCCATCAGCCAGCCCATCAATGGCGAGCCGGCCACCCATGCCAATGGCGGCACCATCGGCTTTGCCTGCTCGACCCCGGAACAGGCCGACGCCTGGCATGCGGCGGGTGTCGCCAATGGCGGAACCACCTGTGAAGATCCCCCCGGCGAGCGCGCCGGCGGCATGGGCAAGATGTACCTTGCCTATCTGCGCGATCCGGACGGCAACAAGCTCTGCGCCCTGCACCGCATGGGTTAAAAGGTCGCGCGGCGGCGGGAGGGTTCGACAGCCACCCGCCGCCGCCTGCCAACCTGCGTGTTCGCTACAACCTGTGCAGAGTATTGACCTGCGCCTGACCTGTGGCAGACTTCAGGCAGGGAGACACTGATACGGCCGGAATCCAGGCTGACATTCTCCCGTTAGGGGGAATTCCAAATGAATCGTCAGATCCTGCTGGCCTCGGCCGCACTCATCGCCATCAGCAGCCCGGCGCTCGCCCAAAGCCAGAAAGCGGCTGGCGGGGAAGATGTCGGCCTCTCAGAAGTTGTGGTCACGGCCCAAAAGCGTGCCGAAAACGTCCAGAGCGTTCCCATTTCAGTGACCGCATTCAGCGGCGAGACGCTGAAGGCCGCGGGCATCCAGGATATCCGCGACCTGCGCCGGATCACCCCGGCCCTGAACATCGCAACCTCATCCCAGACCGCCAATACCCGGATCCAGATCCGCGGGATCGGGACCGGCGGCAATTCCGCAGTCGAGCCCAGCGTCGCCTCCTTCCTGGACGGGGTGTACATCCCCCGGATCGGCACGCTCCTGCCGGGCCTCAATGACATTTCGTCGGTCGAAGTCCTGCGCGGCCCTCAGGGCACCCTCTTCGGCCGTAACGCTTCCATGGGCGCCCTGCTCCTGCGGACAACCGAGCCCCAGCGGGATTACTCGGCCCAGCTGACCGCCAGCTCCGGCAATTATGGGCGGCAGCGGGTTTCTGCGATCGTGAACGCCCCGATCAATGACGACATGGCGGCCCGCCTGTCCGTCCTGGCCTACAAGGGCGACGGTTTTGACCGCAATGACCTGACCGGCAAGCGGATCGGACGGAAGGACGGGGTCTCGGTTCGCGGCTCCTTCAAGTGGAACATCACAGACCAGCTGACCTGGTTGCTGCGGGGCGACTATGTCAACCTCAGCGGTGACGGCTACAACACGATCACCGTGGTCGAGAATACGGTCACGCCTCTGGCGGCCTCGAACTGGGCGACCCGCCTGGATCCTGATGGCGCAGGCCCGCTCCCCGGCGTGACCCCTTACCTGACGGGCACCTTCAATCGCCATGTCCGCCAGAACACCGATGGCGATCTCAAGGACTACCAGAACGGTTTCTCCAGCGACCTCACCTGGAACCTTGCGGATGGCTATCAGGTGAAGTGGATCAGCTCATATCGCGACTGGAAGGACATCCAGTACCAGGCCTCGGCCCAGAACATGCCGATCCTGGTCCAGCACAGGACCGGCTTCTATGACAGCCAGACCCACACCGAAGAGCTGCAGCTGCTGTCGCCGGAGACCATCCTCGACGGCAAGCTGAGCTACGTCGCTGGCCTGTACTATTTCAACGAGGCCTATGACATTGGCCAGAACATCGATCTGCCGCCGGCCTATTGCGACATCTTCATCAGGAATACCTCGACCGCAGCTCGTCTGACCCTCTGCAAGGCTTCGCCCCAGGTCCAGGCGACCCGCCTCTGGTTCTCGCAGGACACGGAGTCCGTGGCCGCCTACACCCAGGCGACCTACAAGCTCACTGAAAAGTTCTCGTTCACGGGCGGCATCCGCTACACCCACGACGACAAGTCGGGGATCATGAAATCGGTGCAGAACAATCCGATTGCAGCCCAGGCGCCTGAAGTCAGCCTGCTCGCAACAAAGGCCGAGAAGTTCACCTACCGTCTCAACGGAAGCTACCAAGCTTCGGACGACGTGATGATTTTCGCCAGCTATTCCACGGGCTTCAAGTCGGGCGGGTTTGACTCCTCGCCTCCGACCACCGCTGCGGTTGGCGCGAAAAACCGGACCTTCCGTCCAGAGACCACGGAAAATGTCGAGCTGGGCGTCAAGTCGCAGTGGTTTGACCGCCGGCTGATTGCAAACGCCACGCTGTACCGGACCAAGGTTCAGGACCTCCAGTTCCGCAGCTTCGACGGCGTCACCTTCAAGACCCAGAACAACGGAACCGTCCGGCAGCAGGGCCTGGAGTTTGACGCCCTCGCCCGTCCGATCCCCCCACTGACCCTGACCCTGTCAGCGGCCTTCCTCGACTCCAAGTACCTGGTGTTCAAGGGCGCCCCGCCCCTGCCCGCCTTCACGACCCCGCAGGACCTGACCGGGCAACGCCTGCCCTATTCCCCCCGTTGGCAAGGCGCGACCTCGGCCCAGTATGTGGGACGCCTTGAGAATGGCTGGAGCTGGATGGTTCGCGGTGACATGAGCTTTGTGTCCCGTCAGAGCCTGGCCTCAGCCGGTGACAACAATCCGGACGCCATGCAGGCCGGCTATCAGCTCTTTGGCGGTCGGGTTTCGCTGCGGGGCCCCGACGAAAAGTGGGAAGTCGCCCTCGTCGGCCAGAACCTGGCCAACAAGTCCTTCTGCACCGGCATTTTTGCGCAACCGAACAACGCCGCCTTTGGTCTCAACAATTCGGTCACTGGTGGCACCGTCCTGCGCTGCACGCTCAATGAGCCGCAGCAGATCGACCTGGAAGCCAAGTTCAGGTTCTAGACGTCCCGGCCCGGCGCAGGTCTGTCCTGCGCCGGGCAAACCCTTCTGGTCATCAGGCCCTGGGCTCGTACCAGATGGGCGATGACCAGGCCCGCTCGTTGATCAGAGCCGGCAGTTTGGGATTGGGCGGAGTGCCGTTTCGCAAGGCGTCCCAGGTCGACCAGCGACAGGTCGGATTTTCGATAATCCGCACATAATAGAAGGCGCGCTGTCCTGGCTTGAATGTCGGATCAGACCAGTTTGCCCGCAGCTCGACATCGCCCTTGAAACGATCCGGCTGACAGGTCCGCAGATCAACGCCAGCCTTGTTGTCCGGGCATCGGCCGCTTGCGCCGTCCACCTTCAATCCATCAGAGCAGGCGACATCAAAGACCCGTTCCCGGGCCTGGCCGTTTTCCACCCAGCCCTTCACGATCTGGGCCCTTTGCAGATGGGCCGATCCGGGATCACGCACCGCCATCACCAGAAAGCTGGGCTGACCCTGCCTGGCCGGCAGCAGGTCCCCACCCATGGGAGTCCCGTGCGCATAGGCGTAGCGAACAGCATCCCGCCGGCCGGCGAGATCACGGGGAAAGTCGTAGCCCGCAAAGAAGCGAACCCGGATCCGGGGCCCGGATGTAGCAAAGGTCTCCCGGCGTTTGAGGGCTGAGAATATGGCATCCCGGGTATTCTGTTCGGCCCAGACACCCGCAAGGCCGCTGGCGCCCCGCACCTGACGGATCAGGCCAGCTCCGCCGCCTTCCCAGGTCTTCGAGCCGCCGGCGGGGACGCCGTCACGGACGGTAGGCTTGCCGTCCCTGCCGCCTGAGGCGCCAAAATAGTTGCGCTCTTCCACGGCGCCCGGAGAAGCATTGTGGTTGTCCGACGAGCCGATGAATCCCAGCTTGAAGGGATTGACCCCCAGCTTGTCCCGGAAGACCAGGCCATCCTCCAGAGCCCGCCGCACATAACCGCCATGGAACCGGGTCACAGGTTTATCCTGGCCGATATACCGCTCCATGATTTCAAAGTTCGCCCACTCGTCATTAGGCGACAGGGTCGGGTGGGTTTCCGATGTGCCTTTGATCTGGGTGATCTCGGCAAGCGGTTCATTGCGCGCGCGCAGTTCCGCATAGGCCCGGTCAATGGGTTTGCCATTCATCCGGACAGAGTCGAACATCAACCCGTCGCTGCCATTGGCGTTGTGAGGGATGGCCAGGGCGTCGATCCCCCGGCTACGCCAGCCGTCCATGGCCCGCCACAGATCTTCCGGATTGGCGGACTGGGTCGCCGCAAACGGCGCCGTTGGCGTTCTGGCTGACCTGAAGAAGACGTTCCGGTGGTTGTTACGTCCGTCCGGGACAGACGTGTACTCATAGCCCACCAGGGTGGTGAACCGGCCAGGAACATAGTTCCTTGCGGCGGCGTCCTGCACTTCGCGCCACCCCCGCGAGACGATGCCGGGGTCCTCAAACCCCTTGGGCAGGGTTCCGCCGTGGCTGCCCTCTACAAAGGCGGAGAAGGCCTTCTGCATCTCGGCCGGGTTGGTCGTGAACAGCCGTTTGACAAAGTCCAGCTTACCCAGGGGACTGTTCGGGTCGGCGGCCTCACGAATGGCCGAGAGGTATTCCGAATGGTCGGTGACCGCGACGAAGTCCAGGGGCCCGCCTTCAAGTCGGATCTGGAACCCGCTGGCATGGGTCAGGGTCTGCCCCCTGGCGAAGCGGTAGGCGTCATCAGGGGTGCGCCGGACATTGGAGATATAGGCGTCGTTCGACAGATAGGTGTGGACATGCAGATCGCCGAAATAGGCATTGCGTTCAGCATTATAGCCCGGCAACCGCAGTTCGCTCCCCATGGGAGCTCCGGCTGCTGAACCTGCGCGTGGCGCGACTGGTTTCGCGAGAGCTGCAGGTCGGGATGCGCCGAGTGTGCCGGCCCCCACCAGGGACAGGCCCAAAGCCGTCGCCGAAAACAGAATGCCCTTTTTCAGCATCTTGCCCTCCTCCTGCTGGCCGCTCGGATGGCGGCCTTGTCGGAAGAAGGAGATCATGAAGCCAAACCGGCGACAATGCCCCAATTGTCGGCATTCGCCAGGAAGCCCGACGGGTGTCGGGTATCCCTGACCCTATGCCAGACGCCCAGCATCCTCAAACGAGAGGCGGGGATTGCGCGGGAAGAGGTTTTCATCCGAACCGTATCCCAGGCAGCAGATGAAGTTCGACTTGATGGCCGTGCCCGCGAAGAAGGCCTCATCTACTGCGGCATTGTTGAAGCCGGACATGGGCCCGGCGTCCAGACCCAGAGCCCGGGCGGCCAGGATCAGATAGGCGCCCTGCAGGGTGCTGTTGCGGAAGGCCATGGGCTCGGCGACGGCAGGGTTCTTGAACATGGGCTTCATGGCTTCGCCCCGGGCCGGGAAGAGCTCTGGAAGCTTTTCCGAGAAGTCCAGGTCATAGCCGACAATGGCCGTGAGCGGTGCGGCCAGGATCTTGGCGCGATTGCCCTCTGACGACAGGTCCGAGAGGGTCTTCTTCCCCTCCTCGCTCCGCACCCAGACAAAGCGCGCCGGGCAGGCGTTCAGGGCCGTCGGCCCAAACTTCACCAGGTCGTACAGCTTGTGGATCAGCTCATCGCTGACCGGCTTGTCCGTCCACCCATTGCGGGTCCGGGCGTTTGTGAAAAGCTGGTCGAGGGCGGCGTCGCTGAGTGGCGTGGTCATGGCTGGTTTCCTGCGTGGGGGCCTTGGTTCCTCAATGCAAATCCGCTGCCCCATGTCAAATGGGCTGGCATCCGGGCTCAGTTACGCCCGGACAGGAAATCCGCGCATGCGTTTGATGGTCCGGATCGAGAAACTGGACCGCATGGATGAAACGCCGGGCAGGCGCGCCAGACAATCGCGGTGGATTGAGTCAAAGTGCTGCAGGTTCTCAGCGGCGACCCGCAGAATGTAATCGGCTGCGCCCGACGTGAGATGGCACTCCAGTATGTCATCAAACCGCCCCACCGCGGCCTCGAAGGCGTCCATGGCCTCGCGGCTCTGACTGGCGAGGGTGATCTCGACAAAGATTTCCGCCGCCAGGCCCAGCTTGCCGGGGTCCAGGCGCGCTGCATAGCCGGCAATGACCCCGGATTGTTCCAGGGCGCGCAGCCTGCGGTGACAGGCCGATGGGGAGACGCCGACCGCTTCGGCCAGTTCGGCGATGGAGCGACTGGAGGTGATTTGCTGCTCTCGCAGAATGGCGCGATCAAAGCGATCCATAGTTCTTTCCCGTTTTTTCCTCCAATCCCACGAATTCTTCCCGATTTCAAACCGAGATACTCTCGCATTCGGTGACACTTGGCATATCCGGAGGAATATTCTCTTGGGCAGATCAGGCCCCCGCTGGCTCGGGGTGCCCCAGGGAGAGGCAGATGCGCGTCGGAACGGTCCGGGAAATCAAGAACCACGAGTATCGGGTCGGCCTGACCCCGGAGAGCGTCGGCGAACTGGTCGCCCATGGTCACGAGGTCCTTGTGGAAACCAATGCCGGCGCAGGTATTGGCGCCAGTGACGCCGACTATGTCGCCCACGGCGCCACCATGGTCGCCAGCGCCGAGGCGGTGTTTTCCGCAGCTGAAATGGTGGTCAAGGTCAAGGAACCCCATGCCTCGGAGCGCGCAATGCTTCGCGAGGGCCAGGTTCTCTTCACCTATCTGCATCTGGCGGCTGATCCGGAACAGACCGCAGAGCTCCTGGCCTCCGGGGTGACGGCCATCGCCTATGAAACCGTCACCTCCCCAACGGGCGGTCTTCCCCTGCTCAAGCCCATGAGCCAGGTGGCCGGCCGCATGTCGATCCAGGCGGGCGCGACCGCCCTTGAAAAGGCCCACGGCGGTCGCGGGGTCCTGCTCGGCGGCGTCCCGGGCGTTACCCCGGCGAAGGTGGCGATCATCGGGGGCGGAGTGGTCGGCTTCAACGCGGCGCAGATGGCCGTCGGCATGGGCGCCGACGTGACCATATTCGACCGGAACCCCGATGTCCTCGAACGCCTCGCCAACCATTTCGGCGCGAAGGCCAAGACCTGCTTCGCCAGCAAGGCCAATCTGGCGCAAGGCGTGGCTGGGGCGGATCTGGTGATCGGGGCCGTGCTGATACCCGGCGCGGCAGCGCCAAAGCTGGTGAGCCGGGACATGCTGGCGACCATGCAGCCTGGCGCCGTGCTGGTGGACGTCGCCATCGACCAGGGCGGCTGTTTTGAGAGCAGTCACGCCACCACGCACGCCCAACCGACCTTCGTGGTCGACGGCATTGTCCACTATTGCGTCGCCAACATGCCAGGCGCTGTGGCCAGGACCAGCACCTACGCCCTCAACAATGTCACGCTCCCCCATGCCCTGAAGATCGCCAACCTGGGGTGGCGGGAAGCCCTCAGGGCTGACCCTGATCTCGCCAATGGCTTGAATGTACACCAGGGAAAGCTGACCTATGAAGCGGTCGCCCAGGACCTGGGCTATGCCTTCACGTCGCGCGCTTCGATTCTGAGCTGAACCCACGGCTCAGGCGATGGGAACCCCGGAAACCGTCATTCCAATGAGGCTCCGGATTCACCATTGGTAACCAAGCACCTTCACGGAACGAGAACGGCGCCTGTGTTTTAAGGCCCGCCTGCTGGATGGCGTGGCTCGACCCGCGCCCTCCCAAATCCGGATCCGACCGTGGAGATCATGCCATGACGACATTCAATGTTGACGGCGCCATCAGCTTCGCCAAAGCGCTGAAATCGGCCCAATCGGGCGACACTATCGCCCTGGCGTCAGGCACCTATTCAGGCCTGAAAATTGCCGAGCTGAAGGTTTCGGGCATCACAATCACCTCGCAGGATCCAGCGCACCAGGCCGTCCTGAAGAATCTGGTGGTCTACAATGCCAACGGCCTGACCTTCACCGGCCTGGAATTCGTGGCGGACGCAGCCAAGGGCGATATCCCGTTCAAGGTGGCGCAATCGACGAACATCACCTTTGACCATCTGAACATTCATGGCTCCCTCGACGGTAAGGCGACCAATGATGTGAGCGCCTTCGCCGTCTACAAGAGCGCCGGCGTGGTCATCAGCAATTCAGAGATCCAGCAACTCAAGAATGTCGTGCTTGGCGGGGCCAAGGACCAGATCGCCATGACCGGCAACAATGTCCACGATATCAGCGGCGTTGAGGTGAAGACCCTCACCGACACCCCCGAAAAGCCGGACAAGCCGGAGACACCTGAAAAGCCCGAGACACCGGAAAAGCCCGACACGCCGGAAACGCCCTCAGCAGGATCTGATCACAAGACGACCGACCCGAAGACAGACACCAAGACTGAACCCCGGCCCGACACAAAGCCGGAAACACAGCCGTCCGGCGATCAGCCAGGCGCGGACGACACGAAACCGACGACAGGAACCAAGCCGCCTGAGACCTCGTCCGGCGACGCACGGGTCATCGTGGCTACAGACGCCGGAGGCGCCCTGGAGGGTTCCGACAAGGGCGACGTCATGAAGGGCGGCAAGGGCGCCGACATCCTGCATGGCAATGGCGGCAACGACCTGGTCAGCGGCGGCGGCAATGCCGACACCCTGTTTGGTGACGCCGGAAACGACACCCTGTCAGGGGGTGACGGCAATGATGTCCTGCAGGGCGGAACGGGTCTCAACACCCTGATCGGCGGCGGCGGCGCGGACACCTTTGTCTTCACGCCTGGCGATTTTGAAGGCGGCATAGCCCGGAACGGGAACGCCATTCTCGACTTCTCCCACGCCCAGGGCGACCGGATCGACCTGTCGGGTCTGGACGCCGTGGCCGGAACCGCGACCAACGAAGGTTTCACGCTCATCGGCTCCTCCGCCTTCCACAAGGTGGCTGGCGAACTGCGCTATGAAGTCAGTGGCAAGAATGTCGTTCTGCTGGGCGACACCAACGGCGATGGCATCGCCGATGTAAAGATCATGCTGACCAATGCGTCAGGATCCGTCACGCCGGGCGACGTCATCCTCTAGCCGGCGCAGAGTTCAGACCCATCAGGCCGGTGCGGCGCCCGAGAGGGCCGCACCGGCCTTTTCTGTATTGCGCGAATGACCAGATCAAATCGACCAAGGTTGATCTGCATCAAAGATGACGCCTCCGTCATCTTTAAGCTGCCCCCTGCGCTGCAATGATCAGCGCGTCGTGACCTTCCACATGTCGGAGGGCCATTGGGAGGAAGCGAATGGTGAAGGTCACCTACATCGAAGCTGGCGGCACAGAGCATCATGTTGATGTGCCGGCCGGGCTATCGGTGATGGATGGGGCCAAACGCTTCACAATTCCCGGAATAGACGGCGACTGCGGCGGGGCCTGCGCCTGTGCGACCTGCCATGTCTATGTCGAAGACGGCGGGCTTCAGCGCCTGCCGCCCATGGAAGAGATCGAGCACGAAATGCTCGATTTCGCTTTCGACGTTCAAGAAAACAGCCGCCTGAGTTGCCAGATCAAACTCGACGCCAGTCTCGAAAATCTGGTCGTTAAATGCCCGGCTCGGCAATACTAGCAACGTCAAATTGGAACTCAGCCATGAACAAGCCGATCACTGATAGCATGCAACCCTCTGGTGACTGGAAGGTCACCATGAACCCGGACGACATCTACAAGAATCCCATGTCGATTGCCTGGACGTTCAAGTACATCATGTCCGGCGACAAGGTCGAAGATCTCTACAAGCGCGCCAAACAGAACCAGTGGGACTCCGACGATCTCCTGCCCTGGGACACCATGGTCGATCCGTCCAAGCCGCTGATCAATGACCGGTCAGACGTTTACCACCGCATGCCGTTCTTCAGTAAGCTGTCCAAGTCGCAGCAGGAGACCTTCACGGCCCATTCCACGGCGCAGCTGCTCTCGCAGTTCCTGCACGGCGAACAGGGGGCCCTGATGACGGCGGCCTGCGTGACCCACTCCGTGCCCGACGCGACGGCCAAGCTTTACGCCGCCACCCAGACCATGGATGAGGCCCGCCACGTCGAGGTCTACGCCAAGTACTGCGACAAGATCGCCATCATCTATCCCATGTCGGTCATGCTGAAGTCGCTCATCGACGCGACCCTGCAGTCAGATCGCTATGAGAAGGTCATGATCGGCATGAACATGATCGTCGAGGGCCTGGCCCTGGGCGCCTTCAACAACATGTACCGCACCACCCAGTGCGAACTGCTCAAGAAGCTGACCTTCAATGTCATGCGCGATGAGTCCCGCCATGTGTCCTTCGGGCATGCCTATCTGGGCCCGGTCATCGCCAAACTGCCGGAAGAAGAGGTGGAGGATCTGGCGGAATTCGCCTTCCAGGCCGTCAACATCCTGACCCGCGGCGGCACGGCCGGCACCATAGCCAGCCAGGTCGACCCCGGCTTCCTGTCCGTGCTCGACAACAGCGGCATTGACCATAAGGACTTCTTCAAGGGCCTGCAGGAAGCCCAGGAAGCCGGCATCACCCAGGAACTGCCTCCAGGTCAGATCCACTCGGTGAAGGACCTGATGATGCCCGCCCTGGCTCGCGTCGGCCTGCTGACCCCGACCGTACGCAAGAAGTACGACGAAGCCGGCATCCCGATCTTCGATGATCCCCGCATCCTGCATGCGATGGAAGGTGGCGACCCGATCGCCGCCTGACATCCGGACCGCAAGACCGACGCCCCCGGACCTGGCTTCCGGCGGGCGTCGGATCGCCTCAAGGAAGATCGCATGAGCACCACCAAGACACCTGCAGATGAAGGTCTGGCCGGCTTCCACGCTGCGGTCCTCAATGGCCTGCCCGAGGCGGTGATTGTCTCGACTCCGGCCGGCGAGATCACCTTCGTGAACTCAGCCACCGAGACGCTGCTGGGCTATGGCTCGGCGGAGGTCGTCGGCCAGCCCATCACCTTCCTTGTGCCTCGCGACCCGACGCGGCGGGCCGATCCAGTGAAGTGGCTGTCACGGTGGGCCGATGAACCCGACGTTGCCCAGTCGCGGTTCCTTGACCTGACGGCGCGACGCAAGGATGGGGGCGATCTGTATGTGGACGTGCGGGTGCGACATGGCGAGATCGCCGGCCAGAGCCGCTATTTCATCACGGTTCGGGACAATACCCAGTTGAGGCGGGACCAGGCGGCAGCCCGGGAGGCCAGCCTGCGCGCCGCCCGCATTCTGATGGTGGCGGAAGACGCCATCGTCTCCATCGACGCAGACCACAGGATCGTCTTCTTCAATCCGGCCGCCGAGCGCATGTTCGGCTACAGCGCCGAGAGCGTGACCGGCCAGCCCCTGGACATCCTCATGCCCCCTGACGTCCGTGAGGGACACGACCGACACATTGCCGACTTCCGCGCCGCCAAGGACGCCTCGCGGATGATGAGCGATCGCAGCCGCGTCATGGGCCTGCGCAGGAGCGGCGAGGCTTTTCCCATAGAGGCCACCATCACCAAGATAGATGTCGGCGGCGCCGTGACCTTCACCGCCCACATTCGCGACGCCAGCCTGCGACCTGAGCGGACCTAGAGGGGCAGGACAAGGGTCCGGTAGGCGCGCCAGCTGGCCAGGCCCAGCCAGGGGAAGACGATCGCCAGTCCAAGGAAGCCGGTAAACACCGTGGCGAGCAGGAGGGCGGCCAGCAGGAAGGCCCAGAGCAGCATGGCGGGCAGGTTACGCGACACCGCCCGGAAGCTGGTCACACAGGCAATGAAGACATCTGCGTCCTGGTCCAGCAACATGGGGGCCGAGACCACCACCAGGGTAAAGGCGAAGAAGGCGATCAGTCCGCCGATGAGGGTTCCCGTCGCCAGCATGGTGTGCCCCGAAGGGGTCCTGAAGGTGAACTCCAGCAAGGAGGCGATGGTGCTGTGGGTCTGGAAGGTCGACAGTCCGTAGACGATCTGGGCGATCTGCCCCCAGAGCAGGAAGATGATCAGCAGGGCCAGGCCCAGATAGGCCAGATCCTGTCGCAGGGCCGAGCGGACGAACAGCATGCTTCTCAGCGTCGGACGCTCACCAGCCTCAAGTTTCCGGCCTGCGGCGTAGAGGCCCATGGCGAGCATGGGGGCCACGAAGACAAAGCCGCAGGTCAGGGCGAAGACCCAGAATGCCACGTGGCTGGTGTACAGCGCATAGACCAGCCAGAGACTGAAGGCGGTCAGGATGCCGCCATAGACCAGGCTCTGCCAGAAGCACTTCATCAGGTCAGACCACCCCTGCCCCAGCCACCTGAATGGCGCATCGAACCCGATCATGGCGACATCAGGCAGACGGCTCGGCGTATCCGACATGGTTCCTCCCGGCTTCTGGTCCTTGCCCGCACACAGGGTCGGGATCACAGCCAAGGGCCGGACGCCCCATAAATCAAGTCGTGGGTCCCCAATCTGGTTAAACCGCGGGCAAGGTTCTGAGCCTAACCTTCAGGCAATTCAGGGGGCCGATTGATGGCTGTGGCGATTCTTCAGGCGCGCATGAGCTCTTCCCGGCTGCCGGGCAAGGTCCTCATGCCCCTGGCGGGACGACCGATGATCTCCCGTCAGATCGAGCGGCTGGCCCGTTGCAAACGCCTTACCCGCCTCATTGTCGCGACCAGTGACTTGCCGTCCGACGATCCCCTTGCATCCCACCTGACTTCCCAAGGCGTGGACGTATTTCGTGGCTCCCTTGAGGACGTCCTGGCCCGTTATCTGGACTGCGCGCACCAGTTCGGGGTCACGGGCGACATCGTGCGCCTGACGGCTGATTGCCCCCTGATTGATCCCGGGGTGGTGGATGAGGCCATAGAGCTGCGGGCCAGTTCCGGGGTCGATTATGTCGCCAATGGCCGTAACCGGACCTATCCCCGCGGCCTGGATGTCGAGGTCTTCCCCCTCGAGGCGCTTGAAGAGGCTGGTCGTCACGCCGTCGACGCCTATGACCACGAGCATGTGACGCCCTACCTGTATCATCATCCAGAAGCCTTCACCCGGCGGGACCTTGTCCACGTCACCCGCAATGACAGCCACCTGAGATGGACGGTGGATACGGCCGAGGACTACGCCTTCGCGGCCAGGGTTTACGACGCCCTCTATCCCGGGAAGCCGGACTTCACATCTGAAGACATCCGCGCCCTGCCCTTCTCACACTACGAACCTGAATACCTGGAAGCGAAATGACCGATCAGTCCCTCGATCCGAAGTCCGCATGGTCCGGCGCTTTTGGCGCGGAATACACCACCCGCAATCTCGCCTCAGACCAAGCCCTGCGGGATCGCGCACTCATGTGGGCGCGGATCGGTCAGGGCTTCCACCAGGACCCGCCCCGCTCGATCCTCGAGGTCGGCCCCAACCTCGGGATAAACCTTCGGGTCCTGCCGGGACTTTACAATGCAACCCTTCACGCCATTGAACCCAACCCCGCCGCGCGGGAAAAGCTGGTGGCCGAAAACGTTCTGCCGGCCGACCGCCTCTATGCCGGATTTGGCGACTCCATCCCCCTGCCAGACGGGGCCGTAGAGCTTGCCTTTACATCTGGGGTCCTGATCCACGTGGAGCCGGCCCGCCTTCCGGCCACCCTCGACGAGATCTATCGGGTCTCGTCAAAATACATCATGGCGGCAGAGTATTTCTCACCGCGGGCCGAGACCCTGCCCTATCGCGGGCATGAGGGCCTGCTGTTCAAGAACGACTTTGGCGGCCTCTATATGGACCGCTTTCCCGACCTGCAGCTGGTTGACTACGGCTTCTTCTGGAAGCGGGCCAGCGGCATTGATGACGCGACCTGGTGGCTGTTCCGGAAGGGCTAGAGCATGTTCCGATAAGTGGGAACCGGTTATCGGATCAAACATGCTCTGACTTTTTGAATTAGAGCCCGTTGTGCCCCCTGACGATTCAACCTGCCGGGAAAGGGCTCTAGTTCAGCTGGTCCCAGTCCAGCGGGGTCCCTCGGGCAAGGTCCATTTTCGCTGTCTTTCCAAGAACTTCCGGCAGATACTTTGGCGGCAGGCCATAGCCCGGGCGAATGGAGCGGACATTGGCCTCAGTCAGGGGCTCGCCGGCCTTGATGTCATGCACCACATAGAGCGAGCGACGGTGATCCCGGCTGACGCTCTCTGACGGTGTCTCGTCAAAATTCTCCGAACCCAGGGCCAGCCAGGCATCCCGACACTCTGTCACCAGGCGCGCCAGTTCGTGCGGCTCCAGGGAGAAGTCGGAATCCACGCCGCCCTCGCCGCGGTCGAGGGTGAAGTGCTTTTCGATGAAGCCCGCCCCCAGAGCGACGGCTGCCACCGAGGCGGTGACGCCCAAGGAGTGGTCTGACAGACCCACTACGACGTCATTTTCAGCCGCCAGCCGCTGGAGGGTTCGAAGATTCATGTCCTCCATGGGCGCTGGATAGGCGCTGGTGCAGTGGAGCAGGATGACGCCGCCATTTCCTGCCGCCTTGGCCGCTGCGACGGCTTCGGTGATCTCGGTCTTGGAGGCCAGGCCCGTAGACATGATCAGGGGACGGCCCGTACGGGCGCACAGTTCGATCAGGGGAATGTCCACCAGCTCGAAAGAGGCGATCTTGTAGGCGGGGGCGTCCAGCCCCTGGAGGAAGGTGACCGCGGTCGGGTCAAAGGGCGAAGAAAAGATGTCTATGCCGATCGCCCTTGCATGGGCGAACAGTTGGGCGTGCCAGTCCCAGGGCGTGTGGGCTTCCTGGTAGAGCTCATAGAGCCGCCGGCCGTCCCAGAGGCCGCCTTCAATTCGGAACTCGTCACTGTCATGATCGATGGTGATGGTGTCTGCCGTATAGGTCTGCAGCTTGACGGCGTCAGCGCCCGCCAGCTTTGCAGCGTCGATCAGGGCCAGGGCGCGGTTGATGTCGCCGTTATGGTTCCCGGACATTTCTGCAACCACATAGGGTGGATTGCCCGGCCCGATGGCGCGACCCGAAATGGTGACGATGGGCGATGTCATGGACGCGCTCCGGTTTGCAGGGAGATGAGGTGGGCAGGAACGTCAGGAAAGGTCGGCAGGTCCAGGTCGGCTGGATAGTCGGTGCTGTCCTGGTCGGCATACTTGCCCGTACGGATGCGGATGGACGCACAGGGAATGGCCATGGCTGCAGCCATGTCGTGCGCCGGATTATCGCCGATCACCACCGCCTCATCTGGCCGGACGCCGAGGTTCCGGAGGGCCACATGATAGGCATCGGGACGGGGCTTGGGCGCCCCCAGGCCCCAGCAATAGGCTACCTGATGCACCAGGCCGTCGATCCCCAAGGCCTGGACCTTGCGACGCTGCATCAACTCGGTTCCATCCGTGACCACGGCCAGGCGAAATCTGCGTCTCAGAATCTTGAGCGTATCGGCCACCCCCGGCCAGAGCGAGATCTTCGGCTGGTGTCCGCGATAGACGTCTACAAGGGAGGCCACCAGTTCCGACTCCGCCCTCTGGCCGATGTGTTCCAGGGCCCGATCAAAGACCTTTCCCCGGCCGTTGGCGTTGAGCTCGGTCAACATGGACTGATAAATCCTCGCCTCCGACGTCCCTGGAAACAGGAGGGCCAGCCTGGCGGCCACCACCCGGAATCCTGATCGCACATAGTCGCCCTCGTCATAGAGGGTGTCGTCCAGGTCGATCAGCAGCGCCCGGGCCGGTAACTGGTCAGGAAGGTCTGGCATAGGCGGTCTGGTTTCGACCGAGTCCCGCCTTTGCGCATCCCCTGCGATATTCGATCACCGCCTCGATGGACCTGTCGCGCCAGAGTCCCATCTCGAAGGCCACCCGGGCAAAGTGGCAGTTCCGCCCGAGGGAACGGTCCTGAAGGTAGTTGGTGTCCGGATTGAGCAGGAAGGCGTCGATCGGGAATTCGCCAAGATGGTCCACCACCGACCAGCCGCAGGCGTCCAGCACCCTGGGCAGGCTGTCGGTGTTGAAATAATTCAGGTGGTCAGGGACAGCGACCCAGAACTCCGGCGGCGCCATGCTGCGCGACACCACCTGGTTCTGCAGCCAGGACCCGTCATTCGGCACGCAGATCCGCAACAGGCCGCCAGGCGCGATCAGACTGCGCAGACGCCGCAACAGGCCCAAGGGATCGATGACGTGTTCCAGCACATTGTTGCAGATGACCAGGTCATAGCTGTCCTTGCGGGCAATGGCGGCGTCCAGCAGGTCGAAGGCGTCACCTACCTGGAGGTGCTGCGAAAGATGGGGGAAGAACTCCCGCACGCCGTCGTCGGTGAAATCTATGCCCGTGGTCTCCCAGCCCTTCTGCAGGAAGTAGTCGAGGGTAAAACCCTCCCCGACCCCGACTTCCAGCAACCGCCCGCGGCCCTTGCCCCAGACATGGGCGGTTTCAGCGGGCTGCAACAGCTTGTGCTCGAGTTCCTCGGCCGTATAGCCATGACCATAGGACGTCTTGCCATTGTTCGCGCCGAAGTACTTGTCCCGATAATAGGCGGCGAGCTCTTCAGATGAAGGCCGAGGCTCCACCTCGAAATAGCCCTGCGACTTTTCGACCAGACGCGGTTTCAATGGCGGCACCCCGAGACGGCGATGAGCAAGGGCAACCCTGATCGGTTGACCCTAAGCACTTGAATCTACCTGCTCATTTTCTACTGCTGCGAGTTAAGGTCCATTTAAGGCGGCAATCTCGCAATCTAGGGGCGGGTCATTTCATCCAGTATGTCTTCCTCGAGCGCCCAGAGCCGGTCCTGACCCCAGTGGGCGGGTCTCCCGTTGACGCAATAGCTGGGCGCGCCCCAGAGGCCTGCATCAAACAGGGCCTGTCGGTTGACCTCCGCCGGCTGCCTCCAGGACTCGTCCGCCAGCGCCTCATCGACCAGTCCATCCGGCAGACCGGAGTCCCGGGCGATTGCCTTCAGTCCGGCCTCAGTCGTCAGGTCCACCCCATTGGCCCAGGAGCCTTTCAGCGTGTTTTCGGCAAAGACGCCGCCCAGCCCCAGGGGGATCGCCCGATAGAGGACAGCAAGGGCCCGCTCCACCCCCTTCCCCACCGGATCGACAATGACCCCGAAGGGCAGGCCGACCTGCTCGGCCTCCCGCTTGGTGTCGAAGGTGATGTAGCGGCTCTTGATCCCGGGCACAGGCAGGCCGCGCATGATCATGGGCAGGATGAATCTCAGCCGAAGCTCGACACCATAATGCTGCGCAAGGTGACGCACCCGCGGGAATGCGATCCAGGTGTAGGGGCTGCGGAAGGAGAACCAGAAATCAATCGCCACCGGTCGTCTGGCCTTGGGCGGCGGACCCAGCACAACGTCCCGATAGGGCGCCACAGGCGGCTCTCCCTTTCTTGAGTCCAGACCCAGAGCCGTGAGGCGGGCCTCCAGGTGGTGAACCCGATCGACGCCCCAATACCATTCTCCCTCAAAGAACAGCATGCCGCCCAGATAGTGCCCCAGGCGTCGGCGCCAGTCCGAGCCCGCCTTGACCTGGATGAAGGCGGTGGCGTCCGGAGCCTTCTCGCCGTCAATGGCCTCGCCACGCCAGAGGGCGTTACCGCAGGCAAGGGCGGCCTCCATGAAACCGGGTTTGCCAACCTCCGCCGCCAGGCGACGATTGGCCTCCCTTGCCGCCTCAGGTTCAGGCAGTTGTGAGTTTGTGGGGAACTTCAGTCCGTAAGCGCTGGCCAGACGGGGCGCATCACGCAGCCCATAGGTCCGAAGCCGCTCCCGCTCAGGCGCCGCCGCATCGTCCGGCGGCGAGACGATCCAGGTACGCAGGTCCAGGCCATAGCGCTCTGTCAGTTGAGGAAGAACCTGCACGAGCAAGTGGCTGTAGGGGTCATCGACCTGGTGGAAGTACTCCACCCTTGGCCGTCCGCCGTGCAGGGAGCGGGACAGGCCCGCCTGCAGGCGGAGCAGGCTCCTGAGACCCGGACTTGTGATGACGCCGGTGACAACCCGACTGATTGCTGCACGCACAGATCTAACTCCCGCCTCAACCCTTGCGCCTCATCACACATAGTGGCACTATCAATGTCAATAAACTAGGGAGCGCCCGATGAAGATCCGGACTTGGCTTGTTGGCGGCGGCGTCGCCGTGATTGCACTGCTCGGCGTCGCGTCGATGAACAAGGCGACGATCTTCGCCATGATCGCCCATTCCCGACTGCCCAAGGTCGAGCCCAATCAAGAGGTAACCTGGGCCCAGGGTCCCCAGGCGGCGCCTGAAGGCGTGCGGCCGCCCAATGTGGTGTTCATCCTGGTGGACGACATGGGGTTCAACGACATCACCTTCAACGGCGGCGGGATCGCCGACGGACAGGTCCCTACCCCCAACATCGATTCCATCGGTAGCACCGGTGTCAGCTTTTCCAGCGGCTATACCGGCAACGCCACCTGCGCGCCGTCCAGAGCGGCCATCATGACAGGTCGTTACCCCACCAGGTTCGGTTTTGAATTCACCCCTGCCCCGGTCGCCTTCGAGCGCGTGGTCGGCACGGCCAAGGAGCCTGGTTCGATCCATTCACCCCGCTTCTTCCAGGAACGAATCAAGGACATGCCGCCGGAGTCGGTTAAGCCGACACCTTCCGCCGTCAACGCCCTCAGCGTTCCAAGTTCCGAAGTGACGATCGCTGAAGTCCTGAAGGCCAAGGGCTATCACACCCTGCACTTCGGCAAGTGGCACCTTGGCGGCAAGGAGGGTTCAAGGCCCGAGCAACAGGGCTTTGACGAAAGCCTCGGCTTCATCGCCGGCGCCGCCATGTTCCTGCCGGAGAAGGACAAGGGCGTCGTAAATTCCAAGCAGGAGTGGGATCCCATCGACCGCTTCCTGTGGCCGAACCTGCCCTGGGCGGTCCAGTTCAACGGCTCTCCCATGTTTGAGCCCCGCGGCTATATGACCGACTACCTGACGGATGAGGCGGTCAAGTCGATCAAGGCCAACCGCAACCGCCCCTTCTTCATGTACTTCGCGCCCAATGCGATCCACACGCCGCTGCAGGCCAAGAAGGAAGACTATGACGCCCTGCCCCAGATCAAGGACCACCGCCTGAGGGTCTATGGCGCCATGGCCCGGAACCTTGACCACAATGTCGGGCGGATCCTGCAGACCCTGAAGGACGAGGGTCTCGACAAGAACACCCTGGTGATCTTCACCACCGACAATGGCGGCGCCGGCTATATCGGCCTGCCGAAGGTCAACCAGCCCTATCGCGGTTGGAAGTCGACCTTCTTTGAGGGCGGCATTCACGCCCCCTTCTTCATGAGCTGGCCCGGCGTCATTCAGGCCCAGAGCAAGTTCTCCCACCCGGTCGGCCACATCGACATCTTTGCGACCGCCGCCGGCGCTGCTGGCGCCGAGGTTCCCAAGGACCGGGTCATTGATGGCGTGAACCTGCTGCCCTACGTCAAGGGCTCTGCGCAGGGCCGTCCGCACCAGACCATGTTCTGGCGGTCCGGGCAGTACAAGGTCGTCCTCGATGGGGACTGGAAGCTGCAGAGCAACGAAGCCCGCAAGAAGGTCTGGCTCTACAACCTGGCCACAGACCCCACCGAGCGGCGCGAACTTTCCGCCGCCGAGCCGGCCAGAACCAAGGCCATGCTGGCCATGCTCGCAGCCCAGGACGCCCAGACTGCAAAACCCATGTGGCCTTCCCTGCTTCAGGGGCCTGTCCTGATCGACAAGCCCAGCGGCGTCCCGCAGAAGCCCGAGGACGAATACATCCTGTGGGACAACTAGGATGTTGAGCCTTCTGCCGCCATCCACCAATGCCGACTATCAGGGCGCCAGCATCAGCCCCCTTTTCCTGCTCCTGACCGCGATCATGACCCTGGTCCCGGGCCTGATCCACAGCTTCCTGCCTGACGGCGGCGCCGGGGTGATCGCCCATCTGGACATGGGAAACAGGCGGGATCTGGTGATCGCCGTTTTCCGCTGGGAGGGCTCCACTCAGCTGGCCCTGGGCCTTGGCCTGCTGGCCATTGCCCTGCGCTACCAGACCCTGACAGCCCTTGGTCTGGCTCTGGTGATCGTCGAGCGTGGGCTCGTGACCCTCCACGCCTGGGTCCTGGGCCCGGCCGGCGGGCATCACCCGCCTGAACATTTCGCGAGCCCGGTTTCGGTTATCCTGTGCCTGATCTTCCTGACCCTTTCCCTGCGCAAGCCCAGGGCTTGACCCCGGCGCGCACCTTCCTGGCGTGCCTCGTCGCCCTGACGGCTGCGGCCTGCCATCCGTCGACCCAAAGGTCGGCGGCGACGACACCGGTCCGGGCAGCCTGCCTGACGCAAAGGCCGGTTCCCGCTGTCGCTCCCGACAAGGCCGGCATGGTCCTGATCAAGGGCGGCGCATTCCAGATGGGCGCCCGACCCATGCATGCCGAAGAAGGGCCGCCACGCGCCATCAAGGTCGGCGACTTCTGGATGGACGCTACGGAAGTCACCAATGGCGACTTTGCCCGCTTCGTGAAGGCCACAGGCTATGTGACCCAGGCAGAGCGCCCCCTGGACCCCAAGGCCTATCCCGGGGTCACGGGCAAGGATCTCGAGCCGTCAGCCATCGTCTTTGTCGGCTCTGAAGAGAATGTCGAGGCAGGCCCGGGCGCCTGGTGGCAGGTGGTGCGGGGAGCCGACTGGCGTCACCCACAGGGACCTGACACCTCCATCAAGGGACTGGACCACCTGCCCGTGGTGCAGATCGGCTGGGAGGACGCCATGGCCTATGCCAAGTGGCTGGGCCGGGACCTTCCCACCGAAGCCGAGTGGGAATACGCCGCCCAGGGCGGCAAGCCCTCGACGCGGTTTGTCTGGGGCGATGAGCCGCTGAATGACGCCAAGCCACAGGCCAATGTCTGGCAGGGGACCTTCCCGGGCTTCGACACCGGCGGCGATGGCTACAAGGCTCAGATCGCCCCTGTGGGCTGCTTTCCGGTGAACGGGTTCGGCCTGCATGACATGGCCGGCAATGTCTGGGAGTGGACCAGCGACTGGTACCGCCCCAATCTCGACCCCGACGATCCCAATGGAGGCCCGACGGGCGATCTGGCCATGGATCCTGGCGATCCGGGCGTCCGCAAACACGTGATCAAGGGCGGATCATATCTCTGCGCGCCGAACTACTGCTTCCGCTACCGCCCTGCCGCCCGGGAGGCCGGGCCGACGGACACGGGCGAAAGCCATATCGGCTTCCGCACCGTGCTGAGGATCAAGGGCTAGAAGCCTTCTGCAGGCTTGGTCTTGATGTTGAGCTGACCCGCCAGGCCCGCCTTGCGGTGGTGCTCGATGGCGTGCATTTCCGGTGACATGGCCATCTGGCGGAAGGCGGCCAGGGATGGATATTCCGCCAGGGCGACGGCGTCCCACAGCTCTTCAACATCGCCGATCATCAGGTCGGTGACCTTGCTGCTGTAGCGGATCTTTCCGCCCAGGGCGGTGACCAGTTTCGCCACGCCTTCGCCATAACGGGCATAGGCTTCGGCGCCGGTGAGGTGGGCGTCAGACCCGTCCTCGTACTCGGCCACGGGCTTGAACTTCAGCAGGTTGACCATGACGAAGGGCCCGTCCTCGGCGCTACCGAAGAAGGCCATGGCGCGTTCCATGGTCGGGACGACCTGATTGACAACTTCCATTGTTGCGAACCTTTCCTAGCGGGTCTTGATGATCAGAGCGTCGACCATGTCCGCGATCTCATTGGGGCTGTCTTCCTGCAGGAAGTGACCGCCCGACAGGATCACATGCGGCTGGCCGGCGGCGCCAGGAATGCGGGCCTTGAAGACGGCCTCGCCGCCCTTGCTCACCGGGTCATTGTCGCTGAAGGCGGTGATGAAGGGCTTGGTCCAGCCTTCAAACACCTTCCACGCCGCCAGATTTTCCGCCACCGAGCCGTGCTGGGCGGTGATCGGCACCAGGGTCGGGAACTGACGGGCGCCTTCCTTGAAGGTTTCATCCGGGAATGGCGCGTCATAGGCGGCCACTTCCTCGGGGCTGAGATTGCGGGTCGAGCCCATGTTCAGCAGTCCGCCAATCGGCATCTGGGGAATGGTCTGGCTGAGGTTCAGCCAGGCATCGAAGCCTTCGCTGGAGCCGGTCCCCACGGGCAGGCCGGTATTGCCGGCGATGACCCCGTCAAACAGGTCCGGATAGGCCGCCACCAGGCGCAGACCGATGAGGCCACCCCAGTCCTGACAGAACATGACCGCGTGGCTGAGGTTCATCCCTTCGAGCCACTGGCTCATCCAGGCGACGTGGCGCTCATAGGTATAGTCCGTGCGCCTGGCCGGCTTGTCGGAGCGGCCGAAGCCGATCAGGTCCGGAGCGATGGCCCGGTGGCCCTTGGCGACGAGGGCCGGAATGATCTTGCGGTAGAGGTAGGACCAGGAAGGCTCGCCATGCATCAGCAGGACAGGCACGCCGTCCCGCGGTCCTTCGTCCACATAGGCGAGGCGCATGCTTGTTCCGTCGGCGTCCTTGATCTCGGCATAGTGCGGGGCGAAGGGCCAGTCCAACAGGCCTTCAAACCGCGCGTCAGGGGTACGCAGGACGTCCATCAAAATCCCTCATCCAGTTGACTTCGCCGACCGACCGGCGAATTATATTGGCAATATGCGTGTCACTATATGCGCACAAGGTCAAGATCGACCAGATGATTTGGGAGACCCCGGGAATGCGCCTCTTTCGACCCCGCAATATCGTGCTTGCCCTCGTCGTGGCGGGCGGCCTGGGCCTCTGGCTCAATCGCGGTGAGATCGCCACCCGGGCCATGGGCCGCATCTACGAACGCGCCCTCGGAAAGGCGCCCTTCGCCGACATGCCCGACAGTCTCAGCGTCGCCCTGTGCGGCTCGGGCTCGCCCATGCCTGATCCCACCCGGGCCGGCCCCTGCACCGCCGTACTGGCGGGCAATCGCCTGTTCGTGGTCGATATCGGAGATGGCGCCACCCGCAACATGTCGCTGATGAACCTGCCGCCAGCCAAGGTCGAGGCGATCTTCCTCACCCACTTCCACTCAGATCATATCGGCGGGCTTGGCGAACTCATGCTCCAGCGATGGGCGGGCGGCTCCAGCAAGGCGCCTGCGCCGGTCTATGGCGGACCTGGTGTCGACAAGGTGGTCGCAGGCTTCATGGCTGCCTATGACCAGGATCGCGGCTATCGCATAGCCCACCATGGCCCAACCATTGTGCCCCCGGCCGGGTTCGGCGGCGCGGCGCGGCCCTTTGACGCCCGGAAAGGCCAGCCAGACCTGGTGGTGTTCCAGGACAAGGATCTGAAGGTCACCGCCTTTCCGGTAGAGCACGCCCCTGTCGAGCCCGCCGTCGGATACCGCTTTGACTACAAGGGGCGCAGCCTGGTCATCAGCGGCGACACCGCCGTCTCACCGCGCCTGGAGGCCGCGTCAAAGGGCGTCGACCTGCTGGTGCATGAGGGGCTGTCGCCTAACCTTGTGGCCATGCAGAACGCCGCAGCGGTCAAGGGCGGCAACAAGACCATCGCCGCCATCACCCACGACATCCTCAGCTATCACGCCGCCCCGGAGGAGGCCGCCGCCATCGCCCAACGGGCGGGCGTCAAACAGCTGCTCTTCACCCACGTGATCCCGCCCCTGCCCTTGCGGGCTCTGGAGGGGCCCTTCCTGGGCAAGTCACGCAGCATTTTCTCGGGCCCGATCCAGGTCGGCCGGGATGGCGACACGATCTCCCTCCCCGTCGGCTCTAGCGATATCCGCCACAGCAACCGAATGAACACCTTCAGATAATCGAGGCGACCATGGCTCTTCCCACACCCCTGACCCTGATGGGCGCGCCCGGCTCGCCCTATACCCGCAAGATGGTGGCGGTCCTGCGCTACCGGCACATCCCCTATCGCCTGTTGCTGTCCAACAGCCCGCAACTGGCCAGCCTGCCCCAGGCCAAGGTGCCCTTGCTGCCGACCTTCTACCTCCCGGGCCCGGACGGTGAGGTCACAGCCGCGACAGACTCCACACCCCTGATCCGGCGGTTCGAGGAAGAGTTCGAGGGGCGCAGCGTCATGCCCGGCGATCCCGCCCTGGCCTTCATCAATGACCTCATCGAAGACTATGCCGACGAGTGGCTGACCAAGGCCATGTTCCACTACCGCTGGCACTATGCCGACGACATTTCCAAGGGGGCCAAGATCCTGCCCTGCTGGCGCGGCTTCTCAATTCCTGACGAGGTCCTGGCCGAGCGGGGCAAGATGATCTCCGAGCGCCAGATCAGCCGCCTGCGGTATGTGGGGTCAAGCCCCGCCACAGCGCCGGTCATCGAGGCCAGCTATGTGCGGTTCCTGCAGGCTATGGAGGATCACCTGCGGCTCTATCCCTACCTTCTGGGAACCCGACCCAGCGCCGCAGACTTTGCGGTCTATGGTCAGCTGACCCAGCTGGCGGAGTTCGACCCGACCCCTATGGCGCTTACACTCAAGGTCGCCCAACGGGTCACCGCCTGGGTCGGCATGCTGGAAGACCAGTCCGGGGTGGACCCGGAGGACAACGGCTGGTTCGACCCGGAAAACCTCCCGCCGACCCTGGTCGCCCTTCTGGCCGAAATCGGTCGGGTCTATCCGCCGGTCATGCTGGCCAATGCAAAGGCCGTCATGAACAAGGACGCCGAAGTGGTTGCCGAGGTCGACGGCAGCGACTGGCGCCAACAGCCTTTCCCCTATCAGGCCAAGTGTTTAGGGTGGCTAAGGGATTCTCGGAACGCCCTGTCGGCTACTGACAGGGCCAGGGTGGACGTCATCCTTGCCGGGACAGGTTGTGAGGCGATGTTCTAGTGGGTGAACCGGACGGACGACGGCGGCGCGGACAGGACAATCGCGCCCGGATCGTCAAGGCCATGCTCGAGCTTGTTCAGGCCGGCGATGTCGCGCCGGTCGCCGAGGTCGTGGCCGCCCGGGCCGATGTCGGCCTGCGGACGGTATTCCGGCACTTCAAGGACATGGACAGCCTCTATGGCGAAATGTCGGCGGCCGTAGACACCGAGGTCCGCGCCCTGGTGGAGCGGCCCTACACCACCGACAAGTGGCGAGACCAGCTTTCAGAGTTGGTGGACCGGCGCGCCGTGCTCTTCGAAAAAATCGCCCCCTTCCGTCAGGCTTCGGAGAGGCTGCGCGGCAGGTCGGCCTTCATCGCGGGCGAACAGGTGCGCATGGCCATGATCCTGCGGGATATCCTGCGCCAGATCATTCCCATGGATATGGGAACCGAAAACTTCGAGGCTCTGGACATGATCCTTAGCTACGAGGTCTGGGCCAGACTGCGGCGGGAGCAGAAGCTGAGCGTTGACGATGCAAAGGTGGTCATCCGTCGCGTGATTTTGGGGATTACCGGCTAGGCCGCCTTCGGCCACCGCCTTCCAGCCGCCAGTTCGCGCCTAGGCTGAGCCTCCGTTCAATGCGATGAGGGACCTCGGCAGCGGAGGACGGGAGTTTCGTGCAGTGTCACTGCAACTCCCGTACAGTGTCACCGTAACTCCGAAGTCGGCGGCGTACTGCTTAGATCCATCGCGGAAGGCGTCAGGTCTTTGCTGTGCCAATAGAGGCTGGCGGTTACGCAACTGCTGACAGGGTCAACTGCGCCTCTTCATGCATGACTTCAGGATATCTTCCATATCCAGAATGATGTTTCGCCCCTTGATCGTCTCATCATTGTCATTATTCGGATCAGCCTCAAAATGCACGCGCATTCTATTCGACATTTCCATGAGTTTAGCGAAATTCTCATCGCCGAGCTTCTTTTGAATACGTCTCAAGCTTTCATTTAGCTCAGAAAACGCAGTCTCGCGGTCGCGCCCAATAAAATCCGGATCCACGAAGTTGGGAGAACTGAACATCATATACGCTAAGTGGTCTATAATTTCTGCTAATCCACCAGGCACTTTCGAACGATATATAAGTGGCGATTGCAAGTTTCACCTCTATTGCGTATTGGAATTAGGCCTCGGAGTATAATACGATCCGCCAACTTAAGCCAGCCGGGTTACATTGACACTGTATGAAGCTCCGTTACTCGCCAACAGCTTTTTACCTGATCGTAGAGTCGGAATTTCAAAGACCATCACCATCTCTGACGGGTGGGTGCAGGAAATCGGGTCGAAACATGCTCCCGGTTTTAAATCCAGAGCCCCATCTGTAGCTCCAGGCGATGTCGCCTCAACGGATAAGGCCCTATTGCCCAACGCCACCGTGCCGCGCCAGCGCCCCAAATGCCGCGCAAATCACGGCGTCGGGGACCAGTTCCGGCGTCATCAGTCGCTGGAAGACCAGGCCCTCGGTCAGGGCGTGGATCACCACCACCAGCTGCTCCGGAGGCATGGTCAGTTCCTCCGGTGAAGCAACCGCCGCGAGCCAGGCGGCGCCCTCGGCATAGTCCCGGGCCGTGACCTTGGTGACCTCCCTCAGGCTTTCCGGGCTGCCCAGGGTGTAGGCCATTCCGGCCAGACGGCTGGCGGCCACCGGGCGCCTTTCGGGCACGATGTCGATCACGGCCTGGGCCATGGCGCGCATCTTGTCGGCGAAGCTCGAGCCTGGCGCGAACTGCGGCTTGATGGGCGCCCACCAGGCCTCGGCCAGGGCGATCAGAAGGGCGTCCCGGTTCCGGAAGTTTCCGTAGATGGCGCCGCTGGACATCCCCGCCCGCTCGGCCACCGCCTGCAGGGTGGTGCGCTCATAGCCCCGCTCGCTGATCACCTCCCGCGCGGCGGCCAGAAGAGCAGCTCGGGTGCGGTCGCGCTTGTCGCCCTTGGGTCTGCGGCGGGGATTGTCAGCCTCGGCGTCCATGGGGCAAGCCTAGGCGGTTGCTTATTTTATAGGAAGACTATTTTATGACCGCCCGATCTTGAGGAAAGCCCATGAGCCAGCAGGACGCCATCACCGAGGCGCTGAAGCCCTATGCCGACCGCGGCGAATTTGCCGGTGCAGCGACCCTGGTCTGGCGCGACGGCGCGGTTGCGCAAGCTGGCGCCTTTGGCTGGCGGGACAAGGAGGCTGGCGCGCCGGTTCAGCGGGACACGATCTTCCGCATCGCCTCCATCTCCAAGCCCATCACCTCCCTGGCGGCCATGACCCTGCTGGAAGAGGGACGGTTCGCCCTCAGCGATCCCATCAGCAAATGGGCGCCGGAATTTGCCGACATGCGCGTCCAGCGGACCCCGGCCAGCCAGATGGACGACACGGTTCCGGCAGAGCGGCAGATCACCTTTGACGACCTGCTGACCCACCGGGCTGGCCTGAACTATGGCGAGACCTTCGAGGGCGACCTGAAGGCGGCCTACGAGCGCGCCACGGGCGGTCACATTGACAGCCCGGTCTCGCCAGATGACTGGATTGCCGGTCTGGCCAGCCTGCCCCTGATCGCCCAGCCCGGGGCGGGGTTCACCTATGGCCACGCCACCGATCTGCTGGGCATGCTCATCGCCCGCATTGCAGGGGCCACCCTGGGCGAGGTCCTGCAGCAGCGGATATTTGAGCCCCTGGGCATGAAGGACACCGGGTTCAGCGTCCCGGGTGACAAGCACACCCGTCGCGCGGCGATGTACGGCTTTGATGACCAGGGCGCCCTGATGCAGCGGGCGTCAGTGCCCGGCGCCTTTCTGGCCGAGCGACCGGATGGAATGGCCTACCAATCCGGCGGCCAGGGCCTCTGGTCGACGGTGGACGACCTGCTGGCTTTCGGCCGGGTCTTTGTCGGCGGCGGCGCCGTCGATGGGGTGCGGATCGTTTCCGAAGACACACTGAAGCTGATGACCGCCAACCGGCTGACACCGGCCCAGAGGGCTGAAGCCCTCCTGCTGGGCATGCCGGTGTTTGAAGCCCACGGCTTTGGCCTTGGTCTGGCGGTGGTCATGGACCCGGCCAAGGCCTCGCCCCTCCGCTGTCAGGGCGGGGTCGGCACGGTCGGCTGGCCGGGCGCCTATGGCGGCTGGTGGCAGGCCGACCCTACCGACGGATCGGTGATGGTCTTCCTGGCCCACAATTCCTTCGAGCTGGAGCAACTGGCCATGGGGGTCGGCCTTGGCGTCTATGGCGCCATCATGGACTTCCACAGCATGGCCAGGGCCACCTAGTTACCGCTTCAGCTGGCCATCCAGGTACTTGCGGATACCGGCGCCATAGGGCGGGCGCATCATCTGCAGGGGACCGATATCCTTCTTGATCTGCGAGAAGATCGCCTTGCGGTGGCTGAACTCGCGGAAGCCGTCCAGGCCGTGATAGCTGCCCATGCCCGACGGTCCGACCCCGCCAAAGGGCAGGTCCTCCTGGGCCACATGGAAGATGACGTCATTGACCGTCACCCCGCCGGCCGTGGTTCCTGAAACCACCCTTTCCTGCTCGGCGGCGTCAGCGCCGAAATAGTAGAGCCCCAGGGGCCGGTCATGGGCGTTGATGTAGTCCACGGCCTGCTCGACGGTGTCATAGGTCTTCACCGGCAGCAGGGGCCCGAAGATTTCTTCCTGCATGACCTTCATGTCGTCGGTGGGATCCAGGATCAGGGTCGGCGCGATCCGGCGATGTTCCTGCTGGGTCAGGTCTTCACCCTCAGGCTTCAGCTCAATGATCCGGGCGCCCTTGGCCCGGGCATCGTCCACATAGCTGGTGATCCGGTCATAGTGACGCTGGGCGACAATGGCGGTGTAGTCGGGATTGTCCTTGATGGTCGGGAACATCTTCGACACCGCGCCCTGGGCGGCTGTGACAAAGCTTTCCACCTGATCCTTCGGAGCGAACAGATAGTCCGGCGCCAGGCAGATCTGGCCCGCATTGAGGGTCTTGCCCGCCATGACCCGGGCCGCCGCCACGGTCATGTCGGCAGAGCGTCCGACAATCACCGGGCTCTTGCCGCCCAGTTCCAGGGTCAGGGGCACCAGGTTCTCGGCTGCGGCGCGCATGACATGGCGGGCGATGGAGGTGGCGCCGGTGAAGATCAGGTGGTCGAAGGCCAGACCCGCAAAGGCCTGCCCCACTTCCGGCCCGCCGGTCACCACCGCGATCTCTTCTTCCGAGAAGACGCCGCCGAACATCTGGGCCATGAGGGCCGATGTGGCGGGGGTGAATTCCGACGGCTTGATCATGGCGCGATTGCCCGCCGCCAGAATGCCGGCCAGGGGGGCGAAGGTCAGGTTGACCGGGAAGTTCCACGGGCTGATGACGCCGACCACGCCCTTTGGCTGATAGCGGACCTCGGCCTTGGCGCCCAACAGCCCGAGGATCGCCGGAGTCGTCTTGCGCTTTTCGGTCTTCATCCAGGCGCGGAGGTTTTCCTTCGCATGCTTCAGGGGGCCAACCGATGCGGCGATATCGGTAAAGGCCGTCGCCTCGCGGGAGCGGGCTCCGAAGTCCTGGTTCAGCGCGTCCTCAATATCCCTGCGATGGTCGATCAGCAGGCTGATGCAGCGGTCCAGCCGCTCGATCCGCTTCTCAGCGCTTGGGGCGCCGTCCCGAAGGTGGGCGGCCTTTTGCTTGGCCAGCAGGGCGGTCATTGAGGCGGCGTCGTGGTCCAGTTTCGCGTCCATTTTGCTCTCCAGATGGGGGCCGCAGGGTCAGGCTGAAGAACGCCACCGCAGCCAGTTGGGCGGATTTGGCCGCCACAGGATCAAATTGCATCAGTACAGGACCGCCCTGCCCCTTGTGGGCGAAGGGGTCATTGATGGTCTGGGGCGGCAGGTCCCGGTCAAAGCCGTGACCGGCGCCGGGATAGATCACGGTCTGAATGAGCCTGCGGGAGGCCTCCGGCAGACGGGCCATCAACTGGTCCAGTCCGTCGGGGTCATCATAGGCGTCCGCGTCACCGCACTGGATCAGGATGGGCGCCCCGGTCAGGCCCTGAAGCGAGAGCCCCGGGACTACTTCATAGGCCCAGACCACCGGATAGTTGGCCACGTGGGCCCGGAAGGGCGTGGCGCTATGCCGGCTCACCGCTTCTGAGGTTGCGCTCAGCAGGGTGACCACGCCGCCCCACGAAAATCCCATAATGCCGATACAGTCCGGATTGACCTCGGGCTGCGCCGCCAGGAAGGCCTTGGCGGAAAAGGCGTCGTCCAGGGTTTCGATGGGCGTGCGCGGCCGCGCGGCCGCACCACGGGCGGTTCCCCGGGCCGACCACATGTCGACTTCAAGGGTGACAATGCCCGCCGTGTTCAGCTGGCCGCTGTAATAGTCGCCGCGCCCGTCGACACCGTCCGAGCCATGGCAGATCAGAACGGCGGGAGCGTTGGCAGCCTCGGCCGGGATCGAGAGCTTCCCCGCCAGGGTCAGGCCGGAGGCGGTCTGAAACCCGACAAAACAGGTCCGCACAGTCATGGCTCAGCCCTTCGGGTCAGTTGCGATCCAGGAAGGACGGCTCGACAGCTGCCCATAGAAGACGGCCAGTTTGGGGTGGGTCCTTCGCCAGTCGATTTCGGAAAACCGGAAGTCGAGATAGCCCAGGGCGCATCCCAGAGCGATGTCGGCGATGGTCAGGTCATCGCCGGCCGACCGGGTTCCCGCTTCGAAGGCGTCGAGCCCCCGATGAACCTTGTCCAGCTGACCGGCCTCCCATTCTGCCCAGCGCAGGGGTTCCGGGCGCAGAGCGGCCTCATACCGGGCCAGAAGGGCGGCGTCAGCCATGCCGTCCGCCTGGGCCTGCTCGGTCAGCGCCTTCCACCGGGCCTCACCGGAGGGGGGCGTCAGGCTTCGGTCCGTCAGGCTGTCGAGATATTCAATGATGACCCGGCTGTCGAAAATGGCCTGACCGTTCTCGAGGACCAGGGTGGGAATCTTCGCCAGGGGATTGGCGGCGGCCACGGCAGCGTTCTGTCCGACCGGACTGACCGATGCCACCACCGGATTGAGCCTGGACTGGAGCCCCAGTTCATGGGCCGCGACCAGGACCTTCCGCGCGAAGGGCGATGGACCGGCATAGTAGAGGGTCATCATGACGGCCTTGGTCTCCTGCCCAGAAGCGGTGGCCGGTGATCACCGGCCTGAACACCCATACTGCGTGACAATCACCCTGGCCTCAACCTAGGTCGTGGCCAGAACCTCGCGGCGGATCATGATCGAAGCGGCTGCGGCGATGAAGGCTGTAAGGCCGGCCAGCACAAAGGCTTCGACATACTGGCCCTGCATGGCCCTCATGACCCCCGCCGTCACGGCCGCGGTGGCGGCGCCGGCCTGATGCCCGGCGGCGATCCAGCCAAAGACGATGGGCCCATCACGATCGCCGAAGGTCTCCGTCGCCAGCCGCACAGTTGGCGGCACGGTCGCGATCCAGTCGAGACCATAGAAAACCGCGAAGACGCTTAAGGACACTATGCTGAAATCGGTGAAGGGCAGGACAATCAGGGAAAGGCCCCTGAGGGCATAATAGACAAACAGCAGCTTGCGGGGATCATAGCGGTCGGTGAGCCAGCCCGAGGCGGTGGTGCCCACAAGATCGAAGACGCCCATGACCGCCAGCAGACCAGCCGCGGCTGTCCCGGTCATGCCGTGGTCGCTGCAGAGGGCGATCATGTGGGTCCCGACCAGGCCATTGGTAGTCAGGCCACAGACGAAGAATCCCGTCGTCAGCAGCCAGAAGGTCCGGGTCTTCGCAGCCCGTGCAAGGGCGGCGAAGGCGTTGCCAATCGCGCTGTTGGCGGGCGGCGGCGGCGGGGCGTAATCGTCCGGGGCGCCGTAGGGCCGAAGGCCGATATCCGCCGGCTTCTCCGGCAGGATCAGCCACATCAATGGCGCCAGAATTCCCGTGAGCATTGAAACGCCTATGGCCACAGGTTTCCAGCCGCCGTGCTCTGCGACCGCCGCCATGGCGGGCAGGAAGATCAGGGTTCCGGTCGCAGTTGAGGCCGTCAGCAGGCCTAGCATCAGACCCCGCCGGGCGACGAACCAGCGGTTCACCACCGTGGCGCCCAGCACCATGGCGACGACGCCCGTTCCGAACCCGGCCATGACGCCCCAGGTGGCGATATACTGCCAGGCCTCGGTCATGAAGACCGACAGGCCTGTGGCCAGAGCCATCAGTCCCAGGGCCAGGGTCACCATCCGGCGCACACCGAAGGTCTGCATCAAGGCCGCTGCGAAGGGGCCGGTCAGGCCGTAGAGCAGGATGCCGATCCCGGCCGCAAGGGAGACTGTCGGACGGTCCCACCCGAATGCCCGCTCGAGGGGTTGCATCAGAACCCCTGGCGCCGACCTGAGGCCCGCAGACGCCAGCATGGCCAGGAAGACCGCGCCGGCGACGACGAAGGCGTAGTTCTGTCCAAAGGGGCGACGGGCGCCTGCTTTTACGTCATCGACCATCGGGGGCTGGGTCCTGGTTGAGCGCTTGGTCTTCGGGAATACTTTGAACCCGCGTCAGCTCCAAGGCCTGCCTTGCAGCGGGCGGGAGCTCTCTCTAGCTTGGCCCGCAAATGAGGGAGTTGTTCATGTCCATGTCTTCGGTTCGGGCCCTGGCGGTCGCTGCTGGCTTTCTTGTCCTGGCGGGCGCTGCAGAGGCCCGGGATGTGGTAATCACCCGCGATGACTGGGGCATCGCCCACATCAAGGGCAAGACCGACGCGGACGCCGTCTATGGCATGATCTACGCCCAGGCCGAGGACGACTTCAATCGGGTGGAAACCAACTATCTCAATTCCCTGGGACGGCTGGCCGAAGCCGAGGGTGAGGGCGCCATCTATTCCGACCTGCGCCAGAAGCTGTTCATCGACCCGGTGGACCTCAAGGCCCGCTATGCCAGGAGCCCCGCCTGGCTGAAGACCCTGATGTCGGCGTGGGCTGATGGCCTCAACGCCTATCTGGCTGACCATCCCGAAGTGAAGCCGAAGGTCATCAAGCACTTCGAACCCTGGATGGCCCTGAGCTTCAGCGAGGGCAGTATTGGCGGCGACATTGAGAAAGTGTCGGTCAGCAAGCTCGCGGACTTCTACGGTGTGTCGTCCCCGAAACTTGCGGCGCTGGATCCGGTCCCGGGCGCCTTTGTCGAGCCCAAGGGCTCCAATGGCATGGCGATCGCCCCGTCGAACACTGTCGGCCGCCACGCCCTTCTGCTGATCAATCCGCACACCAGCTTCTTCTTCCGGTCCGAGCAGCAGGTTTCGAGCGATCAGGGCCTCAATGCCTATGGCGCCGCGACCTGGGGTCAGTTCTTCATCTACCAGGGCTTCAACGCCAAGGCCGGCTGGATGCACACCACCAGCGGTCAAGACTCCGTCGACGAGTTTGCCGAAACCATCATCCGGCGGGATGGCAAGCTGTTCTACAAGTATGGCGCGGAAGAGCGGCCGGTCATCACCCGATCCATTACCGTGCCCTACAGGACCGCCTCGGGCGCCATGGCGGAAAAGACCTTCACCACCTACCGGACCCACCATGGCCCCATCGTCAAATCCATTGGCGACAACTGGATCGCCATGGCCCTGATGCACAAGCCGGTGGAGGCGCTCAGCCAGTCATTCCTCCGCACCAAGGCGACCGACTACAAGAGCTTCACCAAGGTGGCGGAGTTGCAGGCCAACTCGTCAAACAACACCATCTTCGCCGACTCCTCGGGCGAGATCGCCTATATGCACCCCCAGTTCAATCCCAAGCGGAGTGACCAGTTCGACTACACCAGGCCCGTGGATGGTTCGAACCCCGCGACGGACTGGAAGGGCCTGCATACGTCGGCGGAAGCTCCGCAATTGCTCAATCCGGCGACCGGCTGGCTCTACAATACCAATGACTGGCCCTGGACAGCGGCCGGCCCCGCCAGCCCGAAGCCGGCGGATTTCCCGAAATACATGGACAGTGCGGGGCCAAATCCCCGTGGCGCCCACGCCGCCCTGGTCCTCGAGGGAAAGACGGACTTTACCCTGCAGTCCCTGATGGCAGCGGCCTATGACTCCTACATGCCGGCCTTCGCCCAGCTTGTTCCAAGCCTGGTCGCCGCCTATGACGCCACGCCCGGCACGGATCCCCTGAAGATCAAACTGGCCCCGCAGGTCGCGGCGCTTCGGACCTGGGACCGGCGGTGGTCGGCAAGCTCAACGGAAACCTCCCTCGCCGTCTTCTGGGGTGAAGCCCTCTGGGCCAAGGCGGTGCCCCTGGCCAAGGACGACGAAGTGTCGGTGCTGGACTACATGGCCGGCCGGACTTCACCGGCGGTAAAGCTCAAGGCGCTTGAGGAAGCCTCTGACCGCCTGACCCAGGACTTCGGATCCTGGAAGACGCCCTGGGGTGAGATCAACCGCTTCCAGCGCCTGACCGGCGACATCGTCCAGCCCTTCAATGACGCCGGAGCCAGCACACCGGTTCCCTTTGCCTCGGCCCAGTGGGGCTCCCTCGCCTCCTTCGGCGCCAAGCGTTATCCGGGGACCAAGCGCTATTACGGCACCAACGGAAACAGCTTTGTCGCCGTTGTGGAGTTCGGGGACAGGGTCCGCGCCTATGCGGTCACCGCAGGCGGTGAAAGTGGAGACCCCAGGTCACCGCACTTCAACGATCAGGCCCTGCGCTACAGCCAGGGCGCCCTGCGGGAAGTCTATTTCTACCCCGACCAGCTGAAGACCCACACGGTGAAGGTCTACAAGCCGGGGAAGTAGGGCCTACTTCGCCCGGTAGACCACCTTGCCCGCCACAATGGTCATGACGGCGTGGGCCTTCGGGATTTCCGCAAAGGGCGCCGTCATGAGGTCGACCGAGAAGACCGAAATGTCGGCTGCCTTGCCGACCTTCAGGTCGCCGAGTTCGTCCTCCTGGAAGACGGCGTAGGCTGAGCCCTTTGTGAGCATGGCGAGGGCCTGAGGGCGGGTCAGGGTTTCATCGAGACCCCAGTCCGGGCCGGCAAAGCCCTTGAGGTCATGGCGATAGGTCGCCGCGTAGAACTCGATCAGGGGATCACCCTTTTCCACCGGAGCATCAGAACCTGCCGCCATGTGGGCCCCGCTGGTCCAGAGGCCTCGCCAGGGATAGCCTTCCTTGATCCGGTCTGGCCCGAGACGTGAGGGGGCGAAGAAGAGATCGCCAATGGCGTGGGAGGGCTGCATGGAGGCGATGACCCCCAGCCTGGCGAAGCGCGGCAGGTCTTCAGGGGCAATGATCTGGGCGTGCTCTACGCGCCACCGGCTGGCGGCGAGGGCAGCCGGATCACCGGCAAAGGCCTTCTCAAAGAGATCGAGCACCATGCGGTTGCCGCGATCCCCGATAGCGTGGATAGCCACCTGGGCGTGGCTCTTCCTTGCCCGCTCCAGGGCGGCCGCAATCACGTCCGGCGGTGTCAGCACCAGCCCAACGCCGGGGGCGTCGCTGTAAGGTGCCAGCAGGGCCGCGCCCCGCGATCCGAGGGCGCCATCCATATAGAGCTTGATGCCATTGACCTGGAGCAGACCTTCGCGGGTCGGGCCCTTGCTGAGGACGTCATCAGCCGCCTGGATATCCAGGAAGTTGTTAACCCGGATGGGCAGGGTTCCAGCCTTGGCCATTTCCCTCAGTATGGCGACATCTTCCGCCGCAACGCTGACATTGTGCATGCCGGTCCAGCCCCGGGAGGCGTAGAGGGCCGTGGCGAGCCTAGCCGCCTCTCTCTGCTGGGCCAGGGATGGCTGTGCAATCTTGTTGGTCACCAGGGCCATGGCATTGTCGATCAGCATGCCCGTAGGCTCGCCACTGGCGTCCTTCAGGATCTGCCCACCATCAGGCGCAGCCGTATCGCGGGTTATGCCTGCGAGCTTCAACATGGCGCTGTTGGCCACAATGGCGTGTCCGTCTGACCTTGTCAGCACCACCGGGCGGTCGCTGACCACCGCGTCCAGATCCTGGCGGGAAGGAAAGCGATGCTCTGGCCAATGGGTTTCGATCCACCCGCGGCCTGAAAGGGGATCACTCCCCGGGTGAGCCAGGCTCCAGGCCTTCACCCTCCCCTGCAAATCCGTGATGGAGGCCGAGCCTTCCAGATTGAGGGTAAGTTCCCGGAAGCCAATGCCCATCAGGTGGGCGTGGGCGTCCACCAGACCCGGATAGGCGGCCGCGCCCTTCAGGTCGATGTCTTCCGGCTTTGCTGCAAAGGCCTTGGCCTTGGCGACGCCGCCTACAAACGCGACCTTGCCGTCACGGATCACCAGGGCCTCAACCGGCGGCTTGTCAGCCTCCACATAAATGGGACCGCCATGAATCAAGGTGTCGCGCGCCTGGGCGCTGAGGGCGACGGCCGTCAGGGCCAGGGTCGCCAGGGCAATATTGGGTCGCATGCTCACTCCGGATCTACCGGTGTAAGGTGTCGTATTCGCCGCTCAGGGCAAGACCAAACAGACCCCTGAAGGAGGACATTCTGACCTCAGCCCTGGATTTGATCAGTGGGGCGACCTGCGGGCCGCCCCCTCGCCGTCCAAACTACCGGGGCAGCTTGCTGGACCCCATCAGGAAGGCGTCGACCGCCTGGGCGCACTGACGGCCTTCCCGAATGGCCCAGACCACCAGGGACTGACCCCGGCGCATGTCACCGCAGGCAAAGATGTTGGGGGCCGTGGTCCGATAGTGGGTCACTGGCGCCTTGACCGCACCACGGGGATCAAACTCGACCCCGGCCTGCTCGGTAAAGGCGTTGTGCCGCGGACTGACAAAGCCCATGGCCAGCAGGACCAGATCGGCCTTAAGGGTGAAGGCGCTGCCCTCGATTTCCTGCATGGACATCCGGCCATCCGGCCCCTTGACCCACTCGGTGCGCACGCACTCCAGAGCCTCGACCTTGCCGTTGGAGCCAATGGCCCGACGGGTGGCGACCGCAAAGTCACGTTCACAGCCTTCTTCGTGGCTGGACGAGGTCCGCAGCTTCATGGGCCAGTCCGGCCAGGTCATGGACTTGTTTTCCCGGGCCGGGGGCTCGGGCATGATTTCCAGCTGGGTCACGGACGCGGCGCCATGACGGTTCGAGGTGCCGATGCAGTCAGACCCCGTGTCGCCACCGCCGATCACCACCACATGTTTGCCCGTGGCGGAAATGCCGCCGTTCGGAGCGGCGCGCAGTTCGTCATCGCCAGCGTTTCGCTTGTTCTGCTGGGTCAGGAAATCCATGGCGAAATGGATGCCGTTCAGCTCGCGGCCTTCGATTTCGAGGTCGCGGGGGTTTTCAGACCCGCCGGCCATGACCAGCACGTCATAGTCGTCCAGCAGGCGCTGGACCGAGACAGTCACGCCCACTTCGAAATTGGTGCGGAAGATGACGCCTTCGGACTCCAGCTGGGCCACCCGACGGTCAATCAGGTGCTTCTCCATCTTGAAGTCCGGGATCCCGTACCGCAGCAGGCCGCCGATCCGGTCGTTCTTTTCAAAGACCGTAGGGGCATGACCGGCGCGCGCCAGTTGCTGGGCGCAGGCCAGACCGGCAGGCCCTGATCCGACAACGGCAATCCGCTTGCCGGTGCCGCGGGGTGCCATCTGCGGCTTGATCCAGCCTTCTTCCCATCCCTTGTCGACGATCTGGCACTCGATGGTCTTGATGGTGACCGGGGTGTCCTGGATGTTCAGGGTGCAGGAGGCTTCACAGGGCGCAGGACAGACCCGGCCGGTGAACTCCGGGAAGTTGTTGGTGGACTGCAGGTTCTCGACCGCCGCCTGCCATTGCTCCCGGTAGACGAGGTTGTTGAAGTCGGGGATCTGGTTGTTCACCGGACAGCCCTGATGGCAGAACGGAATCCCGCAATCCATGCAGCGCGAAGCCTGCGCCACCAGATCCGAAGCCGGCAGCGGATTGACGAACTCGTTCCAGGTGCGCAGCCGCTCCTGCGGCGACACATAGGTGCGGTCCTGACGGTTGGTTTCCAGGAAGCCTGTGGGCTTGCCCATGGGAGGTCTCCTTATTCGGCGGCGACCGAGGCGGCGGCCTTGCGGGCTGCAGCCTGGTCAATGAGGGCGCGGCGATAATCCTGGGGCATGACCTTCCAGAAGCGGCCGCTGGCGACAGCCCAGTTATCCAGAATGTCCTTGGCCCGCTGGGACCCCGTATGCAGCAGATGCCGCTCCACAAGGATCTTCAGGCGCTCGGCGTCAAAGGCCAGCATGTCGCCCATGCCGGCATTATCGACCGAGATCGACTTCTGGCTTGGCGCGCCTTCGCCATCTCCGGAGGAACCCGCCGGAGCGATGCGCTCCAGATCCACCATCGAGGTGTTGCACAGGGCCGAGAAGCGGTCGGTGGGGTCATAGACATAGGCGACGCCGCCGGACATGCCCGCCGCGAAATTGCGGCCGGTATCGCCCAGCACCACCACCACGCCGCCGGTCATGTATTCGCAGCCGTGGTCGCCCAGGCCTTCCACCACCGCTGAGGCGCCGGAATTGCGAACAGCAAAGCGCTCGCCAGCAACGCCCTCGATATAGGCCTCACCAGCAATGGCGCCGTACAGAACCGTGTTCCCGACAATGATGTTCTGGGTCGGATCGCGCCTGGCTTCCTTGGGCTGACGGACAATGACCCGTCCGCCGGACAGCCCCTTGCCTACATAGTCATTGCCATCGCCGATCAGTTCCAGGGTCACGCCCCGGGCGGTGAAGGCGCCGAAGGACTGCCCCGCCTGACCGGTGAAGGTCAGGGCGATGGTGTCGTCCGGCAGACCGGCATGGCCGTGCGCCCGGGCCACAGCTCCGGAGAGCATGGCGCCAACGGTGCGGTTGACGTTGCGGATCGGATAGATCGCCCTGTGCGGCGCCTTGGTGTCGATGGCGTTTTGGGCGTCGGCGATGAGCCGGTTGTCCAGGGCCTTGTCGACGCCGTGATCCTGACGATCACGGTTCCACAGCACGCTGCCGGGCTGGGGCGGGACCACGTGGAGGATCTTGCTCAGATCAACGCCGTCCGCTTTCCAGTGATCAATGGCCGGCTGCATGTCGAGGCGATCAACCTGGCCGACCATTTCCGAAACCGTGCGGAAGCCCAGATTGGCCATGATCTCGCGCAGCTCTTCCGCCACGAAGAAGAAGTAGTTGATCACGTGCTCGGGCTGACCGGTGAACCTGGCGCGCAGGACAGGGTCCTGGGTGGCGACGCCCACCGGACAGGTGTTCAGATGGCACTTGCGCATCATGATGCACCCGGACGCGATCAGCGGCGCCGTAGCGAAGCCGAACTCATCAGCCCCAAGCAGGGCGGCGACGGCCACATCACGACCGGTCCGCAGACCGCCGTCCGCCTGAACCGCGATCCGCGAGCGCAGGCCGTTGAGCAGCAGGGTCTGCTGGGTTTCGGCAAGACCGATTTCCCAGGGTGAACCGGCATGGGTCAGGGAGGTCAGGGGCGAGGCCCCGGTTCCACCTTCATAGCCGGAAATGGTCACGTGGTCGGCCCGGGCCTTGGCGACCCCGGCGGCCACGGTTCCAACGCCAACTTCCGAGACCAGTTTCACGGAAATCCGGGCGCCCGGATTGACGTTCTTCAGGTCGTGGATCAGTTGGGCCAGATCCTCGATGGAATAGATGTCGTGGTGGGGGGGCGGGCTGATGAGGCCCACGCCGGCCGTCGAGTGACGAACCCGGGCAATATTGGCGTCCACCTTGTGGCCGGGCAGTTGCCCGCCCTCTCCGGGCTTGGCGCCCTGGGCCATCTTGATCTGGATGTCGTCGGCGTTGACCAGATATTCGGCCGTAACGCCAAACCGCCCCGAAGCCACCTGCTTGATGGCTGAGCGCATGGAGTCCCCATTGGGCATGCGCACAAAGCGGTCAGACTCTTCGCCGCCCTCCCCGGTGTTCGACTTGCCGCCGATCCGGTTCATGGCGATGGCCAGGTTGGTGTGGGCTTCGCGACTGATGGAGCCGAAGCTCATGGCGCCCGTCGCAAACCGCTTGACGATCTCGGAAGCTGGCTCGACCTCATCCAGGGACAAGGGCGTCGAAGCCACCTTGAACCGCATCAGACCGCGGATGGTGAGAAGGCGCTCGGACTGCTCGTTAATTCCTGCAGCGAAGGCCTTGTATTCATCCGGAAGATTGCCACGCACTGCATGTTGCAGACGGCTGACGGTCTCTGGCGTCCAGGCGTGTTCTTCCCCGCGCAGACGGAAGGCATAGGTGCCGCCGACGTCCAGCATGGACTGATAGATCGGCGCGTCGCCAAAAGCGTCGCGGTGGCGACGGGCGGCTTCCTCGGCGATCTCGAGCAGGCCGGCGCCTTCAATGGTGGTGGCGGTGCCTGTGAAATAGCTCTCAATGAATTTTGACGACAGGCCAACGGCGTCAAAGATCTGGGCGCCGCAATAGGACTGGTAGGTCGAGATGCCCATCTTGGACATGACCTTGAGGACACCCTTGCCCACCGCCTTGATGAAGTTCTTGCGCGCCTCATAGGCGGTCTGCGGCAGACCATTGCGGACCCGGATGTCCTCGAGGGTCTCGAATGCGAGATACGGATTGACCGCTTCGGCGCCATAGCCGGCGAGGACGCAGAAGTGGTGTACTTCACGGGCTTCGCCGGTCTCGATCACCAGGCCGGTCTGCATGCGCAGGCCTTGCCGGATAAGGTGATGGTGGACCGCCGCCGTCGCCAGGGCCGCCGGGATCGGGATCCGGTCCGGTCCGGCTTCACGGTCCGAAATGATCAGGATGTTCATATCGGCAAGCACCTGATCGGTCGCCTGCCGGCAGAGGCCGTCGAGGGCCGCTTCAAGGCCGCCGGGGCCAGCTTCCGCTGGCCAGGTAGCGTCCAGGGTCGCCGTCCGGAAGGCGCCATCCACCAGTTCGTGGATGGAGCGGATCTTGGCCAGGTCCTCGTTGGTCAGGATGGGCTGGGCCACCTCCAGCCGCTTGTGCGCCCCGGCCTGACGGCCAAGCAGGTTCGGCCTCGGGCCGATCATGGAAACCAGACTCATGACCAGTTCCTCGCGGATCGGGTCGATGGGCGGGTTGGTCACCTGGGCGAAGTTCTGCTTGAAATAGTCGTAGAGCAGCTTGGAGCGCCGCGACAGGACGGCGATCGGAATGTCGGCGCCCATGGAGCCGATCGGATCATCACCCGTGCGGGCCATGGGCTCCAGGAAGAAGGACAGGTCTTCCTGGGTGTAGCCAAAGGCCTGCTGCCTATCGAGCAGGCTCGAAGGGTCGTTGCGCGGCGGCGCCTCTGAGGGAGCTACTTCACCAAGGTCTTCAAGCTTGAACTGGGTGTTCGCCAGCCACTCGGCATAGGGCTCGGCGTCGGCCAGCTTGGACTTGATTTCCTCGTCCTCGATGATCCGGCCTTCTTCCATGTCGATCAGCAGCATCTTGCCGGGCTGCAGCCGCCACTTGCGCAGGATCCGCTCTTCCGGAATCTGCAGGACGCCCATTTCCGAAGCCATGATCACATGGTCTTCGTCAGTGATCAGGAAGCGCGCCGGGCGCAGGCCGTTCCGGTCCAGGGTGGCGCCGATCTGGCGTCCATCGGTGAAGGCCACGGCGGCAGGGCCGTCCCATGGCTCCATCAGGGCAGCGTGATACTCGTAGAAAGCCTTCCGCTTGGCGTCCATGAGCGGGTTGCCGGCCCAGGCTTCCGGGATCAGCATCATCACGGCCTGAGCAAGGGGAATGCCCCCGGCCAGCAGGAGCTCCAGTGCATTGTCCAGACAGGCGGTGTCGGACTGACCATGCGGGATCAGCGGCCACATCTTGGTGAGGTCAGGACCCAGAAGGTCGCTTTCCAGGGTGCGGCGGCGTGCGTTCATCCAGTTGACGTTGCCCCGCACCGTGTTGATTTCGCCGTTGTGGGCGATGAACCGGTAGGGGTGGGCCAGCTTCCAGGACGGGAAGGTGTTGGTGGAGAACCGCTGGTGCACCAGGGCCAGGGCCGACTCCGTGCGCGGATCTGTCAGATCCCTGTAGAAGCTGCCCACCTGATGGGCCAGCAGCAGGCCCTTGTAGACCACCGTCCGGGTCGAGAAGGACGGCAAGTAGAGCTGGGTCAGGTTGGGCAGGTTCTTCTTGATGGCCAGCTCGGCCAGCGGGTTCTGCAGCTGCTTGCGGATGGTCAGCAGCTTGCGCTCGAAGGCGTCCTGATCCTTGACGTTGGTTCCCATGCCGACAATGGCCTGGGCGATCACTGGCATCTGGGCCAGGACAGCCTCACCCAGCCCCGTCGTGTCCGTCGGGACCTCACGCCAGGCGATGAGGTGCTGGCCCTCAACCTTCAGAAAGTGTTCGAACTGGGAGATTGCGACTTCCCGGGTTTCCTTGTCCTGAGGCAGGAAACACATGGCCACGGCATACTGGCCGGCTGGCGGAAGGTCGACTTTCGCGTCCTTGGCCCAGTCGCGCAGAAGCCCATCCGGAATCTGAATCAGAATCCCGGCGCCATCGCCAACGAGGGGGTCAGCGCCCACGGCGCCCCGGTGATCGAGATTGACCAGAATCTCAAGGCCGCAGGTAATGACCTCGTGGGATTTTCGGCCTTTGATATTGGCCACAAACCCCACGCCGCACGCATCATGCTCGTTGCGCGGATCGTACAAACCTTGCTTTTCCGGAGCGCTCATAGCGTTCCCCAATCTACCAAAATCCAGGCACGCTCCAACGCGGCCGCTAGGGCCGTGAAGGCGTGTTCCGGGGGGCATTAGCGGCAAGATCGACCCTTGTCGATGGCCCGGAACCTATGGATTTGAAAAGTTTTCCTAACAGAGCGAAAAATGGGGCGCCCGGACCAGGCCGTTCCGCGCCGGGTGCGGCGTGAGAAGGATCGCTGCAGGCGATCAGTCGTCCAGGAGGGCCTTGCCAGCCTGGCGAATGTCGTTGCAGCCGGTCAGTATCATCGCGGTTGTCAGCTCGGAGCGCATGACCCCCAACATGCGCGAAACCATCGCTTCTCCGCCTGCCCCGAGGGCATAGGCCCATGGCCGCCCAATGAAGCAGGCCCTGGCGCCAAGGGCCATCGCCTTGAGGACATCGAGGCCAGATCTGACGCCTCCGTCCACATAGACTTCCAGGTCGGCGCCAACGGCATCAACGATCCTGGGCAGGGCCGCTACAGAGGACTTCACGGCATCAAGCTGACGTCCTCCGTGATTGGAGACGACAAGGCCCTGGGCGCCAGCCCGCACCGCTTCCTTCGCGTCGTCCGGATCAAGCACGCCCTTGATGACGATAGGGCCGCCCCAGACTTCACGGACGAACTCCAGATCCTTCCAGGTCACCGACCGGTCAAAGTTTCTGGCGATCCAGCCAAGGAAGTCCGTGACCTTGCGGCCTCCGGGAATGGCGTCCTGTACGTTGCCCAGGGAATGGGGCCGACCATGCAGCATGACATCCCATGACCATTCGGGGTGGGTCATGCCTTGCCATGCCGTATTGGCGGCGCCGGATATTCCAGTGGCGCCGGTAAAGCCTGACTTTATATCCCGATAGCGGGCGCCCGGCACGGGCAGGTCCACCGTAAAGACCAGTACAGGACAGCCGGAGGCCTTCGCCCGCTCCAGCAGGGCCCGCATATAGCCCCGGTCCTTCAACATATAGAGCTGGAACCATGGCGCCGTAACAGATCCGGCGACCTCTTCGACCGAGCACACGCCAACTGTAGAGAGGCAGAAGGGAATTCCTGCGGAAGCAGCGGCGCGGTTGGCCTGAACCTCCCCCCGCCTGGCATACATGCCCGCCATTCCCACCGGAGCGAGCCCCACCGGCATGGCCCATTTCTGGCCGAGAGACTCGATGGAAAGATCCACCTGGGTCATGTCCCGCATCACCCGCTGCCTCAGGGCAATGGTCTCGAAATCCTCAACATTCTTTCTCAGTGTAACTTCGGCATAGGCGCCGCCATCTATGTATTCAAAGAACATGGGAGGCAGCCGACGTCGGGCAAGCTCGCGATAGTCCTTGATCGACGCTGGTTTCATGACCGTTTCTTCCCTCTCGCCTATCCAGGCTGGCTGGCCTGCGGCGGCGGCGACATCACAATCCACACCTGATGCGCCCTGGCCAGCAATTCTCCCTGAGGCGAGTGTAGGGCAACACCTGCCGTTTCCTTGCGCCCCTCCCTGGCGATGGGCCAGGAGGTAATGATGCAGGTCTCCCCGGCGGCAGGGCGGCGCAGGACTTCACCGGTCATGGTCCCCAGAAGGGCGCCGTGACGACCCTCCTTGACCACCCAGGAGAAAAAGCCGGGGCAGTCCAGGGCGCCCCAGATGACATCCACCGGAATGAGCCCATCAGAATCGACGAAATTGGCATGCGGCGTCCAGGGGCAGGCAAGATATCCGGGCTCCGCGCCTCCAACCTGTCCGGGGAAAATCCGCAGCCCCTCCCCTTCCACGCGCTCCGGGCCGCAGGTGAAGCAGATCGGATGATAACGTCCCGTGTGCCCTACGTGGCGCGCTTCGGCAGCTATCGCCTGATCAAGGCTCGGGGGTTCTGGAACCTGTGGAAGGTCCGCCTTGGCAGCCATGCGACCGGCCCCGATGAGATTGCCTTCGTTATCGAAGAGCTCGGTGATCTGGTCGCCGACTTCGAGGCGAAGGCCGACATCAAGCGGAATGCGCGCCTTCAGCATGGCTGTGGCTGGTCCGTCGATATCCTTCGCAAGAATCCCGCAGCAATAGCCGCCATTTCCCGAATTGGGAGGACCGCAAAACTGTTGGGTAACGACGAGGTCGGCCATAATCGGCTCCAAATCTACTTGGTCGGAAAATATCAGCGAAACGAATGGCGCGGATTTTCCACAACTGCCCGCCGCGTGAAAGCAATTTGTGGGGATGGTGTGATTGGACGCGGACGACAGTCGCGCTAGATTGGCTCAGTTTTCCGCCAAGCGGATTCGAGGAGCGCCCTATGACCGACCAGACTGCACGCCCGTGGGCCCTGATGCGCCACCACGCCGGCTGGGCCGATGTATTCCTGATCGAGAAGGAGTCGGCGGACTCAATTACAGGAGTCTATCCGGATCGCGAGACCGTCGGTCCTCCAGTAAACTACAGCGTTCGCGCCATTCTTGCCCGCTTTGAAACGCTGGAGGGCGCACGTGCAGCCCGTGAAGGCGCAGTGCTGGAATGGCGTAAGCACGATGCTGACGTCCGGGACGCCGAAGCCAAGCTCCGGGAAGCCGAGAAGGCCCGTGAAGACGCCTGGCTCACCTGCCTTCGTGGAGCCGCAGGCTAGGCGTGAATTTGGCCGAGGCTGCAGTGAACTGCATCCTCGGACCGGGCTCATTCAACTGTCAGTGGCCCTGAGCGTCCGCGACCTCAGGCCCGCGATACTTGGTGTGACAGGCCCCGCAAGCGCCCCCCATGGCCTTGGCCTGGGTTGAGATCGCAGCAAGGTCCCCTGTCGCGGCGATGGCCGCAAGGGCCGCGCTCTGGGTTTCAAGATTCTTGGCTGCGGCGGCAAATCCAGCTGCATCCGACCAGATTTCCGGCTTCGCCCTCGTCTTGACGCCGCTTTCAGCACCTGTTCCGGCCGGGAACCAGGATGGAATCTGATGGGCAAGACCCTCAATGGTCTTTGCCTTCGCTGCGATGGCAGCTGTGTCGGGCTTTTCGGCCTTCAGACCATCCATGATCGCTTTGAACGCGCCAGCGACTGTATGAAACTGGTCATGTCGCGCTTCATAGGCCTTGGCCGCATCGACTGCAGCCAAGGCTGCTGTGGCTGAAAGCGAGCAGCCCGCCAGCAGGGCCACGGCTATTCTTGAGTTCCTGGAAAACATGCTGCGACTCTTGTCTGGGGGATGGGAAGCTACCGATAGCTTGCGGGCCCACGCCAGCAAGGTCAATCACCTTGGAATACCGCGGATCAGTGCCGGATTCCGCGGCCGGAGAAGGCTGTGAAAGCCGTCCTCGCAATGATCCAGATGTCCAGGAACACTGACTTGGTTTCGAGGTACTGGGCGTCCAGCCTGGCTTTTTCCGGAATTGGCAACTCGTCCCGCCCGTTGACCTGCGCCCAGCCGGTGAGGCCAGGGCGCAGCACCTGGACACCAGCCTCGTTTCTCAGGGCCATCAGATCGGCCTGACTATGCAGGGCCGGACGAGGTCCAACCAGGCTCATATCGCCCTTCAGAATACTCCAGAGTTGTGGGAATTCATCCAGACTGTGGCGACGCAGGAACCGACCAAGCGGGGTTATCCATCGGTCAGGATCAGGCAACAGGTGTGTCGCGACATCGGGCGCGTCCACCCGCATGCTTCTGAATTTCGGCATGGAGAACAATACGTTGTTCCGCCCCACCCGGGACGACCAATGCAGGGCCGGGCCTGGGGACTCAAGCCGAACAGCAACGGCGATAAGCAGGAGGATCGGCGAAAGCACAACGAGCCCCACCGTTGCTCCAACTATGTCCAGACCACGCTTGATCAAGCTTGCCGCCACATCCAGAATCCAGGACCGGAACTATACCGAAATTTGAGCAATCAGATACCTCGTCACAGTCGCCAGAGCCGGGCTTCGCCGCTTTCACCGAGGTTTCCGACCACCCATTCGACGACTTCCCTGATCGAATCCTCAATCCCGTCAATTGGCCGCACCAGAACCAGGGCACAGCCGTTCATCTTCATCGGATCCATGAGTGGCCGCATGCGGGCCTCTGCCACAAGAATGGGGCCAAGCTCCGCATCCTCGATCGAGCGAAGAAAGCTGTCGAGGGTCTCAAGGTCCTTGAGCGGTAGCCAGATCAGAAACCGCAAAGCTGGCGCACGACGTCCGGCAGACCTGAGAACCTCGGTAATTCTGGCATAGTCGTCAGCCCGCTCGAACGGTGGGTCAATGAGAACAAGGGTCTGACCCTCTGCCTGTCCCAAGCTTGATGCGCGATCGAAACCATCTGCACAGGCAGTTTTGACACCAGCTCGCCCGCGCATGGATTCTGCCAGCGCCGAGTGCTCCTCCGTTCTCAATTCGCACGCCAGATAGGAGTCGCCGGCTCGAAGCCTGCTGGCGATGAGTTGTGGGGAACCTGGATAGATGCTGACAACCCCGACTGGATTCAGGGCCTCCATGTCGGATCGCAGGATTTCCAGGCCAGCCGGAAGGCCTGTGGCGTTGGCGAGTCGACCTATTCCAGCCTTGGCTTCCCCTGATCTGGAGGCATCCGCATTGCCAACATCGTATATGCCCCGGCCCGAATGGGTATCGACGACCCGCAACGGCTCATCTCTGGCGAGAAGCCGTTCCATCACCAGCACCAGAGCCGCGTGCTTGATCAGATCTGCAAAGTTTCCCGCATGGAAAGCGTGCCGGTAGTTCATCGCAGGGACAAGCCAAGCCGGAAGCTCCGCGGCGCTGCAAAGCTGCTAACGCCATCACCCGTCTGCCCTACAACTATATCTGTATCAGCCACATTCTCGACGGCCGCGTATACCGAAGCACGTTCCCCCAACCGCCATTCCGCCCGCACATCCACACCGACCGAGGCTGGAAGGATCCGGGTGTTCAGATCATCTTCAAAACGGTCGCTCTCGTAGCGGGCGTTCGTGCTCAGAGTGAGCCTTGGTGAGGCTTCCCAGTTAAGGCCTCCAGTGATCGTCAGTCGCGGAGCCTGAGCCGGTCGCTTGCCGGTCAGTTGAGGGATCGTTCCGCCGCCGTCAACCCGCGCCCGGGTATAGGCGCCAGCCAGGTCCAGACGCACTGCCCCATAGGAGCGACGCAGTTCAGCCTCGACGCCGGAAGCTTCAATCTCACCGGCATTCTGACGCATGCGCAAGGCGCCGCCAGCAGGAATGAATCCAGCGATAGGAAATGTCCTGGGGCCTACACCGACGGTCACATTCGTAACGGGATCCTTGATCCGGTTTTGGAAGATGGTGAGAGACCAATCTCCAAAACCACTTCCCCCGATCCCGAACTCACCGCCATAGAGCGTCTCCGGGGTCAGGGCTGGATTGGCCTCTGTGACATCGTTTCCAACCCGGAAGGGACGATGAAGCTCATTGAGTGTCGGAGGGCGAAAGCCGACATAGGTCGCGGCTCTGAGCCAGGCGTCTTCGCGGAAGCTCCATCTGACACCAAGGCGACCGGTTGGGGTCGTCCCGGAGTTATCTCGCGCTGGATTGTCCAGTGTCAGAACGCCTGTCGCAAGATCGCGCTCGATCCGCACTGCACCTTCCTGGCGCCACTCATCCAGACGAACCCCACCCGCGAGAAGTAATGGACCTGAGCTACGCGACAGATCGAGGTAGATTCCGCCAATCGCCGTTTCGCCACCACTTTCGCGGCCGCGTGTGAATACGCCGTTCTGGAACCGGAACCGCTCGAAAGCCCGGCCTGTCGCAAGCCGTGCGTCGACTCCGGCTTCCCAGGACCAGACCTCCCCCCGCCCCTGCAAGGCAGCATTGAAACCATATCCGAGAGCGGGCGTCGAATACTGATCCGCCGCCGGGGTCGCCAGGGCTCGGCCAACAGCCACAGCTACGGAACCATTTGAAAGATCGCTCTTTTTGACCCAAGCCTGCAGTCGCCATCCGGATCTCTCATCAATTTCCGCCAGGGTGAATGCGAGGTCAGCGCCCTTCGCTTCCGAATTTGCTCCAAGCAGCCCAGCCCCTCGTCTCTCCTCATATCCGCCAAGACGAATAGCCGCCCTGGCGCTTCCGAGGTTCGCGTCAATCTGGCCGCTGATACTTGCGCTGTTGAATTTGGTTGGCGTATCAACCCTGCCGGCAGACGGGCCCCGCACTGGCCGGTAACCGTCGCTGCTCTCTACGGCAGCAACAAGAGTCAACCCGTCGCCACCTCCAACGCCTGCCAGGCGCTTCCAGCCGAAGGAGCCCATCCCGGCTGATATGGACGACTGACCCTGCCCCAGCCGGCGTTCCTCCAGCGCAATCACCCCTGTCAGGGCGCCTGCGCCATATGCGCCAGCCCCGGCGCCGCGCACGATCTTTACACCGGAGAGCCCCTCGACCGGGAGAGACGACCAGATAACCCAGCCGCCGAACGGGTCATTGACAGGGGTCCCGTTCAGCGTGACCAGCGCGCGCCCCGCACCTGATGGTGCAATACTTCGCAGTGAAATTCCCTGGATTGTCGGATTTGCCCCGTCGCTGCCCGTCCTTCGAAAGAGCGAAACGCCAGGAACCGTCTTCAGGGCGGCATCCAGCCGAGGCGCCCTGGCAAGGTCGGCCAGATCAATCTGCCTCGCGGAGAAGACCGCTTCCCCAGCCAATGGTGGCAGGCGCGGTGCTTCCACGACCACGGCTGCGACTTCCGTCTGGGGTAGGGGCATGTCCATGGGACCGTCTCCGAACAGGATGTACTTCTTGGCGGTCCTGCCAGGAAAAGTCGACACAACACGAAAAAAGCCCCCCGAAAACGGAGGGCCTTAATGGAAGACTTGGGTGCGGGGACAGGATTTGAACCTGTGACCTTCAGGTTATGAGCCTGACGAGCTACCGGGCTGCTCCACCCCGCGGCAAGTCTGCGACCTGAGCAGGAGAAAATCGTAATTGAAGGGTTTTGACACACATCCGTTTTGTAGACCTGGCAGCGACCTACTCTCCCGCGCCTTAAGACGAAGTACCATTGGCCCAGAGAAGCTTAACGACCGAGTTCGGAATGGGATCGGGTGGGGACCTCTCGGCATAACCACCAGGTCAACAAAACGGATGTTGAGAAGACATCATCATAGAGAAAGAGCTTCAAAGCGCTCTCATGAGTTCAACTAAGAACGATCAAGCCGATCGAGCGATTAGTACCAGTAAGCTACACGCGTCACCGCGCTTCCACACCTGGCCTATCAACGTGGTGGTCTACCACGGCTCTCGGCGAAGCCTTGTTTTGAGGTTAGTTTCCCGCTTAGATGCTTTCAGCGGTTATCTAGTCCACACTTAGCTACCCTGCTGCGCGGCTGGCGCCACGACAGGTCCACCAGAGGTGTGTCCATCCCGGTCCTCTCGTACTAGGGACAGATCCTCTCAAGCTTCGTACACCCACGGCAGATAGGGACCAAACTGTCTCACGACGTTCTGAACCCAGCTCACGTACCACTTTAATCGGCGAACAGCCGAACCCTTGGGACCTGCTCCAGCCCCAGGATGTGATGAGCCGACATCGAGGTGCCAAACTTTGCCGTCGCTGTGGACGCTTGGGCAAAATCAGCCTGTTATCCCTAGAGTACCTTTTATTCGTTGAGCGATGGCCCTTCCATACAGAACCACCGGATCACTATGGCCGACTTTCGTCTCTGCTCGACTTGTCAGTCTCGCAGTCAGGCGGGCTTATGCCATTGCACTCGACGAGCGATTTCCGACCGCTCTGAGCCCACCATCGCGCGCCTCCGTTACACTTTGGGAGGCGACCGCCCCAGTCAAACTACCCGCCACGCCATGTCCCGAACCCCGATAAGGGGCCGCGGTTAGACGTCAACAGCAACAAGGGTGGTATTTCAAGGTTGGCTCCACCGAAGCTGGCGCCCCGGATTCATAGCCTCCCACCTATCCTACACATGTTGCAGCTAACGCCAAGGCGAAGCTGTAGTAAAGGTTCATAGGGTCTTTCCGTCTGACCGCGGGAACCCCGCATCTTCACGGGGAATTCAATTTCGCTGAGCCCATGCTGGAGACAGTGGGGAAGTCGTTACGCCATTCGTGCAGGTCGGAACTTACCCGACAAGGAATTTCGCTACCTTAGGACCGTTATAGTTACGGCCGCCGTTTACCGGGGCTTCAATTCGGAGCTTGCACCCCTCCTTTTAACCTTCCGGCACCGGGCAGGCGTCAGACCCTATACGTCGCCTTGCGGCTTCGCAGAGCCCTGTGTTTTTGATAAACAGTCGCTACCCCCTGGCCTGTGCCACTCTTACCTGGTTGCCCAAGTAAGAGTCACGCTTATCCCGAAGTTACGCGTGCAATTTGCCGAGTTCCTTCAGCATGGTTCTCTCAAGCGCCTTGGTATACTCTACCTGTCCACCTGTGTCGGTTTCGGGTACGGTCTCCGTTGGAGTTATTTCCAGGAACCCCTTCACTGCAAGGAACAATCCAATAAGCCCTCACAATTTACGGCATTCGTCACTTCCAACTGGCTCAGGAATATTCACCTGATTCCCATCGACTACGCCTTTCGGCCTCGCCTTAGGGGCCGGCTAACCCTGCGCAGATTAGCTTTACGCAGGAACCCTTGGACTTTCGGCGAGAGTGTCTCTCACACTCTTTGTCGCTACTCATGTCAGCATTCTCACTTCCGATACCTCCAGCCAGCCTCGCAGCTGACCTTCACAGGCTTACGGAACGCTCCGCTACCGCGTGCTTGCGCACACCCATACCTTCGGTGAATGGCTTTAGCCCCGTTACATTTTCCGCGCAGGATCGCTTGACCAGTGAGCTGTTACGCTTTCTTTAAATGATGGCTGCTTCTAAGCCAACATCCTGGTTGTCAAAGCAATCCCACATCGTTTCCCACTTAGC